>NZ_JBHVTN010000006.1:0-326509 GCF_042884655.1 Pseudarthrobacter sp. NPDC058119
GTTACTGCAGTGGGAGTGCTCAGGCGTGCAGTGTCCTGGTTCGCCGCCCGTGGCGTCACCGTGGAGCGGGTCCTCTCCGACAACGGAGCGGCCTATAAATCCCATCTCTGGCGTGACACCTGCCGGGAGCTGGACATCAGGGCAAAGAAGACCCGGCCCTACCGACCACAAACCAATGGAAAGATCGAACGTTTCCACAGAACCCTTGCCGACGGGTGGGCATTCAAGCGCTTCTACGCCACGGAATCAGCCCGCAGAAACGCCCTCCCGGCATGGCTGCACCACTACAATCACCACAGGCCCCACACCGCAATCGGAGGCCACCCGCCCATCAGCCGCTTAACCAACCTCCCTGGGCAGTACAGCTAGGGCCGCCGGGTTTCCTGGTAATGGGGCATCGTCTCAATGCTGCACCGGTCGACTGGCTGATGTGCAATCGGATCGTTCAAAAGATTACCCAGAGCCGCGTGTCGTTGCCGTGGCGGATGCGTGCCCCGTTGAGTTGTGCCCGTGGTCCAGCGGTGTTGCACCACGGGGCGCCATGCTACTTCTGCTGGCATTAGTTCATCACTGATGCGGCACCCAGCAACAACGGAACGGCAAGCGCCGAGGTGACTACCGCTGTCGTCTGTGCCAAGCTTTGCCCCACCCGGTAGCGCACGGCGTAAAGGACCACGTTCTGCCCGGTGGGCAGGATGGCGCAGGCGGTGACCACGAATGTGCTGAAGGTGTCCAGATGGAACACGAACACGGCTATCAGCCAGGCCAGGACGGGTTGGACCGCGGACTTGAGGATGACCGCAACGAGCGTAGGCGCACCGTCCCCGCTCCCGCCCCGCGGTGAGAGGCCATGCAGGGACATGCCGAAGATGATCAGCATGAGCGGGACCGTAACCTGCGCGATCAGTGAGAGTGGGTCCAAGACCAGGGTGGGAATGTGGAGGTCGAGAGCGCTGACCAGTATCCCGAGCAGCGCCGCCACGGTGACCGGGTTGCGGAACGGCGTGGTCAGAATGCGTTTGATGGACGGCTTCCCGCCGTCCGGGTCGGTCAGGTCCAGGATTGTCAGGGCGATCGGGGTGATGACCGAGAGCTGAAAAAGCATGATGGGCGTGACGTAGGTGGCGCTACCCAGCACGTACAGAGACAGTGGCACCCCGAGGTTGGTGGAGTTCACGATGCCGGTGGAGAGCGCGCCAATGGTGATGCGGCGGATGCCCCACCTGGCGAGGGCGCCGATGACCGCGAACAGCGCCATGACTGCCACAGCCGTGACCACCGAGATCAGTCCGGTCTGGCTCAAGACGTCGCTGATGTGCCGGGTGGCGATCATTGAAAACATTAGGCTTGGAAGGCCCACGAGGAATGTCAGCGTGGAGAGGACCTTGGTTCCGTGGGGTCCCAATGCGCTTGTCCTGCCCAAGATGTAACCTACGAGCAATACCGTGCCCACGACAAAGAAGCCCTTTAAAACTCCGTCCAAATCCCAGTCCTTATCCATCTGGGCCCGTTGCGCGCCTTATCGGCGCGCCCCTGCACCCCGGATACCCTACTGCCGGAGGCGGGGCAAAAACGATTCGTAGTCCGTCAGCACAGAATGTAAGCCGAGGCCGACGACCTGGGACTGTGCCCGGAACTCCCGTTGAACCTGCACAAGCGCTGCCGGAAGCCCAGAATCAAGGTAGGCGGGCTGCTGGTGTCTAACTAGTTGCCACAGGCCGATACGATTCGTAAATCCGTATCCCGCCGTAACCTGCGGAATCGAAACGTGGATGCTGAGCGGGGACAGCCCCGAGCAACAAAAACCGGTCTTCTACCCGTCCCACCCAGGAGCCGATAATGAAGATTTCGTAAAGCTATGGCTCGGCCGGATATCCACAGCGCTGTCCACGCTTGGCAGCGTGAATGAGGTCGAGCCCGGCGCGGCTCTCCGCCGGCACCTGGTCAAGGGCAGGCATCTCGTTCATGTCGTCCCCTTCCAACGGCTGCCCTTCACTGAAACCCGACGCCACTTAACCCAAGCAGGTTAAGTGCATCTTTCAGCATTGCCAGCGCGGCCCCGGCAGGGCTGGAGCGACCGCCCTGGACGGTGATGTCCCCGGCGTCCGGGCAGCTGAAGACCATTGCCTTCTCCGGGCCGGCGATGTGGAAGAGCGGGTCCGTGGGCGCCACGGCTTCCAAGCGAACGGTAACTGCCATCGGCCGCTCCAAGGACGCGCTCGCCACGGCGCGGAGGCGGAGTCCCTGCCGGGCGGCGGCCAAAGCCAGGGCCGGCGCCCGTGCATCGATAGGTTCCGTCTGCACTGAAACCTGGGCAACATCCCAATCCCACAGAAGCCCAGCGATGAGCCGCACCTTCGTGGCCGCATCGTTCCCGGACAGGTCTGCGGAAGGGGCGGCCTCTGCGATACCCCGCCGCTGCGCCTCCAGGACCGCGGAATCCAGCCCAACACCCGCAGATAGCTGATCCAAAACGAACGTGGACGTGCCGTTAGGGCACGCCCGCACCGCAGTGCAGCCCATACCCCGAAGCGCAACCCGGGCCATATCGGCCGTGGGCAGCGCCGCCCCCGTTGCCCCCGAAATCCGGATCCGGCTACCGCCATCGACGGCGGCCTGCTCAAGCTCGCGCCAGTGGCTGAGGACGTGGCTCTTGGTTGCTGTCACCACATCCACCCCGCTCCGGAGGGCAGTAACCGCCTCCTCCAGGGAGCGCGCGTGAGCGTCCGGCGAGGATGGCAGGGCCTGGACCAGGATGGCGGGACGGACGCGGTCCAGCGCCTGCCCAAGAGGCCGGAGCGGCTCCCAGGAAGAACGTTCAGGCACAGCGGAACCGTGCGCAAGGAAGGCCTCCGTCCGGTGGCCCCGGATGGCGGCGATCCGCAGCCCGGAACCGTCCCGGGAAACGGCATCCACAAAGGCCTGCCCCACGGCACCAAAACCCGACAGAACCAGCCGCACCGGCTCCACCAGCCGGCCCTACTTCTTCGTCATCCTGTACCGCTCAATCTGGCGCAACCGCCGCAGGAGGCTGTCGCGCCGCGGGTGCGGGACGGCGTCGGGATTTTCCGCGGTGAGGTCGATATGCCTGGTGCCGTACTGCCAAAGGAGAAGGTCATCCAGGAGCCGGTCCGGGCCGGGGGAGTAGCGGTGGTCCAGGGCCTTGCGGACCTCCGTGATCTGGTTGGCGCTGAGCAGCCCCGCCAGCTGCATGGTCTGGTTTAGCCCGTGCGCTGCGAGGAGCTCGGCCGCCCAGCCCCAGTCGTCGTCCACCTTGCGGTCCACGTGCGGGAGCAGGGTCCGCCAGACGTCCCGAATACGGTTGGGCGTCAGCGGAGCCGCGCCCTCACCGTCCATGTCCCAATAGCCGCGGACCTCCTCGTAACTTTCGTGAAGGTCGGAGAACGCCGTCTCCACGGTTTCCAGCATGGCCGCGGTGGCAGTGAACTGCCGGTCGAAGTGCGGCGTCCAGGCGCGCGGATCCTCGGCCTTGAACCGGATATCGTGCTCAATCTCGCTCCACGCGTGCGCGAAGATGGTGCGGATCTGGCACTCAAAAAAGTAGCTGCCGTTGGGCTGCAGGTCCGGGTTGAAAACCTGCTGGTACTCCTTGACGGCCTCATTCTGGATGGTGCGCAGGATCAGGTGCCGGCTCGAATACCCATAGGTGCCGGACTCGATCGAACCAATGTCCTTTTCCCGGTCGCCGCGGCAGTCGAACAGCTGCCGCTGGCGCTTGATGATGTTGGCCACCGCGGCATTCTCCGCCGGCAGCTTGGTGATCACCCGGATGCCCACCATGTCATTGAGCGTGCGGAACGGGTCCGGAAACTTCAGGAGCCTCCGCCCACCCGGCTCCAGCGGCTCCTCAGTGCGCGAGATCTTCTCCTTGAAGGACTCCACGGTCTTGGTGCGGCCGGTAACGAACAGCGGCGTAACCTCGCTGTCCTTCAGCATGTCCCGCAAGACCAGCAGGACATCACGGGTAACCAGCTTCAGGGCAGGCCGGACGCGCTCATAGATCTCCACGTTGTGCTGCACCGACTCACGCAGCGGTGCGTCCAGACTTTCCCAGTTACTCGGCATGGTCCCAGCTTACGGCCGGGGTATGACAGGAAGCCTACGTTGCGGCCGGCGATGCCGTAGTGGACCCGCGCACCACCAGCGAGGTCTCCAGGGTGACGCCGCCGGGCCCCAGTGGTTTGCCCTCCATCAGCCCGCGCAGCTGCTCCCCGGCCTTCTGGCCCAGGGCCGTTGCTGGCAGGTGCACGCTGGTCAGGCCCGGATTGCTCGTGGCCGAATAAGGCAGGTCGTCGAACCCGGCCACGGCCAGCTCTCCGGGGATCCGGATCCCCGCCACCCGCGCCTCCTGCAGCACCCCGTACGCGTGCGTGTCAGTGGCGCAGGCGACGGCGGTCACCCCCGCACGCTGCCAGTCCGGCCACGCTCCGGCGAACGCGCCCGCAGCCGCGCCGACGTCGATGGTGGTGCTGATGATCCGTTCCGGGCTGAGGGTGATACCGCGCGAAGCGGCCTCCTCCAGGAACGCCGCGCGCCGGACTGCGAACGTTTCGGTGCCGGTCACGCTGTCCACATAGGCAGCCTCCCTGTGCCCGGCGTCGGCCAGGTGCGCCGCCAACTGGCGTGCCCCGCTGGCCACATCCAGGTTCACGGAGGGCGCGTAGGACTCCAGCCCCGGCGCATCAAGCAGGACAAGGGGCGACGGCGACGCCAAGTCCTCGAGGAACCCCGCGTTGGGTGCGTCCACCAGCAGCCCCGCCGGCCGCAGGGACATCAGGCGCCGGACGTCGTCGGCCGCCGGAAACTCGCCGGCTTCCGTGACGGACAGCAGCAGCTGGTACTGCGGACCCAGCGATTCCCGCACCCCGGCTATCACCTTGGCGAAGAACGGGTTGGAGATGTCCGGCGCCACCAGGATCACGATCGAGCTGACACCCTTGGCCAGGGAACTGCCGATCCCGTCCACCACGTAGCCGAGCTCGGCGATGGCATCGCGCACCCGGGTGATGTTGTCCCCGGAAACGCGGCCGGCCGTCTTGCCATTGGCCACCAGCGACACCGTGGCCACCGAAACACCCGCCCGCGCAGCGACCATCGCCGCCGTCACCCGCCGCGGCCTGGGCCGTTGCTGCTGCACCTGTTCCCCGGAATCCATACTTTGATCGTAGTAGGCCACGGCGCACGCGGATTGCGGGCCAATCAAGCCTCCACTCCAGCGCCGGTAGAGTCCCTTGCCCCACAAGGCATCAAGCGTTTGACGTGCGGCAATGCCGCAACGCACGTTAAGCGCTTGACGTGCCGGGCAAAACCCTGTCATGATCACTCCGGAATACTCAAGACCCCTGCCGCAAGGCAGGCCCCAATGACGTGGAGCACCATCGTGGAACCAAATCACCAAGCGAGCCAGCACCGGACGGGTTCAACAGAACCCCGGAAGATCATCCTGGACTGCGACCCCGGCCACGATGACGCCGTGGCCCTGCTGCTGGCACACGGCAACCCCAACATCGAACTGCTGGCCGTCACCACGGTGGTGGGCAACCAGACCCTCGAAAAAGTCACCCGCAACGCCCTGGCTGTCGGCACCATCGCCGGCATCACCGGCGTCCCCTTCGCCGCCGGCTGCCCCCGCCCGCTGGTCCGCAGCATCGAAACCGCACCGGACATCCACGGCGAGTCCGGCATGGACGGCCCCGCACTCCCTGAGTCCACCATCAAGCTCGACCCGCGCCACGCCGTCGACCTCATCATCGACACCGTCATGGCACACGAGCCCGGCACCGTCACCTTGGTCCCCACCGCCGGGCTGACCAACATCGCCCTGGCCGCCCGCAAGGAACCGCGCATCGTGGAACGCGTCAAGGAAGTGGTCCTCATGGGTGGCGGCTACCACGTGGGCAACTGGAGCGCCGTGGCCGAGTTCAACATCATCATCGACCCCGAGGCCGCGCACATCGTCTTCAACGAGAAGTGGCCGGTGGTCATGGTGGGCCTGGACCTCACCCACCAGGCGCTGGCCACCCCGGACGTGGTGGAAAAGATCGCCGCCATCGGCACGAAGCCTGCAAATTTCGTCACCGAGCTCATGGACTTCTTCGCGCACACCTACAAGGACGCCCAGGGCTTCGACTACCCGCCCGTCCACGATCCCTGCGCCGTCGCATACGTGATCGACCCCAGCATCGTCAGCACCCGCAAAGTCCCCGTCAACATCGAACTCCAGGGCACCCTCACCCTGGGCATGACCGTGGCGGACTTCCGCGCCCCGGCCCCCGCCGACTGCCACACCAGCGTGGCCGTGGACCTGGACCACGCACGGTTCTGGGACCTCGTCACCGACGCGCTGGTCCGCATCGGCGAGCCCGGCACCAACCTCACAACGGACGACGCCGGCAGCCACCAAGGTGCCGGGCGCACCCCAGGCAACGCGGCCGACGTCGTACGCCCGGAAGGCGCCCAGCTCACCGCCGGAGGGGTCAAGTAGATGGCCGCCGCAACCATGACTGAAGCCAAGACCGGCCGCGGCAACATCGCCGCCCTCATGACCGCCCTGCTGGCCGCCTGCGTGGCGTTCCAGCTCAACGCCTCCATGCTCAGCCCCGCCCTGGTGACCATGGGCCAGGAACTCAAGGCGGACCAGGCCCTGATCGGGCTCTCGCAGACCTGGTTCTTCACCGCCGCCGCCCTGTTCTCGCTGTTCCTGCCGCGGCTCAGCGACATCATCGGCCGCAAGAAGGTTCTGGTGGGCATGATGGTGCTCATGGCCGTGGGCTCGGTCATCGCCGCGCTGGCTCCGGACATCACCTGGCTCTTCGTGGGCCGGATCATCCAGGGCGTCAGCGGACCCACCGTGCCGCTGTGCCTGATCATGCTGCGCTCCGCCGTCAGCAAACCCCGCAAGTACGGCACCCTCATGGGCCTCATCACTGCCGTCAACGGCGGCGTGGCCGGCGTGGACTCCTTCGTGGGCGGCTACTTCGCCGAGCACTTCGGCTTCCGCAGCATCTTCTGGCTGATGGTGGTCCTGGCCCTCGCGGCCACCGCTCTCATCATGTTCCTCGCCACCGAGAGCAAGCCCGGCGCCGGCACCCGGATGGACTGGCGCGGCGTGTTCTTCATCGTGGTGGCCGTGGGCGCCCTGCTCACCGCGCTCAACGAGGCCGCCAAGCTGGTGGCCGGCTTCGACTCCGGCACGCTGATGCTGAGCCTGGCGCTGGTGCTGGTCTCCGCCGCCGCCTTCTTCGCCTTCTGGCGCACCGAACAGCGCGCCGCCCAGCCCATGGTGGAAACCGTGCACCTGCGCCAGCGCGCCACCTGGGCCCCGCTGCTCACCACCACCTTGACCATGACCGGTATCTTCGCCGTGATCAATGGCATCGTCCCCGCCTACGTCCAGGCCGCCGACCCCGGTTTTGGCGTGGGACCCACCGAAATGTCGCTGATGATCCTCACCCCGTACGCCCTGCTCGGCTGGCTGGTGGGCCCGCTCAGCGGACGCCTCGCGCCTGTGCTCGGCTACACCAAGGTGCTGCGGATCGGGCTCCTGGGAAGCATCGCCGCCCTCGCCGTCATCGCGTTCCTGGGCCTGCACAGCCTGCCGATGATGATCGCCGGCACGGTCTTGCTGGGCATCATGTACGCCGGTACGGTCAACATCATGCTCAACGGACTCGGCGTTGTCCTCTCGCCCGCTGGCAACCCCGGCTTCCTCCCCGGCATGAACGCCGGCGCCTTCAACCTGGGCGCGGGCCTGAGCTTCCTGATCCTGCCGGCCGTGCTGGTAGCGACGTCGGCACTGGGCGATGCGACGGCGTCGTACCTGACCGTCGTGGTGGTCGGCCTGGCCCTGACCGTGGCCGCATTCGCTGCGTCGCTGCTGATTCCCAAGCCGGTTGAAGCCGAGGTAGCCGCATGAGTGCCGCGACTTCCAGCGCTGGCCGGATCGTCGTCGTCGGGTCCCTGAACGCCGACCTCACCATCTACTGCGAACGGCTTCCGCAGCCTGGCGAAACCGTCCAGGGCAACGGGTTCGCCGTGAATCCGGGCGGCAAGAGCGCCAACCAGGCCGTGGCAGCGGCCCGACTGGGCGGCCATGTCAGCCTGGTGGGCGCCGTGGGAGAGGACGCCAACGGCAACATGCTCGAGGCTTCGGTGGCCGGGGCAGGGGTGGACGTCAGCCACGTGCGCACGTCCAGCGAGCCCACCGGTGTCGCCGTCATTGCCGTGGACGCCCGCGGCGAGAACAACATCATCATCTCGGCCGGCGCCAACGGAACGCTGTCTCCGGCCGACGTGGCCGGCGCGGCCGATGCCCTGGAGGGGGCGGCCGTGGTGAGCCTCTGCCTGGAGGTCGGCATGGACACGGTACTGGCCGCGGCACAGGCAGGGCACGACGCCGGCGCGCAGGTCTTGCTGAACCTCTCGCCGTACGGGGAGATCCCGTCAGCCCTGGCGGGCTTGGCAGATGTCCTGCTGGTCAACGCGCATGAGGCCGCGCTGTTCCTGGGCTCTTCGGTTCCCGAGGCCGATTCTGCTGCCGCCGAGTGGGACTCGGTGCGGGAACGGTTTGCCGGGCACGGGATCCAACAGGTGCTGGTGACACTGGGCTCGCAGGGGTCCGTGGTGCTGGATTCACTCGCTGCGCCCGGCGCCCGGGTGGTCCGGATCCGGCCCACCACGGTGGCCGCCGTGGACACCACCGGCGCCGGCGACGCTTTCACCGGTGCCGTGGCGGTCCGGCTGGCCGCTGGCGATAGGCTCGCCGATGCCGCCGCGTTCGCCTCGGTTGCGGCGGCTTTGGCGACCACCCGCAAGGGGACGCAGGCGGCGTATCCGGAAGCGGCCGACGTCGAACGCCGCCTCCCAACGGCCTAACCCCTTCAAACCCATCGATTGCTCCGTAAACGCCCTTTTCGTGCGTCAAAACGGCGTTTACGGAGCAATCGATGGGCTAGGCGTTGGCCTGGACCTGCACCGAGGCGCGTTCCACGGCAGGGCAGTGGATCTTTGCCGGGCCGCCGGGAGCGGGGTCGATTCCCAGCAGCATCCGCACCCCGGCGGCGCCGAGTTCATAGTGCGGCAGGGCCACAGTGGACAGCGGTGGCCGGAGGTGCGCGGCGATGGCTTCCTGGTTGTCGAAGCCCACTACGGCGATGTCCCCAGGGATGGACAGCCCTTGTTCGCGCAGGCCGTCGTAGAGGCCCATCGCCATCCGGTCGTTGTAGCAGAACACGGCTGGGGCGCCCCGCATAAGCAGCGCGGCCGTGGCCAGATAGCCGCCCTCCTGGTCCGGGCAGGCCTTCATCACCAGGTCCGGATCGAACGAAATGCCGGCGTCCTCCAGGGCCTGCCGGTAACCGGCCAGCCGCCCGTCCGTGGCGGGGCCCGGGATGGCGGCGTTGATGAACGCGATCCGCCGGTGGCCGTGCGCCAGCAGGAGTTCCGTCGCAGAGCGGCCGCCCTGGATCTCGTCCGGAACCACGGCCCGGGCGCCCTCTTCGTCGGAGAAGCAGTTCACCAGGACGAAGTCCGTTTCCCGCAGCGGCGACGGAATGTCCGCCTGGCGGTGGAACCATCTGGAATACAGGATGCCGCGCACCTTGTACTGCAGCATCATGGCGATGGCGTCCTGCTCCAGCGCGCTGTTGCCCTCCGTGTTGGCGATCAGGAGCGCATAGCCGTGCTTCCAGGCCTCGTCCTGGGCGCCGTGAATGATCTGGCCTGCGAACGGGGTGCTGGCAACACCGTCCGCCACCAGCCCAATGAACCTGGACGCCCCGCTGACCAAGGTCTGTGCCATCGCGTTGGGCCGGTAGCCCAGGGTGCGGATGGCGTCCGTGACGCGCTTGCGGGTTTCCGCCGCGATCCGGGCATCTTTCTTCCTATTGACCACCAGCGAGACCGTGGCCGTGGAAACGCCGGCCGCTTCCGCCACCTCGCGAAGGGTCACGGGCTGAAGCCGCCCCGGCACTTTCGGTGAGGCCTCCGGTTCCCGCGCGGATGCCTCCGCGCCATTCTCCGTCGAACTCACCTGCCCTCCAGCGTGACGCCTGTGTGTTCGGCAAGCCGGGCCAGCAGGCGGTCCTGGAACCGGGGATCCGCGGCAGCCGGATGCGGGGCCTGGCGGCGCTGGTGGTACCAGTAGCCGCCGCTGGCCAGCGCCGCAGGGTCATCGCTGGTGGCCAGCCATTCCTGGGTGCGGTGGCCCAGTTCCAGGCTGTCCGGTGCCGACCGGCCGCCCATCCGGGTGGGCACCCAGCCGGGATCCACCGCGTTGCTGGCGACGCCCGGCACCAGCCTGGCCACGGCTGCCGACAGCGCAGTGACGTGCAGCTTGGTGGTGGAGTAGGAGGCCGTCGTCGTGCGTCCTGCCCAGTCCAGGCCGTCCAGGCCTGTGTCGCCGCCGCGGTGCATCCCGCTGCTCAGGTAGATGAGCCGGCTGGGTCCGGGGATCAGCGCGGTCAGGAGATACGGGGCCACAACGTTCACCGGCAGCAGCGCCGCGCCGCTGAGGACGCCGGCGTTGTGGATGACGGCGTCCAGAAGGCCGATTCCGTTGGCATCTGCCGCGATCTGCCGGACCTGGGCCTGGGCCGCGAGGTCCCCAACAATGCACTGGGCCCCGCGGTCCAGCAGGTGCTGTACCGCGGGGACGCGCTGCGGGGACCGCGCATGGACGATCACTTCGTGGCCGTCCCGCAGCAGCGTGTCCGCCGTTGCCAGGCCAAGCCCATCGGTGGAGCCGGTGATGAAGACGCGTACCATGCGGGGCCTCCGTGGGTTAGTGGTGGGATTCCTGGCGTCCGCTGCTGCCGGATGCTAAGCGGACAGCTTCCTGCGAAAATACCTGGTCCACAGCGGCCGGGGCGAAGATCTTCCGCATGACCAGGGTCGCGAGCCCCGAACAGGCCGCCTGGTCTTCCGGATGCCCGGTTTCCACCACCAGGCCCTCGCCGATCCGGTCCACCACATCCCCCAGGACGCGCTCTCCCACCCGCTCCGCGAAAAGGTCCAGGGAACCCAGGTCTCCTCCCAGGACCAGCCGGTCGGGATTGAGCGTTGTGACCGTGGCAGCCAGCGCACTGCCCAGCACGTCGGCCGCCGACTCAACGGCGCCGAGCACGTCCCGGTCGCCGGCCGCGGCGGCTGCGCGGATGTCGTCCATGTTCCTGAAGCCCCGGCCGCCCAGCTTTTCACCGAGCGCCCTGCCCGAACTATAGGCAGCCAGGCAGCCGCGGCGCCCGCACCGGCACAGCGGGCCGTCGGGGGTCATGCGGATATGCCCGATGTCCCCGGCGGCGCCGTGGGCACCCCGGAGAATGGACCCTTCCACCACGATGCCGCAGCCAATGCCGGTGCCCACTTTGACGTAGACCACGGTTTCGGTATCGCTCCTGCGCTCGCCCAGCCCGGCCGCCCGGGCGTCATTCTCGACGACGAGGGGCAGGTCCCAGCACGCGTGGACGGCCTGCACCACGGAGTCGTCCGCCCAGCCGGGGAGGGTGGTGGGGTGCCGGACGTGCCCGGTGCCAGCCTCCACGGGAGCCGGAAGGCTGACACCGATGCCGAGCAATGTCTCATTCTTTCCCTGGGCGAGCAGGGCCTGGCCCTCAAGGATCAACGGCCGCAGCACGGACTCGGCGGGGTCGCTGACATCGAGGGCCGTGGTGAAGGAGCGCAGCTGCCGCCCTGCGGTATCGGCGATGCTCACCGTTCCGTGGGTCTGGCCGAGGGTGATGGCCACAACCACCCTGCCCCTGTCTTCGAACCGGATTTTCCGTGAAGGACGCCCGCCGGTGGAGCCCAGGGGCTCCGCCTCGTAGATGTAGCCACCCCGGGTGAGCGTGTCCAGCCGTTCATAGAGGGTGGCCCGCGACATGCCGGTTGTGGACAGGAGCTGCTGCCGGGACAGGCCGTCCGCGGCGCGGATGAGTTCCAGCAGGTGCCCATGCGACGTCGCCCCCACCAGTCCAGCCGGCACTCTTTCAACCGTCACTCCGGCCCCCTTTCACGGTTCCCCAGCCTACTTCCCCTGGTTGGCCCCCTGCTCCGATCCCATCCACTCCAGCGCCGCGGCCGCGGTCCATGCCTGGGAGAGGCTCCCGAGGGGCTCGGCGGTGAACGGCTCGTAGTACTCGCCGAACTGGAGGTCGGAAAGCTGTTCAAGGGACGCTGACCGCAGCGTTTCGAACAGCCCGGACTCGCGGTCGCGGGCGCAGGCCCAGCCAAGGAGCAGGTTGAGGAAAGGCCACACGGGTCCCCGCCAGTACGTCCGCGGCCGGAAGGCCTCACTGGCCGGGGAGGTGGAAGGCGGCAGCGGGAAGCGGAGGCCCGGGAACCCCATCCACCGGGGGCCGCGCAGGAGTTCCCGCTGGGCTGTGAGAAGGGCAGGGTCGCCGCCGGCGACGAGGGGAGCGAATCCCGAGACAGTCTCGGTGCCGATCCACTCCCGGGCCAGTACGTCGTAATCGCGGGCCAACCCGGTGGCCGGGTCCACCGTTGAGGCCACGCCCTCCCGGAACCGGGCGGCCATGTCCCGCAGCTCGCCGGCCTCGTGGTCCCGGCCGAGCTCATCGGCAAGTCCGGCGAGGACATCGCTGGAGGCCGCCAGGATGGCGGAAAAGAAGACGTCGCGGACACGGAAGTCCACGGCATCCTGCACGGCGGCGTCATCAAATCCAACCCCGGCCATTTGCTGCACCAGCCACAGGTACTTGGTGTATTCGGTGTCATCCGGCCGTTCGCTGGCGTCCGCCACGTGCAGGGTGTCCCGCCGCGTGAACGGCGGTACGGTTCCCGGCACGATCCGCGAGTAGGGGCCGTCCCAGCGGGGCGAGTTGTCGAAACCCGATTCCCACCCGTGGTGGATTTCCACGAGGCCGACGCCGTCGGGGTCGCGGACCGTCGCCAGCCAGCGGTGCCACGCCAACCAGCCGTCAAAGGATTCGGCCAGGAACGCCTCGGCCACCTCCTGGTCCGCGCCGCCGTTCTCCCGTCCGCGGTCCACGATGTGGCGCAGGGCGATGGCGTGGACGGGCGGCTGGCAGATGCCGCTGCTCTTGATGCCTTCCGGCCGGGCCGCCGCGCCTTCGGTTCCCCAGCGGTCGAAGCCGGGGAAGTATCCGGTGTCGTTGTCGCTGAAGACGATGTGCGGAATCATCCCCGTGGACCACTGCGCCTTGAGGAGGCTTCGCAGCTCCGTGACAGCCCGGGGAACGCTGGTGCGGGCCAGTCCGATGGCAACGAAGGCCGCGTCCCAGCTCCACATATGGGGGTACAGGTTGGGGGCGGCGCTGGTCATGGTGCCCAGGTCGTTGACCCTGAGGACCTCGACAGCCGCTGAGCGCAGTTCTTCCATGGACAGGGAACGGGTCGGGTTCATGAGGCCTCCAGTGCCATTGACGTTTCGCGGTCATAGACGCGCATGGTGTTGGGGGCGAAGCCCAGCCAGATGGTCTGGCGGGGTGCCGCCCTGAAGGTGGGCGGTGCCTGCACCTTGAGGGTGTGCCCGTCCACCTCAACGGTGAGCAGGATGGTGGATCCCATTGGTTCCACCACCAGGACCGTGGCGGCCACGTCGGCGGAAGACCGGCTGCTGTTGACCGTGACGTTTTCGGCGCGGACCCCAAGGAGGACGTCCTTGCCAGCGAAGGACCGCAGGATGGACGGTGCCATGAGCTGCTGTTCGCCCAGGACCAGGGTGCCGCCGTCGTGGCTGACTGCTGCGTCCAGGAAGTTCATCGGCGGGGAACCGATGAAGCCGCCCACGAACCGGTCGGCGGGCGCGTCGTAGACGTCCAGCGGGTCGCCCAGCTGCGCAATCCGGCCCTTACGCATGACCGCCACCTGGTCGCCGAGGGAAAGTGCTTCGCTTTGGTCGTGCGTGACGTAGACCGTGGTGGTCCCGAGGTCCTGGACGATCTTCTTGAGCTCGGACCGAAAGGTCAGGCGCAGCAGGGCGTCAAGGTTGGACAACGGCTCATCCATCAGCAGCACATCGGCATCCATGACGATAGCCCGGGCCACGGCCACCCTCTGCCGCTGGCCCCCTGACAGGTTGGCGGGCAGGCGGTCCAGGTAGGGGCCAAGCTGGAGGAGATCCGCAGCCCACTGGACCTTGCGTTCGATTTCGTCGGCCGGAACCTTCGCCATCCGCAGCCCGAACCCGATGTTGTACCGGACCTTCCGGTGCGGGAACACGGCGTAGGACTGGAACACCATGGACAGGTTGCGCTTGTTGGGCGGCAGGTAGGTGACGTCACGGCCGCCGATGGAGATGGAGCCGGAGTCCGGCAGTTCGAGTCCGGCGATCATCCGTAGCAGGGTGGTTTTTCCGCAGCCGGAAGGGCCAAGGAGGACGGTGAATTCACCATCCCGGATGGACAGGGACACGTCATCCGTTGCGCGTTCGGATCCGCCCGGATAAGTCTTGACGAGGTTGGAGATCTGGATGTCAGCCACTATCGGCTCCTTCTTAAAATGGGGTAAGCGGGGGGCCTAGCGGATGGTCGAGCCCCACATGTTGGTGAGGTACCGGCGCATCAAGGCGATGAAAATGATGGAGGGGATGACCAGGGCGAAGCCGCCCGCGAACCTGTAGGCCAGGGGTGAGTCCGACAGCGAGCCGAGGACCTGCGCGGGCAGGGTGCGGTGGTCGAGGGTGAGGATGGAAGCGCCCAGCACTTCGTTCCAGGACATGACGAACGTGAAGATCGAGGCCGCGGCAAGGCCCGGCAGCGCCATCGGCAGCACCACCCGGGCAAACGCCCCCAGCGGCGAGCAGCCGAACAGCCGGGCAGCTTCCTCAACGTCAACGGGGACGCTCAGGAATACGCTGGCCGAGATCAGGATGGTGGTGGGCAGCGCCAACGCCGTGTGGAGCAGGATGACGGCGTAAGTGGTGTCGTAGATGTCCACCGTGAGGAAGAGCCTGGCCAACGGTACAGACAGCACCACGATCGGGAGGGCCCGCGTGAACAGCAGGAACAGCTGGTAGGGGTCCTTGCCGGGGAAAGTGAACCTGGCCAGCGCATATCCTGCCGGAACTCCGATCAGTGCTGACAGCAGGAGCGTTCCCGCGCCGACAATCAGGGAGTTTCCCAAGGCGCCGAAGATGCCTGTGGAGCCGAGGAATGCCTGCAGCGTGTCCGCCGAAAGGTTCGTTGGCAGGAGTGACAACGGGAACTCATTGAGCGATTCACGGGTGGAAAGCGCCGCCAGCGAAATGAGGTAGATCGGGACCAGCATGAAGAGCGAGACGGTGACGCAGGCGGTTTGCAGCAGAATCCGGTTCCGCTTCCGCCGGGCGATGGGTGTGGTGTCCACAGTGGTGCTCATCGGAGCCCTCCCTGGTTCTTTGCGCGGAGCGCCCGCAGGTAGAAGATCGAGGTCAGCATCGATACAACGAGGATGACCAGTGCCAGCGCCGCCGCGACATTGGGGTTCTGCAGCCCGGTGTACCAGCGGTACGTTTCGCCGACCACCAAGGGGAAGTTCTGTCCCGTCAACGCCTGGGCCACCGCGAAGGTCTGGAACGCGAGGATGGTCCGCAGGATCAGCGCCACCTGCAGGCTCGGCTTCAACAGCGGCAGTGTGACGTGCCGGAGGCGCTGCCAGAACGTGGCGCCGAATACCTGCGCGGCCTCGTCGTAGTCCTTGGGGATGCCCTGCAGCCCTGCCACCACGATGATCAGCACCAGGGCGGTTGCGCGCCAAAGTTCTGCGATGAGGACGCAGATGAACATGCTGGCTTGGTTGTCGTAGGCCAGCCAGGAGGTGCCCTGCAGCCCGAACCAGGAAAGGACCGAGTTCAGGTACCCGCGGTCGTTGAAGATCGCGAGCCAGACCAGGCCGGCCGCCAGGTCGCTGAGCGCCAGCGGTATGGCCCAGACGAAGAAGTGGACCTTGTGAAGCCGGGGATTGCTCCGCAGCATCAAAGCCATGGCAATGGCGAGGGCGAATTGCAGCGGAATCATCACCACGATCAGCAGCAGCGTGTTACGCACCGCGGGCCAGAAGTACGGGTCCTGCACCATGCGGTTCACGAATTCCAGGGTGAAACCCTGGTCGCTTCGGAAGGCCTGCAGGACGCCCTGGATGACGGGCCACCCCAGCAGGAGCGCCATGAATACCACCGAGGGGGCTATCAGCAGGACGGCGGGCGGTATTCGGCGCGGACGTGGCGGTGCGGCGGTTGCCGCGGGGGTGGGGGGTGCCTGTACAGCCATTACGCTACCTCGCACTTGGTGGAAATTGGATCGGGCGCCCAGCAGGGAACATTCAAGCCCTTCAGGATGGTGTTCAACTGCGTCGCCTGCGTATCGAGGACCTGCTGGATGGGCCGGGTCTCCAGGCAAATCTGCTGGAAGCAGTTTTTGAAGATCTGTGACACTTCGCCCTCTTTGGCGCCGAGGCCCACCGGGGGAAGGGCGAGGAGGGCGCCGGCTGACCGTTGCTGCCGGCGGACTGCGGCAGCTTCCAGGGCGATGGCGCCGGTCAAGTCGGAGGGAAGCTCCGTTTGGACCACGGGGAAGAAGGCGTTGCTTCGGAGGGTTTCGATCTGGGACGCCGGTTCGGTCAGGGCGCGGATGGCCTTCTCCGCGAGGTCGCGGTCCTTGCCGTTCTTGGGCAGGGCCATCCCGGCGATGATCAGCATGTACCCGCGTCCCTTGGGGCCACGGGGTGCGGGGACCATCAGCCAGTCGTCCGGCTTGTCGGCAGGGGCATTGACCAGGCGGGCCACATGGTCCCAGGCCACCAGGACTTCGCCCCGCGCCAGGGGTTCCTGCATGTAGTCATAGTTGGTGGAGGCGGGCGCCATGGCGGACCACAGTTCCTGCATGTAGTCCCACCCGGCAACGGCATCCTGGTTCCGGAACGTGGTGATTTGCCCGCCGGTGAAGCTGGGCAGCAGGAATCCCTGGTAGAAGCGGTGGTGCAGGCCTTTCGGACCGGCGGGCATGCCGAAGACGGGGCGTCCGGCTCCTTGTTTGGCCGCTTTGGCCCAGGCGAGGTAGCCCTCGTAGGTAAGGTCGTTGACGTCCACGCCCGGGGGCAGCCACTCCAGGGCCTTCTTGTTCACCGCCACCACGTAGGTTGCCTGCATCCAGGGGACGTACCGCGAGGTTGAGCCGCCCACCTTGGTCAGCTCCAGCATCTCCTTGGTGAAGCCGCGGCCGGACAAATCCCTGAGGAGGCCATCGACATCCTCCAGCGAATCGGCCAGCGGAGCGAGCTCCCCATGGAGTCCGCCCAGGAGCGACGTCTTCACGTTGCCGGCGCTCGCCTGGGAGGTCACCGTGGAGGCGAAGACACCGGGATCCACGGAGTTGTACGCGGTGGGGACCTTCGCAAATTTCTTGAGTACGGCCTCGTACCGCTGCTTTTCCTCCACGGGCGTGAACTGGGTGGAGAGGAAGCCGACGGTTCCCTGGCCGGCTGCTGCGCCACTGGTATCGAAACCTGCACAGGATGCGAGGAAGGGGGCCGACATGGCCGTTCCCAGCCCGGCCAAAAGGAGGCTTCTGCGGGAAACGGGCCGTCGGTGGGGATGGATTTTCGGGTCGTTCATTGAATGCTCCGATCGAGTGTGCGCCACTGCACAAACTTTCGTTTAAGCATTAGACATAAGTGGGAGGGTGTCAACCCATCGATGACGGGCGCAGCGAACCTCCCCGCGTCCGGGCCAGCGCAGGGAGGCACCTCAGTGCCGCTGAGGTGACTTTCCTGGGACGCCTGGAGGGCACGCCCGAAGCAGCGCAAGGGTGACCGGAAGAGGCAGGCCCGGCGCGCCGTCGTCGTCCCTGGTGTTCAATTTCGACGCCGGCGACCAGCGCCGGTCAGCCGCGCTTCCGGCCCAGGAGCAGGGCCAGCACGCCGCCGAAGACCACAAGCAGCACGCCCACGCCCAACAGCCCGGAATTAACGCCGGTGGCCGGCGTGGTCCCTGGTTCCGGGGCGGCGGGTACTGCCTTGGCAGGCGCCTCCCCGAGGTGCACGCTGACGGGCGGGGTTGGGGTGTGGCCAGTTGAGATTGTGAGCGGTGCCGATGGCGGGGTGGCGGAGGCGTTGGCGGCTGCGCCATTGGCGCCCATCAGGCCGCCTGCGATGACGGCGCTGAGCAGGCATCCACGGATAGTGCGGTGCATCATTTGGGGTTCTCCTGAACGTTGGATCGGGCCTACTGCTTAGCCCGTGACTGGCTCATTCGCGCTGGGATACGCGGAGGGCCCTCACTAGTCAGGAGATGATCCGGGGTCGAAGGACACCGGTGGCGTTGCCTTGGGCGAACTGCCTTGGATTCTGGAGGGGCCGGTCCCGGGGATCCGCAGGTTATGGGCCTCGAGCCATGCGGGCATGCCCCAAACATTGCCGCTGGATGAACCGCTTCCGCCGGCAGCGGTGCCGGGCAGGGCATCAAAGGGCTCGTGCATCGGCGTGTTGTGCGGATCCGCCCCCGGCAGTTGGGGCGCGCCGGCGGCGTGCAGGGGCTGCAGGGTGTGCGGCGGCCCGGCCAGGGCTGAACCCGGCGCAATGCCCGTGGGCGCAGCCACCGATTCGGCTGGCCCCGCGGGTGCGCCCTCTCCGGCCTGCGGCGCACCGGCAACCGGCGGGAGGGGCGCTGCGGCCGGCTGTTCTCCGGCCGCCACGGTCGCAGGCAGGGGGACGGCGCTGAGAACAGGGTTAAGGACCGGGGTCAGTGGTTTGGCTAGTGGTTCGAGGACCGCGCCGGCCACCGGAACCACGGTCCCGCCAACAACACGGTCCACCGTGCCCAGGGCCGGATCCACTGCTGCGGCTACCGTTCCTTCCGGGACGACGGTGTTGACCACCGGGACAGTCTCCGCAACGTGGTCAGCCAGGGCGGTAGCGTCCTTGGCCGCCGATTGGAGGGACGGCACTGCCGCAGGGGCTGGGGCTGCGTTGGTGACCGTTTCCACGGCGGGAGGGGCGGCAAGCGGGAGCGTGTCGCCGGGAGCGCCGGAATCAGCAGAGGCGCCCGCAGCGGACAGGGCGATCCATGCCGCTGCCGCGGCCACGGCGAGCAAAAGGGGGCGGAGGAAGGCCCACGCCGCAAGCCTTTGCTCCATGTCCTACGCCTCCCCCCGGCCTTACCTGCAAACAATGCTGCCCACCATAAGCACAGCCCTGCGGCAGAGTCCAACCACTCAGGCTGCGTCTGTTGGGGCGGCGCGGTGGTCGATGCCTGCGGTGAGGGCGTCGATGCGGTCCATGGCTCCATTGAGTTTCTGGACCGCGGCCCACAGGTCCGGCTGCTGTTGACGCACCGTGTCCAGGCTGTCCCCGGTGGAGCGGAGGGAGCCAAGGTCGAAGCTGACATTAGTGCGGGCGCCTGCCACGGCGGCCCGGAGGGCGCCGAACGCAACAACGACGTCCGCGACCAGTGCCCGGTTGCCGTGGGTGGCCAGCCAGGCGAGGTCGTCGATGGCCTGGATGGCCCGCTCGCCGAGGACAGCGGACGCTTTGGCGGCGTCCACCGACGCGCGGCGGATTGCCTCGTCCCGTTCCGGCCCCGGGTCCAGCCGGAAGGCAGCACCGAAGGCTTTGGAGGCGGACGCATCGTCATCGGCCAGCTGCAGGGCTTCCCGGCGCAGCGTCTGCGCGCGGGTCCGTATCTCCGCCGGCTGCCCGCCGTCGTCCTCGCTGTAGCCCGCGACCATTGAGGTGAGTGATGCTGCCACCGCCAGCATCAGGCCGGTCCCGGCGCCGCCGCCCGGTGAACCCGTCGACTCCGCCAGCGCGCGTGTCCATTCCTCGACAGTGGATTCCTGGGTCGTTGCTTCAGCCTTCTCCATGCCTGGAACCGTGCCCACAAGGGCCACCGGCTAAACGGGCTCCCGGCAGTACAGTCGGACTGGCCCAGTTATCACGGCCGGGGCCGCCGAAACCCGTGGAGTTTCCGCCGGTGCCGTCCCAAAAGTGGGCCAGTGTGACACGAGGCCACCGGCAGGCGACTGTAGTGTCGGCAAGGTGGAGCGGCATAAATACCAGTACGGCCAGGACCCCAGCCAGTGGGGCGAGCTTTTCCTTCCGGAACTTCCGGCCGGCGGGATACACCGGGGCGTGGTGGTGGTGATCCACGGCGGCTACTGGCGGTCCACGTACGGCGCCGAACTGGGGGAGCCACTGGCGATGGACCTCGCGGAACACGGCATGGCCGCCTGGAACCTGGAGTACCGCCGTGCCGGAAACGGCGGGGGCTGGCCGGCAACCTTCCAGGACATCCTCGCGGGCATCGATAAGCTTGCCACTCTCGCAGGGCCGCACTCGCTGGACCTGGGCAAAGTGGTGGCGCTGGGCCATTCCGCCGGCGGCCACCTGGCGGTGTGGGCGGCGGGCAGGGACCGGCTGGGCGGCCTGGGGGCGGAGGGCGGCCTGCAGAACATGAACGACGGCGTCCGCCTCACCGGGGTGGTCAGCCAGTCCGGCGTACTGAACCTGGCCGAAGCCGAAAAGCTGGGCCTCAGCAACGGCGCCGTGGGCAACCTGCTGGGCGGACCCCCCGCGGCCTTCCCCGGGCGCCACCGCATGGCCGACCCCATGGCAGCGCTGCCCCTGGACGTTCCGGTCTACGCCGTCCACGCGACGGAAGACACCGATGTGCCGCCGAGCATGTCCACGACATACGTGGACGCCAGCCGCTCCGGGCCCGTCCCGGCGCAACTGGTCACGGTGCCCGGGGACCACTTCGCACTCATCGATCCCGCCGCGGACGCTTATGTGACGTGCCGCGAACTGGTTGGAACGCTGCTCGGCTGACACGAACTGCTGACGCACAACTCTATCTGGCAGAGTATGACCATGCTCACAGTGATCGGCGAAGGCCTTGTTGACGTTGTCCAGCGCGCTTCCGGAATCGAGGCCCACGTGGGCGGTAGCCCCCTGAATGTCGCGGTGGGCCTGGCCCGGCTGGACCACCCGGTGCAGTTCATCGGCCGTTACGGCAGGGACGCCTACGGCGACTCGGTGGCGGCGCACCTGCGCGCCAGCTCCGTCATGCTGCCCATGCCCCCGGATGAGCTGCCCACCAGCGTGGCCACCGCACTGATTGGCGACGACGGCGCCGCCACCTACACGTTCGACCTCGCCTGGGAGCTGCCGCACGTGGCAGACCGGCTGGGCTTCATGCTGCAGGGAACCACCCTGTTGCACACCGGCTCCATTGCCACGATGCTGGCGCCCGGTGCCACCGAGGTGCTGGCCGCCGTCGAATATGCCCACCCGTCTGCCACCATCAGTTTCGATCCCAACTGCCGGCCCAGCATCATCACGGACGTGGACTATGCACGGGGGCAGGCGGAGAAGTTCGTGACGTTGTCCGACGTGGTGAAGGCATCCGACGAGGACCTGGCCTGGCTTTACCCTGGACAGGACGTGCTGGATTCGGCCCGCAAGTGGCTGGCCCTGGGCGGCGAAGAGGGGCCCGCAATGGTGGTGGTGACCCGCGGCGCGGAAGGCCCGTGGGGTGTGTGCCGCGCCGGCGAGGCTGCCATTCCTGCGCCCCGGGTGGAGGTGGCGGACACCGTGGGCGCCGGCGACTCGTTCATGGCCGCCCTGCTGTCCGGCCTGGTGGACCGTGAGCTGGACGGCGCCCAGAACCGGCAGGACCTGCGCGGCCTTCCCGTCGAGGAACTCTCCGCACTCCTGGAACATGCAGCCCGCGCCGCTGCCGTCACGGTGTCCCGCCCGGGCGCCAACCCGCCCACCCGCGAGGAGATGCACGGGGCAGAAAAAGAGGCATAGCCCGTCGCTAAAGCTGCGGGACGCACGGTCCGCTGCCCAGCAGGGCCAGGCCGGCGCGGTCGCCGGCAGCGAAGTCCCTGACGCCCATGTTTTCTGCGTACATCAGTTGGGTCGGATCATTGACGTGGTCCAGGCCCAGCACGTGTCCGAGCTCGTGCATGATGATGGCGCGCACCTCGGCCGCCCCGTCCGGCCTGCCGGTGATGATGCCGGCAAGGTCGGGGGCATCAAGGCGCACCTGCCCTGCTTCCAGGACCAGCGGCTGGCCGGCGACGTCCACGTAGGCGCTCCCGCCGAGGCCGGCGACATTCCCTGCGAGGCCGGGGGTCTCAACAGGCGTCGACCAGGCGATGAGCAGCGGCACCCACCGCTTTCCGTAGCGGTCCGGCTGGAACGCCGAACGGTCATCTGACGGCGCTTCCGTTGTCGCTCCGTCGTCGACGAACTGCAGCCCGGAGGCCTGGGAAACTGCTGCCACGGCCTCCCGGATCAGGGCGTCGCCACCTGGAACCGCGTTGTCCGGACGGACAACGTAATGGACCGGTCGGCACGGGTCGTAGGCAATGACCGGCTGGCTCGCCCTCGGCGACTCCTGCAGCACGAAGGCCGTGGAGCCTGTGCCTGCCGGCGGCGTGCCCAACGGTGCGGAGGCGGCTTCGTACCCCGGCGGCGGCATTTTCGCCCCCGGCAGGTAGGGGGCGACGGCGGGCAGGACCAGGCGGTCGAAGAGCGCCGGCGAAAAGTACAGGCCGGCAAGCAGCACGATCCCCAGGACCGTCCGGAACCGGACGGTCCGCTTGGACCAGCTCCGCGGGCCGGGCCCTCCCCGGAACTTCTTCCGGCCCCGGTGAGAGGGCTCGGGCGCCCGCCAGGGCGAAGCGGCCTCCGTCTTACCGAAGGCCTCATCGATGGCCCATTGCGGGATGCGTCCGCTGGGGGAACGCCGGACGTTTGGCGGGGCGTAGCCGCCCGGCCTGTCCTGTTGCGAATCACTGCCATTCCCGTAACCGTGCACCGGCATCCCCCTGGTCCCGGCCGCCCCCCGGCCGGCCAACCCTCCCAGCCTAAAGGCGGGCTGCGTTGCCTTACCGCGGGAAAGGCGCAGGATTCAAGCAAGAAAGACTGCGGCGCCGGATCCTTTGCCGGTCCCGGGCACGGAGCGGTCCCGAGGGTTACATCGATTGCTCCGTAGATGCCGTTACGGGGGTGAAAAGGGCGTTTACGGAGCAATCGATGAGCTGTTACTCCTGCCCGAGGCCGGCGGCGGAGGTCTTTACGTTGGAGACACTGTTGAGGGCCCGCAGGTCGAAGATCCCGTTGATGTCGGCCTGCTTGGTGGTGCCTGCGGTCACGCCGTCGGCCAGGAGCTTCTGGTAGGTGCCGGCCAGCGGGTCCACGGTGAAGACGATGTTCTTCAGCGAGCGGTCAATGACGTCCGCCGACAGTTCGGCACCGGCGGCTTCCTTGAGGGCTGCATTGATGACGGTCGCCTTGTCAGCGGCGGACGCGCTGTTCAGCCATTCGACCGATTTCGCGTGGCCCTTCAGCAGTGCCTTCACGGTGTCCGGGTGGTCGGCAGCGAACTTCCGGTTCACGATCAGGATGGTGGTGGGGAATTCGCCCGGCTTACCGGACAGCGAACCGTCCCACAGGTCCTTCTCATCCACCAGCACCTTCGCCCCGGCGTTCAGCACCAGCCGTGACGCCCATGGCTCAGGCAGCCACGCGCCGTCGAGCTTTCCGTCCTGGAACAGCTTGAGGGTCTGCGCGTTTTCCGTGGGGTTGATGGCCACGTCACCGCTGCCGTCCACGTTCGTCTTGTATCCCTGGGATGAAAGCCACGCGCGCAGGGCCACGTCCTGGGTTCCGCCAAGCTGCGGGGAAGCGAGGGTCTTGCCCTTGAGATCCGCGGCGGAGGTGATTTCCGGCTTGACCACCAGTTGCGCGCCACCCGCGGCGGCGCCGGCGATGATGTTGACCGACTGGCCCTGGCTCTTCACGAAGGAATTGATCGCCGGGTTGGGTCCGATATAGGTGGCATCGATGGCCCCTGCATTCAGGGCCTCGATGGCGGCGGGGCCGGCGTTGAACACCTGGGTGCTGAGCTTGGTGCTGCCGAGTTCATCCTTGATGAAGCCCTTGCTGACACCGACGAGTGCGGGCGCGTGGGTGACGTTCCCAAAGTAGCCAAGTTTCAGTTCGGTCGCGGGGTTGCCGGCGGGGGCGCCCTCCTGCGTGGCCGCAGGGGCCCCGGCGTTGACTGAGGACGCGACGGCGGCGCCCCCGCCGATGAGGGCCAGGACGGCAGCCGCGATCCCGATTTTCACGCCAACCGGTCGCTTGGGTTTGGCCGGCTGGCCGGCAACGATTCGGGTTGAACCTTGCTGGTTCTGCGGATTCTTGTCCTGCGGGTTGGCCATGGAAACTCCTCTGCTGGGGCGGATGCTGAGACGAGGTTACGGATGGCCCGGCGGCCCCACAATCAATCCCGTAGCGGGCGTTCACGGGGCGACCCGGACACGCAATACAGCGTCGCCGGGGGTCAAAAAACGTCCCGGAACGTCTTATCCGCGGCCCCGCGGACGACAGGTCATAAGACACGTTCCTATTTCCTGTCGGTATGCCGTTTCCAGTTGGCAATTCCTGAAATATGGTGATTACCACCACGCCACGTGGGTGTGGAGGATACGTGCGGCATGGGGGCCTGGAGCGAGAGGCAGGGGTGGATTCCTTACGGCCGGCTTTTTGTGCAGCGCCGGCTTGAACAATCAGCAATTCGAACGAAAACAATGTAGGAGATTCTCATGTTGCTTTGGATCGCTATTATCATCGCCGTTCTCTGGCTCCTCGGACTGCTCGCAAACATCGGCGGCGGCCTCATTCACATTCTGTTGGTGGTGGCCGTGGTGGTGCTGATCTTCCACTTCCTCCAAAACAGGTCCCGGGCCTAGCGCCCGAACAGGGGTTCCGCCGCCTGTCCTCCGGCCGGCGGCGGAACCCGCGGGCGTCAGGCCGCCTTGACCACGGGGAGTTCGTCCCAATGCGTGGTGTACCGGGGTGAGCGCATATCCCGTTTCATGGTCCAGTCCAGGCCGGACTTGATTCCGGCGTGTCCCAGCCCGATCGAGCCGCGCCCGAAGCGATGGCTCACGTTCTCCAGCAGGGGTCCGATGCCGCGTTCCTCGTGCCGGTTCTCGAACGGCTCCAGCGGTGGCTGGTTGCCCGTGGGCCGAAGGTCGGTGAGCATCAGGCCCGCCTTGGCGTACTTCAGCCCTTCCTTGATGTTTGGCAGCAGCGCGTGCGCCGCCCGGGCGAGCAGCAGCGGGTCCGCCGTGGGCATGGGCAGCGGGACGCACACCGACGGATAGGCCTGCTCGTGGTCCCGGAACGGCGAGGTGGCAGCGAAGGCTGTCAGGACCTTTGCCTGCAGTCCATGCTTGGAGAGCCTGGCGCTGGCCTGCTGCCCGTAAACGCTGAACACCTCCCGGAGCCCGGCGGCTGTTGTGACCGGCGTGGCAAAGGAACGGGAGAAAATCAGCTGGTCCCGGCCGACGCGTTCTTCCTCCATGGGGATGCAGGGCGTGCCCCGCAGTTCCAAAACGGTGCGCATCAGCACTACGGAGAACTTGTCCCGGATCATGACCGGATCCGCCCTGACAAGGTCCTGCACCGTGAAGATTCCCAGCACATTGAGCCGCTTGGTGAGCCGGCCGGCAATGCCCCAGATCTCATCCACAGGCAACCGGGTCGTCAGGAGTTCCCGGACGTCAGCCGGTACCGCCTCCCAGAGGCAGACGCCGCCGAAAGCGGGATTGTTCTTGGCCCACTTGTTGCAGAGCTTGGCCAGGGTCTTGGTGGGGGCGATGCCTACGCAGACCGGCACCCCGACATGCCGCCGGACCGCCTCTTTCATTTGGCGGCCCAAGGCCAGGAGGTCTTCCGGGCCGCCCTTCACGCCCAGGAAGGCCTCGTCGATGCTGTACACCTCCAGCCATGCCGAGTACCTGCCCAGCAGTTCCATGACCCGTGAGCTGATGTCCCCGTACAGCTCATAGTTGCTGGACTTGGCTATCAGGCCCCACTCCTTGGCCCTCGGCGCAAGCTTGAACCACGGTTCGCCGGTGGCGATGCCAAGGGCTTTCGCTTCGGGGGAGCGGGTCACCGCACAGCCGTCGTTGTTGGACAGCACCACCAGCGGGCGGCCTTCCAGCGAGGGGTCGAAGGCGCGCTCGGCGGAGGCGTAGAAGCAGTTGACGTCCACGTGCGCTATCTGCGGCATCCGCCGCATGAGGGCGGGCTTAGGCACGCCACTCCCTAGACATGATGCAGGCACCTGGTGGCCACGCCCCAGATGGTCAGCTCGGACAATGCCGGTACGCGGATGTCCGGGTACTTCGGGTTCTCCGCCTGCAGCACCACGCCGGTGCCGGTGATGCGCAGGCGTTTAACGGTCAGTTCCCCGTCCAGCACCGCGATCACCACGGACCCGTCCTTGGGTTCAAGGGCACGGTTGACGATCAACTCGTCGCCGTCGCTGATCCCTGCTCCTTCCATGGAATCCCCGGTCACGCGGACCACGAAAGTGCTGGTGATGTCCTTGATCAGGTGCGCATTCAGGTCGATCCGCCCGTCGAAATAGTCCTGTGCGGGCGACGGGAAGCCTGCTGCGACCGCCACTGGCGAGATCAGCACCGAGAACAACGAGGCACCCGCATCTACCACGCGGGGACCGACAATAACGCCCACAACACACCTTTATTCGAAAATATGTTCGATAGATTCAGTGTAGTCCCCGCGACCGACATCGGGCACTGGGCCGAGGCGTGCGCATCAGGGAGGGGCGCATCCAGTCCGGAGGCCGCGGTGCGGGCGACGCCGGCCGAACCCCCACGTAGACTTGCAGGATGCGGTTGGTGGCAAGCGATATTGACGGAACGATCCTCGGACACGACGGAAAAATCAGCGATCGCACCATCCGGGCTCTCCACGCCTGCCGTGACGCCGGCGTCGAACTGGTGTTTGTCACCGGCCGCCCGCCCCGCTGGCTGCACCCCCTGGAAGAGCAGCTGGGCCACACTGGCCGCGTGATCTGCTCCAACGGTGCCGTGGTCTGGGACCTCGAGGCGGACCGCCTGGTCTCCGCGCGCACCCTGGCCATCGACACCGTCCTGGAAGTCCGGCGCATTATCAAGGCGCTCCGCCCGGCCGCCCTGTTTGCCGCGGAGACGCTCACCGGCTTCCATCTGGAGCCGGGCTTCATCGAGAACGAATCCAGCGAACTCCTCGCCGAGTTCACCCCCGCACCGCTGCGGGACACACTCACCGACCAGGATGCGGTGGTCAAATTCCTTGCCATCGTCCGCGAGGGTACCCCGGACGAATTCCTCGCCGAGGTGGCACCCGCCGTCGAACACCTGGCCGCCACCACCCACTCCTCACCGGGCGTTGCCATGCTGGAACTGTCCCTGCCGGGCGTGAATAAGGCCGTCACCCTCGCTGAATACGCGGGCGCACTGGGCATCGACGCCGCCGACGTCGTGGCCTTCGGCGACATGCCCAACGACATCGAGATGCTCCGCTGGGCCGGCCACGGCTACGCGATGGCCAGCGGCCATCCGGAGGCCATCCGCGCGGCGGGGCAGCAGGCGCCGCATTTTGACGACGACGGCGTGGCCCAGGTCCTGGAGGAGCGGCTCGCCGCCCTGGGCGTCCAGTTCTCCTGACCCTGCCGTGCGGGTCCGGCGCCCCCAACTTCACAGCTTGCGCTCACCTGGCGTTTACCTTCCCGCCGTACCGTAAAGCGTGGAGAGCAGGCACCCTCCCGCCGGGCTCAATAAGGGGGCAACCATGGCAAGAAACGTCAGGCAGCACGCAGCCGACGCGCCGCTGCGCAAAGCAACGCCCGCTCCGCACTGGAAGCAGTTGCGCCAGGGGGACCGGGTCCGGGTCCAGTTCGCGCCCGGGTTTGAGGCGGGCGGCGTGGTGGACACCATTACGGCGGACCACACCGCGGTCTGGGTCCACCTGGACGCTGGTGGCGGCCGGACCCTGCTGCACTGCGGCGATGGCGTGGACATCGTTCCCTGCGGCGAGACCGGCTGCCTGGACTGACGTCGGGTTCCTCCCGCGGACGCCGGCGGTAGGCTCGCAGTGTGAGCCTGCCTTTCTTTGACCACCCTGACGACGCCGGGCGGCAGCTTCCCATCGGGATGGCGCACCGGGGATTCTCGGCTGAGGGCCTGGAAAACTCGATGGCCGCGTTCCGCGCCGGCGTCGAACTCGGTTTCCGGTACCTCGAAACGGACGTGCATACCACCGCGGACGGCGTGCTGCTGCTGTTCCATGATGAAACCCTGGACCGCGTCACGGACGGCAGGGGCAAGGTGGCTGAACTGCCCGCTGCGGATGTGGCAAAGGCCCGGATCAATGGCCGGGAACCCATCCCCACGTTCGACGAACTGGTTTCCCAGCTTCCCGACGCGCATCTGAACCTGGACGTGAAGGACTGGCGCTCGGTCCAGAGCACTGCTGCCGCGATCGAGCGGCACCAGGTCCATCACCGGGTACTGGTCACCAGTTTCTCGGACCGGCGGCGGCGGGCTGTACTCAAGCTGCTCAGCCGCCCGGTGGCCTCCTCCGCGGGGGTGGCCTCGAATGCCCTGTTCACGCTGCTGGGCCCCATGCTTCCACGGCCGGTCTTCCACCGGCTGATGCGCAGGGTGCTCCGGGACGTGCACGCCCTGCAGGTGCCCGTCCGCTACGGGCGGGTTCCCGTTGTCACCCCGGGCTTCATCCGGCGCGCGCATGATCTGGGCCTGGTGGTGCACGTGTGGACCATCAATGATGCCGGCGAAATGCACCGCCTGCTCCAGTTGGGTGTGGACGGCATCGTCACGGACCGGGCGGACCTGCTCCGCGACGTACTGCGCACCCGCGGCCAGTGGCCCGCCGGCCCCGGGGGCGATCGGCCCCCGGCGGCCGCCTGCTAGGCCCGGTCCCCTTCGGTGGGTGCCGTGGCGTCCCCGGCCAGGCCTTCGTCGTCCGCGGCCCTGTCCTGGTCCCGGCCACTGCCCGCAGCACTGCCGCCTGTTTCGTCGGCATCCCCGCCCAGCGGGCTGTTGGAGACCGGGTCCGGGGAGGCTCCCGTCTTGAGTCCGGGCGCCTTCTGCTTCTCTGCCTCCATCGCATTTGAGCCTTCGCTCAGGGATGAGTGGACTTCCACGTCATCGTTCGGGTCTGCCGGGTCCGGCACATCCGTCTTCTCTGTCGGTTTGGATGTCCCGGCCAGGTCCTCCATGGCGTTTTCTGTTGCCTTGCCGATGCTGTCGCCGATTCCCATGTGACTGCTCCTTCCGACATTGCGTGCCGGCCGCCCAGCGGCGTTCCGGCCCTACTCCTCCAGAATTATCAGCATGCTTACAATTAGTCCAGTGCTGGGGAACGGACCGCAGCCGGAGAGGAAGGAAAGCAATGAGCACTTACCATCCGGAAAATGACCCCGCCAACCCCGACCGTCCGGGGAAGGACCAGGTGGGTGCCGCCGAGCCACGCCCGGCGGAACAGCGCAGCGGGGAATCCGCCGGCTCACCGAATCCGGATCCGCTGGAGGGCAATGTCACCGGCCTGGAACCCGGCGGGGGAGTCCCGCCGGGAGAGACGCCCCCGGCGGAGGGGCAGATGAGCAGGGACCAGGGCCACTCCGAATAACGCCGGGACGGCAGGCGGGGCGGTGCGCAGGACGCCCGCCGCCCCGCCGCTGGCCTGGCCTGGTCAGGAAGATTCCGCGCGCCGGACGGCCCGCGGTTCCGGCTGGCCCGCCAGCTGGCGCTCCAGTCCGTCCACGTCCAGGCGCGTGTTCCAGCTGGCCCAGTCCTTGGGCCGCACCGACGGCCGGCCCAGCAGGTACCCCTGTCCGGCGCTGATCCCCAGCTCGGTGAGGACCTTAAGCTCACCCACGGTTTCGATGCCCTCGGCCACCAGGGTGATGCCGATCTGGTCAGTGAAGTCCACCAGGCAGGCAGCCAGCGCCCGCTGCAGGCCGTCCTTGTCGACGTCGCCGATCACGTTCCGGCCCACCTTGAGGAAGTCGGGCCGGAGGTGGATCATGCGGCTCAGCGCGCCGGCGCCCGTGTGGGTATCATCGACCGCAATGCGCAGCCCATTTTCCCGCAGCGGATTGACGGCGGACAGGAACTGCAGGTACTCCTCTTCCGGAATGTCCTCAGTCAGCTCCAGCACCACTCGGTGGATGGGAAGGTCAATGTGCTCGAACAGTTCCGGCAGCCTCGGATCCATGCAGGACGTGGGCGAAATGTTGAGGGACACATACAGGTTCCCGGGCAGGTCCCGGGCGGCCGCAGCCGCGGATCCCAGCGCCGAGAACTCCAGGTTGGCACCCAGGCCCACGGCGGCGGCCTCGGCAAACCAGAGCTCGGCGGCCGCGCCGTCATCGCTGACGAAGCGGGAGAGCGCTTCGGCGCCCACCACCGATTTCCCTTGCAGCCCATAGATCGGCTGGAAGGCGGTCATCAGCATCTGGTTCGCGAGCAGGGCGCTGATCCGGGAGGTGCTGCGGATCGCGTCCAGCTGCTCCGCGAACTGCGGCGGAAGCGCCGGCGGCGTCAGGCGCATCTCCCGGGCATCCTCCAGGGTTTCCACCATGTTGGCGTCGCTGCGCCGGGTCTCGAGGAGATACTCCAGGAGGGCCCGCTCGGGCACTCCGGGATTCTCGTCGAGGCTGTTGCTCAGCCGCTGCCGGACGGCGGCTCCCGCAGGATCCGTATCCGCCAGCACGGCAGCGATAATTCCCCATGCCTGTACCCGAACCGACATTAGCAACGCCCCCAGTTGACGAAGTAATGACCCGATGGCCCAAAAATGTTCAAATGTCCAAACGCCTTATAAAAGAACGGTGCTGCCAACCTGATTTCCGAGGCGGCGAAAAGCAGACACCGCACGCTGATCGTATAACGGCGGCCGGAAAAGCGCAGTAGTTTTTGCGTTACTGGTTAGCGCTTTCCTGCTGGTCAGCCAAGAGTTCCGGAATCTGTTCCGGGGGAACGGGGCGGCTGAAATAGTAGCCCTGGGCGCTCCGGCAACCCAGGCCGCGCAGTATGTCGGCCTGCTCCGCCGTTTCCACGCCCTCCCACACCGCTTCGAGCCCGCATGCCCGCACCAATTGCAGGACCGCCGCCACCAGGGCGGGCTGGTTGGGGTCGCTCTCCAGCCCGGTGATCAGCGACCGGTCCACCTTGACCCGGTCCACCGGCAGGCGGCGAAGGTAGCTGATGGAGGAGTAGCCGGTCCCGAAGTCGTCGATTTCGATGCCGACGCCCAGGCCGCGGAGTCCGCCCAGCGAATACCGGTCCAGCTCATTGCCCTTGACGATTGCCACTTCCGTCAGCTCCAGGACAACCTGTTCGGGCCGGACGCCGGTTTCCTGGAGCGTGTTGCGCACGTCCTCGATGAACTGCAGGCTCTGCAGGTCGGTGGCGGAGATGTTGATGCGCACGGAGAACCTGCTGTCCACCAGGGAGGCGTCAATCCAGGCCCGCAGCTGCTTGACGGCGGTCCTGAGGACCCAGAGGCCCAGTTCCGAGATCAGCCCCGCCTCCTCGGCGAGGGGGATGAATTCGTCCGGCATGATGAAGCCGCGGGTGGGGTGGTTCCACCGGACCAGCGCCTCCACGCCCTCGATCCGTCCGGTGCCAAGCTCCACCACCGGCTGGTAGTAGAGCGTCAGGGCATCGTTCTTGATGGCTGCCCGCAGGTCATCCACCAGCTGGCTGCGGAGCCGGCGCATCAGCAGCAGCGCCGGCTCGAACCGGTGCAGCTTGTTCTGGCCTTCGGCCTTGGAGGCGTACATGGCGACGTCCGCCTCCATCAGCATGTCCTCCGGGCTCCGCCCCTCGCTGCCCACGCTGAGCCCGATGCTGGCACCGCAGCGCACGCTCCGGCCGGGGAGCTCAATGGGTTCATTGAGGGACGCCAGGATGCGGTGCGCCACGATGGTTGCCTGGTCTGCCGATGCCGACGGCATGACAATGGCGAACTCGTCACCGCCCAGGCGGGCGACGACGTCGGATGCCCGCACCGCGGTCCGGAGCCTTTCGCCCACGGTCACCAGGACCTGGTCGCCGGCGGTGTGCCCCAGGCTGTCGTTGATGGACTTGAAGGCGTCCAGGTCCATGAGGAGGATGGCAGGACCTTCCTGCACCCGTTCGGCGTCCGCAGTGGCCCGGGCTTCCAGTGCCGTGCGGAGGGCCTCAAGGAGGGCCGACCTGTTGGCCAGCCCGGTCAGTGGGTCCTGCATGGCCATTTTCTGCATCTCGAGGTGGGCCTCGTGCAGGAGCTGGGTCCTGACCTGGACCCGCTGCTCGAGTTCCTCATAGATGACCTGCAGGTCCTCGGCCAGCAGGTTGGTGCCCATGATGATCGCATCGAGCTCGTCCCGCGCCGGTGAGACCTCTATCCGGGACGTGAGGTCGCCCGAGGCAAGCTTGACGATGCCTTCCAGCAGCTGGGAGAGCCGGGGGTCGTCATCGGCAAACATGGCCAGTCCTCCTTCGGCGCCTAATTGGCCTGGGCGCGGTCAGTGCCGAGGGGGAGGCTGACGGTGACGGTGGTCCCGGTGCCAAGGGTGGAGGCGACGTCGATCCGGCCGCCGTGGCGGTCCACGATGTCCTTGGAAATGGCAAGGCCCAGCCCTGTTCCCGGGATGGCGCCGTTCATCGCGTTCGAGGCCCGGTAGAACCTGGTGAACACATGGTCGATTTCGTCGCCCGAGATGCCGATGCCGGTATCGGCGATCCGCACGGTGGCCCACTTGGAGCCGTCCGCCGCGGCGTGGGATTCGCTGCCCACCTCGATCCGGCCGCCGCTGGGCGTGAATTTGATGGCATTGGACACGAGGTTGGTGAAGACCTGCTGCAGCTGCACCTCGTCGGCCAGGATTTCCGGATCCTCCGGAACCGGGTCCACGTCGATGGTGACGTTCTGCAGTGTCGCCAGCGGCCGGAGTGCCGCGGCCACCAGGTCCAGGGTGCGCCCCAGGCGGACCGGCGCCAGCTGCATTTCGGTGGTGTCCAGGCCGCCGCGGGAGACGCTGAGCATGTCCTCGATGAGTGACCGGAGCCGCTCGGTATTGCGGACCACGATGTCCAGCATCTGGTGGACTTCCCTGGACACCGGGTGCTCGGTGCTCTCCTGGATCATGTCCAGGTACGCCATGATCGAGGTCAGCGGGGTGCGCAGCTCGTGGTTCACCGTGGCCAGGAAATCCGTCTTCGCCTTGTCGAGCTCCCGCAGCTGCTTCACCACCTGCTGCTGGCTGCTGATCAGGTGGCTTTGGATGAGCCCGTAGGCGGCGTTGCCGGCCACGTGCTGGATCAACCCCAGCTCGGCACTGGACCAGGTCCGCGGCCGGTCCATCATGGCGATCCAGATGATGCCCAGGGAAGAGTTGCCTTCGCCGATGGGCACCGCCAGAGTGGAGGCTGCCCCTGCGATGGCCCGGGCCGGCTTCTCCTCGGCACGCGCCTCGGTTTCGGTTCCGTCCGCGGAGAGTGTCTCTGTCCCTGCCCACAGGGCATCCGCCGTGGCACGTGCCTCATCCTCGCCGGGAAGTGCGCCCTGGGGCAGCTCCGCCAGTCCCTGCCGGTGCCACCTGGCAGTGATGACGGGGACGCGGTGGTCTTCGAAGGTGGAAAGGACCACATGGTCGGCCTTGAAGGTCCGGCCGAAGCCGGAGACCACGTGGTTGGCGATCTCCTGCGGATCGTTGGTGGCGCGCACGGCGGCAGAGACCTCGCGCAGCTGCTCGCGGAGCCCCTCGGCCACCTGCCGGGAGGAACGCCTGCGGGAAACCTGCTCGATGAGGACGGACGCGCGGTGGACCAGCTCTTTGGGTTCCGGCGGTTTCGTGATGCAGTCGTGGACCCCGGGCGGGCTGGCCGCGGCGATCTCCTGGGGATTGTCCAGGTCCACCATGACCAGGACGGGCGCCGCGGACTGGACCGAAGCCAGGAGTGCGTCTGCCACGACGATGGAGGGCTGGCCTGCGTCCAGCAGGGAGGCCAGGCCGGCAGCGTCCGAGGCCTCCAGGACGCCGTACCCGGCATTCCGCAGTGCCTGGGCATTGCGGGCCAGCCGGCCGGCGTCGGGATCAGCGACGACGGCGGTACGGGCCAGGTGCACGCCACTCGGCACAGCCGTCACAGTGTTCCCTTCCTCCCAGTTGAGTACATTCTAGGGGGACGCGGCCCGCGCCGGTCCAGATCGCGGGGCCCCGGCGTTGCACCCCGCATGCCTGCCGTAGCGGAGAAGGCGCGCCGTAATGTGGCCGAACCAGCGCCGGCTCCCAGGCAGGGAACATATATTTGAGCCGTGTCCTCACCAACGAAGTCGCCGCGGTCCATCCTGCAGAAGTACCTGATGATCCCCAAACTGGTCAGGTTGTCCAGGAGCGCGCCGAAGGACCGGCACAAGGCGTGGGACGCATACTGGGCAGGCATAACGGCCACCGGCGCGGGCGGCGAAGTCCTGTGGGATTCGGGGAACGACCATGAGTTCCTGGGCTACAAGGACAGTCTCCTGCAGTACCTGGACCCCGCCCTTCCCGTCGTGGACACCGGCTGCGGCCACGGCAGCTTCACCCGTGCGCTCGCGGACGTCTTTCCGCGCGTGGTGGGGGTGGACGTCTCCCCGCACGCCGTTGCCAAGGCCCGGGCGGAGTCCGCTGGGCATGGCAACACGGCCTTTGAAGCGCGCGATATGACGGCGGAGGGCGCCGGGGCGGCCCTGGCGGAGTCCATCAACGCCGGCGGTGACGGCGCCAACGCCTTCATCCGCGGCGTCCTGCACGTCCTGGCTCCAGCCCACCAGGTGGCGCTCGTCGAGAACCTCCGGCTCCTGGCGGGCCGCCGCGGCACCGTCTTCATGGCGGAGACCAATTTCCAGGGGAATCCGGTGGAGTACGTGTCCCACCTCGGGGCCACCACCCGCGGCATTCCGGCGCCGCTGGAACTGGCCATCCGGGGACTGCCAATGCCGGGGCACTTCGGTCCCGAAGAGCGTGAACGTGCGTTCCCGGCGTCGGCCTGGGAACTCCTTGAAGACGGCCATACGGCCATCGAAACCAACCCTGTGACCGGCGTGCCCGGCCAGGACCGGGTGCCCGGGTACTACGCAGTGGTCCGCCCCCGCCGGTAGCCTGGCCACCCACGCCCCCCGGCCGGCGGGCATGGAAATGCCGCAATGCCCGCACGCTGCCCGCAAAGGTCCCGCCCCTCCCCTTGACAGGGACCCGATCCGGAGGCTCCATAGTAAGTAGACTTACTAGTTACTTCAGGGGAAAGGATCGCCACGACGGCTGGGAGGAATGGTTGGACACCTTCGCCTCCCGGAACTGAACATCATCGACCAGGAACAGCGCAGCAACGGCGCCCCTCCGACTCTTTCCAGGCTGGAAGACCCCAGTCCGGAAAAGCGCCCGAGCCGCAACCGCGCCCCAGCGTTCGGGCGGCGCCGGACAACCCGCCGGCGGCCGGCCGTCCGCGGGCGCAAGACCCACAGGAACCACCATGAGCAATCTCATCCCTTCCGGCGATCTTCGCCGGATGCTGCTGCCCCCCACCTACGGGCGGCACGTCACGCCGGCCACCGCATTCACCGTCCTGTCCGTGGAAGTCTGGGCCTCGGGCCTGGTGGTAAACATCCACCTTCCGTCAGGGGACTCCCCGGAGCCCCGGCTGATGCTCCAGGACCACTTCGGCACCGAATACACGCTGCAGGACTCCGCCACCGTCGGCACGCGCAACCTGCAGGTTTTCGCCCCCTCGGTGCCGCCCGGCACCAGGAGCCTGACCATCAGGGCGGCTGACGACGCCGACAGCCGGCCCGTGGTGACCTTTGCGGTGCCCCTCATGGCCGTACGGGAAGAACGCCCGGACCTGGCGCCGGCACCCCGGGAGGCCGAAGCCTCCGCCGGCGGTGACGACGAGTCCTACCAGCCCGACCTCCGCCGCCCTGCCTGACCCATCGAAAGGCCCCGCCATGCCGGACACCAGCAACTTCGCACCCACCGCTGCAATCGTCACCGGCTCCGACTCGGGCATCGGCAAGGCCACGGCCGTGGCGCTGGCCCGCGCCGGGATGGACGTGGGCATCACCTGGCATACGGACAAGGCGGGTGCCGAGGAAACCGCCGAAGAGGTGCGCGGCCTGGGCCGCAAGGCCGTGGTCCGCCGGCTGGACACAACCGAACTCCGTGCCGCGGCGGCCGTCGTTGACGATCTTGCCGGGGAACTGGGCGGGCTGGACGTCTTTGTCAACAACGCGGGGACAGGTGCCAACACGAGGTTCCTGGACATGGGGATCGACGACTGGATGCGGATCCTGGACACGAACCTCAATGGGGCATTCGTCTGCCTGCAGGCCGCGGCACGCCACATGGTCAAGGCAGGAAAGGGAGGGCGGCTGGTGGCCGTGTCCAGCGTCCACGAGTTCCAGCCCCGCGTTGGCTCCTCTGCCTACGGTGCGTCCAAGCATGGCCTGGGCGGCCTCATGAAGACCCTGGCCCTGGAGCTGGGGCAGTATGGCATCACCGCCAACACGGTGGCCCCCGGCGAGATCGCCACGCCCATGACGGGGCAGGAGGACCAGGATCCGACGACGATGGAGCGCCCCGGCGTGCCGCTTGGCAGGCCGGGCCATGCCCGGGAGATCGCCGACGTCATCGCCTTCCTCGCCTCGCCGGCCTCAAGCTATGTAACGGGTGCTGCCTGGGTGGTCGATGGCGGGATGCTGCAGATGGGCCCGCAGGCGGGCTCGCATCTCACCGGCAACGATTGGGGCAAGGGGTAGCAGCCCCGGCCCTTGGGAGGTCCGCATCCCGGATCCGGCAAGCGCTTTCCCAAGGCTTGCTGGCATGATGGAGCGCATGCGCATTCTGATTGCTCCGGACAAGTTCAAGGGGTCCCTGACGGCAGCCGAGGCGGCCGCGTCCATCGCCGAGGGGGCGCTCCGGGTCTACCCGGACGCCGTCGCCACCCAGTTTCCCATTGCCGACGGCGGCGAGGGCACCCTGGAGGCCGCGGTGGCGGCTGGCTACGAAGAACGGCTGAACGCCGTGGTGGGCCCCATCCTCGCTCCGCTCGGGGCTGCCTGGGCCATCCACAAGGGCGGCGACGGCAAGGTCACCGCCGTGATCGAGACTGCCCAGGCCTCGGGCCTGGCGAACATGGAACCAACCCCGGCGAACGCCTTGCGCGCCCACAGCTACGGTTGCGGCCAACTCATCGCAGCGGCCCTCGACGCCGGTGCCACCGAGGTCGTCCTGGGCCTGGGCGGCTCAGCCATGACGGACGGCGGCAGCGGCGCCCTCCGCGCCCTGGGCCTGAAACCCCTGGACGCGGCCGGGAACGTGGTGCCCCTGGGCGGCGGCTCGCTCGGTGACGTTGCAACGCTGGACACGTCGGGACTGGACCCGCGCCTGGCCGCCACCACCTTCCGCATTGCCGTGGACGTCCGCAATCCGTTGTACGGACCCTCCGGCGCTGCCCACGTCTTCGCCCCGCAAAAGGGCGCGGACCAGGACGCCGTGGAAATGCTCGACGCCGGGCTGCGCAACTGGGCGTCAGTGCTGCGGGAAGCAACGGGCCGGGACGTGAACGTCCCCGGCGCGGGCGCCGCCGGAGGCTTCCCGGCGTCGTTCCTTGCCTTCACGGACGCCTCGCTGGAAGGCGGCTTTGCGCTGGTGGCCGGGCTGACCGGACTGGCCGGCCAGCTGGACCAGGCGGACCTGGTGATTACCGGCGAGGGCTCCATGGACTCCCAGTCGCTGACCGGCAAGGCGCCGATCGCGCTCGCGGACGCGGCCCTCGAGCGTGGCATTCCCGTCATTGTGGTGGCCGGCAGGATCCTGGTGACGTTCGAGGACCTGGCCGGGCACGGAGTGGTCGCCGCGGCGCAGCTGCTGGACGTCGCATCCAGCCCCGAGGACGCCGTGGCCAACGCCGGCAAGTACCTGGCCTGGGCCACGAGCCAGGTACTCGAGGGCGCCTGACCGGCGGGCGGCCAGGAGCGCCTCAGGCGCCGGTTTCGTAATTCGGTTCGGCAACCGGCTTTGATTCCGGGGATCCCTTTTCCCGCAGATACACCGACGCCCCTACCAGGACCCCGACAGCCAGGAACTCGCTTTGCCAGTTCTGGAAGGATTCGAACCAGAACCGGCTGGTTCCCAGGTACTGCAGGAAGGTGATGGCGGGCTTCCCGTGGCTTTGCTGGTCCTGGTTGTACTCGTCCACGCCGCCGGCGGCATGCACGAGGAATGAGGCAAGGAACAGGACGAAGAACAGGATCGACAAGGAGTGCTCATACAGCTTGAGCGCCACCCCGCCGCGCCGGACGGGCCACGGCGTGGCATTGGTGGCCTTCGCATCCCGCGGTTCCTGGTCCTGGGGTGCCCCTTTGCCCATTGGCTTGGACTCGGATGAGCCCTTCTGGAACAGGAACACCGTGAGGACCACGTACATGGCCATCTGCAGGAACTCCGATTCCCAGTTCTCGAAGGTGGCCTCCACGAACGCGCCGGTGCCCAGGAACTGGAGCACGGACACGGCGGGTTCGCCGTGGGCCTGCTGGTCTTCGCTGTAGGACGCCGCGCCGGAGAGGACCATTCCCACGAAAAACACGAGGAACAGGCCAAGGTTGGCCACCAGCAGTCCATGCTCTTTAGCCCATTTGCGCATGCATCACTCCTTGCTTCCTGCCGTCGGAAGGATCCTCCCGGTGGCGCGCTTGTTGAGGCGCAGGGGAACGAACACCAGCATCACCACCATGACGCCCAGCAGTGCCCCGCCGGCCGTGACGCCGGCAGATCTTCCTGCGGCGACGTCGAAGACCAGTGCGGCGGTCCCGGCGCTCAGCAGGGCGATGCCGCCGAGGGCGATCTTGGTGATCGTGTCGGCACTGGAAACCAGTGTCTCCTTAAGCCGCTTCCGAAAGAGCCGCCGGTGCACGCTGACGGGGAGGAGGATGAAGGCAGTGGTCAGGGCGGCAACCACCACATTGGCTAGATAGAGGCCAACTTCCCAGTCGTCAAGCTTTTCGAACCGCTGCTGGAACGGCAGCGTCAGCAGGAAGCCGGCGAGGATCTGTACGCCGGTCTGGAGTACGCGCAACTCCTGGAGGAGTTCGGCCCAGTTTCGGTCCAGCTGCTCCTCGCGGGTCTCGTTCCGGCCCGTGCGGCCGGTGTAGTCCTCAACATCGGACATCGGCGCTCCTTTCTCTCCGGCGGGGGTCCACGTCTTCTTTCTGCTCCTCCCGTACCCAGAAAGTGGGCTGCCCGTTGCGCCTGCCCCCACATTTGATAAGTTTACTGATTATTACCGTGCACCATCGGCAACGCACAACAGGAGGAAGCATGACGCAGGAAAACCAGCAGGCTGAACCCGAGTCGGCCCCGGGCGGCTACGGCACCCCCACCGCCGAGCAGGAAGCTGCGGGCACGCAGGGCGGCCAGCAGTCCAACAGCGGCGGCCAGCAGTCCGGCGGCGCTTCGCCGGCGGGCGCGGACACCAACGAACCGCAGTCCGGGGCGGGCCAGGACCCGGTCCCGCACGACATGGACCTCCCGTCCAGCGCCGCGGAGATCGATGAGTCCAATGACGATTCCCAGGGGTCGGCACCGAACTCCTCGGAGCCCGGACAGGAAGCCACGGGCATCCCGGACGGCAGCGGAAACGACCTTCCGCAGGAGGAATCGCCCAATGACGATGACGAGAGCTTCGACGCCGGATAAGTCGGCTTTCCCCGCGGGCCCCGGCTCCTGCTGCCCCGCCGGCAGCCGGAATCGGGGCCTTTCCGTGTCCGCATACGTTCGGGTCCGGCTGGGTACGGGACATGGGAAACCACGCCGGCAGGCAGCGGGGACACCGTGCCGGACGCCGGAACCGATGTCGAGGCCAGGAAGGTGGAACGTGGGCAGGAGATCTCCAGGTCAGTGGGCGCGGCCCACGGACCAGCAGGATGAGGCGGCAGTGGATGTCCTGGTGCCTACCTGCAACCGGCCGGCCGAGCTGGCCGTGACCCTCGCCGGACTGGCCGGGCAGGACGACCCGGCGTTCGCCGTCGTGGTGAGCGACCAGTCAGCGGGCCAACCCGCCTGGGAACACCCGGCCGCCGCAGCCATGGTGCGGGTACTCGAGGCGCAGGGCCGGCCCGTCACGCTGCTGCGCCATCTTCCGCGCCGTGGGCTCGCCGAACACCGGCAGTACCTGCTGGAGCAGTCCACCGCCGGCCAGTGCCTCTTCCTGGACGACGACGTCTGGCTGGAGCAGGGCGCCCTGGCCCTGCTGAGCCAGGCCCTGGACGAGCTTGGCTGCGGTTTTGTAGGCATGGCGCCGCAGGGACTGTCCTTCCTGGCTGACCGCAGGCCCGATCAGACGGCGCCTTTCGAAGCATGGGACGGGCCGGTGACTCCCGAGAGGATTCGCCCCGACGGCCCTGGATTCGACCGATGGCCGCTGCACAACGCTGCGAACCTCAGCCACCTCGGCGCCGACCTGTCCCTGGAGCCGGGCGAGTGGGTGCCGTACCACGTGGCGTGGCTGGGTGGCTGCGTTCTGTACCGCAGGCAGCTGCTGGTCGACGCCGGCGGGTTCCGATTCTGGAGCAGTCTCCCTCCTGGGCACGCGGGCGAGGACGTCGTGGCGCAATGGCAGGTGATGGAGCGGTATGGCGGCGCGGGCATCCTGCCCTCTGGCGCAGTGCACCTGGAATCGCCCACGACGGTCACGGACCGCCAGGTGGAAGCGTACGACGTTGTCCTTGACCGGGAGTCCGCCCAGGCGCCTTAGCGGGCGGCCACGTCCGTGGGTTTCACCACTAAGGGACGGCAGCCTTAGTCCCCGGCACCCAGTGGGTAAGCCACGAAGGCGAAGCGGCCGGAGTCGGGCGACCAGCTGTTGACGTTGAGGGTCCCTTGGCCGCCGAACACCGGCCAGGTGTGCAGCGGCGCGGCCCAGTCGCCCGTGGACACCAGGACGACGTCGACCGCCACGTCCGCGGGGTGGCCTTCCGTTCCGGCGGGGAAGCGGACATAGCTGGCCAGGCTGCCGTCCGGGGAAAGATGCGGGAACCAGTCCACGGTCCCGCTCGCCAGGAGCTGCTCGAACTGGCTGCCGTCCGGCCGGACGCGGGCAAGCTGGGCGTGGCCGGGAGCCGTGCTGAAGGATTCCGTGTTCAGGTACAGCCATTTCCCGTCGGGCGAGTATTCCGGCCCGTCGCAGTGGCCCGGCCCCACATCGACGGCCGCGCTTGCGCCGCCGCGGGACGCCATGGTCATGAGGCGGCCCGGACGCGAGAAATCCCCTTCCCCGATCCCGACATAGGCGAGCTCGCTGCCGTCCGGGCTGACGCCGTGCAGGAAGTGGAAGGACCCGTCGTCGGCCGTCACCCTGGCAGCCGGGCCGCCCGCCAGGGGTGCACGGTAGATGTGCCCGTCATCCCCGGACACGTAGATGCTTCCTCCGTCCGGGGCCAGGACATGGTCGTTGTTCAGGGCAGGAACGCCGGTCAGCGGAACCTCGGCGAGGGACCCGTCCGCCAAGGCCAGGCGCCACAACTTTCCGTCCCCATTGAGGATGAGCTCCCGGCCGTTCAGCGTCCAATTGGGTGCCTCGAGGAGCATATTCCAGCTGGCGTATGCAAGGTCCAGCACTCCCGCGGCGGAGGCCGTCCACACCTCGCAGCGCTGGCCCGGCCGCAGCCTGCGCACCCGTTCAGTCCTTGCTGCTGAAAGCGGCGTCGAAGCTGGTTTGGGAGGCGGGGAAGTCGTATTTCTTGAGGGCGGCGAGGGCTTCGGGGGCGCCGTGGAGGCGGTCCATGCCGGCGTCTTCCCATTCGATGCTGATGGGGCCGTCGTAGCCGATCGCGGACAGCGCCCGGAAGGAGGCTTCCCAGGGGACGTCGCCGCGGCCGGCGGAGACGAAGTCCCAGCCCCGCCGGGGGTCTCCCCAGGGCAGGTGGGAGCCCATGACGGTGTTGCGACCGGTCTGGCGGATCTTGGTGTCCTTGCAGTCCACGTGGTAGATCCGGTCCTTGAAATCCCAAATGAAGGAGACGGGGTCGATGCCCTGCCACATCATATGGGACGGGTCCCAGTTCAGGCCGAACGCTTCGCGGTGGCCGATGGCTTCGAGGGTGCGCACGGTGGTCCAGTAGTCGTAGGCGATCTCGGACGGGTGGACTTCGTGGGCGAACCGGATGCCGTTTTCGTCGAAGACGTCCAGGATGGGGTTCCAGCGGTTGGCGAAGTCCTGGTACCCGGCATCGATGACTTTTTCCGGGACCGGCGGGAACATGGCGACGTACTGCCAGATGGAGGAGCCGGTGAACCCGACGACGGTGTCCACGCCGAGGGCTTTGGCGAGCCGGGCGGTGTGTTTCATTTCCTCGGCGGCGCGCTGGCGGACGCCTTCGGGGTCCCCGTCGCCCCAGACCTTGGACCCGACGATGGCCTGGTGGCGGAAGTCGATGGGGTCATCGCAGACGGCCTGGCCTTTGAGGTGGTTGGAGATGGCCCAGACCTTGAGGTTGTACTTGTCCAGGATTTCGAGTTTGGAGTCGACGTAGCCGGGTTCGTCCCAGCGCCAGGCGTCCAGGTGGTCGCCGGAGACGGCGATTTCGAGGCCGTCGTAGCCCCAGCCGGCGGCCAGTTTCGCGACTTCCTCGAAGGGCAGGTCGGCCCACTGGCCGGTGAACAGGGTGAACGGGCGGGACATGGATCTCCTTGGCTGGTGGCGGGCTGGCGCGGTGATGGCTTAGTGGCGGACGACGGTGAGGGTGCTTTTGTTGGCTGCGGATTCCTCCACGGCATTGAGGATGTGCTGGACGTTCAGTCCTTCTTCGAACGACGGCGAGGGTGCGGTTCCGTCCTTGATGGCCAGGAGGAAGTCGCGGGCCTGGTGGGTGAAGGTGTGTTCCCAGCCGATGATGTGGCCCTGCGGCCACCAGGCTTCGAGGTAGGGGTGTTCGGGCTCGTTGACCAGGATGCGGCGGAAGCCCTGCTCGCGGATGGGGAGGGTGGCGTCCAGGAAGCCCAGTTCGTTGAGGTTTTCGAGGTCGAAGAGCAGGCTGCCCTTGTCTCCGTAGACCTCGATCTGGAGGCTGTTCTTCCTGCCGGTGGCCACCCGGGAAACCTCGACTGAGGCGATGGCGCCCGAGGCGAGGGACAGCGTGGCCCAGGCGGCGTCGTCGACCGTGACGTCCTCCAGGCCGTTCTCGCCGGGGCGCTGGTTGACGAAGGTGTTGAGCCTGCCGGTGACTTCGTTGACCTCGCCGCCGAGGAGGAACAGGACCTGGTCGATGGCGTGGGAGGCGATGTCCCCGAGCGCGCCTGACCCGGCGGTTTCCTTCCGCAGCCGCCAGGTCATGGGCGCCTCGGCGTCGGCGAGCCAGTCCTGCAGGTACGCCGCGCGGACGTGCCGGACGGTGCCCAGCCGGCCTTCTGCGATCAGCTCCCTCGCCAGGGCCAGGGCCGGGACCCGGCGGTAGTTGAACCCGATCATCGACTGCACGCCCCGGGCCCTGGCCTTGGCCGCTGCGGCGGTCATGAGTTCGGCCTCGGCCAGGGTGTTGGCCAGCGGTTTTTCCACCAGCACGTGCTTGCCCGCTGCCAGGGCGGCGACCGCGATTTCTGCGTGCATCCAGCCGGGGGCGCAGATGTCCACGATGTCGATGTCGTCCCGTTCGATCACGGTGCGCCAGTCCGTGGCAGACTCGGCCCAGCCGTACTTCGCGGCAGCCTCGGCGACGGCCCCGGCGTCCCGGCCCACCAGGACTTTCTGCTCGAAGGCCGGGACGTCGAAGAAGCTGGCCACGTTCCGCCACGCGTTGGAATGGGCCTTGCCCATGAAGGCGTAACCGATGGCTGCCACACCCAATGGGCGGGAAACCGGACGGGCGGCCGGGGGTGCGGACGGGTGTTCAGGTGCGGTCATGATGCGTTCCTGCGTGCTTCCTGCTTGCGGGGCTGGTCTTGCCGGATTAGAGGGTTGCGGTTTCCGGTGCCCAGTCCTCGGGGAGGGCGGCGGATGCCGGGGCTGAGCTTTCGACGTCGACAAACGTGCCCGAATCCACGGACTCGCTGATGGAGACCATCGTGTCCAGCACGTGGTAAGCCAGCTCGCCCGTGGCCCGGTGCTTCACACCGGCGCGGAGGGAACGGGCCATGTCCAGGACGCCCATGCCGCGGCCGTTGGCCGGCCCGGTGGCGGGAATGGTGGTCCAGTCCTCATCGCCGGCACGCCACAGCTTGATGTCGCCGGTGAAGTAGTTGGGGTCCGGCAGCGAGAGGGTGGCTTCGGTCCCGGTGATCTCCACGAACCCCATCCGGGTGCGGGGGGATTCGAAGGAGAAGACGCTGTGCGAGGAGGCGCCGGATTCGAACTGCGCCATGGCCGAGACGTGGGTGGGCACCTCGACGGTGAACTCCTCGCCGGCCTTGGGTCCGGAACCGATCACGCGCACGTCCTTGGCCTTGGAGCCGACGGCGGCCACCTTGCGGATGGAGCCGAAGGCCTGGACCAGGGTGGTGAGGTAGTACGGGCCCATGTCGAACAGGGGGCCGGCGCCGTGCTGGAAGAGGAACGCGGGATTGGGGTGCCAGGACTCCGGGCCGGGGGTCTGGAACGTGGTCATGGCAGTCAGGGGAGTGCCGATGTCGCCGCGCTGGATCAGGCGCAGGGCGGTCTGGATGCCGGCACCGAGGAAGGTGTCCGGCGCGCAGCCCAGGCGGATGCCGGCGGCGTCGGCGGTCTTGAGCAGCCCCAGCCCGGATTCGCGGTCCAGTGAGAACGGCTTTTCGGTCCAGACGTGCTTGCCCGCATTGACGGCCGCGGTGGCCACCTCCACGTGCGCGGCCGGGATGGTCAGGTTGACGATGATTTCGACGTCTGGGTGGTTCAGGGCCTTGTCGACACCGCCCCACTCTTCGATGCCGTACTCCTTGGCGCGGGCCTCCGCGGCATCCTCGAAGAGGTCGGCGATGACGTGGACCTTCAGGTCCGGGAACGCGGTGAGGTTGTCCAGGTACTGCTTGCTAATGACGCCGGCGCCGATGACGCCGACTCCCACCGGGCCGCTGCGGGCCGGGGTGCTTGCGGGGGTGCTCACGCGTTGGCTCCTTCGGCTGCGGTGTTGCTGTTTAGGAAGGCCAGGCTCTGGGCGATGCCGTCGAAGATGTCGCCGGAGTAGTCGTCAAACTCCACGACGCCCACCTCCAGGGACTTGGCGGCGGCGATGACGTCAAGGACCGGGACCTTGCCCTGTCCCGCCGGCTGCTGCGCCTTGTTGTCCCTGTTCAGGGGGCCGTCCTTGATGTGGATGAACTTCACCCGGTCACCAAGCTTGGCGAGGATATCGATCGGGTCCTGGCCGCCGACGGCCACCCAGTACGTGTCCACTTCAAGGACCAGTTCCGGATCCAGCAGGGACTCGAAGTACTCCAGGGCGGTGCGTCCCTCGATGGTGGACTCCAGCTCCCAGGCGTGGTTGTGGTAGCCAACCCGGATGCCGTACTCCGCGCCCTTCTTTGCGGCGGCATTGAGTTTCTCCGCGGTGGCCTGGATATCTTCGGCCTTCTGCCAGTGCTCGGCCGGAAGGAACGGGTCAATCACCGTGCTGATACCCAGTTCCTTTGCGGCGGCGAAGATTTCGTCCTGGTCCTGGCTCATCAGGGGCGCGTGGCCGGACGGCGCGGTGAGGCCGTTTTCCTTCAGGGCGGCGCCGAGTTCCTTGGCAGTGGCCACGAAGTTGTAGGGCTCAACCTGCGTGTAGCCGATTTCGGCAACCTTTTTGATGGTGCCGGGCAGGTCCTCCGCGATCGCGTTGCGCAGGGTGTAGAGCTGAAGTGAGTAGGACATGGGTTTCCTTAGCGTTCTGTTGTGAATCGAAGTGGACTGGGGTCAACGGCCGGCGAGCGAGCCGCCGATGCCGCCGACGCTGAAGTATTTGTTCAGCGTGGCGAAGACGATGACGGGCGGGAGCATCATGACCACGGCCAGGGCCATGACGGATGTCCAGTCCGTGGCGTTCTGCTGGAAGAAAGACTGCACGCCCATGGGAAGGGTGAAGATTTCGTTCGAACGCAGGAACACGATGGCTACCAGGTAGTCGTTCCAGGCCAGGAGGAAGGCGAAGATCGCGGTGGAGAGAACGCCGGGAAGGGAGTTCCGGAGGACTACCTTGGTGAACGAGCCGAACACGGAGCACCCGTCGATCCAGGATGCTTCCTCGAGGCTGATGGGGATGGAGTCGAAGTAGGCGGCCATCATCCAGGTGGCCACGGTCATGGTGGAGCCGACGTAGATGATGGTCAGGCCCAGGAGGTTGTCCACCAGGCCCATGCCGGCGAACAGGATGAACAGCGGCACCACGGAGGTGATGATGGGCAGGGACTGCATGACGAACAGCAGCAGAGAGTACCCGGAGACGGCCTTGCTGCGGCCGCGGGAGAGGACATAGCCGGCCGGGGCTGCCACGGCCACGGAGACCACCACGGTGGAGAGGGTGGTGACCAGGCTGTTCTTCAGCCAGGTGGCGGCCAGGGTCTTGGAGAAGACGCCGCTGAGGTTCTCGAACGTTAGCCCGGTGGCGGTGCTGTTGGGTCCCGGCGTGAAGGCGAGCACCACGGTGACCATGATGGGCACCAGGACAATCGCGGTGATGATGAGGATCGCGGTGAAGCGCCACCAGCGGCCCCGCTGGCCCGTTTCGGAGAGGACCTTGCGGCGCTTGCCGGCGTCGACGCCGAGGGCGGGGCCGGAATCTGCATGGGCGTGAAGGACTGCGCTCATTATTCGACGCTCGACTTTCGGATCTGGCGGTACAGGATGACCGAGATGACCACCAGGGTCATGGTCATGAGGAAGGCGATGGCCACGCCGGGGCCGGTGGCGAAGTCCTGGAACACGGTCCGGTAGGCCAGGACCACCAGGGAGGTGGTGGCGCTGACGGGGCCGCCGCCGGTGAGCAGGTAGATGGTGGGGAAGTCATTGACGCAGAAGATGGTCATCAGGATCCAGCTGATGTACGTGGAGCGGGCAATCAGCGGCAGGGTGATCTGGCTGAACTGCTGCCACCGGCTGGCCCCGTCCATGCTGGCCGCTTCGTAGACGGTGCTGTCCACGGAGGCCAGGGCGGCGGAGATCATCATCATCATGAAGGGGAAGCTGACCCAGACCTTGAACACCATCACCGTGACGGAGGCCAGGGTGGGGTCCGCCAGGAAGAGCGGTGTGCCCATGCCCAGGTTCCGGAACAGGGAGGGGATCAGGCTGTCCGGGGTAGCCACCAGCCAGTTCCAGGCGGTGGAGGACACCACGATGGGCACCACCCAGGGCAGCAGGAGCAGCACCTTGAAGGTGTTGCCGGCCGGGATCTTGGTACGCAGGAGCAGGGCGAGGCCCAGGCCTACAAGCCAGGATCCGAAGACGCCCACGATGGTGAACCACAGGGTGAACTGGGCGGCTTTCCAGAACGCGGGCGAGCTGAGGACGGTGGCGAAGTTTTCAACGCCCACGAAGTTGCCGGTCTGGAGCAGGTTTCCGTCATGCGTGGCCTGGACGGCCGCGTAGATCAGAGGGTAGCCGTGGATCAGGACAAGCAGGACTACGGAGGGAAGCAGGAGCCAAAAGAACGTTTTGGTGGCCTGCGCGGAGAGCTTGCTCCTGCGTTTTCCGGGGGCGGCCCCGGACCCGCCGGGGGCGAGTCCCCGGCGGGCCCGTGACAGGCCGGACTGTGCGGTGGTGCTGGACATGGGGACCCTGTCCTACTTCTTCAGGACGGATTCGAGGCCGGACTGGAAGGCCTGCAGGGCGGTCTTGGCGTCCGACTTCCCGGTGATGATGGTCTGGCTGAACTGGTTCAGTGCCTGCCCGCCGTCCAGGGCGGCCAGGTTGGCGTTCAGGGTGCTTCCCTGGGCGGCGAAGGTCTTGGCGATGGGCTGCCAGTCCTTGACGATCTTGACGTTGTTGGGGTCGTTGGCGAACTCCGGGATCTCGGTGATGGACTTGAAGACCGGGAGGGCGGACATGAGCTTCTTCTGCCACAGCTGCTTGAGCTGGCCCAGGTAGTACACCAGGAACTCTTCCGAGGCGTCCTGCGAGGGGGTGTTGGTGTACATCATGATGTTGTTGGGGAACACGATGGTGGCCTTGTCCCCGTGCGGGCCCTTAATGGGGTCGGCCACCAGCAGGTCGCCGGAGGTGTCGCCGACACGCTGCGGGACGTTCACCTGGAACAGGCCGTACCCTGCCTTGCCGTCCTTCCACTGGGCGGACATGTTGTCCGTGGTGTAGCTGACGGCGGCGGGATCGACGATGCCGTTGGACACCAGCTCGAGGACGAACTCCATGGCCTCGACGTTGCGGTCGTTTAGCAGGTCCAGCTCGCCGTCCTTGTTCCAGACGCCGCCGCCGTTGTTGACCATCATCATGATCATGGAGTGGTTGGCGTAGTTGTTGCCCGTGCCGGCGCCGGTGGTGAAGCCGAAGGCGCCTATCTTCTTCAGTGCCTTGCCGGCCTCCAGCAGGGAGGGCCAGTCGGTGGGCAGGGCGACGTTCGCCTTCTCGAACAGCGACTTGCGGTACCAGAAGACGCGCATGTCCAGCTGCCACGGGACCGCCACGTAGCCCTTGCTGGACTTGAACGGGTCCAGCACGCCGGGCAGGAAGTCGTCGAACTGGCCATTGGCCTTCAGCTTCTCGATCACCTTGTCCGCGTAGGCGATCTGGCCCTGCTGCTCGAACTGGAATGCCTGGAAGCCGCCGCCCGTGGACACTGCCGGGCCCGTCTTGGACGCAATGGCGGAGGAGAAGGTCTGGTAGAAGTTGGCCCACTGGATGATCTGGTAGGACGCCTTGCTGCCGTTCGCTCCGCTGAAGCCTTCGGCGATGCCCTTGGCAGCGTCGTTGTAGGCCGGTGTTGCCCAGGGCATGTCCCAGAACTTCACGGTGCTGCCGGCCCCGCCCCCGCCGCCTCCCTGCGATGCCGAGCCGCCGCCGCAGGCAGCGAGCAGGGGTACGGAGGCTGCGGCAGCCGTCAGGCCCAGGAAACCGCGCCGTGAGAAGGAGCGGCGCTGTTCGGGAGTTGCGTTCATGATGTGTGTCCTTTCGGGACCGTCTTGCGCTGTGCGCCGTTGGTGCGGTCCTGCTCATCGTTGAGAGTGGAGGTGGGACTGGACTGCTGTTCGGTTGCGTATCGGTGGGCTGGTTACGTGGCAGCGAGGGTTGCGTAGAGGTCGGTCAGCCGGGCGAAGCCGGCCAGGTCGGCCGGGAGGGTGCCGGCGCTGAGATGGTTCTTCAGCCGCCGCCACGCCGCACGGTGGGCGGATTCGTACAGGGTTGGAAGCAATAGTTCGCCGTGGGCCCCGGTGGCCCTGACGTCGGCGGGCCACGCGGCGTCCGGTTCCGGCACCCGGACGGCCACTCCGCCGTCGGCGGTGTAGAGGTGGATGTCGACGCCGGCCGGGCGGGCGGCGGTGAGGAGGCCCTGGGCGGTGAACGGCGCGCCGTTGGCCAGGTGTGCGCTGACGGTGTAGCCGGTGGCGCTGCTGCGCAGGACTTCGGCGCCGTTCAGCGGTCCGCTGACGGCCAGCACGGCGGCAAGGTGCCGCGCCAGGAGGCGCCGGACGTCCGTGCCGGGGGCCGCCGTCGCCACGCTGTCCATCAGGGATGCCGTGCCCAGGCCGCCGCGTACGGCGTCACGGGCATCGGGATTGCCGCTTTCGCCGACCAGCGCAGGGTTGGAGGCCCAGTGGAGATCAAGGACGACGGCGGCACCGGCGGCCCGGGCAGCGTCAGCCAGCTGCGTGGTCTCCTCCGGGACGGGATCCACCACCATGATGCCGCGTGAGCCGGATTCGATGGCCCGGACGGCTTCCGTGGTCCAGCCTGCTTCGCCGGTGATCACCGCAACGTCAGCCTCCCGGTCCTGCGTCGCGGGGCCGAAGGTTTCCGGCAGGGACGCGACCGCTGAAGCTACGGCCCCTGCTTCCCTGGCCTGGGGCGTTGCTGCCACTGTGTAGGCGCTCATGCGTTGGCTCCTGCCTTTTCCGCGGCGGCAACGTTCTGCACGGTGGCGTCCGAGATGGCCAGGGCAAACGTGAGGTCATCAATCAAATTTTGGGCGGAGGGCGCCTGGCGGGTCCCCCTGGCCAGTTCGGCCAGGTGGCGCCACTCGCCTTCGTAGCCGTTATGGCCGTAGGGGCCGTAGCTGGTGGCCTGGCCGCCTCGGGAGAAGGTGGCCATCGCGGAGCCGGCCTGGACGTAGGACGGCGTGAAGTCGATGTGGAGGGCAGCGTCGTCGCTGATGGCTTCGAAGGTCCATTCCGGCTTCCAGGTGCTGTTCATGACTGCGCGCAGTTCGATGACGCGGGTGGGGGTCCGGAGCGAAACCGCGTAGCCGAAGGGCCGGACGTGACGGGCCTGGAGCACCTCGATGTCGCCGAAGTCCGGCGTGAAGCGGCGCACCAGGGGCAGGTCGTGGATGGCCAGGCCCATGATCCCGCCCTGCATCATGGCCTTGATGACCTCGATGTCCGAGTAATCGGGGCTGCCGGCGGCGGGGCGGGTGATGATTTCGGTGGCAAAGTCCTCGAAGCGGGCGTTCGGCGGCAGGACGATCGAGGAACGAATGGTGTGCACGCGCTCCGGAAGGTCACCCCAGTTCTGTTCCGCCGCCAGCCAGCCGGGATCGAAGGTGTGCATGGCTCCCACCACGATCGGCACGCCCGTTTCGGCGCTGACGTCCGCAATCCTGGCTGCCTCCTCACCGTTCATGGCGAAGGGCTTCTCGCAGAGGACCGCCTTCTTGCCGGCCCGGCAGGCTGCGATGACCTGGTCCGCGTGGAACTGGTGGGGGCTGCAAATGGCGACGATGTCCACGCCGGGGTCTCCCAGCAGGGCATCCATGCCGGTGCTGGAGGTGGCACCGACGCGCGCCGCCACCGACGAGGCGACCGCCGGGTCCACGTCCATGATGTGCCGTACTTCCAGGATGTCCCGGAGCCTGGCCAGTGCCGGAAGGTGGATGGCCTGGGTAACGGGCCCGGCGCCGAGGATGCCGACGCCCAGGGGCCGTTCTGCTGGCGCTTCGTTATGGGACAAGTTCTATTACCTCTTTGTAAGGCGGACTCTGGAATACCGGAGGGATCAGCGCGGCGGATGGTTGCCATCGGAACCGCGGATGTGCCCTGAATCACAACGTAGAACTACTTTTGACGCGCGTCAAGCAAAAGTTGTTTGTTTCGTGTCATTCTTCTGCTGTGGTGACAGCGCTAAGTAACAGTGTTATGACTTAGACATGACTTCAACGACGGGCAGGCAGGCCGGAAAAGACTCCGACGTCGGCAGCCTGTCGCGTGCCGGGGACCTGTTCCAGCTGCTCCGCGACGGCAGGGCCCGCACCCGGGCGGAGCTGGCCCTGAGCACGGGGCTGGCCCGCTCCACGGTGGCCTCCCGGATCGATGCGCTCATGCTGTCCGGCCTCGTGGGCCCGGCCGGGGAAGCGCTCTCCAGCGGCGGCAGGCCGCCGTCGCGCTTTGCGTTCAACCCCGCCGCCCGCCTGGTACTGGCCGTGGATGTGGGGGCCACGCACGTCATTGTCGCCGTCACCGACCTCGGCGGGAAGATCCTCGCCGAGCACCGGCTGGAGCAGCAGGTGGCCGACGGCCCGGAGGCCGTGCTGGACCAGGTTGTGGCGCAGGGCAAGGAGCTGTTGGCCTCGGCCGGCCGGAGCACTGCGGAACTTGCCGGAATCGGCATTGGGCTGCCCGGCCCCGTGGAACATGACACCGGCAAGCCGGTAAAACCACCCATTATGCCAGGCTGGGATGGATTCGACGTGGTCAGTTACGTCCAGCGGTCCCTGCCGGTCCACGTGTTGGTGGACAACGACGTGAACATCATGGCCCTGGGGGAGCAGTCCGCCCATTGGCCCGAGTACAACAACTTCTTCTTCGTAAAGGTGGCCACGGGCATCGGCTCCGGCATCATCAGCAGCGGGGAACTCCAGCGCGGCGCCAACGGCACGGCGGGGGACCTGGGGCACGTCCAGGTGGCGCGGGGCGCGGATGTCCTCTGCGCCTGTGGAAACTACGGTTGCCTGGAGGCACTCGCGTCAGGTCCCGCCGTCGCGCGTTCCCTGCGGAAGCAGGGGCTGGACGTGGCCAGGGGCGCCGACGTAATCCGGCTGGCCGCAGACGGCAACCTGCAGGCCATCCAGGCCCTGCGCCAGGCAGGCCGGGATATCGGCGAGGTACTGGCCACCGTGGTCAACCTGCTCAATCCGTCCGTCATCGTGGTGGGCGGCAGCTTTGGTGAGACCGGAGAACATGTGGTGGCCGGCATCCGCGAGGTGGTGTACCGGCGCTCGCCGCCCCTGGCCACCTCGCACCTGCGCATCAATGTATCCCGCGCGGGAGACCAGGCCGGCGTGCTCGGGGCAAGCCAGCTGGTCACCCAGTACGTTCTCTCGCCGGCCGTCATTGAAGCCACGTTGTCAGGCGCCATCGCCGGGTAGCGCGGGGCCGGTGCCCCGGCGCTGCCCGGCTGTTTATTAAGCCTCCGCTTCCGGTTCCGGCGCCTCGGTCAACAGCAGGGCGGTTCCGCCGTAGGCGGGCAGCTCCAGGAAGAAGCTGTGCAGGTCGTCCACCTGCCCCACGGTCTCCCCACTGAACAGGTCCTGGACGTTGGCGCCGGAGGGCAGTTCGTTGGACTGGATGCTGCCGGTGATGTCCTGCCCGGAGAAGTTCAGGGCAGTGACCTGCAGGGCCCCGCCCTTCAGCCGGTTGACCAGCACCAGGGCGGAGCGGTTGGAGACCTCGGGCACGTCCAGGAGGGTGCCGGTGGCGATCCCGTTGTCCTCGCGCACGGCGAGGATCCGCTGCAGCCGCCGTGCGAAGGAGTCTTGGTCCTGCAGCTGGTCCGGCAGGGAACCGTACAGGCTGCGGGCGCGCGGCATTCCGGCCGATGAGTTGGTGGCGTCCGGGCTTGTCCCCATGAGGTCGTGGGCGCCGCGGTTGATCCAGCGCGTATCACCCTGTGAGGTGAGCTCGCCGACGCTGCTGCGGTCCAGTGCCATGATTCCTGTAAGGTCCCAGCCGGACAGGGCAAAGACGCCGGGCTGCAGGGCGTTGTACATGGCCAGGAGCAGGTGCACGTCCCGGATCTGCGCCTCCTGCTCCGGGGTGACGGCCGCCGGGTCCTTGATTCCCAGGGCAGCCATAATGAAGCTGACCGTGGTGCAGGCAATGCCGTTGGTGGTGAACACGGCGTTGTAGGGGCCGTTTTCGCCGGTAAGCCGCTCCCGCAGGGTCTGCTGGACGTTCTCGGCCAGCTGGGCGCCGGTGAGTTCCTCCCCGTTGAGCTCGAAAATCTCGTCCCGGTGGCCCGCGGCGAAGTGCAGCAGCTCGTAGGTGAGTTCGTCATGGTTCTGCAAAGCGTGCACCAGGGAGGCCTGGTCCACCCCGATTTCCATGGACAGGCGGAGGGTCAGCCGCAGGAACTCGGTGTCGGCGGTGACCAGGGAGTAGTGGTACGCCGGCCGGGTGATGAAGTCGTAGGAGAGGTCGGGGCCGGACTCCGAGGTCGCCTTGATGTCGTCAATGGTCAGGTTCAGCTCCTGGAAGGAGAACCCGCCCACCTTGCGGATCATGGAGCCGATGAGCTGGTTGGCGGCCTCGGACAGCGGGTGGCCCTCGGACCAGCCGGGCTGCTCTTCCGCGCTCTTCTCCACGCCCAGGAAGCCGTTGGCGTCGAGGCGGAGGGCGCCGGTGCCCAGGTCCACCAGTGAGTGCAGGGCATCGCCCACCACCAGGCGCATCCCGGCGAAAGTGGGGTCAAGCCAGTTGATGGAAGGCTGGCCGGCCTTGAAGTAGTGCAGGTACACCCAGCGGCGGGTCTTGCCGGTGGTGTCAACGATGGGCCGGGTGGCACTCCAGTTGGTTTCCTTGACGCCGGGCTCGTAGAAGATGACGCGTTGCAGCCGGCCGATAATGTAGCCGGCCTTCTGCAGCGCCTGCTCCGAGTCGGGGCTGAGGTTGACCGAGTCTGCGCCTTCCGGGACGTCCGGGAGCAGGTTCCAGTCCTCTTCCGGAATGTCCACCATGTGGTAGATCCCCGGGTAGTCGCGGAAGTTCATCTCGGCCAGGCGGAAGTCCGCGCCCTTGCCGGTGTGGCCGGGGACGATGTCGTCAATCACGGTGCCGTCGTGCTCGGCGGCCACCTCGCACATGCTGCGGAACTCTTCTTCGGTGCCGAAGACGGGGTCGATCGCCATGCTGATGCGGTCAAAGTGCCCGTCCACGCTGGGCGTGTGGGACCAGCCGCTGATGCCGCCGGCGAGCTTCACGGGCCCGGTATGGATCCCGCGGATACCGATTTCGCGGAACGCCTTCCACATTTCGGGGTCGCCCAGGGCGGACAGGAATGACTGGCCGGTCCGGGTGATGAAAGACAGCGGGTAGGCGGTGAACCATACGGAGGCACGTTCGACGGCGGCCCGCGGGTTGGGGTGCGCGTACGAGTTCTGCCACATGCTGGCCTGGCCGGACAGCTGGCGTGCCAGCGTGTTCGCGTCCCCGAGCATGGCCTGGTTCCGCAGCCACTCCACGTATGCCGCGTTGCGCCCGTCGAATTCGAAGGACGGCCGGCTGCCCACGAACTGCCGGCGGCGCGCGATGGGACGCAGTGCCTTGGGGCGGGCCGCGAAGAACTGCTCGTCGAACGTGACCTCAAGGTCCGGTGACGGCTCCGCCGCGTCCTCTTCCACTTCCACGCTGGCCTGCGCGGCCTCGTCCGCTTCCGAAGTACGCTCGCTGGTGCCCGGCTCCCGCATAAGCTCCTCTTTCCATTGCTCGTTTCCGTGCTGGCATGGATGCTCCAAGACCCCCTGCCCAAGGTCAGGTACCCAGGCGGCCAGGGAGTATTCGGTGTTCCCTCTCCCGATGCTACTGCCCGGCGGAGCCGGCGGAAGGGACAACGTGGCCCGGCTAGAGGATGCTTTGTGCGATCTCAGCGCCAATCTGCTGGAGAAGTACCGTGGACAGTTGCGGGTTCGTGGCGGAATCCCGGCTGGTGTAGTCGGCCAGGGCGTAGACCCGGGACAGGGACAGGTCTGCCCAGCGCTCGCGGGGCAGCAGGGAGCGTCCGGCGACGGCGATGATGGGCCGGGGGCCGGAACGCCGGGCGACGGCGGCCGGCAGTTTGCCGGCCAGGGTCTGCAGGTCGATGCTTCCCTCACCCGTGATCACGACGTCGCAGCCGTCCCTGCGCGCGTCGAAGTCCAGCAGGTCCAGGAAGAAATCCGCCCCTGAGACCTGCCGGGCGCCAAGCAGCAGGCAGGCATAGCCGATCCCGCCTGCGCTGCCGGCTCCCTCATGGCGGGCCAGCCTGTGTGCGGCGGCAAATCCGGCTTCCCGCATCTTGTCCACGAAGTGCCCCAGGCCCGCGTCGAGGGTGGCAACATCCGCGGGGCTGGCACCTTTTTGCGGCCCGAAGACTGCCGCCGCCCCAGCGGGACCGGCCAGTGGATTGGCGACATCGCTGGCAACGATGAGTTCCGTGCCTGCCAGGCCGGGGATGGGGGTGCCCTGAACGGCGTGGATCCTGTGGAGGGCGCCGCCTGTCCCGTCCAGTTCGCGGCCGTCATGGTCGAGGAAGGCGTAGCCCAGGGCGGACAGCATCCCCATCCCTGCGTCGGTGCTGGCGCTGCCGCCCAGCGCCAGCACGATCCGGGCCGGGGCCAGGTTGAGTGCGAAGCGGATGGCCTCGCCGAAGCCGCGGCTGGAGGAGTTGACCGCATCAAGGGTGCCCGCCGGCAGGCGTGAGATTCCGCAGGTGTTGGCCACTTCGACCACGGCTGTCACGCCGTCGAACGCAATGGGGGCCTGCACCGGCTGCCCTGTTGGCCCGGTTACGCGGCAGGAGTGCCGGGTGAAGCCTGCCGACACCGCAGCGTCGACGCTGCCGTCACCGCCGTCGGCGAGGGGAAGCAGTTCGCACTGGATGGACCGGCCAGCCCCGGCGGCGGACCGGAGTCCGGCCGCCAGGGCCTGTGCCACTTCGCCGGCGGTCAGGCTGCCCTTGAACTTGTCCGGTGCGATGAGGGCGCGCACCGCCGGTGTGGAGAGGGGCATGTCAGACCGTTTCGGAATAGGCGGGGCGGCGGTCGGAAGGTTCGACGACGGGTGAAGCCGTCCCGGGCGCAGGCACCCCGTGGAGGTCGTCGTCGTGGTGGCTGGAACCCTTCCGCTGTTCCGGAACCTGCAGGGGCAGTGGTTCCACTGCCTGGCCGGCGAAGACGCGGCGGACCCGGTCGGCGTCGAGGGTGCGGTCCCACCAGGCGATAAACAGGGTGGCCACGGCGTTGCCGGTGAAATTAACCAGGGCGCGGCACTCGGACATGAACTTGTCGATGCCGAAGATGAGCATGATGCCCGCGGCCGGGATGGTGCCGATGGTGGCCAGGGTGGCGGTGAGGGCGATGAAGCCGCCGCCTGCCACGCCGGCTGCGCCCTTGGAGGTCAGCAGCATGACGGCGAGCAGGCCCAGCTGCTGCCCGATGCTCAGGTGGGTGTTGGTGGCCTGGGCGATGTAAAGGGCGGCCAGGGAGAGGTAGATGGCGGCGCCGTCGAGGTTGAAGCTGTAGCCGGTGGGGACTACCAGGCCCACGGTCTCCTTCTTTACACCGGCGTGCTCCAGCTTGCGCATCAGGCCGGGGAGCGCCGGTTCGGCCGTGGAGGTGCCCAGGATGAGCATGTATTCCTCTTTGAGGTGCCTGATCATGGTGAAGATGTTCAGCTTCAGGAAGGCCATGACCGAGCCCAGGACCACCACCACGAACAGGATGGAGGTGGCGTAGAAGAGCGCGATGAGCCCGCCCATGCTGGTGAGGGAGGAGACGCCGTATTTGCCCACGGCGAAGGCCATGGCCCCGAAAGCGCCCAGCGGTGCGGCTTTCATGATGAAGCCGAGGATCTTGAACATGACGCTGGTGAGGCGCTGGACGCCGTCGAGTACAGGGGTGCCTACCTTGCCCATGGCGTTCAGGGCGATTCCGAAGACCACCGCGATGAAGATGATCTGCAGGATGTCACCCGCCACGAACGGCTGCACGACGCTGGTGGGGATGATGTTGGTGATGAATTGCCACCATTCCTGGTGCTGCCCGGCATCGATCAGCTTTGCGGCCGAGTCGGAGGTCTTGATGCTGCCGGGGTCGGCGTTGACGCCTTCGCCCAGCCGGAAGACGTTGATGGCCACCAGCCCGAAGGCCAGGGCGCAGATGGTGCCGATCTGGAAGTACGTCAGCGCCTTCAGCCCGGTCATGCCCACCTTCTTCAGGTCGGCGACGCTGGCGATGCCGCCCACGATGGTGAGGAAAACGATGGGGCCGATGAGCATCTTCATGGCGTTCACGAACGTGGTGCCGATCGGTTCCATGGCGATGCCGGTTGCCGGGGCGAGCCAGCCCACCAGGATGCCGATGACGATCGCTGTCAGTACCCAGAAATACAGTTGCCGGTACCAGCGGGTTTTCGGGGCCGCTGTTGCAGCTGCGGCGGTGCTGTTGTGGTCCATGATTCCTACCTCATTGTTGGAATGTCGCGGAATTGTGCTGGTGATGGTTGTCCAAGGTGAGGTACGACGGCGGCCGGCCCGCCGCCGTCGTACCTTACCTTTGGCTGATGCTGCCTTGGTTCGCGTTGCCTTAGACCGCGGCCGGCGCCAGTGTCAGGGCCTTGACGATGGCCTCGGTCACGTCCTGGGTGGTTGCCTGGCCGCCAACATCGCGGGTCAGGTGGCCGGAGCCGGTGGCGGCTTCGATCGCGGCTTCCACCCGGCGGGCTTCCTCGTGCAGGCCGAAGTGGTCCAGCATCAGGGCTGCGCTGGCGATGGCGCCGATCGGGTTGCTGATGCCTTGGCCCGCGATGTCCGGTGCGGAGCCGTGGACCGGTTCGAACATGGACGGGAACCGGCGTTCCGGGTTCAGGTTGGCGCTGGCGGCCAGGCCCAGGCTGCCGGCCAGCGCCGAGCCCAGGTCGGAGAGGATGTCGGCGTTCAGGTTGGAGGCAACCACCACGGACAGGTCCTCCGGCTTGAGGATGAACTTGGCGCTCATGGCGTCCACCAGGACACTCTCGGTCTGCACGTCCGGGTAGTCCAGGGCCACACGGTTGAACACTTCGTCCCACAGGACCATGCCGTACTGCTGGGCGTTGGACTTGGTCACCGAGGACACCTTCTTCACGGTGCGGGTACGGGCCAGGTCGAACGCGAAGCGCATGATGCGCTCGCAGCCCTTTTCCGTGAACAGTGCGGTCTGCAGGGCCACCTCGTTGCCCGGGCCGCGGCCGCTGAGGTTCCGGCCACCGAGCCCGGCGTACTCACCTTCGCTGTTTTCGCGGACCACCACCCAGTCAAGTTCCGTGTTGTCGGCTTTGCGCAGCGGCGACTGCACGCCCGGGAGGAATTTCACGGGGCGGATGTTGGCCCACTGGTCAAAGTTCTGCGTGATGTTCAGGCGCAGGCCCCAGAGGCTGATGTGGTCCGGGACGTTTTCCCAGCCAACGGCGCCGAAGTAGATGGCGTCGAAGTCCTTCAGGGCTTCCAGGCCCTTGGGGTCCATCATCTGGCCCGTCCTGGCGTAGTACTCGGAGCCCCAGGGGAACTCGGTCCAGTCGAAGGCGAACTTGCCGTTGGAATGCTCGGCGAGGGCGTCCAGGACGCGGCGCCCGGCGGCGACCACTTCCTTGCCCACGCCGTCCGCGGGGATTGAAGCGATGCTGAATGTCTGGTTGGCGCCCATGTGGCTGCCTCCTCGTTGAGTGTGGGCAGTGCAGCCCTGTTGCGGGGCTCACACTGTTGTCTTCCTCTTCAAGTAGACGGTCGGCGGTCCATTAGCGTCCAAGACCAAGATTCGATCCGCTAGATAGGCATGGCCTATCAGCAATCGATTGCTGGGTAAACGTCGTTATGGGCGCCCAAAACGGCGTTTACCCAGCAATCGATGGGGATCAGCCGGAGACGTGCTGCGCGGCCACCTGCAGGAAGGCGCGGGCGGCCGGAGTGAGGCCTTCCTTGCGGCTGAGGATGGCCACCTCAAGGTGGGACACCGGTTCGATCAGGAACGTGCGCAGGCCTGCCTTGTGCGCAGTGGGCGCCCACGACGACGGCATCACCGCGTGCCCCACGCCGGCGAGCACGAGGGGGAGGATGGAGGTCCGGTGCGCCACTTCCACCACGATTTCGACGTCGATGCCGTGGGCCAGGGCGTCATCGACAAGCCACCGCATGAGGGAGCCCCGCTGGCTGGCAATCAGGCGGTGGCCGCCGAGGTCCTCCCGAGCAATGGCGTCGCCGGCCCCAAATGCGTCGGCCTGGGGATTGACGATGAGGATCAGGGGCTGGCGCTCCAGCTCCAGGACCTCCACGCCGGGAACACGGATGGCGGTGGGCGAACCCGCCAGGCCGATCTCAGTGCTGCCGCTGCGCACGGATTCGATCACTTCCTCCGGGGTGAACGCTGCTCCAACATTCAACCGGACGGACGGGTACGACCGGGAGAACGCCGCAATCATGGAGGTCAATGGCTCGATTCCCGGGGAGGGCATGGTGATGATGTCCAGTTGCCCGCTGCGGATGCCCCTAAGGGCCTGCACGGCAGACCGGGCCGCGTCCAGGTCGCGCATCACCAGCCGCGCCGGCCCCACCAACTCCTTGCCGGCATCGCTGAGGACAGCCCTGCGCCCAATCCTGTGAAACAGGGGAACGCCGAGCTCCTTTTCGAGTCCGGCGATGGTCTGGGAAAGGGAAGGCTGGGCGATCAGCAGGTGTTCGGCCGCGCGGTTGAATCCGCCGTGGTCAACCACCGCGAGGAAGTACTTCAGTTTCCGGGTATCCACAACACGGCTCCTTCTCCCGCCGGCGGCGCAACGGTGCGTAGAAGCCTATCCACGCCCGCCCCGTTCGGCGAATCTGCCTCCCCCTTCTTTTGCCCGATTCCCCCACTAACGCGCCATGCGGTCGTATTCTTAGAGCAAAGGTTTTGCAGTGGGCCGAAGCGCTGATAGCAGGGCTGGAACATGGCCGCTGATCCCTCGGGGCAGGTTGGCTGGGGACCGCTTCCAGTTACCCCAGAGCCGGTGTTCGACAGCAAGGACGTCGAGGACTACCTCTGGGAAGTCACCCGCGACTTCATGGCGGGCATCAAAGGTGAGCGCCGGAGCATCGGCTGGGCGGCCACCCTTTTCCGCTTGGGAAAAGCGCGCACCCTCGCTGCCAGCTCTGAGCAGGCCCGCGAGGCTGACCGGGAACAATGCTCGTTTGCCGACGGACCGGTTATGGAAGCCCTGCGTACCGGGGCATTCGTCTTGCTCTCGGACCTGGGCCGCGACCGGCGGTGGCCCGGCTACTCCAGTGCCGCCGCTGTCCATGGCGTGCAGTCCCTGCTCTCGGTCCCCATCCTCAGCGAAGGCGCCACCAGCGCTGCCATCACCCTTTACGCGGCCTCCGCGCACGCCTTCACCAGCGATGACCTGGTGCTGAGCCAAAGCTATGCCCGCCAGGTATCGCGCGCCCTGCGGGTTGTGGTCCGCACCGCCGAGCGCGCGGAAGCAACGGCGGGTCTCGCCGTCGTCCAAAGCTCCCTGGTCCTGGTGGACCTGGCGGTACGCAGCCTCATGAACGAATACGGGCTCACCCGCGAGGGCGCGCTGCGGTTCCTGCAGACGCAGGCGCTGCACCACGAAATGGACCTGCGGGATGCGGCACTGAACGTCGTGGCCCCCGTCGGTGTGGACCGCGGGGCCGGGCAGCCTTCGGGGCTGCGGCAGGAAACGTACGACGGCGTGGCGGAACTTCCGCGGCCGTCGGCGGCGGGGCGGGACTTTCCAACCGGAACGTCGCCCCGTAAGGATGCTGCGGCAGGGAGGGAACCCCCGCCCGCGGCTGAAGGGAGGACAGCATGACCATAGAGAAGCAGGAACTGCGCCCCGTCGCAGCAGGACCGGAGAGGCACCCCTGGCACCGGTTCGTTGCCTTGGGGGACTCCTACACCGAAGGAATCGGCGACCCCGAGCCGAACAGCCTGGGCGGCCTCCGGGGATGGGCGGACCGGGTGGCGGAAGAACTCGCCGACGGCCAGCCGGACTTCGCGTATGCCAACCTTGCGATCCGCGGCATGCTCCTGAAGCAGATCCTCGATGTGCAGCTGGAGCCGGCGCTGGCGCTGAAGCCGGACCTGATCGCCATGTCCGGCGGCGGCAACGACATTGTGTTCCGGCATGGAGACCCGGACAAGCTGGCGGAAAAGATCGACGAAGCCGTCGGCATCCTGTCAGCCACCGGTGCCACCGTCCTGCTGTACGCCGGTCCGGACTGGGGCGACACCCCCGTCTTTGGCAAGATCCGCGGACGGGTGGCGATCTACAACGAGCACCTGCACAGGATCGGCGCCCGGCACCACGCCATCATGGTGGACCTGTGGTGCCTGCCGGAGCTCCAGCACGCAGTGATGTGGGACCCGGACCGCCTTCACCTGTCCCCGCTGGGCCACCACTCCGTTGCCGTGGCCACCCTCAACGCACTGAAGGTGGCGCACCCGCTGAAACCCCTGCAGCCGCGGCCGCTTCCGGCTCACGGCTGGACACAGGCCCGGGCCGAGGACCTGGTGTGGGCGCGCCAGTACTTTATGCCATGGGTACTAAAGCAGTTGCTTCCCCGGCATGCTGACGGACTGGCGGCGAAGCGGCCGCAGCCGGGACCCGTGTTTGGCCGTGGCCTCCCCGGACCGTTCCCGCCGGGGCATCCCGTTGCGGGCGGAAATTCTGGCGCCCCTGACGGGACCGCGCCGGAAGGGCAGGCAGCCTAGCCGCGGGCAATCCTGCTTCAGGACCTGCGGGCGTCCCTGGCCAGCGCGAGCAGCGCGGGGATCCCTGCCACAATGGCCGGGAAGGCCAGCAGCCACCCGTATCCGGGGCTGGTGGCTGACACGAGCGCGGCACCGATAGTTCCAGCCAGGGCGGCGATGAGGGCGAAGGACAACGGCCTCCGGCGGTCCCTGGCGTTGAAAAAGAGGAAACCCGCGAGGCCGGCCGTGGCCACGCCAAGGGCGATGACGATCCCGGAAACAATGGCAGCCCCGGGCCCGGGAGCGTCCTTGAGCTGGTCAATGAGCGCCACGGGTACTGCTAGCATCCAGCTGCCCAGAAGGAATGCGATTACGCAGGCCGCCAAGCGGCCTCTGGGCACCGGGTCCAGGGTATGGATCTGCTCCGGCGGCAGGTCGGACTGCTGGACGTGGCCGTGGTTTGCCGGCGGTGTTGGCCGCGGCAGGCGCATGAAACTCTCAAGCATGGATCCCCCGAACGTAGTGCTTGAAACGTCCTTCCAACCTATACCGTGCCCTCAGGGCTGCCCCGCTGTATCCAGCCTCAACGCTTTTTCGGAGCCCGCTTCGCGGCTGCGTTCAGCGCCGACTTCACGGCGGGCGGCAGGACGCCCTGTTCCGTTTCGGGCTCGGCCACCGTTCCACGCGCCTTCGCGATGGCCTTCATGCCGTGGTAGATCACCAGGGCGGCAGCGGAACCGAGGGCGATGCCGGTGAACTTCAGGTCCCCGATGGTCCAGGTGTAGTCGGCGATGCCGATGATCAGGGCCACGGCGGCGGTGGTCAGGTTGACGGGATTGGAGAAGTTCACCTTGCTCTGGACCCAGATCTTCACGCCAAGGATGCCGATCATGCCGTACAGCATGGTGGCCGCGCCGCCCAGCACGCCGGCCGGGACGGTGGCAATCAGTTCGCCGAACTTCGGCGAGAAGCTGAGCAGGATGGCGAACATGCCCGCCACCCAGTAGGCCGCCGTCGAATACACCTTGGTGGCTGCCATGACGCCGATGTTTTCCGCGTAGGTGGTGGTGCCCGAACCCCCGCCGAACCCGGCCAGGACCGTCGCGGCACCGTCTGCCATCAGCGCCCGTCCGGAGACGCCGTCCAGGTTCTGCCCCGTCATGGCGGCCACGGACTTCACGTGGCCGATGTTCTCCGCCACCAGCACCAGTACTACCGGGACGAACAGGCCCAGGACGCCGATGTGGAACTCGGGAGTCTGGAAGTGCGGCAGGCCCACCCAGGCGGCGGCGTCCATCTTGTCGTACTTCACCTCGCCGCGGAGCATGGCCACCAGGTACCCGACCACCACGCCCACCAGGATGCTGAGCCGGCCCAGGATCCCGCGGAACAGGACGCTGACCAGGATGATGGTGACAAGCGTGACCAGGGCGGTGATGGGGGCGGCGTCGAAGTTCTGTTTGGCCGCCGGGGCCAGGTTCAGCCCGATCAGCGCCACGATGGCGCCGGTGACAATGGGAGGCATCAGCCGGTTGATCCAGCCGGCGCCGAACTTCTGCACCACCGCACCCACCAGGGCCAGGGTGGCGCCTGCCAGCACCACGCCGCCAAGGGCACCGGGAATCCCGAACTGGGCCTGCGAGGCGGTGATGGGGGCGATGAACGCAAAGCTCGAACCCAGGTAGCTGGGCACCCGGCCCTTGGTGACCACCAGGAACAGCAGTGTGCCGATGCCGGAGAAGAACAGTGTGGTGGCGGGCGGCATCCCGGTGATGATGGGAACCAGGAAGGTGGCGCCGAACATGGCGACCACGTGCTGCATGCCCACGCCGATGGTCAGGGGCCACGCCAGGCGCTCATCGGGGGCCACCACCTGGCCGGGCTTGATGGTTTTGCCGGTGCCGTGCAGCTTCCATTTGATTCCGAGCATGCTCATGGGAAGGAATGCCTTTCAGGGGGTGCCGCGAGGGGGCGAAGATCAACTCGGTCCAGAATACCGCCAAGTTTTCCCGCGCACCCGCTGTGGCCAAGGTCACCCCGGATGTGGGAAGAGCCGATGGTCGGTTGAAGTTGCAACTATGGAAAGCAATCAGGGGCCACCGCGGCAGGCGGGTGACCCGCAGCGAAAGGTACGCCAATGACCATTGCCCATGAAGAAGCGGTTATCGATTCGGCAGCCGTGGACGCTATTTTCGCCCAGGCCCGCACCGCCAACTCCTTCACCGGCGAGGTGACCGAGGAGCAGGCCCAGGCCATCTATGAGCTCACCAAGTTCGGCCCCACCGCCTTCAACTCCCAGCCGCTGCGCGTCACCTACGTCCGCTCCGCCGAGGCACGGGCTACCCTGGTGGACGCTTTGTCCCGCGGCAACCAGGCCAAGACCGCCTCCGCCCCGCTCGTGGCCATCCTCAGCTACGACACCGACTGGGCCGGCAAGTGGGATAACTTCCTTCCCGGCTACAACGCCCCCAAGGCCATGTACGACGCCGATCCCGCCCTCGCGGCCGCCACGGGCAACAACAACGCCCACCTCCAGGCCGGCTACTTCATCCTGGCCGTCCGCTCGCTCGGCTTCGCCGCAGGTCCCATGACCGGCGCCGACTTCGCCGCGATCGACGCCGCCTTCTTCCCGGCCGGCGACCAGAAGAGCTTCCTGGTGGTCAACATAGGCCAGCCCGGTGAGGAAGCCTGGGGCGAGGCAAAGCCCAAGTACTCCTACGACGACGCCGTCCGCACCGTCTAACCTTCCCGACGCGCCATCACTTCCGGCCCCCTTTTTCCCAACGCCCTATCACCTACTGGTGGGGCGTTTGGGTTTTAAGGGCGGGAGGTGATGGGGCGTCTGGACCGGGGCAGGTGGGAGACTGGGGCCATGCCGGTCCGAAACCTGATCTTTGTGGCCTTTGTGGAACCCGTGGCCGAGGGCCAGGTCTTCCCGCGGACGGAGTGGCCGCTGCACATCACTTTGCTGCGGTTCGACGTAAGGTTCGACGCCGGGAGCCAGGAGAGCGGGGACGTCGCCGAGCGCATCGCCGGGCTGGCGGACGGTGCTGCCACGGCAGCGCTTGGTGCCCCGCTGACCATAGGGGAGGAAGCCGGCTTCGGCCGCAACGGATCGGTCCCCGTCAACCTCGTGCAACCGCATGCCGCCCTGCAGGAACTGCACGAGCAGTTGGTGAAGCTGGTCCCGGTCGTGGAGGGAAGGATCCTCACGCCGGGCCACACCCTTACCGGCTACCGGCCGCACGTCTCCCACCAAGGCACCACAGGAGCCGGCGCCAAGCGCCTCCACCCGGGCGACGCCGTCGTGCTTGACCGCGTTGCCCTGGTGGATATGGCCCCCGGCGGCAACCACACCATCAGGCGCGTCCTCCGGCTGTGGAGCCGCGAAGGTGGAAGCTAGGCGATGACGCTGTCCACCAGCGCCTTGGCCTCGGCCTGCACCTGCTTCAGGTGCTCTTCGCCCTTAAAGGACTCGGCGTAGATCTTGTACACGTCCTCCGTGCCGGACGGCCGGGCGGCGAACCAGGCGTTCTCCGTGACCACCTTCAGGCCGCCGATGGCTGCGCCGTTGCCGGGGGCTTCGGTGAGCTTGGCAGTGATTTCCTCGCCCGCCAGCGACGTGGCGGTCACGTCAGCGGCGGACAGCTTGCCCAGCTTTGCCTTCTGCTCGCGCGTGGCGGCGGCGTCGATCCGGGCGTATACCGGGGCCCCGAACTGGTCGGTCAGGCCCTTGTACAGCTGCGACGGGGACTTGCCCGTCACCGCGGTGATCTCGGACGCCAGCAGGGCCAGCAGGATGCCGTCCTTGTCCGTGGTCCACACGCTGCCGTCCAGCTTGTTGAAGGAGGCGCCGGCGGATTCCTCGCCGCCGAACGCGCCTTCACCCGAGAGCAGGCCGGGCACGAACCACTTGAAGCCCACCGGGACCTCGACGAGCTTGCGGCCCAGGCTCTGCGCCACCCGGTCGATGATGGAAGAGGACACCAGCGTCTTGCCCACTACCGAGTCCGGGTTCCAGCCGCTGCGGTTGCGGTACAGGTAGTCGATGGCCACGGCGAGGTAGTGGTTGGGGTTCATCAGCCCGCCGTCAGGGGTGACGATGCCGTGGCGGTCTGCGTCGGCGTCGTTGCCTGTGGCGATATCGAAGGCGGATCCGCCTGCGGACATCCGTTGGATCAATGAGGCCATGGCGGATGGCGAGGAGCAGTCCATGCGGATCTTCTCGTCCCAGTCCAGCGTCATGAACGCCCACTGCGGGTCCACGGTGGGGTTCACCACGGTGAGGTCCAGGTGGTGGCGCTCGGCGATCTCGCCCCAGTAGTCCACGGAGGCCCCGCCCATGGGGTCGGCACCGATCCGGACGCCGGCCTCGCGGATGGCGTCCAGGTTCAGGACGGACGGAAGGTCGTCCACGTAGCTGGAGAGGAAGTCGAACTTGCCAGTGGTCTCCGCCGATTGCGCGTCGGCCAGCGGGATCCGCTTCACGCCGCGCAGGCCGTTTTCCAGCAGCTCATTGGCGCGGTTGGCGATCCAGCCCGTGGCGTCCGAGTCGGCCGGGCCGCCGTGCGGGGGGTTGTACTTGAAGCCGCCGTCGGCCGGCGGGTTGTGGCTGGGGGTCACCACGATGCCGTCAGCCTGCGGGGCGCCGGGCGCGGCCTTCCGGTTGTACGTGAGGATCGCGTGGCTCAGGGCCGGGGTGGGGGTGTAGCCGTGCCGGGCATCCACCAATACCTGGACGCCGTTGGCGGCGAGGACCTCGAGGGCCGAGTTCTGTGCCGGTTCGCTCAGTGCGTGGGTGTCCTTGGCCAGGAACAGCGGACCGGTGACACCCTGGGCAGCCCGGTATTCCACGATTGCCTGGGTGATGGCCACGATGTGCTGTTCGTTGAAGGAGGCCTTCAGGCTGGACCCGCGGTGCCCAGAGGTTCCGAACACAACGCGCTGGCCGGGATCACCCAGGTCCGGCGCGATGTCATAGTACGCGTCAAGGAGCGCAGTGATGTCAACAAGGTCCTGGGGTTGGGCAACTGTACCCGCGCGGCTAGCCATGGCTCCAGCATGCCAGAAGCTGGCAGGAGTCAAAACGACCCGCCCAGAATCCGGACGCTGTGACCTGCCGTGACGTACGCGAGCCAAGTAGTGCACCTGAGTACACGGCCGCAAAAGTACCTATATACCGGCCCTTCCGCCCACTGCTAATTTCAAGGAAATTCCACGAAAACAACCGAATGGAACGGACGACGGAGGGCCGCCGCCTTGGACGGTTCGGGCAAGGAAACGGGGACGTCCAATGGGGGCAGGAGACGGGGCAGCGGAGCAGTCCAGGCTTGCTGCCGAGCGCGTGGCACGGCTGAAGCGCCGGCTGGATGAGGCCGAACACTCCACCAGGGCTTGGGATACCGGCGCGGTGGGGGAACGGACAGTGGCCGAGAAGCTCAGCGAGCTGGTTCCCCGCGGCTGGTACGTGCTCCATGACGTTTATTGGCCGGGGAGGCCCAAGGCCACCCTTGACCACGTCCTGGTGGGGCCGGGTGGCGTGGTGGTGGTGGATTCGAAGGACTGGACCGGAGAGGTCCAGGTGGCTTCCGGAGTGCTGTGGCAGGGCCGTTATGCGCGTACCCAGGCCGTGGAAGGTGCCTTGGCGCAGTGCGCTGCCGTCGCCTCGGTGCTGGCTCCGCCGCACCGCAGGCTGGTCCGTCCACTGATCTGCATGGCTGCGCAGCCCGACCTTTTTGGCATCACCGACTCGGACGTGGCCGTGGCCGGTTCGGAGCGGGTGGTCCCGGCGATCGAGTCGCTGCCGGCAGTGCTGGACCAGCAGGCCGTGGTGGGCCTGTACGAGGACTTGGGCCGGCAGCTCACGCACGAGCAGGAGCCCGGCATCACTGCCCTGCGAAACGTGCGCCCGGGAACCGTGGTGCGCCCGGCGGGAGCCCTGCCCCCGGCCGGTCCCGCCGCGAGCCCGGCCGGTCCCGCCGCGGGCCCGGGAGGCAAGGCCGCCAAGGACGCCGCCCGGGCCCACAGCGTAGCCCGGCACCCGGCAGGCCGTGCCCTGCCGCCACGGGACGTCCAGGCAGGGCACCATGCCGGTGCACCGGCCGGGCATTGGCGCCACGGCCGGAACGCCAGGGCACAGCAGCACGGCGGGACCAGCGGAGCCAAGCTGGCGCTGCTGGCTGCCTTCGTCATTTTTGCCGTGTACTTCCTGCCCTACTTGGCCCGCTAGGCTCCTGCCCCGTCCCGGGGCGCAGTTGCTCCGTGGCGGCCTCGCGGACCGCCGTCCCGATCCGCGCGAGCCGGTGTGAATCGAGGGACCAGGCCTGCCAGTAGAGGGCAACATCCTGGTGGGCCGCTTCCTCCAGCCGGACCAGGGCGCCGTCTGCCAGTTCGCCCGAGAGCTGGAGCTCCGGAATCATTCCCCAGCCCAGGCCGGCCCTGACGGCCGCGAGGAACCCCTGGGATGAAGGCACGGTATGCGTGGGCGGAGCCTGCTGCACGCCCTTCGCGGCGAGCAGTTGCTGCTGGAGGGTGTCCTTTGCGTTGAACTTCAGGACCGGCATGGCCGCCCAGTCCAGTCCTCCCGGGCCGGAAAAGGACCGGCGCAGCCCCGGAGTGGCCACCGGGATGTAGCGCATGGACCCCAGCAGTTCCACGCGGCAGCCGCTTACCGGCACGGGGTCGGAGGTCACCGCGCCCATCACCGTGCCGTCGCGGAGCAGCTGGCTGCTGTAGCCCTGGTCCTCCACGTGCAGGTCGAGGGCAGAGTCCCCCCAGGCGGCGGCCCGGTGCAGGACGGGGACGAACCACGTGGCCAACGAGTCCGCGTTGACTGCTACGGGCAGGTGGACGCGCGGGCCCGACGCTGCTCCCAGTGCCGCCGCGGTCTCCGCCTCCAGCACCTGCACCTGGCGGGCCATCCGCAGCAGGAGCGCGCCGGCGCCGGTGGTGGTGCAGGGCAGCCGGCGGCGCACCAGGACCTGCCCCACGGATGTCTCCAGCGCCTTGATGCGCTGGCTTACGGCGGACGGAGTGACGCGGAGCAGGTCTGCCGCCGCCTCAAACGTTCCTTCGTCGATGACGGCGACGAGGGCTTTCAGGTGCTCCAGGTTCATGAAGATATTCTAAGGACAAGCAAGAATCCGTTATTTGTCTACAGATACTGCAGGATCCTATGGTCATGGGATGTGGACTGCAGGAATCACCGGAACGCTGACCGGGCTGGCCCTGATCGTGGCGATCGGCGCCCAGAACGCCTTCGTGCTGCGCCAGGGCATCCGCCGGGAACATATCGGGGCGGTGGTGGCTGTCTGCATGGCCGGCGACGCCCTGCTGATCGTTGCCGGAACCGCCGGAATCGGTGCGCTGGTCACCCAATTCCCGGCAGTGCTGGAAGTCCTGCGCTGGGCCGGAGCCGCCTACCTGCTGTGGTTCGCGGTGCGGTCCTTCCTGGCAGCGGCGAAGCCTGGGGTGCTGACGGAGCAGGCGCCCCGGTCCAGGACTTCGGTCCTCGCAACCACGGCTGCCCTGACCTTCCTCAACCCACATGTCTACCTGGACACCGTGGTGCTGCTGGGCAGCCTCGCCAACCAGCAGGGCCCCGGCCTGCGCTGGACCTTTGCCGCCGGCGCCGTGGCCGGAAGCGTCCTGTGGTTCACGGCCCTCGGGTACGGGGCGCGGGCACTGGCCCGGGTTCTCTCGAGCCCCCGGACCTGGCGGTGGATCGACGCCGCCATCGGCGTCCTGATGGTGGTCCTGGCCGTCCGGCTGGTCCTGCACTGAAGTAGGCTGTAGCCAGATTTACAGGGGAGAAACCATGAGCAACCAGCCATCCCAGGGGCCCGACTACCAGCGTCCCGAAAACCAGCCCGGCGGTTCGCCGTGGCCCGGGTACCAGCCGCCGGCCCAGTACGGCGCCGGCTACGGCCAATCCCAATACGGCCAATCCCAATACGGGCAGGCCCGGAACAACCAGGCTGCCCAATATGGCCAGCCGCAGTACGGCCAAGGGCAGTACAGCCAAGCGCAGTACGGTCAAGGGTCGTACAGCCAGGCCCAGTATGGCCAGCCCCAGTACTTCGGCCAGCCGTCCTATTACGGCCAGCAGGTGGAACCCAAGACGCTGAGCATCGCCAGCATGGTCTGCGGCATCGCATCGGTGATCATGGGGTGGCTGTTGCTGCCCCAGTTCGCCGCCATCATCACCGGCCACCTGGCCCTGCGCCGGGAACCCTCGGGCAAGGGGATGTCCATCACCGGCCTGGTGCTGGGCTACCTCTGCCTGCTGGGCTACGGGGCACTCTGGCTGCTGTTCATCATTGGCGTGGCCGTCGCCGGCACTGCCGGTTCGAACACCGGCACGTTCTAGCTGGCAGGCGCCGGGCCGCCCCGGCCCGGCACCGACGGCGGCCAGGGCACCTGCGCCCGTACCGCCGTCGTGCTTTCCTTGGCCGCCTGCCTACCCCTGCACTGCCGCGGCCGCCGGCTCCCCAACCCTGTCCGCCGGGTAGATCGACTCCGACGGGGCGCGGTTGGTGGCCTTGGCCCACGGGTAGTAGACGGCGAGGGTGGCCACGATCCCCACGAGCCAGGAGATGTCAGCGCCGCCCAGCAGCTTGGTGACCGGTCCGGTGTACAGGGCCTGCGCCAGGAACGGGACCTGGATGACGACGCCGATTCCATAGGACATCAGGGCCGCGGCGTTCCAGCGGCCGTAGCGGCCGTCCGGGTTGTAGAGGGCGGGGATGTCCAGCCGGTCGCGGGAGATCTTGTAGTAGTCCACGAGGTTGATCACGGACCAGGGCGTGAACACCATCAGCAGGAGGAGGACGAAGTTCTTGAACAGGTTCAGGAAGTCCTTGCTGGCGAACAGCGCGATGAGCACGCTGGCGCCGATGACCGCCACGATGAACGCGATCCGGACGGCCTTCGAGACGGTGTCCCGGCGGTTGACGGCGGTGCTGATGGTCACGCCGCACATGAAGGCTCCGTAGGCGTTGAGGCAGTTCACCGTCAGCTTGCCCGTGACGATCATCAGGTAGATAAAGACGGCGACAAGGCCGCCGCCGGCGAGGTCGCCCATGTACCCCACCTGGTTCTTCAGGAAGTCCCCACCCAGCTTGGCGGCGGACAGTCCGCCGGCCAGGGCGCCCAGGGTCATGGCCCATTGGGCGCCGCCCACCGAGCCGGCGAAGGTGTACCAGAACGTCTTGCGCTCCGAGGTGGAGGCCGGGAGGTAGCGGGAGTAGTCAGCGACGTACGGTCCGAACGTCAGCTGCCAGCCGGCACCCAGGGCGACGGCGGTGAGGAAGGTGGGCCATTCGAAGCCCTTCACCATCATCACCTGGGTGACGTCGAACTTGGTGGCGACGGCGAACGTCAGGTAGAGGAAGCCGGCCAGGCCCAGCACGGTGGCAATGCGGCCAAGCGCGTGGATGTACTTATAGCCCAGGATGGCCAGCAGGGCGGTTGCGGCACCGAAGATGAGGATTCCGACGGCGGGCGTGTCCACTCCCAGCATGAGGTTGATGGCCTGCCCCGAGAGGACGGTGCCGGTGGAGGCGAACCCGATGTACATCAGGATGACCAGTGCCAGCGGAATCACGGCCCCGTAGACGCCGAACTGGGCCCGGCTGGAAATCATCTGGGGCAGCCCCAGCTTGGGGCCCTGGGCAGAGTGGAGGGCCATGACGGCGCCGCCCAGCAGGTTCCCCACCAGCAGGCCCACAATGGCCCAGAAAGCGTCCGCCCCGAATACCACGGCGAGGGCGCCGTCCACGATGGCGGTGATCTGCGCGTTGGCACCGAACCACAGGGTGAACTGACCCCGTGGGTGGCCGTGGCGCTCACCCGGCGGAATCATGTCGATTGATCGTGCCTCTACGGCGGTACTGCCTCCGGCCATGGCCAAACTCCTCAGTGATGAAAACGTAAGGTCCATCACAGCGGGTTTCGGGGCGCCGCAACACCGCCATCCGGCACCGGCTGTCCGGGAATCCAGACAGCCCGGCGTGTCGCCGTGGGTTGGCCTGCCCGGGGTTGCTAGCGGAGAAGCTCCACGTCGGAGACCAGTTCGATGTGCGACAACATGGCCTTCGCGGCAGCCTCCCCGTCCTGCGCGCGCACGGCGTCGGCGATTTTCCGGTGCGATGCCAGGGACTGTTCCGGCCGGCCGGGCTGGCCCAGCGACTCCATCCGGGTCTCCAGGATCATTTCCGCAATGAAGGCCATCAGCTGCGCCAGGACCGAGGAATGCGCCGCGGCGGTGATGGCCTGGTGGAACAGTTCGTCGCCGTGGGTTCCGCGGTCGCCATCGCTGATCTCGCCGGCCATGACGTCCAGGGCGTTGTCGATGGCGGCAAGGTCCTGGTCCGTCCGGCGTTCCGCAGCCAGGGCTGCCAGCTTCACTTCAAGGGTGCTCCGGGCTTCCACGATTTCCGGCAGCCGGCTTCGGTGTTCCCGCAGGCCCTTGACCACCGAGGCCACGCTGGGGCGCCTGGCCAGGACGGCGCCGGTGCCGTGCTGCACGTCAATAACTCCGAGTACCTCAAGGGCAACCAGCGCCTGGGCAAGGGTGGCTCGGGAAACGCCCAGCCGCTCGGCGAGGTCGCGCTCCGCCGGCAGGAGGTCGCCGGGCTTGAGCTGCGCGGACTCTATATACGCCAGGATCTGCTCCACCAGCTGCTCATAGAGCCGGGGCCGCGTCACGCGTTCCAGGCCCATCCGTGCCGTCTTCTCCACAAAGCCCTCCCTTGGGTATATCCGTCCAGAATACCGGCACCGTCTATTGACAGATAGACTCACTGTCTAAGAGGCTAGTCCAGTGAGCCAGTAACTCACGTCACACTCTCGTACCCCCAACGGAGGACCAACGATGTCCGCTCCTGTCTTATCGATCATCATCCTGGCCGCGATGTTCCTGCTCGCCACCGTCCTGCCCCTCAACATGGGCGCGCTCGCCTTCGTCGGGGCCTTCCTGCTCGGCGCCGTGGTGCTGGGCATGTCCACCAATGAGATCCTGGCCAACTTCCCCGGCGGCCTCTTCCTGACCATCGTGGGCGTCACCTACCTCTTCGCCATCGCGCAAAACAACGGCACCATCGACCTCCTGGTCCGGGGCGCCGTCAAACTCGTGGGCAGCCGCGTTGCCCTCATTCCCTGGGTCATGTTCGCCATCACCGCCGTGATCACGGCCGTGGGCGCGCTGTCTCCCGCCGCCGTCGCCATCATTGCCCCGATCGCCCTGAGCTTCGCCGGCAAGTACAAAATCAGCCCCCTGCTGATGGGCATGATGGTGATCCACGGCGCGCAGGCCGGCGGCTTCTCGCCCATCGCCGTCTACGGCGTCACGGTCAACGGCATCCTGGCCAAGACCGACCTCGCCTTCAGCCCCACCGCACTCTTCCTGTCCAGCTTCATCTTCAACCTGGTCATCGCGCTGGTGCTCTTCGTGGTCCTGGGCGGCAAGAACCTCCTGTCCTCCAAGGTGGGACACTTCGTGGAACAGGCGGCCGAGGCGCGCATGGCGGTCAGCGTCGGCGCCAAGGCGGCCGGCGGCGACGTCCCCTTCAAGGGCTTCGGCTCCGGCATGTACGGCCCCCGCGACCCCGCCGGCGACGGCATTGCTGCCACCAAGGAACGTTCCGAACGGATTCCCCAACTGGTCACCATCGCCGGCCTGATCGTGCTGGCCGTTGTGGCCCTGGGCTTCAAGATGGATGTAGGTTTCGTGTCCATCACCATCGCCATCGTGCTGGCCCTGGTCTCGCCCGCCGCCCAAAAGGGTGCCATCAACAAGATCAGCTGGTCCACCGTGCTGCTCATCTGCGGCATGCTGACATTCGTCGGAGTGCTGGAAGAGGCCGGCACCATCGAGTTCGTGTCCAGCGGCGTGGCCGGAATGGGAATGCCGCTGCTGGCAGCCCTCATCATCTGCTTCATCGGCGCCATAGTCTCCGCCTTCGCCTCCTCCACCGCCATCCTGGCGGCTCTCATCCCGCTCGCAGTCCCGTTCCTGTCCACCGGTGAAATCGGTGCCGTGGGTGTCATCTGCGCCCTCGCCGTCTCCGCCACCATCGTGGACGTCTCGCCGTTCTCCACAAACGGCGCCCTGGTGCTCGCCAACGCCCCGGAAGGCGTGGACAAGGACCAGTTCTACAAGCGGATCCTCGGCTACAGCGGAATCGTCATCGTGGCCGGACCCGTCCTGGCATGGCTGGCACTGGTGGTCCCCGGCTGGCTCTAGCGGCCACCGCCCCGCCCCAGCCTGTTTTTTTAGAAAGGAAACTTGAATATGAGCGCCGAGAACCGCCAAGGCCCCCTGGCCGGGCACACCGTCGTCGACCTCAGCCGAGCACTGGCCGGACCGCACGCCGGCATGATGCTGGCGGACCTCGGCGCCCGCGTGATCAAGGTGGAAAACCCGGGAACCGGGGACGACACCCGCGGCTGGGGGCCGCCCTTCGTCGGCCCTGAAGATGACCTGCAGTCCACCTACTTCATGTCCTGCAACCGCAACAAGGAATCCATCAGTTTGGACCTGAAGAGCGGCGACGGCCAGGCGGTGCTGCGCGGGCTGCTGGAGCGGGCGGACGTGGTAATCGAGAACTTCCGGCCCGGCGTCATGGACCGGCTGGGCTTCTCAACGGCGGCGATGCATGAGCTCAACCCGCGCTTGGTGATCCTGTCCATCACAGGGTTTGGCCATGACGGGCCGGAATCCCAGCGCAGCGGCTACGACCAGATCCTGCAGGGCGAAGCCGGGCTTATGTCGCTCACCGGCTCCGGGCCGGACGATCCGCAGCGCGTGGGCGTCCCCATCGCCGACCTGCTGTCCGGCATGAACGGGGCATTCGGCGTCCTGGCGGCCCTGGTGGAGCGGAACCGGACCGGCCAGGGCAAAGTGGTGCGGACATCGCTGCTGGCCTCGCTGATTGGCGTCCATGCATTCCAGGGCACCCGGGCCACCGTTGCCGGTGAAGTTCCGCAGGCCCAGGGAAACCACCACCCGTCCATCGCCCCCTACGGCCTGTTCAACTGCAAGGACGGCAGCGTCCAGATCAGCGTCGGCAGTGAGAAGCTGTGGCAGTCCTTCGCGGCAGCCTTTGGCCTGGACGCTGCAGCTCCCGGCTTTGCCAGCAACGCCGAAAGGGTGCGGAACCGCGGCGGGGTGATTGCCGCCGTCGAACGCGCCTTCTCGGGGTACGGGGCAGTGGAACTGCTGCAGAAGCTGAACGACGCCGGGATCCCGGCCGGGAAGGTCCGCTCACTTGACGAGGTGTACGCCTGGGACCAGGTGGCGTCCCAGGGGCTGGTGGTGGATGTGGACCATCCGCTGCTGGGAAAGGTGAGCCTGCCCGGGCCGCCGCTGCGGTTCTTCGCACCCGGCGATGCCGCGGAAACCACCCCGACCGGGCACGATGCGCCGCCGCTGCTCAATGAGGACGGCGCCGCCATCAGGGAATGGTTGGGCCTGGCCCCCGCGGCTCCGGGTGCCAAGTAGCGTGGCGACGGCAGAGAAGGTGCGGCACATGAACGCCACCGAGTTGCTGGAGGCCGTGGTGGACCCGGGCTCGTTCGTTTCCTGGGACACGGAACCGGAGCAGCCTGCGCTGTCCGACGAGTATGCCCGGGACCTGGCCAAGGCGCGGGAGCGCAGCGGCGCCGACGAATCAGTGATCACCGGCGCCGGGCTGATCCGCGGCCGCAGGGTCGCGCTCATCGTCAGCGAATTTTCCTTCCTCGCCGGATCAATCGGACACGCGGCGGCGCAAAGGATTGTTGCCGCCGTCGAACGCGCCACTGCGGAGGGCCTGCCGCTGCTGGCCGGCCCCGCCTCCGGCGGCACCCGGATGCAGGAAGGGACGCTCGCGTTCCTGTCCATGGTGAAAATCACCGGGGCGGTCCGTGCGCACCGCCAGGCCGGGCTTCCCTACCTGGTCTACCTGCGCCACCCCACCACCGGCGGCGTCATGGCCTCCTGGGGTTCGCTGGGGCACATCAACGTGGCCGAGCCCGGTGCCCTGCTGGGATTCCTCGGCCCGCGGGTCTACGAGGCACTGTACGGCGAAGCGTTCCCGGAAAACGTGCAGGTGGCGGAAAACCTCTTCAACAAGGGGCTGATCGACGGCGTGGTGGAGCCCGGCGACCTTGCCGACCTGGTGGGCCGGGCCCTGGACATTCTCGCGCCGGCGGACCAGCGGCCCGCCCGCCCCGCGGCTCCCGACACCGTGAACGTCCGGTCATCGTCCGTGGACGCCTGGACATCCATCGAGCTCTCCCGCCGACCGCGGCGGCCCGACCTTCGCCAGCTGCTGAAATTCGGTGCCACGGACGCGCTGCCCCTCAATGGAACCGGGCAGGGGGAGAAGGACCCCGGGCTGCTGCTGGCCCTGGCACGCTTCGGCGCCCAATCCTGCATCGTGCTGGGGCACGCACGCCCGCTGCGGAAAGACGCCGCCGGCATGGGTCCGGGGTCATTGCGTGAAGCGCGGCGGGGGATGAAGCTGGCGGAAGAACTGCGTCTGCCCCTGCTGACCGTCATCGACACTGCCGGTGCCGCCCTTTCGCAGGAAGCGGAGGAGGGCGGGCTTGCCGGCGAAATTGCGCGCTCGCTGCACGAACTGATCGGACTCGGGTCACCGTCGGTTTCCGTGCTGCTTGGCCAGGGTGCCGGGGGAGGGGCGCTGGCGCTGCTGCCTGCGGACAGGACCATCGCCGCGCAGCACAGCTGGCTCTCGCCGCTGCCGCCGGAAGGGGCCAGCGCCATCGTCCACCGGACCACCGAATTCGCTCCCGCCATGGCCCAGGCGCAGGGTGTGAATGTTGAAGCCCTGTACGCGAACGGGCTGGTGGACCATATCGTTGATGAGCGCGGTGATGCTTCCCTTGAGCCGCGCGAATTTTGCGTCCGGATGGCACAAGCGATTGAGTATGAGCTGGCGTCCGTGGTGGGAGTTCCCGTGCCGGAACTGGTGGCTGCCCGCGCCGGGAAATTTGCGACGCTGGGCGCCCGCTAGGGCCTGCGTCCCGGTACTACCGCCGCACGGCCGTCCTGGACCTGTGGGTGCTCCTGCGCAGCTGCAGGATGCGCGCACCGCCTGCTGCGGCCACCAGGACGCCACCGGTCACGGCGGCGATGAACAGGGCCATGCCCAAGGGGACGGAGCCTTCGAAGCCCAGGAATTTCACCAGGACCAGCTCCTGGTTCTGCAGGATAAAGATGATCAGCAGGATCAGGAGCACCAGCGCGGCAACCACCGCCGCCCAGATGACTCCGGCGCGGGTGACCTTCCGCTCCGGCGCGCCGCCGGCGGGTGCAGGAGCCGTTGCCGTGGCAGGTGTTGCCGGGCCTCCGGCTGGGTAGGACGGGGCAGTCCCTTGGGTGGTGGCCCGGTCTGCCGCAGGCTGTCCAAGGCCCGACGGCGTGCGGCCGGTTTCCGTCTCCGGCGCGCGGTCAGGCCCCGGCGTGTACTGTCCTTCACTCATGCTCGTCCCTTTCCCAGAATGCTAAGCATGCTTATGGTTCAACCATAGACGCCCGTCACGGCGGAACACAACGGCAGCAGCGGTTGACCGCTGGCGGGGGCCGTTTGGGGACGGGCCCGAAGACGGGGCCGACGCGGCGGAGGGGCCCCTCGCGGGGAGCCCCTCCGTCTGCTCTTGCTTACTGTTGCCGGGCTGTTTTGCCCGGCGTCAAACCCTCTCCCGACTCTTTTCAGCGGAAGGGGTGCGCGGCGCAGGCGTCCGGCGCCAGTTGGGGAAGGCCCAGAAGGTGAATTCCTGTTCCTTCGCCGGCTTCCCGGGAGCTTCCGCGGGGGTTTCCGGTTTTGCTTCGGCTTCGGGCCGGCGCGTCGTTTCTTTCCTGGCGCCCCATCCGAAGTCCTTGTTCGATGCGTAGCACATACAGACCTCCTCATGGTGACTGCCCTTTAATGGTCCTCCCGGTTAGCCTTCGAGTCGAGGGTTTGGGAGGTTATCCGACGGCGGGCGGCACTGTCCCGCAGGCAGCGCGGCCAGGGCGGAGGGGCCTGGAGGACCGGAGAGGCGCCGGAGGAAGAACGCCGCGGCCTGTCAGCCCCCGGCCACGATGTCCTGCGCTTCCTGCGGGCGGTGGAATTCGCAGGGCCCCTGGTGGCGGAGGGGGAGGAGGCAGGTCCGGCCCGTCGGCAGGTGCATCAGGGCGCAGCGGCCTGCCATGGCAAGATCCTCCCGGACGTTGGAGTTGCTGAGGTCCGGCCGTCCATCCTCTGCTGTCTCAGTGGTTCCGGTGCTTGCGGCGGGGTATTCGGCGTTCATGGTGGGGCAACTCCTCATCGGGCGGAGGGCGAATGGAGGGTGCTGAAAGGTATGTTCCAGTCTTCGCCGCCAGGGTTACAAGCCGGTTAATCCGGTGTTAGGTTCAGGTCAACAACAGCAACCGCGGCGGTTCCCATTTGCGCTCCGGACCGGCTCAGTAGCCCAGCTGGCGCGCTACCTGCAGGAGAAGGGCCTCTGAACCCATGGGCCCAACCAGCTGGATTCCCATCGGAAGTCCGCTCCCGGGGGCACCGCCGGTCCAATGCACCGGAATGGTGATGGCCGGCAGGCCGCACACATTCACCATCGATGACCAGGGTGCGTATTCGCACTGCTTCCGGTAGTCGCCATCGGCGTCCCCGGGCCATTGCGCCGACGGCCAGCGGTCGCTGCCGTGGGCGGTCCCGGTGAACCAGCCCACCGGCCGGGGCGTCTGCGCCAGCGCGGGCATCAACATCAGGTCCCACTGCCGGTACTGCGCCACGGTGTCGTGCTGGAACTGCCGCAGGAACGCCAGCGCCTCGGCAAGTTTGGCAGGGCTGCGCTGCTGCGCGCGCCGTCGGAAGGTCCGGGTCAGGGGCGCCAGCAGCGCTTCCCGGGATGGGCTGATCCGGGCGGCCCCCACTCCGGCGGTCCAGGCGGTGGTGAAGGCGTCCGGGTAGCGGTTGTCGTAGCGGACGCCGGCGTCACCAAGGCTGTGGCCGGCATGTTCGAGGAGGGCTTCGCCGGCCTGGAGCGCGTCCAGGGCCTCCGGATCCGGCGTGAACGGAAAAGTACCGGACCAGGGGCTGTCCAGCGTGATGCCGATTTTCAGCCGCGGCGGCTCCTGCCGGATTGCCTTAAGGTATTGGTTCCCCGGGGCCAGGACGTCCATCATCAGTGCAGCGTCCTCTGCGCTCCGGGCAAGGGGTCCCGGTGTCACCAGCCGGGCAGGATCGCCGGCGCTTTCGCCCGCCGCCACCAGGCCCCGGCCCGGCTTGAGCCCCACCAGCCCGCATGCAGCGGCCGGGATGCGGACCGATCCGCCGCCGTCGGTCCCGGGAGCGAAGGGCAGCAGCCCTGCCGCTACGGCGGCGGCGCTGCCGCCGGATGAGCCGCCCGAGCTCCTGCCGGGTGCGTGCGGATTGCGCGACGGCGGCGCGATGCGGTTTTCGCTGTAGGCCGTCAGCCCGAATTCGGGCACCTGGGTCTTCCCCAGCGAAACCACGCCGGCGTCCTTGAAGAGGGAAACCAGCGGGCTGTCGGCGGGGGCGGCTTTGTGGTCAAGGGCAGCGCTGCCGTGCGTGGTCACCACTCCGGCCACGTCCGTGAGGTCCTTGAAGGCAAGTGGCATGCCGTGCAGCAGCGGCAGGTCGCCGGCGTCGGAATGAAGGCGGCGGGTGTCCGCCGCCGCGGCCTGCTCGAGGGCCTGGTCCGCCGTCACGGTGATGAAGGCGCCCAGCAGGGGGTTCTCCCGCCCGATCCGCTCCAGGAAATGGGTGGCGGCCTCAGCGGCGGAAACGGCTCCACTCCGCAGGAGGTCCCGCAGCGCCAGCGCCGGAAGTTCGTGGAGTTCAGGCATGGCGGCCCGTCGGCTGAGGTCCGGCCTTCCGGCAGGCATTAGTGGGTGGTGCTGAAAGGGCGGTCAGCTGCTGGGACATGGACACCTCCTGGGCCTTCACCAGCCTAACCCGCCCCTATTTCTGGAGGTGTTCCGGGTGCAGGGAGGCGGAAGGGCTAGGCTTAAACCTGACTTTGATCCGCCAGATCCGCCAAGAACAGGACTCCGATGAGCGATTTCGATACCGTCCCCGTCCATGACGTCCCCGCCGACGCCGTGATCCTGGACGTCCGGGAGGACTACGAGTGGGTTGCCGGCCACGCCGAAGGCGCGCTGCACATCCCCATGGACCAGATCCCGGCCCGGCTGGGCGAAATCGATCCGGACGAGGACGTCTATGTCATCTGCCGCACGGGTGGCCGCTCCTTCCGCGTGGCACAGTGGCTCACCGGCCAGGGGTATACCGCCATCAACGTCTCCGGCGGCATGGACCAGTGGCTGGAATCCGGCAAACCCCTGGTATCGGACAACGGACTCAAGCCGCTGGTGCTTTAGTGCCCTACGCCTATACCTTCCTCGGCCCCGAAGGCACATTCACCGAGGCCGCCCTGCTGCAGGTTCCCGGCGCCCGCCAGGCGGTCCGGATGCCGGCGTCGAACGTCAATGCTGCTTTGGACAAGGTACGCGCGGGAACCGCTGACGCTGCCATGGTCCCCATCGAAAATTCAGTGGAGGGCGGCGTGACTGCCACGCTGGACGCCATTGCCACAGGCCCGGAACTGCGGATCATCCGCGAGGTCCTGGTTCCCATCAGCTTTGTCCTGGCTGCCCGCCCCGGCGTGCAGCTGGAGGACGTGCGCCGGGTCTCCACCCACGGCCATGCGTGGGCGCAGTGCCGGTTGTGGATGGACAGGAACATACCTGACGCGGAATACGTCCCCGGGTCGTCGACGGCGGCTTCCGCGCTGGGGCTGCTTGACGCGGACTGCCAGTACGATGCGGCAATCTGCGCGCCGCTGGTTGCCAGGGAGCATGCCGGGTTGTCGGTCCTGGCGGAAGACATGGGGGACAACCCCGGGGCGGTAACGCGCTTCATCCTGGTCAGCCGCCCGGCTCCACTGCCGGAACGCACCGGGGCGGACAAGACCACCGTTGTGGTTCCGCTGCCGGAGGACCGGCCCGGCGCCCTCATGGAGATCCTTGACCAGTTCGCCAGCCGCGGCGTCAACCTCAGCAGGATCGAGTCACGGCCCACCGGACAATACCTGGGCCACTACTTCTTCAGCATCGACGCCGACGGCCATGCCCGTGAGGCCAGGGTGGCCGATGCACTGGCCGGGTTGCACCGCATCAGCCCCGGTACCCGCTTCCTGGGCTCCTACGCCAGGGCAGACCAGCACGCTACGCCGGTGCCGGCCCACACCTCAGATGCAGCTTTCGCGGCCGCCCGGACGTGGGTGGAATCGGTCCTCGCCGAGGAATCCGCCGCAGGTGAAAGCGGTTCCGGAGCTTCGCCCAAAGCGTAGGCAAATGCCCACGAAAATACTTCCGTGGGCTGTGGACTGTGCGTATGCTTGCCTGATCCACACGGGGTATGGCCCCTGACGAAGGGAGCGGGTCATGACCAGCAGCACTGACAATGACGGCCAGGGGATGATCGTCAACCCCAAGCCGACGGGAGACAACCAGGACTGGGACGGGGACGACGCCGACCGCGCTGACCGCCTGCGCTTCGAAGAGGAGCAGGCCATGATCCGCGAGCAGTCCGAAGCCCACGCTGCTGCCAAGCATGGCCACGCGGACGCAAAACCTGCTGCAGCGGACGAGAAGAAATCCGGCTCCTGAGCCCCGTTACCTTGCTACGCGCGTGCTACCGTGCGCTGGGCCGCCGCCCTGTTCCTGTGCCCTGACCCTGACCAGGAGTGACCGGGGCTCCACGTGAACCGTAAGCTGGGTCGCTTCACCCGACGTGTCGCCGTCGAGCTGTGTGGGCATGGGCTCCGGGCACTTGATGACCACCTTGGCTGACCGGTACACGGTCATGATGGGCAGCTTCCCGCTGTGCTTGAACATGATTTTCATGTACATCAGCAGCCACCCCAGGGCGCTGCGGGGGCTCATGACCACCACGTCCAGCATGCCGTCGTCGATCATGGCCTGCGGGATGAAATCGATACCGCCGGGGACCAGGCCGCAGTTCGCGAACAGCACGCTGCGGATGTTCCGGATCTGCTCCGGGCTGCCATCCAGGGCGATGGATACTTTTTTGCGCCGGCCGGGGAGGTGGCGCACCCCGGCCTCCGTGTAGGCCAGCCAGCCCACGGCTTTCTTCAGCCCGGCGTTGGTGTCCGCCAGGACCTCGGCATCCATGCCGATTCCGGCGATCACCAGGAAGACGTGTTCCGAATAGTGGCCCGTCCGCGAGTTCTCGATGGCCATCCGGGCGGTGTCGATGTACCGCTGCCGCCCAAAAAGCGCCGTTTGGACATTGCCGTGGAGGTCGTTCACGTCCAGGTCCACGTTGCGGGCCAGCAGGTTGCCCGTGCCCAGCGGAATCAAACCCATGGCCACATCCGTGCGTGCCAGCGCCTCAGCCACGACGCGGACTGTGCCGTCGCCGCCGCCCACTAGGACGACGTCGGGCTTTGCCGCCAAAGCGGCCTGCATCTGCGAAAAGCCGGGGTCATCCGCCGTCGTCTCAAAAAAGACGGGCTCCTCCCACCCCGCCGCCAGGCATGCCCTGTGGATCATCCCCCTGGCTTCGTCGGCCCGCGCCTTGATGGGGTTCAGGACCACGGCAACCCGCTGCTGCGCCAGCCCTGAGTCGTAGGCTTCCCCGGCCACCGCGCTGCGCATATGGAGGGCCTTGAGGCGGCGCACCCCCCACCAGCTGGAGGTGGCGAAGGCAAGCGCCACCGCAATCAGCAGGTAGAGAATCCAGTCGCTCATGGTGCTTCAACAGTAGCCCGGCGCGCGGCAGGCCGCGGCACGGCGCCGCACGCCCGCCGTCGTGCAGTGAATTGGATACCCTTGTCTGGTGATCGACGTAAAAGACCTCAGCGAAAACCCGGACAAGTTCCGTGCCAGCCAGCGCGCCCGCGGCGCGGACGAATCAGTGGTGGACGCGATCATCTCCGCGGATTCCGCGCGGCGTGCCGCCCTGCTCCGCTTCGAGAACCTCCGCGCAGAGCAGAACGTGTTCGGCAAGAAGGTGGCGAAGGCCAAGGGCGACGAGAAGCAGGCCCTGCTGGCCGAGGTCAAGGAACTCGCCAATTCGGTCAAGGCCGCCTCCGCGGAAGCCGATGCCGCCCAGACCAAGCAGGAAGAACTGCTGCGCACCATCCCCAACCTCGTCGAGGACGGCGTGCCGGAAGGCGGCGAGGACGACTACGTGGTGGTCAAGACCGTGGGCACCCCGCGCGAATTCCCCGACTTCGAGCCCAAGGACCACCTGGAGATCGGCGAGCTGATCGGCGCCATCGACATGGAGCGCGGTGCCAAGGTCTCCGGTGCGCGCTTCTACTTCCTGCGCGGTGTAGGTGCCCGGCTGGAGATGGCTCTGCTGCAGATGGCCATGGACCAGGCCATCGAAGCCGGCTTTATCCCCATGATCACCCCCACCCTGGTGCGCCCCGAGACCATGCAGGGCACCGGCTTCGACGTTAAGCACGACGCCGAGATCTACCGCCTCGCCGAAGACGACCTTTACCTGGTGGGCACCTCGGAGGTGGCCCTGGCCGGGTACCACGCCGACGAGATCCTGGACTTCTCCGCCGGCCCCATCCGCTACGCGGGCCAGAGCTCCTGCTACCGCCGCGAAGCCGGATCCCACGGCAAGGACACCCGGGGCATCATTCGCGTGCACCAGTTCAACAAGGTGGAGATGTTCATCTACACCACTGTTGAAGAGGCCGCCGCCGAGCATCAGCGGCTTCTGGCCTGGGAAGAGGAGATGCTGGCCAAGTGCGAGCTGCCGTACCGGGTCATCGACACCGCCGCCGGCGACCTCGGCACGTCCGCCGCGCGCAAGTACGACTGCGAAGCCTGGGTCCCCACGCAGAATGCCTACCGTGAGCTGACCTCCACCTCGAACTGCACCACGTTCCAGGCCCGCCGCCTGAACATCCGTGAGCGAGTGGTCAACTCGGAGGGCGTCGCCAAGGGCACCCGCGCCGTGGCGACCCTGAACGGCACGCTGGCCACCACCCGCTGGATCGTGGCCCTGCTGGAGCACCACCAGAACCCGGACGGCTCCGTCAACGTCCCCAAGGCGCTGCAGAAGTACCTGGGCGGCCTCGAGGTCCTGCCGGTCCTGTAGGGGGTGCGGAAACACCCCGCCTTGTGGACTATTCCCCCTGTCATGCACGGGGGTCTCGACCACGGGGCGGGGTTTTCTGTGGCACGACGCCAGCAGCCGCGAGCCGTTGACGCAGGAGGTCCGGGGTGGCCAGGGTCTTCCAGTCCCAGCGGACCACCTTGTAGCCAAGGGCCCGCAACCTGTCTTCCCGCTTCTTCTCCGCCAGGATGGCTTCCTGGGTAGTTCGTCCGCTCAGCAAGCTTTCATCGAGGTACTTTGCGTCGCCATCGAACTCGCCGATCACTCCGGCATCAGGCCAGAAGAAATCCGTCCGCGCAATAAAACCGTCGTGGTCATGGAATACGCGTTGGAGGACGGGTGCGGGCAGTCCGAGCACGTGGATGATGGCCCTGCTGCGGGATTCCCCAACGGACTCTGAAGTCTCATCCGCCAAGGCCAGCACGCACTCGATCCGGCGGCGCTTGGCCTCCGACGGCAGATCTGCAGATGCGTCGATCAGCTGCCGGCGCGTCAGCCCTTCACCGGGGCGCCTGTCCGGACTGAGTACTGCATCTGCCAGCGCCACGGCGTCCGGAAGTTCGAGCCTGACTATGCAGTCCATGACGGTCTGCGGCAGGGACGTGACAGAGAAGCCCCGGGAGTGGACTGAATCCGCACGCCAAAAGTGCCGGCTGATACCGTAGCCGCTGATGTGTTCGATGCCGGTTTTCCTGGTCTTCGCATCCCGCGCTGCGGTGGTGCTTGATGGCTGCTTGCCCGCTTTGTGGGGTGAAAGGGTAATGACATGCACGTGGGTCGGAACTCCCGGGGCGGGAAGACGCCAAATGCGCAAAGCCGTCAGATAGCAGAAGGTGGTGGACGGATCGACGGCGGCCATAGCTGCCATGGTGGTCCCGTACCGCTCCCAAGGCTTGAGGGCGAGCCAGGCGCTCTTGCCGAAATACACGCCGGTTCTGACCCTGACCAGGGTGCCGTTCCTGTAGCCACGGCTCAGCGCCCGACTGTCGCCGGTCAGCACCCGGCGCCGGCTTGCCAAAACCAGGACAGCTTCATTCGATTCCATAAGCCCATGGTGGGCGGGTCAGGCGCCGGCAGGGCCAACCTGGACCGCGTATGTGGAAACTGGGCGGCAACTCCCCGCGGAGCGGACAATTCCCTGCAAAACGCTGAGGGGACTTGACCGCGGCAGGGGGAACCGGAGAGCCGGCCAGAGCGGCCATGAGGAACGGCCCCGATGTGGAAACCCGCCGTGTTAACCAACAGTTCAATAAACCTGTGGTCCGCGTCCTAGCGCGTGTCAGTTACGTCTGCTTCACTGTGTGAATGACAACGCTGACTGAAACCTCAGTCGCCGGCAACGATGACCGGCGAGACAACAATCGAGACTATAACCGCAACGGCATCGGCTTCGCCGCGGTGGACCGGAAGTTCATGGTCGCCCTGGACGTGGACGGCACGCTGGTGAACCACGACGGCCACATGTCCCCTGGCGTACGGGACGCTGCGCAGGCCGTGGTGGCCGCCGGGCACGAGGTGATGATCGCCACCGGCCGCTCCCTGAACGCCACGCTGCCCATCATCGAAAAGATCGGGATCGAGCGCGGGTACGCCGTGTGCTGCAACGGCGGGGTGACCCTCCGGCTGCACCCCGAACTGGAAAACGGCTACGAGGTGATCCACAAGGCCACGTTCGATCCGGGACCGGCCCTGCGTGCGCTCCGCAAACGCCTTCCGTCCGCCAAGTACGCGCTTGAGGACGCCGACGGCAGGTTCCTCTCCACCGAGCGGTTCCAGGATGCCAGCTTCGGCGTCGAGGCGGTGGGAGTCGACTTCCAGACCATGCTGGAGGCAACAGCCGTCCGCGTGGTGGTGTTCAGCACCGAAAACACGCCCGAAGAGTTCAACGAGGCCATCAACCACGTGGGACTTGCGGGGGTGACCTATTCGGTGGGCTGGACCGCGTGGCTGGACATCGCCGCTGCGGGTGTCACCAAGGCCAGTGCCCTGGAAAACCTCCGGCTCCGGCTTGGCTTCGAAGAGCACCTGACGGTTGCGGTGGGCGACGGCCGGAACGACATCGAAATGCTCACGTGGGCCGGCCGCGGCGTCGCCATGGGGCAGGCCCCGGCGGAAGTGGTCGCCGCGGCGGACGAAGTCACCCACTCAGTGCACGACGACGGCGCCGCCCACGTCCTGCGCAGCCTCCTCTAAGCAGGACCTGGCAGTTTGCTCCATCAAATATGGCTCCTAAACCGCCCCCGTTTTGGGAGCCATAACTGATAGGGCAAGCGGGGATTCAGGGCCTGCCGCCGGGCCAAGGCAGAATAGAGGCATGACCCTTACGACGTTCGCCCTCGTCCGCCATGGCCAGACCGACTGGAATGCCGAGCGCCGACTGCAGGGATCAACCGACATCCCCCTGAACGACGTCGGACGCGGCCAGGCGCGGGACGCCGTCGCCATCCTTGAAGCTTACGAATGGGACGCCATTGTCTCCTCGCCGCTGAGCCGCGCGGCCGAGACCGCGGACCTGATCGCAGAAGGGCTCGGGCTCACGGTTTCCCGGCGGGTCCCGGAACTCACCGAACGCAGCTTCGGGCCTGCCGAAGGGATGCAGGCAGGTCCCGAACTGGAGGCGCTGCGCGTGCCCGGCGGGTTCAAGGGCGCCGAGAGCGAAGACGAAGCCGCGGACCGCGGCCTCGCAGCACTGGAAGCCCTCGCGGAGGAGTACCGCGGCCAGCGCGTCCTGGTGGTCACCCACGGCACCCTGTTGCGGGTCAGCCTCAGCCGCGCCATCGGCCAGGCCCTGGCCAGCGTGGACAACGCGGCACTGAACCTGGCGCACCACCACGCGGTGGACGGCTGGAAACTGGAGTACTTCAACGGCGAGCCGGTCCTGGCCGCTACGGGCAGCTAACTGCCGGGCAGCGCCCCGGCAGTTATTACGACGGCGGGACGCGGCCCAGGCGGTCAACCAACCGATGGTCAGAACACCGTGAGGACCAGCGCCAGCAACCGGGCAGCTGCGGGCCGGGCGGCATGTTCTTCGTTCCACTGCGCCCTCGCGACGGCTTTGCTGACCGCCTGGGTAGTGATCCCAAGTTCCTGCGCCACGGCCTTCTGCTGGCCGCGGACTCCCGGGGTCAGCAGGTCCAGCACGCGCCACTCCGCACCGGACCGCTCCCGAACGATATGGCCCAGCAGCCGCAGGATCGCTTCCGCGTCATGGGCAACATCCGCCAGCGGACCCTCCACCGCAACCGGCACCCGCTCCTTGCTGTTGCGGAGCCGGTCCACCGCCCGACGGGCATAGACCAGCCCGTGGCCGGAGGCGTCCTTGATCTGGTTCGGCAACGGCTCGTCCACTGGACCGGCGCCGATGCCCACGTACCAATGCCCGCTCCGCAAGGCGATCAGCGCGGCCTCCACGGCCTGGTGCGGGCAGTCGACAATGCCCTGGACTTCGTCCTCCACAGACCGGTCGAAATCCAGGCGCGCGGGGATGTGCCGCAGCGCCCTGAGCAGCTGCGGCACCTGGTCGCCGTCGCGCCGGCTGTCCGTCTGGTTGATGGTGAGGGTGAACATTCTGGGTCCACACTACCCGGAAGTAGTAATTGCGAAACCGGTGGTTTTGCCCGGACCGCTCGAGTCCCGCCAGGAAACGCCAAAGGGCCCGCATCATGTTCGATGCGGGCCCCAGCCAAAACCGGCGGAGTGGAAGGCCTGTGCAGGCCTACTGCGCCGCCGAGGCGGACGTTGTCACTCCCGCGGCCGGGAAACGGTCCCAGGCGCGGTGCGCGGCGACGAGCCCGGAAACCGCGGCGGTCACCGAAGCCGCGTCGCTGCCGGCCACGACACCTGCCGCCCCTTCCGGGATGCCGGCCGCTTCCAGGGCGGCCGAGCCAGAGCCCCAGGCAGCGATGGCCTTGGCATGGCGGTAGGCCTCGGACAGCATGAGGGCCACCCGCGGATCCGGCGCTCCAACCGGTTCCCCGGCCTTGGCATCACGCCCCGCGGACGCATCGGGCGCGGGCTGCTTGCCTCCGGCGACGATCAACGCGTCGAACTCGGTGGACCTTGCCGTCAGGAAGGTCCGCTGCACGGTAACCGAAAGCCCATCGGAGGAAAGTGCGCCGCCGGTTGGTGCGATGACCAGCGGAACCATGCCCTCGCCGTCGAGCGCCTTACGTGCAGCCTCCACCTCGGCAAGATCGCTGGAAGCGTCGGCGACGATGCCCACCACGCGCCCGGCAACCGGCCAGGTCCCACCCACCTGGGACACGGAAGGGCTGGGATCCCGGTCCGGAACCTCCTCGGTGGCCTCCGGGGCCGGCATGCCCAGGCCCGCGGCGACGGCGGCGCACAGCGCGGCGTCGATGTTGGCAAGGGCCTGGAGCTGGCGTTCGCGGATGGCCGTTTCGTAGCACTTGCCCAGCTCAAACGTGTACGCCTGGACCACATGGTCCTGCTCCACGTCGCTCAGGCTGCGGAAGAACAGCCGTGCCTGGCTGTAGTGGTCATCGAAGGATGCCGGGTTGCGCCGTTCCTTGATGGATTCCGCAACCGACTGGGGCACGTCCACGAATGCCCCCATGTCCTGCCCCGCCAGGAACGGGCATCCGCCATCCAGCGAATTGGGCCGGTAGGGCGCGGCACCGCCATGGACCGCCGTCTGGTGCATGCCGTCTCGGAGCATGTCGTTGACCGGGGCGTGCGGCCTGTTGATGGGAATTTGCGCGAAGTTCGGGCCGCCCAGGCGCGAAATCTGGGTGTCCAGGTAGGAGAACAGCCGGACCTGCAGCAGGGGGTCGTTGGTGACATCGATGCCCGGCACCAGGTGTCCCGGATGGAAGGCCACCTGCTCGGTCTCAGCGAAGTAGTTCGTGGGGTTCGCATTGAGGGTCATGAGCCCGACGGGCTGCACCGGCGCCAGTTCCTCGGGGACGAACTTGGTGGGATCCAGCAGGTCGATGCCTTCGAACATCTGGTCTTCCGTGTCCGGGAACGCCTGGATACCAAGTTCCCATTCCGGATAGGCGCCGGCCTCGATGGCATCCGCCAGGTCCCGCCGGTGGAAGTCCGGGTCCATGCCGTTGATGATCTGGGCTTCCTCCCACACCAGCGAGTGCACGCCCTGCTTGGGCTTCCAGTGGAACTTGACCAGGGTGGTGTCGCCGGCCGCGTTGATGAGCCGGAACGTGTGGACGCCGAAGCCCTCCATGGTCCGGTAGGAGCGGGGGATGCCGCGGTCCGACATGTTCCATAAGGTGTGGGCCTGCGCCTCGGTGTGCAGCGAGACGAAATCCCAGAACGTGTCGTGCGCGCTCTGGGCCTGCGGAATCTCGCGGTCCGGGTGGGGCTTGGCCGCGTGCACCACATCCGGGAACTTGATGCCGTCCTGGATGAAGAACACCGGAATGTTGTTTCCCACGAGGTCGTAGGTGCCCTCATCGGTATAGAACTTCGTGGAGAACCCCCGGGTATCCCGCACCGCGTCGGCTGACCCGCGGGACCCAAGCACCGTGGAGAACCGGACGAATACCGGCGTTTCGACGTCCGGGGCGAGGAAACCGGCGCGCGTGACTTTGGCAGCCGTCCCATAGGAACGGAACACGCCATGTGCTCCCGCTCCACGGGCATGGACAACGCGCTCGGGAATCCGCTCGTGGTCAAAGTGCGTGATCTTTTCGCGCAGATGATGGTCCTGCAGCAGGATGGGACCGCGTGCGCCGGCCTTCAGTGAATGGTCCGTATCCTGCAGCCGCAGGCCCTGGGCCGTGGTCAGGTACTGCCCGGACTGGGCGCGGGCGGTGGCCGGCGCGCCGGTAGGGCTGCCCGTGGGGGACACGGCCTCGGGGCCGCGCTGGTCCGGTTTTGGCGGCAGTGGCTCCCGAGGGCTGGTGGGCTCCTCAAGCGCCGGCGGTTCGCTGGACGGAACCCCGGGAATTACAACGTCGTCTTCGGCTGGCATGTCTCGATCTCCCCACTTTTCGATTTTCCCAGCTTTCGCCGCAACGAAAACTAAGCTTGCTTAGTACCCTACAGGGGTGCCACGTCCCCAAGGCAAGGTCCGACGGCGGGGGGTTGCCTCCCTGCCCCTCCATCTGTTGCGATGGGGAAACGGCCGCCTGCAGCGGCACACCCGAGGTGAGGATGGTTATGGCCGGCAGCACTGGGCGCGATGGAATGCAGGACACGATGCAGCAGGACGATGTGAGGCAGGAAGGCATCGAGCAGGGGGAACTGGAACTCGTGGACCGCTGGTGGCGTGCCGCGAATTACCTCTCGGTGGGCCAGATCTACCTCCGCTCCAACCCGCTGCTGCGCGAGCCGCTGCAGGCTGAGGACACCAAGTCGCGCCTGCTGGGCCACTGGGGCACCACCCCTGGGCTCAATTTCGTGTATGCCCATCTGAACCGCGTCATCCGCCGGGACAACGTGGAGATGCTCTTTGTGGCCGGTCCGGGCCATGGCGGCCCCGCCGTCGTCGCCAATGCCTGGCTGGAGGGAACGTACTCGGAAATCTATGCGCACGTGGGCAATGACGAGGCGGGCCTGGCCGAACTGTTCCGGCAGTTCTCCTACCCCGGCGGCATCCCCAGCCATGCGGCCCCGGAAAGCCCCGGCTCCATCAGCGAAGGCGGAGAACTGGGGTACTCCCTGGCCCACGCCTACGGGTCGGTGTTCGACAACCCTCAGCTGGTGACCGCCGTCGTGATTGGCGACGGCGAGGCCGAAACCGGACCGCTGGCAGCCAGCTGGCACTCGCACAACTTCCTGGACCCGGCCATGGACGGGGCCGTGCTGCCCATCCTGCACCTCAACGGCTACAAGATCGCCAACCCCACCGTCCTGGCCCGGATGCCGCAGGACCAGCTGGAGCAGCTGCTGCGCGGCTACGGCCATGAACCGTACTTCGTCACCGTGCAGGATCCGGACAACACGGAGCAGGCACACCGCGATTTTGCCGCCGTGCTGGACCGCTGCCTGGCAGACATCCGCGCCATCCAGGACGCCCACCGGCAGCATCCCAGCGCCGAAAAGGAGGGGGAGGGCGGGCACCGCTGGCCCATGATCGTCCTGCGCTCGCCAAAGGGCTGGACCGGGCCGCGCACGGTGGACGGCCTCCAGGTGGAAGGGACGTGGCGGGCGCACCAGGTGCCGCTGTCCGAGGTCCGAACCAATGGGGAACACCTGAAGCAGCTGGGGGAGTGGCTGGAGTCCTACCGCCCCAACGAGCTGTTCGACGCCGAGGGAAGGCTCCGGCCCGACGTCGCCAGGGGCGCGCCCACCGGGGACTTCCGCATGAGCGCAACCCCGCACGCCAACGGCGGACTGCTGCGGCGTGCGCTCAAACTGCCCGCGTACCAGGACCATGCAGTCGAGGTTCCCAGCCCGGGCACCGACCGTGTCAGCCCGATGATTACGCTGGGCTCCTGGATGCGGGACGTGATTGCACAGAACATGGAGAACTTCCGGCTCTTCGGCCCGGACGAGACGGCATCCAACCGGCTGCAGAACGTCTACGAGGTCACCGACAAGGTGTGGCAGTACCGGATTGACGACGTCGATGAGCACCTTGCGCGCTCCGGCCGCGTCATGGAGGTGCTGAGCGAGCACCTGTGCCAGGGCTGGCTCGAAGGCTACCTCCTCACGGGACGGCACGGGGTGTTCAACTGCTACGAGGCGTTCGTCCACATCGTCGATTCGATGTTCAACCAGCACGCCAAGTGGCTCAAGGTGCACCGCAAGCTGCAGTGGCGACAGCCGGTCCCGTCCCTGAACTACCTGCTGTCCTCGCACGTGTGGCAGCAGGACCACAATGGGTTCTCGCACCAGGACCCGGGGTTCATCGACCATGCGGTCAACAAGAAGGCCGAGGTCATCCGGGTCTACCTGCCGCCGGACGCCAACACCCTGCTGTCGGTCATGGAGCACTGCCTGGCGTCCACGGACTACGTGAACATCGTGGTCAGTGGCAAGCAGCCCTCGCCCACCTGGCTGGGCCCTGCGGATGCCGCCAACCACTGCCGCCGCGGCCTGGGAATCTGGACGTTTGCCGGCTCCGAAGTCCCCGGCGAGGAGCCCGACGTCGTTCTGGCCTGCGCGGGCGACGTCCCCACGGTGGAGACCGTGGCGGCCGCGGAACTGCTCCGGGAAGGCGCCCCCGGGCTCAAAGTCCGCGTGGTGAACGTGGTGGACCTGATGCGGCTGCAGGACGAAAGCGAACACCCGCACGGCCTGCCCGCCCATGATTTCGACGGAATCTTCACCCCGGATAAGCCCGTGATCTTCGCGTACCACGGCTACCCGGCGCTGATCCACCGGCTGGCCTACAAGCGCACCAACCAGCAGGGCCTGCACGTGCACGGTTATAAGGAGGAGGGGACCACCACCACGCCGTTCGACATGGCCATGCTCAACGGAATCGACCGCTTCACCCTGGCTATTGACGCGATCGACAGGGTGCCGGGCCTCGCGGGAACGCACGCGCTCCTGCGCCAGGACCTGCAGGACCGGCGGTACCGCGCCCGCGAGCACACCCGCAGCCACGGCGAGGACCCTGAGGAGATCCGCAACTGGAAGCTGGGCGGCTGAGCTCCTAGCCCCGGAGCCCGTCCAGGCCACAGGAGGGCAAATGGATCCAGCCCTCGCTGCGGCCGGCTTTTGCGTGGGCGTCATCGGGCAGGAGCGTACGACGGCGGCCCACGGCCCGGGCGGTCAGCGAGGCGATGACGGCGTCGAACAGGTCGTCCGAAGCGGTGATTTGCTCCCGGTGCCCGGCAAGGTCCAGCCAGGGCGCCTGCTCCTCGAGGGTCGCCAGCAGGAGGCCCAGGCGTTCGGCTTCGGGGACGCCGCGGCCCTTGTAGCCGCGGCCGTTGAGGCCCCAAATTTTCAGTGATGCCGCCGGGTACACCTCGGCAAGCCGGCCCGAGCCGTCCCTTGGCTGCGGGCCGTGGAGCTGCGCTATCTTCGCCTGGATCGCGGCGCAGCGCATGGCAGGGTGCGCCAGCCGGTCCGCGGAGACGCTCAGCGGAATCAGGCCGGTCTGTGCGGTGCAGAACCGGTCCGTGTCCCGGTAGGCAAGCAGCCGGCGGCCCGCGATGCCGTCATGTTCCAGGACGGGTCCAGCATTGAATTCCAGGTGGCCGGTGAGGAACGGGATCAGGGCGTCCGGCCAGCCCACGGGGCAGTCGACGCCGGTCATGTCGCAGCTGCCGAACAGGTCCACGATCTCCTGGTCATCCACGTCCAGGGCCAGATGGGACAGCCGGGCCCGGTCATCGCTCCAGTCGATGACGGCCGCGGCGGTTTTCTTGGTGGCTGCCGCCAGGTCCACGCCGAGGGTTTTCATGGGCTGTCAGACCCGGATGTAGTGCAGGGCGCCGTCGACTCCGCCTGCCCCGCCCAGGTCATCCCCGCGGGCAAAACCGGCCCACAATGACCTCACCGCCCTGCCGGTCACGTCCACATCTTCCCAGCGCGCGCCGGCGATCAGGCCCACGCCGTCCCAGGTCTTGCGGCTGCCGAGCAACAGGGGCAGATCGATGGTGTGGGCGGCGCCGAAGAGGTTGCCGGGGGCGTGCCAGTCCATGACGTACCGGTGCACCCGGCCGCCCGCCTTGGCATGCCGGCGCGCGAACCTGCGGGTGGCCCGGCCGTACACGGTCTCGGTCACCACCCAGTCGATGGCGCGTACGGCGGCCTTGCCCACCAACGGAACCTTGGCCACGCGCATCAGGCGCGGGCTGCGGGGCAGGAACAGCCGGGCCTCCTCGGAGGTATGGCCGATCAGCACGTCGATGGCCGGCGCGGTCCGGTTCCAGGCAGCCTCGATGCCGGACTCCCCGGGGAGCGGATCGTGCCCGTACTGGGTGCCGAACGGCATGGCGGCCAACATCCCGAACTTTTTGGCCACCTGGGCCACCTGCGTTTCGAGAGCCACTACGTCCATGGCAGGGGTCTGTTCCGTGACGCCGTCCGCGGCAATCCCCATGGCGTGGTTCATCTTCGCCCGGCCGCGGGTGATCCCCAGCGGGGCGCTTTGGATGATGGCGCGTTGGAAAAGGGTTGGAGCCTCGGGTGTGGCCATCAGGTGGGCGATCGCGTCGCCGCCGGCGGATTGCCCGAACGCGGTGACCCGGCCGGGATCACCCCCAAAGGCGGAGATGTTCCGCTGCACCCACCGGAAGGCCTCGAGCTGGTCCAGGAGTCCCAGATTGCCGGGCCGCCCTGCAGGAGTGGCCAGGAAGCCGAACAGCCCAAGCCGGTACGTCACCGAGGCCACGATCACCCGGTTCTCGGCCACCAGCCGGGCGGGGTCGAAAATGGCCAAGTCCCCGGAGCCCGTGGTGTAGGAGCCGCCGTGGATCCAGACCATGACGGGCAGCTTCTCGCCGGGCGAGATGTCGACGGGCATGGTGATGGACAGGTTCTGGCAGTCCTCGCTGCCCGGGAGCTCGCCGTACTTCGTGCCCAGGACGTCGTCCAGGAACGGCACCGGCGCCTGCGGGCATGCGGGAGCGGGGGACATGGCGGCATATTCGCTGGTCCAGTCCGGGACCGGTACAGGCGCCTGGAACCGTGGGGCCCGGGCGTAGGGGATGCCGGAGGCGCGGACAACATCGCCGTCCCGCCAGCCGCTGACGGGCCCGCACGCGGGATGGAACAGAAGCTGGGATGTCACGGCTGGCTCGGAATTCACAGCCCCACCATGCCACAAGTTCCTGAAGGCGGTTCATACGGAAAATCCCCGCCTCCCGGGCAATTCCCCCTCGCGTTGCGCGGGGATTTGTCCAGCAGACGGGGACTTCTGGTGTGGGCCGATCAGTGGCCGGTGGGGACGTAGCGCTTGATGGAGGCTTCCAGCTCGGCTTCGGCGGCGGCGCGGTCGCCCCAGCCCTCGGCCTTGACCCACTTGCCCGGCTCCAGGTCCTTGTAGCGGGTGAAGAAGTGCTCGATTTCCTTGATCAGGAACTCGTTGACGTCGCTGACTTCCTGGATGTGGTCAAAGCGGGCGTCCACGGGCACGCACAGGATCTTGGCATCTCCGCCGCCGTCGTCGGTCATGTTGAAGACGCCGATGGGGCGGGACTCGACGATGACGCCGGGGTGCAGGTCGAAGTCCTGCAGGAGCACCAGTGCGTCCAACGGGTCGCCGTCCTCGCCGAGGGTGTTCTCGAAGTACCCGTAGTGCGTGGGGTACTGCATGGAGGTGAAGAGGACGCGGTCCAGGCGGACGCGGCCGGTCTCGTGGTCAACTTCGTACTTGACGCGTGATCCCTTGGGGATCTCGATGGTCACGTCGTGCTTCATGGGAATGCTCCTCGGCAATTGCAGGGGGTGCGCGGCACACAGGACGGGCCCATCAAAAAGCGTGTCGGTGCCGCCGACTACAATTGAGGATATAGCGAGAGGCCCTGGAATCAGGAACTTGTGGGGAAATTTCAGGACTTGAGGACCAGCACCATCATGACCACACCAACCGGCGGAGAACGTTTGCGCGACCGGCGTTCCCGACGCTCCGGCGGCATGGTCCCGGAGGCGGGGAAGCCCTGGCACCTGGTCCTGGCCGCCCTGTTCCTGCTCGCGCTGGCCCTCCCGGCCGTCCTGCTCGTGGCCCCCGGCTTCCGCGGCCCGGACGCTCCGGCGCCGTCCCCCACCGTGCCAGCCTGGCAGCAGGCTCCCACCGCACTGTCCGTCCCGCAGGTGCTTGCGCCCCTCCAGCCTTCGGCCCCGGTGCCCGTGCCGGCTGCCGTGGCGGCGCAGGTGGAACCGGTACTGTCGGCCGACGGCGGCGGTACTTTCACGGGCATGGTGCAGGATGCGCTCACGGGCCAGGTCCTCTTTGACCGGGGCGGCTCGGAAGGCCGGGTACCGGCGTCGAACCTCAAGCTGCTGACTGCCGTGGCGGCTTTGCGCACCCTGGGACCGGACCACCGGTTCGCCACGAAGGTGGTGCAGGGCCCTGCTCCCGGCCAGGTGGTCCTGGTGGGCGGCGGCGACGTCCTCCTTGGCGCCGGGGAGTCGCGGCCCGGTCAGGTCATGGGTCACGCCGGCCTGGCCACGCTTGCGGCCTTCACCGTGCAGGCCCTGCGGTCCGCCGGTACCGCCGGGGACATCAAGGTGCTGTTGGACGACTCCCTCTTCACCGGCCCTTCGCTGAACCCCAACTGGTTGTCCGGCGACGTGGAGGCCGGCGAAATCGCCCCGCTCTACCCGCTGGCCCTCAATTCCGCGCGCTTCGATCCCGCCGTCCCCACCGGTCCGCGCCCCCAGGATGCGGCCATGGCTGCGGCGGAGGCGTTCGCGGCCCAGCTCCGCACGGCAGGTGCCGGGACGGGACTGACCGTCGCGGCCGGCGTCGACCGTTCACCCGGAGCAGCCAAGGCCGGCGCTGCAACCCTGGCCGGTGTCGACTCGGCCACGGTGGCGGAGCAGGTGGACCTAATGCTGCAGGTCTCGGACAACTACCTGGCTGAAACCATGGGCCGGATGGCGGCCGTGGCCACGGGGCGGCCCGGCAGCAACGACGGCGCCACGGCCACAGTCACTGCCGAGATTGCGGCATCGGGGGTCACCCCGGACGCCGTGAAGCTGGTGGATGTGTGCGGGCTGGCCCTGGGTAACCAGGTTACGGCCCGCCAGTTCACGGACGTGGTGCGCGCCATGACCACGGGCGCAGACACCAGGCTCCGCTCTGCCCTGGACGGTTTCCCGGTCGGCGGCCTGTCGGGCACCCTGGACACCCGCTACGGCGACTCCACCACGTCAGGCGGTGCGGGGCTGGTCCGCGCCAAGACCGGAACCCTGAACACCGTGCTGGCGCTCAGCGGCTATGTGGTTGACGCAGACGGCCGGCTCCTGGTGTTCTCCTTCATCGGCAACGGACTGACGCCCGGAGCTGCCGGAAACAAGGTGGCGTTGGACCGGGCAGCCACCGCCCTGGCAGGCTGCGGCTGCCGCTAGCGCGGGCTTCCGGTGGTGCCCAACAATGCGGCCATCACGACGGCGGCCAGCACCGACCTCCAGCCCGTGCGCGGGCCGATGGTAAGGGGAGCGATGGGACGGTAGGGGATCATGGTGTCCTCCTTCGATGGTTATGACCGGCCGTGGACCGTATGGGCGGCCCTGCCCCGCATAACCGGTGCCGGGTGGCAACGGTTGTGCGGGTAAGCGCCGCTCCTGTCCGGGCGGGATGCTTCGTGGTCTCCACTGTGCGGGCCCGGACTGGGACGGCGCTTTTGCCTCCCTGTGCAGGGGCTGTGGAAGTTTCGCCGGTCAGCGAACTTAAGGACGATCCCGGGCCTGCTGTGTTCTGATGGGAACCATGGAGTCCACTGCGCGCGAGTCCGCACCGACGTTGTCCTCGAACCAGGCAGCCCAGTCCAACCAGGCGCAGGCCCTGATCAACTGGGACCTCGCTGCCTCTGCCGCGGCGCGGCTGGCCCCGGCCGGACCCGTGCTCGACGGAAAAGCCATCGGCGAGGCGGTGGACAGCCTGCGCCGGCTCGCGGACGCCTCCGTTCCCCACGTCCACGAAATCACCGGGTTGGAAGCGGCGCGGGACCTCCGGGACTCCTCCGTGCTGGTGGTGGACCGGGCATCCTGGGCCAAGGCCAACACCCAAAGCTTCGCGGTGATGCTCAAGCCCGCCATGCAAAAGATGCTGGACACCCGCCGCGGAAACCTCAGCCCCGCGGCCGCCCAGGTCAGCGGCGCCATTACGGGAAGCCAGCTGGGCGCCGTCCTGGCGTTCCTGTCCAGCAAGGTCCTGGGCCAGTACGATCCCTTTGCAGCGCTGGCAGAGAACTCCACGGCCCCTGCTGCCGGACGGCTCCTGCTGGTGGCGCCAAACATCATCTCAGTGGAGCGCGAACTCAACGTCGCCCCGGAGGACTTCCGGCTCTGGGTGTGCCTGCACGAGCAGACGCATAGGGTGCAGTTCGCGGCGGCACCCTGGCTGCGCCACCACATGCTGGAGCAAATCGACGAACTCAGCGGGCACCTCCTGGGCAACGTCGATTCGCTGATGGAGCGCGCCTCGGCTGCCGCGCGCTCACTGAAGGACCGTTCGGCCAGCGGTAACACGCCGGGCCGCGGCGCCATCCTGGACCTGCTGCAGGACCCCGAGGAAAAGGCAGCCATCTCGCACCTCACCGCCGTGATGAGCCTCCTTGAAGGGCACGCGAATGTGGTGATGGATGCCGTGGACGCCAGCATCGTGCCGTCCGTGAAGACCATCCGGCAGCGCTTCAACGACCGCGGCAAGGACCGCGGCGTGATCGAAAAGTTCATCCGCAGCCTCCTGGGCCTGGATGCCAAGATGCGCCAGTACTCCGACGGCGCCCGTTTTGTCCGCGCCGTGGTGGACGTGGCCGGCATGGAGGGCTTCAACAAGGTGTGGGACTCGGTGGACCACCTCCCCACCGAGCCAGAAATCCACGACGCCAAGCTGTGGCTCGACCGGATGGGCCTCTAGTTGCCGTCAGACGTACCGGAGGGCGCCCCGGCGGCTGAAGCGCCGGGCGCCCGGAGCGGTCGACGACGGCCCGGCAGGTTGGCACCCGTCGTCGGCACTGCGCGCAAACTGCTGCAGAACGCCCTGGCCGGCGCCGGCTATCCCCGCCACGTCCTGGTCGCCTGCAGCGGCGGACCGGACTCGTTGGCGCTCGCCGCCGTCGCCGCCTACTTCGCCCGCCGCGGCCACGTGGACGGCCACTCACTGACCGTCGGCGCCGTGGTGGTGGACCACCAGTTGCAGGAGGGGTCCGGCGACGTCGCCGCCCGCACCGCTGTTGCATTGGAGAGCCTGGGCCTGCAGCCGGTGGAAATCCGTACCGTCACGGTGGCCGGTGCCGGAATGGGCCCCGAGGCCGCCGCCCGCGAAGCCCGGCACGCCGCACTGGAAGCCGCAGCCGCAGGGCAGGGCGCGCAGGCAGTGCTGCTGGGCCACACCCTGGACGACCAGGCGGAGCAAGTACTGCTCGGCCTGGCCCGCGGCTCCGGCACGCGGTCCCTGGCCGGTATGCGGCCCGCCCGTCCCGGGACGGGGAACGCCGTCCTCCTCCGCCCTTTCCTGGAGCTCCGGCGCGCGGACACGGAAGAAATCTGCGCCGTGGAGGAGCTGGATCCCTGGCACGATCCCACCAATTCCGACCCCTCCTTTGCCCGGTCGCGGACGCGGGTGGAAGTCCTGCCGCACCTTGAGGAAAAACTTGGTCCCGGCGTCGCCGAATCGCTTGCCCGGACCGCCGCCATCCTGCAGCAGGATGCCGACTACCTCGAGGATGTGGCGGAAAGCACGTACGCCTCCCTGGTGGAGCGGAACGGCAGGGAACTGGGCCTGCCGGAGGAGGAGCTGCGCGCGCTGGCGCCTGCCATCAGGTTCCGCGTCATCGCCAAGGCAGCGGCCGACGCCGGCGGGCAGCAGCCCAGCTACCGGCGCCTTTTGGCGGCGGAAGCACTGCTGCGGCGGCGAGGTTCGGCCGGTCCCGTGCAGCTTCCGGGCAACGTGGCGGTGTACCGGTTGTCGCTCGCGCAGCTGGAGGAATCGAAGGACGCTGCCGCTGCAGGGGCCCCGGGCAGCGCCGGTTCCGTTCCCCGCGAACCCGCGCGCTGTGGGAAGCTAGTATTCCGGCCTCAAAAACCGCCCGCAAAATAGTCGCACCCCGCATCTAACAGGAGCCATTGGTGGATTCAAACGACGTCCAGGCAGATCTCAAGCACGTTCTCTACACCAAGGAACAGATCCAGCAGCGGATAACCGAACTCGCCGCGCAGATCGACAAAGACTACGAGGGACGCGAAATCCTCATCGTTGGCGTCCTCAAGGGTGCCGTGATGGTCATGGCTGACCTGGCCCGGGCGCTGCACAGCCACATCTCCATGGACTGGATGGCCGTGTCCTCCTACGGCTCCGGTACCCAGTCCTCCGGCGTCGTGCGGATCCTCAAGGACTTGGACACCGACCTGATGGGCAAGGATGTGCTGATCGTCGAGGACATCATCGATTCCGGGCTCACGCTCTCCTGGCTCAAGACCAACCTGGAATCCCGCGGCACTGCCTCCGTGGAGATCTGCACGGCGTTCCGGAAGCCCACCGCCGCCAAGGTGCAGATCGACGTCAAGTACGTCGGCTACGACATCCCCAATGAATTCGTGGTGGGCTACGGCCTGGACTACGCCGAGAAGTACCGCAACCTGGACTTCGTGGGCACCCTGGCCCCGCACGTCTACGAGTAGGCCCCGGCCGCGGAAAGCCCCGGCCGGCACCGCCCGGCGCGCACCCTTCCGCGCGCCCGGCGGCGGAGGGTAGTCCCGCTACGCCCACAGGGAACTTTTGCTTTTCGCTATGCGTGATTTACTCCGGACGGTGTATAGCTAGAAGCTGACGCAGCACCATCACGCGCGCAGATTACTCGCCGTGAAGCACTACCGGAAGGGACGGGGCCAGCCCCCGAACAGATGAAAGCTAAGAACTTCTTCAAAGGCCCGGGCATCTGGATCGTCGTTGTGGTCGGTCTGCTCCTTGTGGCTTTTGCAACGCTCGCCCCCGGCGGTGCGGCCCGGATCGACACTGACAAGGGCCTGGAACTGCTCTCCAGCAACAAGGTGGAGCAGGCCAAGATCTTCGATGGCGAGAACCGCGTTGACCTCACGCTGAAGGACAACCTGCAGGTGAACGGGCAGGACAAAGGCAAGAGCGTCCAGTTCTTCTTCGTGGATGCCCGCGCGCAGGACGTGGTGAAGGCTGTCACCGACGCCAAGCCGGCCCAGGGCTTCACGGACCAGCCGATTGAAAGCAACTGGTTCTCAGGCCTGCTTTCCCTCCTGATCCCCGTGATCCTGCTGGGCGCACTCTTCTGGTTCCTGATGACCCGCATGCAGGGTGGCGGCTCCAAGATCATGCAGTTCGGCAAGTCCAAGGCCAAGATGGTCAGCAAGGACATGCCGCAGGTGACCTTCGCGGACGTCGCAGGCTCGGACGAAGCCGTGGAGGAACTGCAGGAAATCAAGGAATTCCTGCAGGAACCGGCCAAGTTCCAGGCCGTCGGCGCCAAGATCCCCAAGGGCGTGCTGCTTTACGGCCCGCCAGGTACCGGCAAGACCCTGTTGGCCCGCGCTGTCGCAGGTGAGGCGGGGGTCCCCTTCTTCTCCATCTCCGGCTCCGACTTCGTGGAAATGTTTGTCGGCGTCGGTGCTTCCCGCGTCCGGGACCTCTTCGAACAGGCCAAGGCCAACTCGCCGGCCATCATCTTCGTGGATGAAATCGACGCTGTCGGGCGGCACCGCGGTGCCGGCATAGGTGGCGGCAACGACGAACGCGAGCAGACCCTCAACCAGCTCCTGGTGGAGATGGACGGCTTCGACGTCAAGACCAACGTCATCCTGATCGCTGCCACCAACCGGCCGGACGTCCTGGACCCGGCACTGCTGCGTCCCGGCCGTTTCGACCGCCAGGTATCCGTGGAAGCGCCGGACTTGATCGGCCGCGACCAGATCCTGCAGGTGCACGCCAAGGGCAAGCCGATGGCCCCCGGCGTCGACCTGAAGGCCGTGGCCAAGAAGACACCCGGCTACACGGGTGCGGACCTGGCCAACGTCCTGAACGAGGCCGCCCTGCTCACGGCACGCTCCAACGCCAACCTCATTGACGACCGTGCCCTGGACGAGGCCATTGACCGCGTCATGGCCGGCCCGCAGAAGCGCAGCCGCGTCATGAAGGAACACGAGCGCAAGATCACCGCCTACCACGAAGGCGGCCACGCCCTGGTGGCAGCTGCCCTCCGGAATTCGGCGCCGGTCACCAAGATCACCATCCTTCCCCGCGGCCGGGCCTTGGGATACACCATGGTGGTTCCGGAGAACGACAAGTACTCCGTGACCCGCAACGAACTCCTCGACCAGATGGCCTACGCCATGGGCGGCCGCGTGGCAGAGGAGATCGTGTTCCACGATCCCTCCACCGGCGCATCCAACGACATCGAAAAGGCCACCGGCACCGCACGCAAGATGGTCACCGAATACGGCATGAGCGAACGCGTCGGTGCCGTGCGCCTGGGCCAGGGCGGCGGAGAACCCTTCCTGGGCCGCGACGCCGGGCACGAGCGCAACTACTCGGACCAGATCGCCTACGTGGTGGATGAGGAAGTGCGCCGCCTGATCGAGCAGGCGCACGACGAGGCCTACGAAATCCTCACCGAAAACCGCGACATCCTGGACATCCTGGCCCTGGAACTGCTGGAGCGGGAAACCCTCAACCAGGCAGAGATCGCAGACATCTTCCGGGATGTCCGCAAGCGCGATTTCCGTGAGGTGTGGCTGTCCAAGGAGACCCGCCCCGTCCAGCTGACCGGACCGGTGGAGAGCCGCCAGGAGCGTGCCGAGCGCGAAGCCCAGGAGGAAGCCAAGAAGGCCCGTATGGATGAACCGCTGGACGCACAGCCGCCGCATCCGCAGGGCGTGCCGGAGGACGCTCCGTTTCATGGGGGCACCCCCGACTCGGGGCCTGACACCCTTCGCGGCTAAGCTTTCCCTGTGACTTCCTTCGACGACGACGACGTTTCCGCCTCCGCCGCCCACCCGGCGGAGGCCGGTTCCCACCACTCCAAGAGCGAAAAGGTGGACCGGCCACGGATTGAGGCGGCCGTCCGTGAGATCCTCCTTGCCATCGGCGAGGACCCGGACCGCGGCGGCCTCCTGGACACCCCCAAAAGGGTCGCAAAGGCCTATGCGGAGGTGTTCGCCGGGCTGCACCATGATCCGGCGGACGTCCTGTCCACCACCTTCGACCTGGACCACGAAGAACTGGTCCTGGTCAAGGACATCCCGTTCTATTCAACGTGTGAGCACCACCTGGTGCCGTTCCACGGGGTGGCCCACGTCGGGTACATTCCCTCGCATGACGGCAAGGTGACCGGGCTGAGCAAGCTGGCCCGGCTGGTGGACATCTACGCCCGCCGCCCCCAGGTGCAGGAACGGCTCACCACCGAAATCGTCGAGGCGCTGGTACAGCACCTCAAACCCCGCGGTGCCATCGTCGTTGTCGAATGCGAACACATGTGCATGTCCATGCGCGGCATCCGCAAGCCCGGAGCGAAGACCGTCACCAGTGCGGTCCGCGGGCAGCTTCATGACCCGGCCACCCGTGCCGAAGCCATGAGCCTCATCCTCGGAAGGTAACCACAGACCATGGATACACTCGCTGCAGCCCCCGGAACGGGGCCCGCAACATCCCCGCTGCCCATCCTGCGCAAGCCGCGGCCGGCCGCGCGTTTCGAAGACCTGCCCACCGACCGCACCCTGGTCATGGGCATCCTGAACGTCACCCCGGACTCCTTCAGCGACGGCGGCAAGCACGCGACCGCGGACACGGCCATCGCGGCCGGCCTGCGGATGTTCTATGCCGGCGCTGACATCATCGACGTCGGGGGCGAGTCCACCCGGCCCGGTGCGGACGACGTCACCCCGGAGGAAGAGCAGCGCCGCGTGCTGCCTGTGATCGAAGCGCTGGTCAAGGCCGGCGCCCTGGTCAGCATCGACACCACGCACGCCTCCACGGCAGCCGCTGCCCTCAAGGCCGGCGCCGCCATCATCAACGACGTCTCCGGCCTGACCATCGAACCCGAGATGGTGGAGCTTGTGGCAGCCTCCAAGGCGCCCTACGTCCTCACCCACCGCCGGGGCGACGCCAGGACCATGAACTCGCTCGCCGAATATACGGACGTTGCCGGTGAAGTGGTGGCGGAGCTGGCAGGGGTGCGGGACAAGCTTTACGCTGCCGGCGTCAGCCAGGAACAGATCATCATCGATCCGGGCCTGGGGTTTGCCAAGAACGACGCCCAGAACTGGGAACTGCTGCAGAACCTGGACCAGCTGGACAGCCTGGGGCACAAAGTCCTGGTGGCCGCCTCCCGCAAGCGTTTCCTCGGCACACTCCTTACCGTTGCCGGAAAGTCCGCAGCTCCCGATGAGCGGGACGCTGCCACGGCCGCGATCACGGCGATCAGCGCCAGCCGCGGGGCATGGGCCGTCCGTGTACACGACGTCGCCTCCAGCCTCGACGCGGTCAAGGTGGCGGCGCGCATGGCGGCGGCACCTTCGACACAAGCCGTACCCAAAACGCAATAGGGCCGGGGGACCCATGGACAGGATTACGCTGACCGGAGTGACGGCCGTCGGCTACCACGGTGTCTTCGATTTCGAACGCCGGGAGGGCCAGCCCTTTGTCGTGGACGCTGTGCTCTACCTGGATTTCACCGGAGCCGCGCAGTCCGACGACGTCCGGGACACCGCCCACTACGGTGAGGTGGCCCAGCGTATTACCGACTGGATCACCGGGGAGCCGCTCAACCTCATTGAGGCACTCGCGGTGCGGATCGCCGAAGGCCTCCTGTCCGAATTCGCGCTCCATGCCGTGGACATCACGGTCCACAAACCGCAGGCCCCCATCGAGGTTCCGTTCGGTGACGTGGCAGTGACGGTCCACCGGGATCGGGCCTCCACCGCCCCTGCGCCGGCCGGGGCACACGCATGAACAGGATCTACACCAAGGCCGTGCTGGCCCTGGGCAGCAACCTCGGCGAACGGAATGAGACCCTGACCGAGGCCGTGGCGGACCTGGTGGACCCGCCGGAGGTCCGGCTCCTCGCCGTCTCGCCCATCGTCCAGACCAAGGCGGTGGGCGGACCCTCCGGCCAGCCGGACTTCCTGAACATGGTCATCACCGTGGAAACCATCCTCACCCCTGCGGAACTGCTGGAACACTGCCAGGCCGTGGAGAACAAGCACCTCCGGGTCCGCGAGGTCCACTGGGGGCCGCGGACGCTCGACGTCGACATCATCACCTACGGCGAGCTCCGTAGCGACGATCCCGTCCTGACCATCCCGCACCCCCGCGCAGCATCACGTGCTTTCGTCCTCTATCCGTGGTCCCTCATCGAACCCGCCGCCACATTGAACGGCGAACGGATCAGCACCTTGGCAGTCCAGGCCGGCGATTTCAAGGACCTGGCCCCGTTTGACGGGTTCGGGGATTTTGACGGACTGCCCACGGCGGGAGCTGTGGACGAGCGATGAAGCCCATCAATCCGCTGCGTTTGCTGCTGATCTGCGTCATCCTTGCCATCGCCGGCTGGTCGGCCACGGTTGTCACCAGCCGCTTCAGCATGGCCACGCCTGTCCTGCCTTCCACCGCGCTTGCCACCATGGGCGTCATCGTCGTCATTACCCTGATCCTGGGGATCCGGATCCTGAGGTGGCGGAACAGCCACCAGCCCAACAGCAAGGCGAAGAAGACGCAGCTGGACCCCCTGCTGGCCGCCCGGACCCTGGTCCTGGCACAGGCGTGTGCGTACGCCGGGACGGTGCTGCTGGGCTGGCACGCGGGCATCTTCCTGGACCAGCTGCGGATCTGGAGCCTGCGCAGCGACCAGGGCATCACCTGGCTTGCCCTTGCCATGGCCGGCGGCGGCCTGGTGATGATCGTGGTGGGACTCCTCGTTGAGCGGTTCTGCAGGATTCCCCCGGAGGACGGTGATACCCCCGGTGTTGACGGGAAGAAGGGCCGTACCGCCCGCGGGGAGGCCGCCGGGGAAGGCGAGTATGCGTATCGAGGCGATTGACCCGCCCGGTATTGCCTGGCAGCGGGTTTCCCCGAAGTACGTGACGGTCCGGCTGGTGGAGTGGGCCCTGGCCAACGTCCTTGCGGTGCTGGTCCTGTCCGCGCCGCTGGTGTTTGTCCTCCTGGGGTGGTGGCGGTGGCCGCCGCTGTGGCTGGCCGTCACCGTTCCGGCTGCCACCCTGGTGGTCGCCCTGTGGCGGCTGGTGCTCATCCCGCGGCAGGTCCGGGCCATAGGATACGCCGAGCGCGACGACGACCTCCTGGTCAGGAGCGGCATCTTCTTCCAGCGCACCATGGCCGTCCCCTACGGCCGCATGCAGTACGTGGACATCGCGGTGGGGCCGGTGGAGCGCGGGCTGGGCCTGTGCACCGTGAAGCTCCATACCGCGGCCCCCGGCACCCATGCGCGGATTCCCGGCCTCCCGGCAGCGGAGGGCGCGCGGCTACGCGAACAGCTGGCCGCGCGCGGCGAAGCCAGGCTGGCAGGACTGTGACCACTGACGGCCCGTTGCCCGGAGTGCCCCCGCTCCCACCTGACGCGGTACCGGAGAGCCAGGGAACGTCCGACGGCGAGTGGCTGCGCGTGCATCCTGCCTCACCTTTCGTCCGCGGCTGGGTGGCGCTGGCGGCCATTCTGTTCTTTTTCGGCCGCGACCTGTTTGAGCGGACGCTCCAGGGCCAGCCAGTGTTCGAAGACGGGTTCGCCCGCCGTGCTCCATGGCTCCTGGGCGGCGGCGCGGCGGTGTTGGCCGTTGCGGTCCTGGGGTTCGTCCTGACCTGGTACTTCACCAAGTACCAGGTCTCCGGCGGCTACGTCCGCGTCAACACCGGCTTCCTCTTCCGCCAGCACCGGCAGGCGCGGCTGGACCGGGTCCAGGCAATCGACATCGAGCAGCCGCTGCTGGCCCGGATCTTTGGCCTGGCCGAACTCAAGTTCGAGGTCGCGGACGCCGGTGAATCAGCGGTGCGCCTTGCCTACCTGCCGATCGGCGACGCCCGCCGGCTGCGCGCCACGATCCTTGCCGGGGCGTCCGGGGCTGAGGAAAATTTCCGTGCAGGTCCGGCCGCCGGCATCGACGCCGCGGCGGTTCGGGGTCCCGGCGGCCCATCGGCGGCGTCCTTTGGCCCGCCTGCACCCGAGGCGCCGGAACTCCAGGTACTTCGCGTGCCGCCGTCGCGCCTTATCGGATCGCTCCTGCTGAGCGAGCAAAGCTTCTTCATTGTGGTGGGCGGCATCGTCTCGGTGCTCCTGTCAGCGCTGACGGACAACCGCGCTTTCTACTTCTACCTGGTGCCCGCCGCGCTGGGCCTCGCCGCAGGTTACTGGAACTTCTTCAACAAGGGCTACAACTTCACCGCCGCGGTCTCACCGGACGGCATCCGGCTGCGGTACGGGCTGCTCGATACGCAGGCGCAGACGCTTCCGCCCGGCCGGATCCAGGCGGTCAAGATCGCCCAGCCGCCGCTGTGGCGTCCGTTCGGCTGGTACCGGATGCAGGTGAACGTTGCCGGATACGGCACGTCCGGCAACGCCGCGGAAGGGAACACCAGGACCATCCTCCTGCCCGTCGGAAAGTTCGCCGACATCATGGCCATGCTCCCACTGGTCCTCCCGGACCCGGGAACCGAACGTCCTGCTGAGATGTTCGCCGCGGGGCTTACAGGCAGGGATTCCGGCGGTGGATTCACCACCACGCCGCGGCGGGCAAGGCTGCTGGCGCCCCTTGCATGGCGCCGGAACGGGTTCGCCGCCACGGACACGGCCCTGCTGATCCGTTCCGGGCGCTGGTGGCGGGACCTTGTGCTGGTACCCCATCAGCGGACGCAGTCGCTGGCGATCCACCAGGGCCCTTTGGCGCGCCGGTTCCGGGTAGCTGACCTGGTGCTGCACACGACGGCCGGTCCCGTGGCCCCGCGGCTGACCCAGGCGGGACTGGATGAGGCCCGGCAGCTCTTCGACGAGCAGTCCGCGCGTGCCCGGCTGGCCAGGAGGCGGCAAACCACCGAACAATGGTTGCGGCAGGTCGTTCCGGCATCGGGGCCTGCGGCAACGCCGGGCACCCCGGTTCCCGGGGCGCCGCATCCTGGGACACCCGCCCGTGAAGCCCGCCCCCATTACCAACAGGAAGGCCAGCAACATGGCTAAGCCCGGACGCCTCGGCGTCGGAATCATCGGTGCCGGCAAGGTGGGCGCCGTGCTTGGTGCGGCCCTGCGCGCCGCCGAACACGCCGTCGTAGGAGTGTCGGCCGTCTCCGACGCCAGCCGGGACCGGGCCGAGGCGCTCCTCCCCGGCGTGCCCGTCCTGGAAGTGCAGGACATCGTGGAGCGTGCCGAACTGGTGCTGCTGGCGGTGCCCGACGACGCCCTGCCGGACCTGGTGGAAGGGCTGGCGAAGCTTGGCGCCTGGCAGCCGGGACAGCTTGTGGCCCATACCTCCGGCCGGTACGGCGTGGGCGTGCTGCATCCGGTCCGTGCCGCCGGGGCGGTTCCGCTGGCGCTGCACCCGGCCATGACCTTCACGGGAATGAGCCTGGACCTCACCAGGCTGCTCGACTGCACCTTCGGCGTGACCGCCGACGCCGCCATGCTCCCCATCGCGCAGGCACTGGTGGTGGAGATGGGGGCGGAGCCGGTGGCCATCGCCGAGGCGGACCGGACGCTCTACCATGCAGCCCTGGCCCATGGTTCCAACCACCTGGTCACGCTGGTGGCACAGGCCTCACAGCTCCTGCGCGAGGTGGGAGTGGAATCACCTGAGCGGATGCTGGGGCCGCTGCTGCGGGCCACGCTCGAAAACGCGCTGGCCTCGGGGGAGTCCGCGCTGACCGGACCGGTGGCCCGTGGGGACGTGGGCACCGTGCGTGCCCACGCTGAGGCGCTGCGGGAGTTCGACGGCGGCGGGCACGGCGACGTGCTGGCCGCCTACCTTGCGATGGCCCGCGCCACCGCCCTGCGCGCCGAAGGGCGGGGGCTGCTGAAACCTGACCAGCTGAAGGGGCTGCACGAGGCCCTCGACCCGAAAGAAGACTGAATGCCCATTCAACTCGTCACCACCGCGGCCGGCCTGAAAGCTGAAAGCGCCCTCTTGCTGGGCGCGAAGCACGGCGTTTCCCAGGGGCTGGTGCCCACCATGGGCGCACTCCACGAAGGGCATGCAACGCTGGCGCGCACCGCCGTCGAGCAGAACGATGTGGTGGTGGCCAGCATCTTCGTCAACCCCCTCCAGTTTGGCGACGCCGTTGACCTGGACCGCTACCCGCGGACGCTCGACGCGGACCTTGCCCTGCTCGAGGAGCAGGGCGTTGACCTGGCGTTCGTCCCCTCCGTGGAGGAGGTCTACCCCGGCGGCGAGCCCCTGGTGCGGATCACTTCGGGCCGCCTGGGGGACATGTGGGAGGGGGCCTCGCGGCCCGGCCACTTTGACGGTGCCCTGACCGTCGTGGCCAAACTGCTGCACTACGGCATGCCGGCGGCAGGCCTTCCGTCTGGAGCGGCAGGTTCTGCCGGTTCTGCCGGTCCCGCCGGCGGCGGCCTGCCGGCGTACCGGGCCTACTTCGGGCAAAAGGACGCCCAGCAGCTGGCCCTGGTCCGGCGGATGGTTGCCGACCTGGATTTCCCGGTGGAGATCGTTGGCGTTCCTACGGTCCGCGCGGAGGACGGCCTGGCGCTGTCCAGCCGGAACCGCTTCCTGTCCGATGCCGAGCGGGATGCGGCGCTGGTCCTGTCCAGGGCGCTGCGGCTGCTGGAGGAACGGGCCAACGCCCACGAACCCCTGGGCCTCGACTCTGCGCTGGCGATGGTGGAGTCCCAGCCGTTGGTGGAACTGGATTATTTCGATGTGGTGGACCCGGGCACGCTTGAACCGCTGGCCGAGAACTGCCGGGAGACACCCTTCCGTGGCGAGGGCCTGGCGCTCATCGCGGCCAAGGTGGGGCCCGTGCGCCTGATCGACAACCTGCCGCTCAGTTCATAGGTACGGGGCACACAGGTACGGGGCGGGGTGCTGCCGCGCTGGATTTGGCCGGCGGCCCTGCCGGACCCTTACCGCAGCCCTGTGGGACACCTTAGAGGACCGGATGGTCCCGGTTGATCATGAGCTGTTCAAGCAGCGCGCGTTCGGGCTGGCCCGGGTTCCTGGCGACGCACCGGCGCAGGCGTGCCCTGGCAAGCTCTTCACCCGGATCCTGGCCGCCGAGCAGTTCATCGATGATTTCCTGGGCCTGCCACCGGAGCGATTCGATGGCTAACTGCCTGACCTCGGCGGGCGTCTCGCCGGACATCCAGGGATCAGGGTCCGACGGGACACTTTGGAACATCCGCTCTGCTGACATTGGGGCCTCCTTGCTCCAAACCGGCGGACCTTTGGTGCGCCTGTGCGGTGTCCTAAAGAACTGCGTAGGGAAAACACTACAGCGGGAAAGACCGGTCTGTCTTCCTCTCGGATAGACTCCAAGTCCTATGAGCACAGAGGCGAAGGTCCCGACATCCGATGCGTCCTCCGCGGGGGCGCCGGAGGGCAGCACCAATACCGTGGAGCGGATCCTTACGGTGGCCTACGAACTTTTCTCGCGCAGGGGAATCCGGGACGTTGGCGTCAATGAGCTGATCGAGCGGTCAGGAGTGGCAAAAGCCACGTTCTACCGGCATTTCCCGTCCAAGGATTCGCTGGTCCTGGCGTTCCTGGAGCAGCGGGACAAGCTGTGGACCGTGGAAGGAATCGTGTCCCGGGCCCGCCGCCGCGGCCAAACACCGGTTGAGCGCCTGCTGGCCATCTTCGACGTCCTGGGGGAGTGGTTCCAGCGCGATGACTTTGAGGGGAGTACCTTCACGCAGGTCCTGCTGGAGATGGGGCCGTCGCACCCCTTGGGCCAGGCCAGCATCAACTACCTGGCGAAACTCCGGGGTCATGTGCAGGCGCTGGCCGAGGAAGCGGAACTTGAGGACCCCGATGGGTTTGCTCGCTCCTGGCAGATCCTCATGAAGGGATCCATCATCTCGGCCACCGGTGGCGACCTGGACGCAGGGAAGCGTGCACGGCAGATGGCGGCGTGGCTGATCGAGCACCACCAGTCCTAGGGCGTGTCTCCAAAATCAGCGACGCCCTAACTGAACTGCTTGATGGGTGTCTCGTACATCTGTGTTGAGTGATGATCAGTGGTCCCGGATTGAGCCGTTGCTGCCGAGTTCTGATGGGCGACGGGGCCGGCCGTTCCGGGGCCACCGGCAGGTTGTCGAAGGCATCATTTATCGGTATCGCTGCGGCGTGGCCTGGCGCGACCTGCCAGCAGAGTTTGGCCCCTGGCAGACGGTTTGGAAGCGGCACCGCCGGTTCGCTGCCGATGGAACCTGGGACCGGATCCACGCCAGCCTCTTGGCAGAGGCCGACGCCGCAGGGCAGATCGACTGGACGGTCTCGGTGGACTCGACCATAAACCGGGCACACCAGCACGGGACGAACCTTCCCCGAAGCGCAGGAGGAACTCCCGAATTACAAGAAACTGCTTGCTGAACCTCCCGACCACGCCATCGGCCGGTCCAGGGGCGGATTGAGCACCAAAATCCATCACGCCTGCGACGGTAAGGGCCGTCCACTGGCGATGATTGTCGGCCCTGGCCAGGCCGGCGACTCGCCCATGTTCCCGGTTGTCATGGAGGCGGTGCGGGTACCCCGCCTTGGCGGCGGCCCGCCTCGAACCCGTCCCGAAGCGGTGCTGGGCGACAAGGCATATTCGTCTCGGGCGAACCGGTCGTTGCTGCGGAGCCGGGGCATTAAGACCGTTATTCCCGAGCCCTCCGACCAGATTCGGCACCGCAAACGCCGCGGTTCACGGGGCGGTCGCCCCGTGAACTTCGACTCCAACATTTACAAAGGCCGCAATACCGTCGAGCGGTCCTTCAGCCTCTTCAAGCAATGGCGCGCCATTGCCACCCGCTACGACAAACTCGCGCTGACCTACCGCGCAGGGGTTGTCCTTTATGCCGTCGTCATCTGGTTACGACAATAAGGAGACACGCCCTAGTCGACCAGAGTTGCAGAACGGGTCTACGGACTGACTGCGGCAGCCTACGGCCGGGCACCGATGGCGTCGGGGAAGAGGGCGAACGACGTGCTCAGGAGTTCGGCCCATAGGGGATCGTCGGGGGAGAGGTCGCTGGGGTCTATGGATGCTTCGTCGTCGGGTTCCCACTGAGGGAGGTTTTCGAGGCTGGCTTCCAGGCACGGGCATGGGGTGGCTGCGTACTCGTCCGCCTGCTTGGTTGCGCCTGTCGAGGTGTCTCGTTCTGAGGCGTCGCTGAACAGTGCCAGTAGCCATTGTGGCCAGTGGGTTGGTTCTGCGTCTTGTTGTTCTGGGTTGTAGTGGCGTCCGGTGGGTGAGGTCCAGCCGGGTGGTTCATTCTTGTTGGCCGGGCCGGGTGTCCATTGGCTGTGGTGTTTGAGTCGATGGTGTTTGGGGCAGAGCTGGGCCAGGTTGCTGACATCGGTGGTGCCGCCGTGTTCCCAGGCTTGGAGGTGGTCGGTGTCGTTGTCAGGGGTCTTGTTGGTGCAGCCGGGGAAGGTGCATTTGGCATCGCGCAGCCTGATCCAGTGTTTGATGGGGCCGGTGAGCCGGTAGTTCTTCCGGCCGATCTCCAGCGGTGCCCCGTCCCTTGGGTCGACCAGGACCCGGTAGAACGAGTCGGCCCCGTCCGCGACCAGCCTCCGCGCCATGGACGCCGGGATGGGGCCGAAGCCGTCGAGTTCGGCCGGCTCATCCGTCGTCCCGAGCATGGAGAGTACCGGCACCAGGACGAGTACGTCGGCCCGCGGGGTGGGGACCTTGCCGACTTCGGCAGGCTTGCCTGCGCCGAGTAGCAGGGAGGCGGCGATGTCGGGGCGGAGTTGGGTGAGGGTGCGGGGTTCGTTGGGGCCTTGGAGGCCGCGGGCGGTGGCGGTGGTGCGGTTCCAGATCGCGCACGCGGTGTCCCCGGGGAGGTAGAGGGAGAGCCAGGCCATGCCGTCCGTGTCGGGGGTGTATTCCATCCGACGGTCAGCGGCCCCTTTGGCGTGGCGTTTCTGGATTGATTCGGGGTGGTGGCGTTCCCGCCAGCTGCGGACCTTGGCCCGGAACCTGGACGGAACGAGGTCCCCCGGGGCGGCACCCCGGGCGGGGTGGGGCGCGGCCGGGTCGAAGAAGTGCGCCACCAACGCAGCTGCACCACTCCCATCGAGGCCTTCGGTTTCGTCCGCGATGATGCGGGCGTGCTGCCACGACATCGCCCCGGCGGCCAGCGTCTCGAAGGCCAGCGGGAGGGAACAGACCCGCCGTGACTGCTCCACCAACGCCCCCGCGGCCGCGGAGCTGATGGCCAGGACCCCGGCGATCTCCTCCACCACCGACATCTGCACGTAGGTACGGTCAGAGTCGGAGGCGTCAGGCGGAGTCAGCGCCTCCTGGAACCCAACCGACTCGGCGGCATCCTGTGCTTTGACCGCGGCGAGCTGCGCCTCCAGCCGGGCCGCAACCTCCAACCGTTCCAGCCGGATCTCATACCGCCGCTGCAACACATCAACACCGGAACCAACGGCGGTCATTGCAGCATCTTCCAGGTTCTGGTCCTCAAAAGTGAGCCCATCCAGGGCAGCAACAGAGGCACGAACACCCTCCAAAACCACCCCAACACCACCGCCGATTCCCATACCCACATCATCCAACGACCCACTGACATTTAGGCCGGAAACCGTGGCCGCCAGACCTTCTGCAGCGGCTGGCGCCCTGACCCGCTAACCCGCCTGCCGCCGTCGTGCGCATTCCCGCTGCGCAGGCTCCTCCGCGCACCCCAAAATACGCGTCCCACTGCGCGGACTCACCAACATAGATAGTCAGCTTGCTTATTACTTTTCTCTTTCCTAGGCTGGAACACGTCAGGCAATCAACTCTCGAGCGGGACCCGACGCGCCCAGACGCTTTGTGGACCGCTCCAGCGAGGAGGAAACATGTCAGAGCACAGCATCGCGGGCAAGAAGGTGGCATTCCTGCTGACTGATGGAGTGGAACAGGTGGAACTCACCAGCCCCTGGCAGGCCGTAAAGGATGCCGGCGGAGATCCCACCCTCATCGCCCCGAAGAGTGGCAAGCTGCAGGGCTACGACGGAACGGAGAAGGGCGATACCTTCGACGTCGACCTCACTGTCGCGGACGCCAACGCCTCGGACTTCGACGCACTGGTCCTTCCGGGTGGTGTGGTGAACGCAGACCACCTGCGCGTCGACAAGGACGCCCAGAGCTTCACCCGCAGCTTTTTCGAGCAGCACAAGCCTGTGGCATCGATCTGCCACGGACCGTGGCTGCTCATCGAAGCCGGAGTCATCCGGGGCCGGAACGTCACGTCCTACTTCACGCTCGAAACCGACCTGAAGAACGCCGGCGCCAACTGGACGGACCAGGAAGTGGTGGTTGACCAGGGCCTGGTCACCAGCCGCAACCCCGACGACCTTCCGGCGTTCAACAGCAAGCTGATCGAGGAAATCTCCGAAGGCCAGCACGCAGGGCAGACCGCTTAGAGGGACCCCCTAGTGTTCCCTCGGGGGTAAAAAGAACCCATGCAGAGGAATTACTCCAGCGGGTAGAGTGTTGGAATCTGCAGCGGCGCCGACCGCGCATCACTCTTAAAACACCCCTGAGGGAACACCCATGTCTACCGAAGTCTCTCCGAACGCCAGCGGACAGCCCGCCCCTCACCAGGGACTTGGCGAAGGAATCCGCCAAGGAACCCCGCCCGCAGCGCCGGAGAAGATGTCCCACGAGGCCGTGACCATCATCAGCACGCTGCTGGTGGCAACGTTCGTGGTGATCCTCAACGAGACCATCATGAACGTCGCCCTGCAGCGGCTCATGGTGGACCTCCGGGTGGACGCCCCCACCGTCCAATGGCTGTCCACCGGGTTCATGCTCACCATGGCCGTGGTGATCCCCACAACCGGCTTTATCCTCCAGCGCCTCTCCACCAGGGCGGTCTTCATGCTGGCCATGGGACTGTTCGCCGGCGGAACAGCACTCGCCGCAGTGGCCCCCGGGTTCGAAGTCCTGCTCCTGGCACGGATCGTCCAGGCCGGCGGCACCGCCATCATGCTGCCGCTGCTGATGACCACCATCCTCACCCTGGTCCCGCTTGCCAAGCGCGGCGCCGTCATGGGCAACGTGAGCATTGCCATCTCGGTGGCACCGGCCATGGGGCCCACCGTCTCCGGGCTGATCCTTGAGCACTTCACCTGGCGCTTTATGTTCGTCTTCGTCCTGCCCGTGGCCCTCGCCGCGCTGGCCATCGGCGCCAAATACCTCACCAACGTGGGCGAGGTTGAGAAGGGCAAGCTCGACTTCCTGTCCGTCATCCTCACCGTTCCCGCCTTTGGCGGCCTGGTCTACGGGCTCAGCCAGATCGGCGGCGGCCACGGCGGCCAGGCCGGCCCCAGCGCCGGAGCCATCGCCGCCCTCGTCATCGGCGTCGCTGCCCTCGCGGTCTTCGTGCTGCGCCAGGTCCGGCTCCAGAAGGCCGCCGCGCCGCTGCTGGACCTTCGGGCGTTCAACTTCCGCATGTTCACCGTCTCGGTCCTGCTGATGGTGGTGGCCATGATGGCGCTCTTCGGCGGCGTTATCCTGCTCCCGCTCTACCTGCAGGAAGTCCGCGGCCTGGGGTCGCTGGAGACCGGCCTCGCGCTGCTCCCCGGCGGCCTGGCCATGGGGCTGTTGGGCCCCGTCATCGGCCGGGCGTTCGACAAGGTAGGACCGCTGCCGCTCACCGTCACCGGTTCCATCCTCATGGTGGTGACGCTCTGGCAGTTTTCCATGCTGGACGCCGGTACTGCGGTGTGGTGGATCATCACCTTGCACGTGGGGCTGAGTTTCGGCCTGGCGCTCCTGTTCACCCCGGCATTCACCACCGGGCTTAACCCGCTGCCGCCGCACCTGTACTCCCACGGCTCGGCGATCATGAGCACCACGCAGCAGGTGGCCGGCGCTGCGGGCACCGCACTGCTGGTGTCCATCTTCGCGGTGGTGAGTGCGACGTCGGGCCTCGTCGCCGGGATGAGCGCCGCCTTCCTGACGGCAACAGTCATAGCCCTCGCCTCCGTCGTACTTTCCGCGATGATGCGCAAGACCGAAGGCGCCGGCCCGGGCCACGGCCCGGCGCACTGACGGGTCCAGGCCCAACCAAAAAGGCCGTTGCTCCCAGTGGGGCAACGGCCTTTTCGTGCCGGTTCAGCCGGCGAAAAAATCGCTCAGTTCCTTGATCAGCTTGTCCGGGGCCTTGATGGCGCCGTCGTGGCCGAAACCGGGCAGGATGGTGTAGCTGGAACCGGAGAGGACGTCGTGGATCTGCCCGCAGGCGATGCCGAAGTAGGCCGGGCTCTTTTCTCCGACCACGATCAGCGTTTCCAGGGGCAGGTCCAGGAACGGTTCGGCGGGCATGTCCGCGGCGATGATGGCCTTGATTTCGCGGACGCCGGTGCGCATCAGCTCACGCTGCTGCTTTCCCTCCGTGGTGCCCGCCGTCAGCTTGTTGGCGAGGGTGAGCATGGAGAGCGGCATCCTTGACGAGAAGGAACCGCCCGCTTCCAGGCCGCGCTGGATGACGGCGAGGGCGCGGTCGTGGTCGCCTGCCTTGATGGCGCGCTCGTACTCCACGATCCAGTCCGCGGTGACGCTGCCGTTCACGGAGACCGCGGGGTCGTAGACCGCAAGGCGCTCCACCGGAAGCGTCCGCGCGGCGTGCAGGGCTACGGCACCGCCGAAGCTGTGGCCGAAAACATCCGTGCTGGACGTGTGCTTCATGACGGTGTCCAGGTCCCGGATGTCCACGTCCAGCGTGTAATCCTCGGGCTGCGGGGACGACGATCCCCGGCCGCGCCGGTTGAACGTGTGCACCGGCCGGCCCAGGGCGGCGCTGAGCTTCTGCGCGAATTTGGTGTAGTCCGCGGCCGTCACCATTGAGGGCGGCACCACCACCACGCCCGAACCCGCCGAAGCCAGTTCCGCGCCGGTGGAGAAGAGCTCAATCGTGCCGCCGTCGGGGGTCCTGATGTTCTCTCGCGTCATGCTTCGAGCCTAGCTGAGCAAGTGGTTGCGGGCATCCCGGACGCGGCTGTGCACGCCGGGTTCAGCCGCGGTGGACGGGGATGGCGTCAGGAGTGTCCGGGCGCGCGTTTCCGTCCGGACCTTCGTCCTTGAAGTACGCCGAGATGTCAGCCACCAGTTCCTTCACCGCTGCCGGGATGGACCCGTGGAAGCACTTGGGGGAGAGCTGGTAGGTGCTCTGCGGGACTGCGGTGTGGAGGCGTTCCGCCGTCACCCGGTAATAGCTGGGGCTCTTTCCGCCTGCCATGAAGTGGGTTCCGGATGGCAGCACGCTGAAGTCGCGGGCGTGGTCCTTTTCGTCGAAGGCCGCGCGCAGCTCACCCACCCCGCTGGGCATGACCTGCTGGAACATCCTGTTGACCTTGGTCCGCGACAACACCGCCATCAGGCCGGCCAGGACCGGTTCCGGGATCCTGGCCATGGCCGAGCCGGCACTGGTGGCCTTCTTCATGTGCGCCAGCGCGTGCCCCACCTTGCCGTTGTTCACGGCGTCCTCGAATCCGTCCAGCCACGAGGTGTCGATGCTGCCGTCGATGTTCACCGCCGCGTCGTACACCGCGAGCTTGTCCGGAACGAACGCTGTCCCGGTGAACTCCTGCACAGCGTTCAGCGCCACGGACCCGCCCAGGCTGTGGCCCAGGATGTTCCGGGTGCCAGTGGCTTTGAGCACAGTCCGGACGTCCTCGATCTCGGTGGCCATGGAGTAGTCGGGCGGCTGCTCCGACGAGTTGCCGCGGCCCCGGCGGTCATAGACGTCAACAGCCCAGCCCTCTCCCAGGCCCTTCGCCAGCGCAACGGAGAAAGGCCGGTAGATCAGGGCAGTCAGGAACGCCCCGCCGATCAGCAGCACACGCTTTTCGCCTGGCGCATCCTCGGTGCCGTAGCTGTACAAAGCCAGCCTGCCGCCGTCGTGCGTTGGAAGTACCCGTTCTTTCACCCGGCCATCTTAGGGCGCAAGCCTGCGGGGCAGCTGAAAGTCCCAGCAGCCAAATCCCGGTAAACTTGATGATTGTGACTTCCCAAAACACCCCCGCGCCCAAGAATGCCCCAGAGCCCGTCGACGCCAGCGAGCAGATGCGGATCCGCATGGACAAGCGCGCCAAACTTCTTGAGCGCGGCACGGAGGCCTACCCCGTGGGAGTGGAACGGACGCACTCGCTCGCAGAGATCCGGGAGAAGTACGGCCGCCTCGAGGCTGACGAGACCACGGGCGACACTGTGGGCGTTACCGGCCGCGTGGTCTTTGTCCGCAACACCGGAAAGCTCTGCTTCGCCACCCTGCAGGAAGGCGGCACGGACGGCAAGGGAACGCGCCTGCAGGCCATGCTGAGCCTGGCCAACGTGGGTGAGGAAGCACTCGCCGACTGGAAGGCCCTGGTGGACCTGGGCGACCACGTTTTCATCAAGGGCGAGGTCATCTCCTCCCGCCGCGGCGAACTGTCCATCATGGCCGACTCCTGGTCCATGGCCTCCAAGGCCCTGCGCCCGCTGCCGGTGCTGCACGCGGACCTTAACGAGGAAACCCGCGTCCGCCAGCGCTACGTGGACCTGATGGTCCGCGACGAGGCCCGCGAGATGGTCTACACCCGCGCCGCCATCACCCGGTCCATCCGCGAGACGCTGTTCCGGCACCGCTACGTGGAAGTGGAAACGCCCATCCTGCAGCTGGTCCACGGCGGTGCCCTCGCGCGGCCTTTCGAGACCCACATGAACGCCTTCGACCAGAAGATGACCCTGCGTATCGCCACGGAGCTCTACCTCAAGCGCGCAGTGGTGGGCGGCATCGACCGCGTCTACGACATGGGCCGGGTCTTCCGCAACGAAGGCGTGGACTCCACCCACAGCCCCGAATTCACCACCCTCGAGTGCTACGAGGCCTGGGCGGACCAGTTCGTCATGGCCGAACGCATCAAGGAAATCATCCTCGACGCCGCGGACGCCGTGGGTGCCGGGCGCGTCCTGCAGACCGAAGCCGGGGAGATCAACCTCGACGGCGAGTGGACCTGGCTGGCCGTCTATCCCGGACTTTCCGACGCCGTTGGGCAGGAAATCACGCCGGACACCTCCGCTGAGGTGCTTCGGGAAATTGCGGCCAAACACGAGGTCAGGGTGGATCCCAAGTGGGACGCCGAGAAGCTGGCCGTGGAGCTCTTCGGTGAGATCGTGGAGCCCACCCTGCTGAACCCCACCTTCGTCTACGACTACCCGCCGTCCGCGCAGCCGCTGGCCCGCCCTCACCGTGAGGACGGCCGCCTGATCGAGGCGTGGGACCTGATCATCGGCGGCATGGAACGCGGCACCGCGTTCTCCGAACTGATCGACCCCGTGATCCAGCGCGAACGGCTCACCGAGCAGTCCCTGCACGCGGCTGCCGGTGATGTGGAGGCCATGCAGCTGGACGAGGACTTCCTGCGCGCCCTCGAATACGGTGCCCCGCCCATGGGCGGCATCGGCCTGGGCATCGACCGGCTGGTGATGCTCTTCACCGGCGCCGGGATCCGCGAAACCATCCTGTTCCCCCTGTTGAAGCCTGAAGGGCACTGACCATGGAGTACGTAGCAGTCATCCTTCCCTCCCTGGTGGTGGGTTTGCTGTTCTGGTTTGCCATGAAGGCGATCTTTAATGCGGACAAGGCCGAACGGCAGGCGGAAGCCCGTGCCCAGGCCGAAGCCGATTCACTTGCCGTGCGGCCCGCGGACCACCAGGGCCCCGAATCCAAATAGCTAAAACCCCCCAACTTTTCTGCCTTTATCCCCAAGGAACCATTAGGCGCTTTGACGCGTTGCCAAGATAAGAGTCATACTTTTTCCGGGAAACATCCTGCTTTTCTGAAAACCGACTTTCCAGCAAGAGGAAGACTTTAATGGCACAGAAAGTAAACATCATCCTCGTTGATGATCTGGATGGGGGATCCGCAGACGAGAATGTGAAGTTCGGCCTCGATGGGGCCAACTATGAGATTGACCTGTCCGCAGCCAATGCCGCTGAACTTCGGTCTTCACTGGAGAGGTTCATCACTGCCGCACGCAAGGCATCCGGCGGCCGCACGCAGCGGGCAAAAGCGGTCACGGGGAGCCGCAGCCACGATTCGGCGCAAATCCGGCAATGGGCCCGGGACAACGGATACACCGTTAACAGCCGCGGCCGAATTCAGGCCGAAATCCAGGAAGCCTACCAAAAGGCAAATTCCTAGTACGGGCTTTAGCTCCATCGAACCCCGCTGCCGCCGCAAGGCGCAGCGGGGTTTTTTCAATTTGGCGGATATCGCCGCCCGGCTGCGCTGGCAGACTTGTCCAATAGGTGCAATTGGAGTGGTGGCCTTCGCGCGCCTCGCCGGGACTATTTGGCCGTTTTCGGGGACGCCCGCACGGGGCGGGGCAGGATAATTCTTTGCTCCGCCGGTCCGGCGCGAGCTGCTGTGCCGGGGCCGCAACGGTTATTCCCGCAAGGGGCGCGGTTTCCCCTGTGGCGAACACGCTCCACAACGCAGGGGCGGCCACGTAGCATCAAAGTACGTCGTAGCTAGGAGTGTGGCGAAATGTTTGAGCGATTTACGGACCGTGCCCGTCGCGTAGTTGTGCTTGCCCAAGAAGAGGCACGCATGCTGAACCACAATTACATCGGTACCGAACACATCCTCTTGGGTCTGATCCATGAGGGTGAGGGCGTTGCCGCCAAAGCTCTTGAGTCCTTGAGCATTTCGCTCGACGGCGTTCGCGAGCAGGTGCAGGAGATCATCGGCCAGGGCCAGCAGGCTCCCTCCGGCCACATCCCCTTCACCCCCCGTGCCAAGAAGGTACTGGAGCTCTCGCTGCGCGAAGCCCTCCAGCTGGGCCACAACTACATCGGCACGGAGCACATCCTGCTCGGCCTCATCCGCGAGGGTGAGGGCGTTGCCGCCCAGGTTCTGGTCAAGCTCGGCGCCGACCTCAACCGGGTCCGCCAGCAGGTTATCCAGCTCCTCTCCGGCTACCAGGGCAAGGAAACCACCGGCGCAGGCGTTGGCGGCGGACAGCCTGAAGGCGCGCCGGCCGGTTCCGTGGTCCTGGACCAGTTCGGCCGCAACCTGACCCAGGCTGCCCGGGAGAACAAGCTGGACCCGGTCATCGGCCGCGAGCAGGAAATGGAACGCGTCATGCAGGTCCTTTCCCGCCGGACCAAGAACAACCCGGTCCTCATCGGCGAGCCCGGCGTCGGCAAGACCGCCGTCGTCGAAGGCCTGGCCCAGGCGATCGTGCGCGGCGATGTCCCGGAGACCATCCGCGACAAGCAGCTGTACACCTTGGACCTCGGCTCCCTGGTGGCAGGCTCCCGCTACCGCGGTGACTTCGAAGAGCGCCTGAAGAAGGTCCTCAAGGAGATCCGTACCCGCGGCGACATCATCCTGTTCATCGACGAGATCCACACCCTGGTGGGTGCCGGTGCCGCCGAAGGCGCCATCGACGCAGCCTCGATCCTGAAGCCCATGCTGGCCCGCGGCGAGCTGCAGACCATTGGCGCCACCACGCTGGACGAGTACCGCAAGCACATCGAGAAGGACGCCGCCCTGGAGCGCCGCTTCCAGCCGATCCAGGTCAAGGAACCCTCAGTGGCGCACGCCATCGAGATCCTCAAGGGCCTGCGTGACCGCTACGAGGCACACCACCGCGTCACCATCACCGACGGCGCCCTGGCCTCCGCAGCGAGCCTGGCCGAGCGCTACATCTCGGACCGCTTCCTTCCGGACAAGGCGATCGACCTGATCGACGAGGCCGGCGCCCGGCTGCGCATCCGCCGCATGACCGCTCCGCCGGAGCTCAAGGCCATGGACGAGCGCATCGCCAAGCTGAAGATGGAGAAGGAATCCGCCATCGACGCCCAGGACTTCGAAGGCGCTGCCGCGCTCCGCGACAAGGAGCAGAAGATGATCTCCGAGCGGTCGGAGAAGGAGCGGCACTGGAAGTCCGGCGGCATGGATGACATCTCCGAGGTGGATGAGGACCTCATCGCCGAGGTGCTGGCCAATTCCACCGGCATCCCCGTCTTCAAGCTGACCGAGGAAGAGTCCTCGCGCCTGCTCAAGATGGAAGACGAGCTGCACAAGCGCGTCGTCGGCCAGGACGAGGCCATCAAGGCACTGTCCCAGGCCATCCGCCGTACCCGTGCAGGGCTCAAGGACCCCAAGCGCCCCGGTGGCTCGTTCATCTTCGCCGGCCCCACCGGCGTCGGCAAGACCGAGCTGGCCAAGGCCCTCGCGGAGTTCCTGTTCGGTGAAGAGGACGCCCTCATTACCTTGGACATGTCCGAATACTCCGAGAAGCACACGGTCTCGCGGCTCTTCGGTGCCCCTCCGGGCTACGTGGGCTACGAAGAGGGTGGCCAGCTCACCGAGAAGGTCCGGCGCCGTCCGTTCTCCGTGGTGCTGTTCGACGAGGTTGAAAAGGCCCACGCGGACCTCTTCAACTCGCTGCTGCAGATCCTGGAAGACGGCCGCCTGACCGACTCCCAGGGCCGCGTGGTGGACTTCAAGAACACCGTGATCATCATGACCACCAACCTCGGTACCCGGGACATCTCCAAGAGCGTTGCCACCGGCTTCCAGTCCGGCACCGACACGCAGACCGGCTACAACCGCATGCGTGCCCGCGTCACGGAGGAACTCAAGCAGCACTTCCGCCCCGAGTTCCTGAACCGTGTTGACGACGTCGTGGTGTTCCCGCAGCTCACCCAGGACGAGATCATCGAGATCGTGGACCTGTTCGTGACCCGCCTGGAGAAGCGCCTCAAGGACAAGGACATGGGCATCGAGCTCACCAAGGCCGCCAAGGTGCTCCTGGCTACCCGCGGCTACGATCCCGCCATGGGTGCCCGGCCGCTGCGCCGCACCATCCAGCGCGAGATCGAGGACCAGCTCTCCGAGAAGATCCTCTTCGGCGAGATCCACACCGGCGACATCGTCGTGGTGGATGTCGAAGGCGAAGGCGACGACGCGAAGTTCACCTTCGCCGGCAACACCAAGCCGCGCATCCCGGAAATCGCCCCGAGCGTCTAAGTTCCACTCTGGAAGCCCCGCCACTCCAAAAAGGACCGGCGGGGCTTTCGCTCTTCAACGACACCGTGGTTGGGTCCGGTGGCTGGGTCCGCTCCGGCACCGGGGTCATTTGCCGCTTGCTGCTCGTTCCTCGCTTTGACGCAAGCTACACAAATGGCCCCGGCGCCCTCGCTCGGTGCCTCGCGGGGGGCTTATGCCACGCTGCGCACGAGGTGCCGGGCATCGGGGATTTATGTAGGCGCCGTCAAAGCGACGAAGGAGCAGGCGCCGGGAAATCTCCGGTGGCCGGTACCGGACCCAGCCACGGAAACGCGCACGGGCGCCGGGCCGGGAGAGGAAGGGCGCGTGGCGACTGTGATCGGCAGCACAAAACGTGTTGAATCGGGGCATGGCTAACCAGAATCCGGCGATCCCGGACGAGCGACCACTGAACCCTTTCCACGACCTCGACCACTACCTGTCCATCCCGCGGGTAAGCGGCCTGGCCCTGAGTCCCGACGGCACCCGCCTGGTCACCGCCGTCAGCACCCTGAACGGCAAGGGCACCGAATTTGCCAGCGCGCTGTGGGAGCTGGACCCCGCCGGGCAGAAGCACGCGCGGCGCATCACCCGCAGCGCCAAGGGTGAGGCCGGTGCGGCATTTGCCGCGAACGGCGATGTCTACTTCACGTCCGCACGGCCCGATCCGGACAGCCCCGATGAAGAGCCGGTCAACGCCCTCTGGCGCCTTCCGGCAGACGGAGGGGAGGCCAGGGTGGCCCTCACCCGGCCCGGCGGCGTCGGCAAGGTTCTGACGGCCAAGGATGCCGACGCCGCGTTCGTCACGGCGGAGGTCCTGGCCGGGTCCGCTGATGAGGAGGACGACGCCGAACGGCGCAAATCCCGCAAGGACAGGAAAGTTTCGGCCATCCTCCACAGCGAGTACCCGGTGCGCTTCTGGGACGCAGACCTTGGCCCCGGCCAGCCGCGCATCTTCGCCGTGGAAACGGGCGAAGAGAAGGGGCAGGGGAAGCCCGCAACGCTCGACGCCACAGCTCCCCTGGTCCTGCGCAACCTCACGCCCGACGCCGGCCCGCGGCTGAGGGAAGCGGAGACGGTGGTAAGCCCGGACGGGAAGACGGTCTACAGCAGCTACACCAAACCCCTCGCCAAGGCAGACAGCCGCTCCGTCCTGGTGGCGGTGGATGTGGCGTCGGGCAGCCTCAAGGTGCTCCTTGACCAGGAGGGCATGAGCTACTTCCCGGGTCCGGTCAGCCCCGACGGCAAGACCCTGGTGGTGGTCAGCGAAAGCGACTCCACCCCGCAGCGGGCTCCAGAGATCAGGATGCACCTCCTGGACGTCTCCGGCGCAGCAGGGGAACCCGGGAGCCTCCAGCCCCTTGCCCACGACTGGGACCGCTGGCCCAAGCCGGCAGCCTGGCTTCCGGACGGGTCCGCCCTCCTGGTCACGGCGGACGACGACGGCGCGTCGCCGGTTTTCCGGGTCAGCGTTCCGTCGGCTGCCGCTGAGGCGGGTGTCGCCCGGGTGACGCAGGACGCGGCGGCCTACTCCGACGTCGTGGTTTCGCCGGAGGGGCGCTATGCCTACGCCCTGCGCAGCTCCTACGAAATTCCGCCCGAAGCCGTGCGGATCGACGTGGGCACAGGCGAAACGACCCGGCTGCCCGCACCGGCTGAACGGCCATCCCGCCCGGGCCGGTTGGAGCGGATCGCTGCTACGGCACCGGACGGCTCCCGGGTTCCCGCCTACCTCGCACTGCCCGAGGGTGCATCGGCAGACGCGCCCGCACCGATGCTGCTTTGGATCCACGGCGGCCCCCTGGGATCCTGGAACGCCTGGACCTGGCGGTGGAACCCATGGCTCCTGACGGCAAAGGGCTACGCGGTGCTGCTTCCCGACCCGGCACTGTCCACGGGCTACGGCCAGGCCTACATCCAGCGCGGCTGGGGAGCCTGGGGCAAGGCGCCGTTCACCGACCTCATGGCCGTCACGGACGCCGCAGCGGAACGGCCGGACATCGATGAAGCCCGGACCGCTGCGATGGGAGGTTCCTTCGGCGGGTACATGGCCAACTGGGTCGCAGGCAACACGGACCGGTTCAAGGCCGTGGTCACCCACGCCAGCCTGTGGGCGCTGGACCAGTTCGGCCCCACCACGGACGCCTCGCAGTACTGGCTGAAGGAAATGACCGAAGAGATGGCGCTGGAAAACTCACCGCACCTGCACGCGGAGAAGATCAGTTCGCCCATGCTGGTGATCCACGGGGACAAGGACTACCGCGTTCCCATCGGGGAAGGCCTGCGCCTCTGGTACGAGCTCCTGTCCAAGTCCCGGCTCGCAGCGGACCAGGACGGGCAAACCCCGCACCGTTTCCTCTACTTCCCGGACGAGAACCACTGGGTCCTCCAGCCGCAGCATGCCAAGGTCTGGTACCAGGTGGTGGAGTGGTTCCTGGCAAAGAACGTCCTGGGGGAGGAGCTCGAGCTGCCCGCCGAACTGGGGCTGTAACTCCGGGCCACCTCGTAGGATTGCCTAGTGAGCGACTCCTTCCACATCCGCCCAGCACGCACCAGCGACGTCCACGCCATCAAGAAGCTTGTGGCTCCCCTGGCCGAGGAGCGCATCCTCATGGCGAAGGAGACAGTGGCGTACTACGAGAGCCTGCAGGAGTTCCGCATCGCCGAGTCCAGCGACGGCGAAATGATCGGCTGCGGAGCCCTGCACGTCATGTGGGAGGACCTCGCCGAAATCCGCACCCTTGCCGCGTCCGGGCAGTGGCGCGGCAAGGGAGTGGGCCACGTCCTGGTGGAAAGCCTGCTGGAGGAGGCCCGGGCCCTCGGGGTGTCCCGGGTTTTCTGCCTGACCTTCGAGGTGGACTTCTTCAAGCGCCACGGCTTCGAGGTGATGGCGGACCAGTCCGCGGTGGACCCCGAGGTGTATTCCGAGCTCCTGCGCTCGCATGACGAAGGTGTGGCCGAATTCCTCGACCTGGCCCGGGTCAAGCCCAACACCCTTGGAAACACCCGGATGATCCGCACCCTCTAGGCAGCTGTGCCCTCCACCAGGGCAAACGCCTCTTTGCTTTATTCGAATTGATGGATAAACTTCTGGAGGCCGTTAGGTGGGGGCCTCAGGAAAGGGACAGTCATTGGGGGCTGTCCCTTTCCTGCGTCCCGGACTGGCCGCTCCGGAAGGCGGCCGGAAAACCGGGGCCGGAGGAACCTACCGCCAGCCGCGATCCCGGTAGTAGGGTCGGAGACACATCCTTCAGGAGCACAGCCAGGAGCACCGCCATGAAGAAACTCATCAACGATCCAAAATCCGTCGTCCAGGAATCCGTGCAGGGCTTCGGCCTGGCGCATGCCGGACTGGTCGCCGTCAGCGAAGACCCCATCTACGTCACGCGCAAGGACGCGCCAGTGGCCGGCAAGGTGGGGCTTGTTTCAGGCGGCGGCAGCGGGCACGAGCCGCTGCACGCCGGTTACGTGGGCAGGGGAATGCTCGACGCCGCGGTGCCCGGGGCGGTGTTCACCTCACCCACCCCGGACCAGATCCTTCCCGCCACCCTCGCCGTCAACTCAGGTGCCGGCGTCGTGCATATCGTCAAGAACTACACCGGGGACGTCCTGAACTTTGAGACGGCGGCCGAACTGGCCGAGGCGGAGGGGGTGAGTGTCCGGACCGTACTGGTCAACGACGACGTCGCGGTGGAGGACTCGCTGTACACCGCGGGCCGCCGGGGAGTGGGCGGCACGGTCCTCGTGGAGAAGATTGCCGGCGCTGCCGCCGAGCGTGGCGACGGCCTGGACGCCGTGGCCGCGGTCGGCGAACGGGTCAACGCCAACGTCAGGACAATGGGCGTCGCGCTCTCAGCCTGCACGGTGCCGCACGCGGGGACGCCAAGTTTCGACCTCGCCGACGACGAAATCGAAATCGGGATCGGTATCCACGGCGAACCCGGCAGGCACCGGATCCCCATGGAAGACGCCGACAGCATCACCAACCGCCTGCTGGAACCCGTGCTGGCCGACCTCAAGATCAGTTCCGGTGACAAGGTCCTGCTGTTCGTCAACGGCATGGGCGGCACACCGCTGAGCGAGCTGTATATCGTGTACCGGCGGGCGGTGCAGGTCCTGGCTGACGCAGGCGCCACCGTGGAACGGTCACTGGTGGGCAACTACATCACCGCACTGGAGATGCAGGGCTGCTCCATCTCGGTCCTCCGGCTCGACGACGAACTCACTGAACTCTGGGACGCGCCCGTACACACCCCCGCCCTGCGCTGGGGCGTGTAGCCGTGGTGCTGGATGCCAACTGGGCCGTGAAGTGGCTGACGCTGTGCGCGCAGGCCATGGCTGAACACCGCGTCGAACTCATTGAGCTGGACCGCGCCATCGGGGACTCGGACCACGGCGAGAACATGGACCGCGGTTTCCAGGCGGTCCTGGCCAAGCTGGGCGAATCGACGCCCGAGACCCCGGGGGCCGCGCTGAAGATGACCGCCATGACCCTGATGTCGAAGGTCGGCGGTGCCGCCGGCCCCCTTTACGGGACCGCGTTCCTTCGCGCTGCCACCTCTCTCGGCGACTCGGCAGAGATAGATGCCTCCGCCTGGGCAGGTGCCCTGGAAGCCGCACGGGACGGGATCGTGGCGCGCGGCAAGGCGGAGTCCGGGGACAAGACCATGGTGGATGCGTGGACGCCGGCAGTTGATGCTGCCCGGGCGGCAGCGGACGGCGGCAGCGCGGACGTCCTGGGCGTGCTGGTGGCGGCCGCCGAGGCGGCCGAGGCGGGAGCGGTAGCCACCGACCCCATGGTGGCGCGGAAAGGCCGCGCCAGCTACCTTGGCGAACGCAGCGCGGGCCACCGGGACCCCGGGGCAGCCTCCAGCGCTTTGATCCTGCGTGCGGCCGTTGGGGCAGCTGCGTGACTGTAAGCATCGTGGTGGTTTCCCATAGCGAAAAGATTGCCGACGGCGCCGTGGAACTTGCCGCCCAAATGGCGCCGGATGTGATGATCCTGACGGCCGGGGGCACCGACGACGGCAGGATCGGTACCAGCCTGGAGAAGGTCCTCGCCGCCCTTGAAGGAGCCAGCGGCCAGGGGGGCGGAACCGGTGCGGAGGGCACCGTCGTGCTGACGGACCTCGGCTCGGCAGTGATGACAGCGGAATCGGCACTCGAGTTCCTGGAGAATCCCGCCGGCGTCCTGCTTGCCGACGCGCCGCTCGTGGAAGGCCTGGTGGCAGCGGCTGTCGCGGCGCAGGGCGGCGCTGACGTGCAGGCGGTCCGGAAGGCGGCTGAAGAAGCGGGGAGCCCCGCTGGCCAGCCGGCACCGGCCGACGGCGGAATGGAGCACCTGGAACCTCCCACCAGCGCAGTCCCTGACTTCACCGGGGATTTCGAACTGGTCAACCAGGCCGGCATGCACGCCCGGCCCGCCGCGAAGGTGGCGGGCGGACTGGCGTCCCTCGACGCGGAGGTCACCATCAACGGGGTGGACGGAGCGTCCATGACCGGGTTGATGACGCTCGGTGCAGGCAAGGGAACGGTACTGCACGTCGAAGCGTGGGGTGCCGACGCGGAAAGGGCCGTGGAGTATGTCGGAGGCCTGGTGGAGGCCGGCTTCGGCGAGCCCTGAGCCGCTGAAGGGTTCCTGCGAATAAGCTCGATGCCATGGAACGGCCGCTTGCAGAGAACTCCCAGGAAATCGAAGTGCTGGACGGCCAGGCCTCCGTGGAGGAACTGCTCGCCGAACTCGGCTTCGACTGGAGCGCTGAACCGGTGGACGGCGGACTCCTGCCCGGAACACCTGAGGATGGCACCTTCACCCAGCCGGCGCTTTTCTAGCCCCGCCACTTTTGGGTGCCTGCTGCTGGTGCAGCCCGTCGCCGTCCAGCGTGAGTGATGCCGAGAGGAACTTCCCGCACTGCTCACCGAACGGATACGACGCCTGCGGGCGGAACTCCAGGGTGCGGGCAGGAAGTGTGGTCCCGTCGGATGCGGTGCCGGAAGCGGTGACCACCAGGGGTGATTCCGTAAGCGTCTCCAGCATCAGCGCTGCGACCTTGGTGCCGTCCGGCGATGCGGTGGCCGAACAGGCGCCCTCTGCCGTGCACCCCTGGTCGACGGAGGTGCTTCCGGGGCGCAGTTCGACGTCGGCCTCCTTGCAGGTGCCGTCCTGGCATGCCCGCAGGTGGAGCGCCGCCACCTTCGGCGCATAGCCGGCGGTGACCGTCAGGGCCACGGAGGTGGCCTGCGCAATCGCAGGGCAGGCGGTGCCGGCGGGCTCGCAACCGGACACGAGGGCCGCCGCCACAGCCGCCACCAGCAGCCCGGGCTTGTGCATGCCTTCAGGCTACCGCGCCGGCAGGCCGGTCAGCCCAGCGGAAAAATGCCGATGAACCAGAACGACGCCACTGCGAACACGGCGAAAAACGCGATCAGGCAACCCATGGCTGTACGCGGCTCCGATGAGACCTGAAGCGACTCGGTGGGATCATTCGGGTTGTACGCCACCTCGATCAGCGAACCGGGCACGGGCGGCTCCACGCCGGAGATCTCCGACTTGCCCATGAAGAGGGTGCCGCGCGGGTCCGTGAACTGGTATGTGGGGAAGTGGCGGAGGTTCCGGCTGGCGCCGCCAATGCCGCTGGTCCAGCCGGTAGCGCTGCCGGTGACGGTTGCCTGGGCCTTCGGCCAGGATGCCATTTGGTGTTGCTGGCGCTTGGTCCTGCGCGCCGCGACGAGCAGCGAAAACACCACGCCGGCAACGAACAGCGCCCACACGATGTACAGAATGGTCTTCATGCTTCCCCCAGTTCCGGTCACCAAGAAGTATGCCATCGACGGGCCGGCACTCCCGGTGAGTCAGGCTGGAAGCTGGTAACCGCCGTCGTGCATTTCCGCCAGACCGTCCGTGAGCAGCCCTGCCAGCGCCCGGTCCAGCTGCTCGGGCGCAGAGTTGAGCCGGTGCAGCGCGGCCAACGGCACGCCGATTCCCTCCGGGGCGAAGCCAAGGTCGGCTGGTTCGTGCTGGAACATCTCCGGCGGCACCGGCGATTCCGCCAGCCGGAGCACGGCCAGCACGGCACCGCGGACCTGGCGGTCGGTGCCGTGCCAGGCCTGCCCCTTGGGAACGTACGACGGCGGTGGCTCACCCGCCGCCAGCCACGCACAGGAGTCCTTGACCGGGCAGGCGGCACACTTGGGCGCCCGGGCCGTGCACACCAAAGCCCCGAGCTCCATGACCGCGGCGTTCCAGCGTACGGAGGTTTCGTCGTCGTCCGGCAGCAGGGCGGCGGCCAGGCGCATCTCCGCCGCCGTCAGCGCCGGGGCGGGCAGCGCGACGCCGGCCACCAGCCGTGCATGCACCCGGCGGATGTTGGTGTCCACCACCGTTTCCCGGCGGCCGTACGCGAACGCAGCCACCGCGGCGGCCGTGTAGCTCCCCACCCCGGGAAGGGCCAGCAGCTCGGCGTGGGTGTCCGGGACCCTGCCGCCATGGTCCTGCACGATCGCCGTCGCAGCGGCGTGCAGCCGCAAGGCCCGCCTGGGGTAGCCCAGCCGGCCCCACGAGCGGACGGCTTCGCCGGCCGTTTCGCCAGCGAGTCCGGCGGGGGTGGGCCAGCGCTTGAGCCACTCGTGCCACACAGGCAGTACCCGGACCACAGGGGTTTGCTGCAGCATGATCTCACTGACCAGGACGCCCCACGGGGAACAGTCGGCTTCACGCCAGGGCAAATCGCGGGCAATGCCGGCGAACCACCCGTTGATCCGGTGGTGGAGCAGGTCGAGTTCTGCCTGGTCCGCCCGGGCAGGCGTGATGGGGGAGGTTTGAGTGTCGATTCCAACACTGTAATGGATGGGTTCGGGCGGCCGGCAAACCGGTTGTGACCAGAGCGATGCTGATGCGGCGGCGTGGTGGCAGTGCGGATCCGGCGGGTTTCCCTAGCCTAGGAGGATGGGCAGGCAAGGCAATTCATCAGCGCGCGGCACGGCAGCGGGTTCCAGCAGCGTCCGGAAACCGAGTGCCGCCGTGTACCGGCGGCGGCGCCTGGTGGTTGGCGGCGCGCTCCTGCTGGTGATCGTGCTGGTGGCCGGCGGTTTCGCGCTGGCCGGTGCCTTCCGCGGCGGTTCGCAGCAGGCCTCGTCCACCCAGCCTTCCGCCGCCGATTCCGCCTCCGCGGCTGCCCCTTCAGCTTCGGCACCGGCATCACCGTCTGCCACGCCGACGCCCACTGCGGCGGCCACCCCAACCTGCAACCAGAACCTGGTGACCGTCACCGCCGCCACCGACAAGCCCGCCTACGGCCCGGGCGAAAACCCGCTCCTCACCCTGAAAGTGACCAACGGCGGCACCGTCCCGTGCGAGGTCAACATTGGAACCTCCCAGATGGAGTTCTTGGTCACCAGCGGTGCCGACCGGATCTTCTCTTCGAAGGACTGCCAGGCCTCGAGCGAGGACCTGGTGAAGGTGATTGCGCCGGGCGCCAGCGAAACCGCCAACTTCCCATGGGGCAGGAACCGCAGCGCCGATGGCTGTAAAGCCGTGGCCGCTGCCCCCGGCGGCGGCGGGGCGTACTACATCTTCACCGCAAAACTCGGTTCGCGGGCCAGCCCCAAGGCCGTCTTCCAGCTGAACTAGCGCCCCTCCATCGATTGCTCCCTAACTGCCGTTTTGAGGGCTGAAAACGGCAGTTACGGAGCAATCGATGGGTGTTATCCGGGGTGTTTAGAGGAAGCGGTCCAGGAGGCTGGCTTCGGCCATGCGGCTGAGGCCTTCACGGACGGTGCGGGCGCGCTGATCGCCGATCCCGTCAACGGTCATGAGGTCGTCAATGGTGGCGGCCATCAGGAACTGCAGGCCACCGAAATGGTCCACCAGGCGGTCGGCCACGGCCTTGGGAACTGCCTTCAGGCCGGACAACAGCCGGTAGCCGCGGGGCTGGACCACAGCGTCGAGATTGGCCTCCCCGCCCGCGAAACCAACGATTGCCGCGATCTTGCCAAGGTCGATCAGCTCAGTGGGGCCAAGGTTGACCAGTTCGTGCACGGCTTTGTCGATGTCATCCGCGGAGGCATTGGGGCTGGCGTAGTCGCGGATGATCACGTCGCTGCCGGGCCCCCTTCCCACGGTAAGTTCGTCGAGCTGGAGGGAGAGGAGCCGGCCGTCTTCGCCCAGTTCCAGGACGTACTGCGAAATTTCCTCCGAGATGCGGCGGACCATTTCCTGCCGCTGGAGGGTGACGGCGACGTCCCGGACCGTCACCATTGCCTCGATTTCCAGGGCGGACAGCGAACTGGTGACCTGGTCCAGCCGGGCACGGTACCGCTCCAGGGTGGCCAGGGCCTGGTTGGCGCGGGCCAGGACGTTTTCGGAGCCCTCGAGGACATGCCGCAAACCATTGACGTACAGGGCGATGATCTGCATGGACTGGCTGACGGAGATGACGGGAACTCCGGTCTGCTTGGCCACCCGTTCCGCCGTCCGGTGGCGGGTGCCTGATTCCTGCGTTTCGATGCTTGAATCCGGGACCAGTTGGACGGCCGCGCGCAGGATATTGCCGGCGTCCTTGTCGCAGATGATGGCACCGTCCATCTTGGCCAGTTCCCGCAGGCGGGTAGGCGAAAACTCGATGCCGATATCGAAGCCGCCGGAGCAGATGGAATCGATGGTGCGGTCCGAGCCCAGGACGATCAGTGCGCCCGTGCGCCCACGGAGGATGCGTTCCAGGCCGTCGCGGAGGGGAGTTCCGGGTGCAACCCGGCCCAGAGTGGCCCTCAGCGATTCTTCGGGGCTCCGCGCCATAGGTGTTTCCCTTCAAAGGTGCGGACCGCCGCCCGCAGGAATGCCGGCATCTGCAGTTGTCCGGCAGGACCAAAAAGTGCTCTGGTTCCCGCAAGCTCAATGATAGGGGTAAGAAGTCCAAGTTCCGCACGGGCAAGCCCCAAAGTGCCTCATTAGGGGGTGGCCCCGACAGCGGGGAAAGTACGGTCTGGACCCCGCACGCAAAGGGCACTTTTTGCTGCTCCCGGCCCGCAGGTCTGCTGCTCCCGACCCGCAGGCGGGACCATTGCTCAGGCCGGGCCGGCCAGTGGCGTGACCGTTTTGGTGCTGCTGTCCCACAGCCGGGCGGCTGTGCAGCGGCCGTCGATGCGCAGGTCCAGCAGGTCAATGGCCGTTCCCAGCTGCTGGCCCGGGATGCGGCGGGAAATGGTGACGTGCGGCGTCCAAGAGCCGGGCAATGTCAGCGGCTTCGCACCGGAAAGACCTTGGTGCAGGCGTCGGTGCAGGTCGAGCAGGGGGCCGGTCACCAGGACCGAGCGGCCCAGCACATATTTGCCCGGGCCTGCCGGAAAAACGATGGCGCCCGAAAAGGTTACGTCCAGGGGCAATGCCGCCCAGGGCCCTTCCTCGGCGGCCTGCAAATCCATGCCTGCGGCCAGGGTGACGTGCGGACTGTTGCTGGGGGAGGTGTGCGCAGCCAGGCTTGGCAGGCCGGCGGCCTCGAGCCTCGCCCAGTCGGCCCGCAGAACGGCGTCGGTGCTGTCATCAAAGACCAGTTCGATGCTGCGCATAAGCACATCATGCCGGTCCCGCGGGGTGGCCCGGGAAATGTCAACGCTTGCGGTCCCGGAGCATCCGCTCCAAATCCCGGCTGACCCTGGAAAGGGAGGCCGCCCTGAGCGCTTTGTGCTCGGCCGCCGTCTGGACGCCACGTTTTCGCTTCGGGGCTGAAGGAAGGGCAGCGGCGGGCCCCTGCGTGCCCGCACCAACCGTGCCCGCACCGACAGGGGCCGCGGCCAGGTTGGTGGCGAGCGGATCGAAGAAGAGGTTGCCCGGGAAAATGGCGCCATGCATCATGCGCCAAAGCTAACGGCCCGGCATTTCGAGGCTTTGAACGTCCGGTTTCGCCCGCGTTAAGCGCAGCCGGCACCGGTTTGCGGCCCTGCGATAAACTTGTACTTTGGTCGTTTGCCAATGACATTCCCGCCCTTGAGCCGCAGTGCAGAACCCGAAAGGCCCTGGGCAGCCACAACCGCAGCGAAAGTAGCACCGTGTCCCAAGATGTCCTGACCCCAGCCCGGATCTCCGAGATTCACAAGGAGGCGGGCCGCCGCAGGACCTTCGCCGTCATTTCACACCCTGACGCCGGTAAGTCCACGCTCACGGAGGCCCTGGCCCTGCATGCAAAGGTGATCGGAACCGCGGGCGCCTCCAGCGGCAAGGCCAACCGCAAGGAAACGGTCTCGGACTGGATGCAGATGGAAAAGGACCGTGGCATCTCCATCAGCTCCGCGGCCCTGCAGTTCTCGTACCGGGACACTGTCATCAACCTGCTGGACACCCCCGGCCACGCCGACTTCTCCGAGGATACCTACCGGGTGCTCGCCGCCGTCGACTGCGCCGTGATGCTGGTGGACGCCGCCAAGGGCCTGGAAACCCAGACCATGAAGCTCTTCGAGGTCTGCAAGCAGCGGAACCTGCCCATCATCACCGTCATCAACAAATGGGACCGGCCCGGCCTGGACGCCCTGGCGCTGATGGACGAGATCACCGAACGCACCGGGCTGCAGCCCATGCCGCTGACCTGGGCCGTGGGCATCTCGGGTGACTTCCGCGGCGTCTGGGACCTCCGCAACGACCGTTTCGCCCGGTTCCAGCGCAACAACGCCGGCGCCCAGATCGCCCTCACAGAGTACTTCACGCCGGAAGAGGCCGCTGCAAACGAGGGCAGCAACTGGTCCGACGCCGTGGACGAAGCCGGCCTGGTGATCGAATCCAACCTTGAGTTCGACGTCGAGGCCTTCCACGGCGGGAAGGCAACCCCCATCCTGTTCAGCTCCGCCGCCCTGAACTTCGGCGTGAAGGAACTGCTCGACGCACTGGTGGACTTCGCGCCGCCGGCCGCGCCCCGCCCGGACATCGACGGCAATCCGCGACCGGTCGAGTCCCCGTTCTCCGGCTTCGTGTTCAAGGTCCAGGCGGGCATGAACAAGGCGCACCGCGACCACGTGGCCTTCATCCGCGTCTGCTCCGGCGTCTTCGAGCGCGGCATGGTGGTCACGCAGACCCGCACCGGCAAGTCCTTTGCCACCAAGTACGCCCAGCAGGTGTTCGGCCGCGAACGCGAAGTCATTGACGAGGCCTACCCCGGGGACGTGGTGGGCCTGGTCAACGCCTCCTCGCTGCGCGTCGGCGACAGCCTTTTCCTGGAGAACGCGGTGGAATACCCGGCCATCCCGCTGTTCGCCCCTGAGCACTTCCAGGTGGCCCGGTCCAAGGACCCCAGCAAGTTCAAGCAGTTCCGCCGCGGCATCGAGCAGCTCGAGCACGAGGGCGTCATCCAGCTGCTCCGCTCCGACCTCCGCGGAGACCAGGCGCCGGTGCTTGCCGCCGTCGGGCCTATGCAGTTCGAGGTGGTGGAGGACCGCATGGCGCACGACTTCAGCGCCCCCATGCGCCTGGAGCGCCTGCCCTACTCGTTGGCCAGGATTTCGACGGCGGATGCCATGCCCGCGCTGGCAAATGTACCGGGCGCTGAGGTGCTTCTGCGGTCCGACGGCGAATACCTCGCCTTGTTCACCGATGTCTGGGCGCTGCGCCGGATCGAGAAGAACCACCCGGACCTGACGCTGCTGCCCATCGGCACGCACAACCCGGCGAAGTAAGGCACTTGTGGAAACTCCTGCACCCCGCGCCGTAGTAACCGGCGCCGGAACCATCAATCCCCTCGGCTCGACGGTCAAGGAAACCTGGGAAGGCCTGCTGGACGGCCGCTCCGGAATCACCGCCCTGGACCACGACTGGGCGGAGCAGCTGCCGGTCAAAATCGCCGGGCAAATTATTGCCGACCTTTCGGAGCGCCTCAGCACCCGCGAAATGAAGCGGATGGACCGGTGCGGGCAACTTGCCTTGGTGGCAGCCCGTGAGGCATGGACGCAGGCCGGGAGCCCCGACGTGGATCCTGAACGGTTTGCGGTGGTGATCGGGTCGGCTTACGGCGGGCTGGGTTCCACCATCGAGCAGGACCGCACGTTGAACCAGTCAGGCCCGCGCAAGGTGTCACCGCACACCCTTACCAGGCTGATGGCAAACGGCCCGGCCGCGTGGGTGTCCATCGACCTTGGTGCCCGCGGGGGCGCCCGGACGCCTGTCAGCGCGTGCGCTTCCGGGGCTGAGGCGATTGTCCAGGCAGCCGAGCTGATCCGCTCCGGTGCTGCCGACGTCGTAATCGCCGGCGGAGTGGATGCTTCCGTCAACGACCTGGTGATCAGCGGCTTCGCCCAGATCCGCGCCCTGTCTACCCGTTCGGATGATCCGCAGCGGGCCTCGCGCCCGTTCGACGGCGGCCGGGACGGCTTTGTGCTCGCCGAGGGCGCCGGGGTGGTGGTGCTGGAGCGTGAGGAGCACGCCCGTGCCCGCGGCGCCGCCGTCCTTGGGGCTGTGGCCGGCGGCGCGGTGACCTCGGATGCCAACGACATCGTGGCCGCCGATCCCGCGATGCAGCGCCGCGTCATGCAGAAGGCCCTAACTTCGGCGGGGATGGAACCGGCGGATATCGGTTTCGTCCATGCCCACGCCACGTCCACTCCGGTGGGGGACCGGCTGGAAGGCCAGGCGATCAATGACGTTTTCGGCACCGACGTGCCGGTGACCTCCACCAAGGGGCACACCGGGCACCTGCTGGGCGGCGCCGGTGCGCTGGCCGCCGTCGTGGTCCTCGAAGCGCTGCGCACCGGCCAGCTGCCCGGAACGCTGAACGTGGAGTCCCTGGACCCGGAGCTGGATCTCAACGTCGTTACCGAAGCTGCCCACGCGTTGCCCGCCTCTGCCCGGGCCGGACTGGTCAATGCCTTCGGCTTCGGCGGCCACAGCGTTGCCTTGGTGATCACCGGAAGCTAGCCGGACGCCGAAAACACCGGATGGAGCGGGCCCAGGTTTCAGGCGCGGGCGGGGACTGCTGTTTCGGCGTCCACGTCCTGGGACCCAGCCTCGGCTTGGCTGCCCTTACGGCGTTCCTTCAGGAAGTAGACCAGCCCTGCGGCCACCGCGGAGGCGGCGGCCAGGGCGAAGAGCCCGGGGATCACGCTGCCGGTCTGTTCCTTGATAATGCCGAAGCCGAACGGCGCCACGAATCCGCCCAGGTTGCCCAGCGAATTGATGATGGCGATGGCCGGCGCCAGGACCAGCGGGTGCAGGCCTGACTGCGGGATGGTCCAGAACAGCGGCGAAGCGCTCTTGAAACCCATGGCCGCGATGGCCAGGAACACCAGTGCCAGCACGGGTGAGGCCACGGCAGCCGCGTACGTTCCGGCGGCGGCCACCAGGAGCGCTGCAACGAGCAGTGGCTTCTTGGACCTGGCCTTGTCCTGCCACTTCGCCGCGAAGTACATGGCGAACACGGCGCAGACCCAGGGGATAGCGGAGAGGAAGCCGGCGGAGAGATCGGTGGTCCCGGGGATCCGCTTGACGATGCTGGGCAACCAGAAAGTGTTGGCGTAAATGGACAGCTGGATGGCGAAATAGATGCCGCACAGGAGCAGGATCTGCGGGTTGAGGAGCATTTTCCAGCGGTTGGCCTTGCCGCCGTCCGCCTTGGTGTGTTCCGCGTCCTCTGCGTTGATGGCCTGGGAGAGGGCATCCTTTTCAGCGGGAGACAGCCATTTGGCGTCCTGGATCTTCGCGTCCAGCAGGAAGAACACCACGATTCCCACCAGCACCGAAACCACGCCTTCGAACCCGAAAAGCCACTGCCAGCCGTGCATGCCCAAGGCGCCATTGAGGCTCAGCAGCATGCCCGCGATGGGACCGGAGATGGCAGCGGCAACGGAAGACCCGGCAATGAAGACCGCCGTTGCCTTCCCCCGCTGGCCTGCGGGCACCCAGCGGGCGAAGTAGAAGATGACAGCCGGAAAGAAACCGGCCTCGGCGGCGCCCAGGAGGAACCGCAGGATGTAGAACATGGCCTCGTTCTGCACGAACGCCATGAGGAAGGACACGATGCCCCAGCTGACCATGATCCGGGTCAGCCAGACCCTGGCACCATACCTTTCCATCATCACGTTGCTGGGGAGCTCGAAAATCGCGTAGGCGATGAAGAACAGGCCGGCACCGAAACCGTACGCGGCGGCGCCGATGCCCACGTCGGCCTGGAGGTGGTCCTGGGCGTAGCCGATGTTGGAGCGGTTGAGCTGGTTGCAGACCAGCATGACCAGCATGATGGGGAGTACGCGCTTGAAGAATTTCCTGGTGGCGGATGCCAGGTCCAGGACGGCGTTGTCCACAGACTTCATTGAATTTTTCCTTTGGGATGGGGATCCAGGGCGGGGACCCTGGAGAAATGTTCCGGATGGTCCTTGGCCAGAGGGTTGTTACCTGACCAGGCAGGGCCGCTTGGGGTCGAAGGACCAGCCGTCGACGTAGTACTGCATGCCGATGCTGTCATCGCGGGCATCCAGGCCGTGCTCCAGATACAGCTGGTGGGCTTTGTCCAGTGCCTCGCGGTCCAGTTCGATGCCCAGGCCGGGCGTGGCCGGAACCTCGATGGCCCCGCCCTTGATCTGCAGCGGACTCTTCGTCAGGCCCTGCCCGTCCTGCCAGATCCAGTGCGTGTCCAGGGCGGTGATCTCACCCGGGGCAGCGGCACCGGTGTGCGTGAACATGGCCAGCGAGATGTCGAAGTGGTTGTTCGAGTGCGAGCCCCACGTCAGGCCGAACTCGTTGCACAGCTGGGCTACCCGGACTGAACCGTGCATGGTCCAGAAGTGCGGGTCCGCCAGCGGGATGTCCACGGCGTTGCTGCGGATGGCGTGCGACATTTCGCGCCAGTCCGTGGCGATCATGTTGGTGGCCGTCTTCAGCCCCGTGGCCCGGCGGAACTCCGCCATCACCTCGCGGCCGGAAAAGCGGCCCTCGGCACCGCAGGGGTCCTCGGCGTAGGCCACCACGCCCTGCATCCGCTTGCCCAGCCCGATGGCGTCGTCCAGGAGCCAGCCGCCGTTCGGGTCCAGGGTGACCCGGGCGTCCGGGAAGCGCTTGGCGAGGGCGGTGACCACATCCACTTCGTCGTCGCCGGACAGCACGCCGCCCTTGAGCTTGAAGTCGCTGAACCCGTAGCGCTCCTGGGCCGCTTCGGCCAGGGCGACGACGGCGTCCGGCGTCATGGCCTCCTGGCGGCGCAGTTCCTCCCACCGGTCCGCGGGGTTGGTTTCCACCAGGTACGGGAGGTCCGTGCGCTGGTAGTCGCCCACGAAGAACAAGTAGCCGAGCATGGGCACCGACGTGCGCTGCTGCCCGTCGCCCAGCAGTTCGGCCACGGGGACGCCCAGGAACTGGCCGTGCAGGTCCAGCAACGCCGATTCCACAGCCGTCACCGCGTGCACGGTGGTGCGCAGGTCGAAGGTCTGCAGGCCGCGGCCGCCGGCGTCACGGTCCGCGAACTCGGCCGCGACGTCCCGGAGCAGCGAACGGTACCGGGCCACCGGCTTGCCCTTGATCAGGGCGCCGGCCTCCTCGATGGTGGTCCGGATCTTCTCGCCGCCGGGCACCTCGCCCAGCCCGGTGCGGCCGTCCGAATCAGTGATGATGACCACGTTGCGGGTGAAGAACGGGCCGTGCGCGCCGCTGAGGTTCATCAGCATGCTGTCGTGGCCCGCGACGGGCACCACCTCGATGCCTGCAATGGTGGGCTGGGTGCTCATGCGCTGACGTCTGCTTTCTCTGCTGCGGGGACCATGTCGCCGTCGATGCGGCGGTTCAGGTGCCAGGGGTTGGCGTCCTGCAGCGGCTGGGGGAGGAGTTCCTGGGGGAGGTTCTGGTACGCGACCGGCCGCAGGAAGCGGTGGATGGCGAGGGTTCCGACGGAGGTGGTTCGGGAGTCGGAGGTGGCAGGGAAGGGGCCGCCGTGGACCATGGCGTGGCCGACCTCGACGCCGGTGGGCCAGCCGTTGACGATGATGCGGCCCACTTTCTGTTCGAGGACGGGGATTAGGGGTGCTGCCGTCGCGTAGTCCTGTTCGGTCAGGTGCAGGGAGGCGGTGAGCTGGCCTTCGATCCGTGCGGCCGCCTGGATGAGGTCATCGGTGGTGTTGTAGCGGATCACCAGGGATGCGGCGCCGAAGATTTCCTGGTGCAGAACCTCGTTGGTGACGAAGTCCCTGACCTGGGTGCCGTAGATGGCGGGTGCGGGCGCGTTCCGGGTTTCGCCGGGGGTACCTTGACCGATGAGTTCGACGCCGGCTGCTGCGCTGAGTGCCTCGGTTCCGGCGTTCCAGGAGTTGGCGATGCCCTGGGTGAGCATGGTCTGGCCGGGGCAGGCGGCGATGGCGCGTCCGACGGCGGCGGCGAGTTTGTCCCCAAGTTCGCCTGTGGGGGCGAACAGGAGGCCGGGGGAGGTGCAGAGCTGGCCGGAACTTCCGGTGACCGCGGTGACGTAGGCGGCGGCGAGGGTGTCGATGCTTGCGGCGTCGCCGGAAAGGGCGCCGTCAAAGACGAAGACCGGGTTCAGCGAGGACATTTCGGCGTAGACCGGGATGGGTTCGGGCCGGTTGGCGGCGGTGCGTATGAGGGCGATCCCTGCGGACTGGGAGCCGGTGAACCCGACGGCCTTGATGGCGGGGTCCGCCACAAGCGCCTGGCCGATGCTGGAGCCGGGGCCGTATATCAGGGAGAACACGCCGGGGTGCAGGCCGTGGTCCTTGACCGCCTTGGTGACGGCCTGGCCGACGAGTTCGCTGGTGCCGGGGTGGGCGTTGTGGGCTTTGAACACCACCGGGCAGCCGGCGGCGAGGGCCGACGCCGTGTCCCCGCCCGCCGTCGAAAAGGCCAGCGGAAAGTTGCTTGCGCCGAATACCGCAACCGGGCCAAGCGGGACCTGGCGTTGGCGGATGTCGGCCCGGGGCAGGGGTGCCCGGTCGGGGATAGCGGGGTCGATGCGGACACCGCGGTGGTCGCCCTGGCGGATGACGGTGGCGAAGAGGCGCAGCTGGCCGGTGGTGCGGGCGCGTTCGCCGGTGAGCCGGGCTGCGGGGAGACCGGTTTCCTGCCCGGCACGGGTAATGAGTTCCTCGCCGATGGCTTCAATGTTGTCCGCAATGGACTCAAGGAACGCGGCGTGGGTGTCCGGGGCCAGGCTGCTGAAGGAGGCGAACGCATCCGCAGCGGCGCGGGTCGCCGTCGTGAGCTGCTCTTCGGTGATCAGTGAGTACCCAGGCTCCAGAGGCTGGTTGGTGGCGGGATTGAAGCCATTGGTGGTCTTGCCGTTGCCGGCAACCGGCCGGCCGGCAATGAGTGAATGCCCGGTGAGGGTCATGGGGTTGCTCCTGTGTCTTCGGTGACGGCTAGGAAATGGCGGCGATGAGGGCTTTAAGGTCCTCGAGGTCCTGCGGTGCCAGGTTCTGCAGCGGCGCCCGGACGGGCCCTGCCGACCTGCCGATAGCGTCCAGGCCGCCCTTGACGATGGACACAGAGTAGCCTTTCACGCGGTCTCGGATGTCCAGGTACGGGATGACGAAGTCATTCAGCTTCTTGTTGACGGCGGCGCGGTCGTTGTTGCGCACATCCTGGTAGAAGTCCACGGCGAACTGGGGGACGAAGTTGTACATGGCGCTGGAGTAGGTGCTCATGCCCAGCTGCAGCAGGGGCAGTGCGAACGTTTCGGCGGTGGGGAGCCCGCCGAGGTAGAACAGGCGGTCGCCCAGTTTGGCGTACACCCGGGCGTCGTGTTCGAGGTCGCCCACGCCGTCCTTGAAGCCGATGAGGTTTTCGTGGCGGTCCGCCAGGGTTGCCACGGTGGTGTCCTTGTAGATGGCATTGGCGCGGTTGTAGATGATGACGCCCAGGGAGGTGGCACGGCATACGGCACTGACGTGCTCCACCAGGCCGCCCTGGTCTGCTTCGGTCAGGTACGGCGGCAGGAGGAGGATGCCCTCTGCGCCGGCTGCCTCGGCTGCCTGTGCGTTTTCGATGGCCTGGGCCGTGGAACCTCCGGCGGAGGCGAGGACCGGCACGCTGGCGCCTACTTCCTCGACGGCGGTGCGCACCACCCGCTCTGACTCCGTAGGGGTGAGGGAGAAGCCTTCGCCGGTGCCGCCTGCTGCGAAGAGGCCGGCCACGGGGAAGCTGGCCTGCCAGGCAAGGTGCTTGCGGTAGTTCTCCTCATCGAACTGCAGGTTTGCATCGAACGAGGTGACGGGGAAGGAAAGCAGGCCTTCCTTGAGGGTGTCCGCCAGTTCGCGGGGAGTGTACTTTGCCACGGTGTGGTCCTTTGGTGTGTGCGCCGCGCGGCGGCAGGGGTGATGGTTCGTCCCCAGCGTAGGAGGGTCCACTCATGCCTGTCTAAGTGCAATTTTGTATTCATTGATACCTTTGCTGCATTGCCAAGCGCACCCACCGAAGTCACTCCATGGCGAACTCGAGGTCCTTCAGGAGCCGTGACAGCGCCGGGTTGGTGATTCTGCGTCCCCACAGGGCGTGGAGTTCCACCTGTTCGTGGCCTCCGTCCTCCAACGGGAGGAACTGTACCCCGCGAATGCCCAGCAGGGTCGCGGAGTGTGGCACGAACGCCAGCCCCCGCTTGGCCGCCACGAGCGAGACCATGGTGAGGATCTGGCTGACGGTATGCACCACGTTGGCATGTCGGATAGGGAGCATGCGGACCACGAGGTCGTAGAAGTAGCGGGCCTGCGTGGGGGAATGCATGATCAGGGGCTCGTCGCTGAAATCGTCTGCCGTGATACTCCGGTCCAGCAAAGTGAGGCGGTGTCCCTCGGGTACGGCAAGCATCATCGACTCCCGGTAAAGCAGGTGGGAGTCGAAGGTTTCCGTGTCGAATGGTGGCCGTGCGAGCCCCAGGTCCAGTTCTCCGGTCACCAGTCCGGCCAGTTGGTCCCCAGTCACCAGTTCCTGCAGTTCGATCTCCACATCCGGGATGATGCCCGACAGTTCCTCCAGCAGGGGTCCCAGGATGCTGAAGCCGCTGGCGGCGGTAAAGCCTATGCGCAGGACGCCGGACTTCCCCGACGCAATCCGCCGCGCTGTCACGGGGGCCCTTTCCGCCAGCGCCATAAGCCGGCGGGCCTCCTTCAGGAAAGTGTGTCCGGCGGGGGTGAGTTCCACCTTCCTGTTGTCCCGTTCCAGCAGTTCGGCCCCCACGATCTTTTCCAGCTTTTGGATCTGGCGGCTCAACGGCGGCTGCGTCATGTTCAGCCGCTCGGCGGCCCGTCCGAAGTGGAGCTCTTCCGCGACGGCGATAAAGCCGGCCAATTGGTCAAACGTAAACATGATGCCTTCCGGGTATCAAATGATGCAGATAAGGGCTTAGACAGGCATCATAGCTGCTCCCTACACTCGACAAAGCGAAGCGGGGTGACCCCCTTCACAGTCGCCCGGGCGCCCCAGCCCGCACTTGCACCTAGGAGTTCCAATGATGCACTTCCTTTCCCGCCGCGCCGTCCTTGGAACGGCGTCGGCTTTCACCCTGCTGGCACTGACAGCCTGCGGTGGCAACGTTGCCGGCGGAGCCGCTGCCGGCAATTCCGCCAAGTACCCGTCGGGCCCGGTCACAATGACGGTTGGCCAGGCCGCCGGTGGAAGCACCGACCTCATCGCCAGGGCGCTTGCGGACGGAGCCGCCAAGACCCTCGGCGCACCAATGCCCGTGGTGAACAAGCCGGGCGCAAACGGTGCCTTGGCGACGAAGGAAGTTGCGGGCAAGCCCGCCGACGGCCAGGAACTGGTCCTCCTCACCGCCTCCCTGATCACCATCACGCCCCTTGCCGTCAGCAAGGAGGAAGCCGTCAACCTGGACGATCTGGACATCATCACCGGCCTCTCCCAGGACGACTACGTGCTGGTCGCCAGCCAAGGCTCGGGCTTCAAGAGCTTCAAGGACGTCACTTCCGCAGGCAGGAATGTTACGTTCGGCACCACCGGCGTGGGTACGGGCAGCCAGCTTGCTCAGACCGTCCTGTTCAAGCAGGCAAACGTGCAGGGCACCGACGTTCCGTTCGACAGCGGCAAGCCAGCCCTGACCGCCGTCCTGGGCAACCAGGTTGAGCTGACCACCATCCAGCTTGGCGAGGCCATGGCCCAGATCCAGGCCGGAAAGGTCACTCCGCTGATGGTCTTCTCCGAAGAGCGCAACAGCTTCCTGCCGGACATCCCGTCGGCCAAAGAAGCGGGCTATGACGTGCCGGTGGCGCAGTACCGGGCCGTCGCGGCTCCGAAGGGAACCCCGCAGGACGTCAAGGACAAGCTCGCCGCGGCCTTCAAGGACACCTTCGAGACGGACGCCTACAAGGAATTCAACAAGAAGAACCTCCTGACGCCCAAGGAGATTTCCGGCGAGGAAGTCCTCACCCAGTGGAAGGACTACGCAGGCAGGTACAAGTCACTGGTGGAGAAGTACGGCATCAGCCTTGGCGGGAACAAGTAACCGCGATGGAAGCAACTCCAGCAGTGGCTGCCGGACCGGATGGAAGGTCCGCCCGGCAGTCCGCCGGGGACGGCCCGGACGAGATGCCCGAAGCCTTGACCCCCGAGGAACTCGCCGCACAGTGGGAGGAGGAAAAGCCTCCTGCCGCAGGACCGCTCGCCAACGCGGCCTCCTCCCTGGTGGTGCTCGCCGTCGGGACCGGGGCCCTGGCCCTTTCCGTTGCCATGGGCCTTGGCACCCCGGAGAAGCCCGAGCCCGGGCTGTGGCCGTTCCTCACCAGCTGCGTGATGGTGGCCCTGGCCATCTTCCAACTGGTGTGGGGGCGGCATAACCGGGACGCAGAGAAATTCACCAGGCTTTCCTTCGCACCGCTTACCGGCCTCGCCACACTGGCCGCCATGGTGGCACTCATGCCCGTCATCGGCTTCGAGATTCCATCGCTCATCCTCTGCATCATCTGGATGAAGTTCCTGGGCAGCGAAACCTGGCGCTCCACGCTCCTGGTCAGCGCGATCGTCGTTGCGGCGTTCTACGGGATTTTCGTCCTGGCCCTCGGCACGTCCATTCCCCACCTCTTCTAGGAGACCACCGTGGATTTCTTCAATCCCGTGATCAACGGTTTTTCAGTGGTCCTGGAACCGATGAACCTGCTGTACTGCCTGATCGGCGTCGTGATCGGCATGCTGATCGGCGTCCTGCCCGGGCTGGGTCCGGCCGCCACCATCGCCATCCTGCTTCCGCTGACCTACAGCGTGGAGCCCGTCACCGCGATCATCATGCTCGCAGGCATCTTCTACGGTGCCCAGTACGGCGGGACCATCACCTCCGTCCTGCTGCGGCTTCCCGGCGAGGCGTCTTCGGTGGTGACGGTCTTTGACGGCTATCAGATGGCCAGGCAGGGCAAGGCCGGCACCGCGCTGGGCCTGGCCGCGATCGGGTCCTTCATTGGTGGAACCGCTGCCATCATCGGCCTGACCTTCCTGGCGCCCGCCGTGGCAGGATTCGCCCTGGACTTCGGGCCCGCGGAGTACTCGGCGCTGGCCATGCTGGGCATCCTGCTGGTGGCAACCATCAGCGGCGGTTCAAAGGCCAAGGCGCTGATCGCGGCCGCCGTGGGCCTCCTGCTCGCCACCGTTGGCCGGGACGTCTTCACCGGCGAGAGCCGGTTCACCTTCGGCAGCCTCCAACTCGCCGACGGCATCGACTTCGTGCCCATCGCCATGGGCCTCTTCGGCCTGGGCGAGATCCTCTACAACCTCGAGGAACGGCACCGCGCCGCCAAGGCGCCGTCGAAGGTTTCCAACGTCTGGCCCGCCAGGTCCGACCTGAAGCACGCCTCCGGTGCCATCACCCGCGGCTCCATCCTGGGCTTCTTCCTGGGCATCCTGCCCGGCGGCGGCGCCACCATCGCATCCATGGCCTCCTACGCCATGGAAAAAAAGCGGGCAAAGCACCCGGAGCGCTTCGGAAAGGGGGCCCCCGAAGGCGTGGCGGGGCCGGAAACAGCGAACAACGCGGCAGCAACGTCGTCGTTCATTCCGCTGCTGACCCTGGGCATTCCCGCCAACGCCACCATGGCACTGATGTTCGGTGCGCTGCTGATCCAGGGCGTGACCCCGGGCCCGCAGCTGGTGGAGCAAAACCCGGAGCTGTTCTGGGGCGTGGTCAACTCCATGTACATCGGCAACATCCTCCTGCTGATCATGAGCCTGCCGCTGGTGGGCATCTTCGTCCGCATCCTCCGTGTCCGCGCAGCCATCCTGGCACCGATCACTGCCTTGATTACGCTGCTGGGCGCCTACACCATCAACAACAGCATGTTCGATGTGGCCCTCGTGGTGTTCTTCGGCGTGCTGGGTTACCTCATGAAGAAGTTCGGTTTCGAACCGGGGCCGCTGGTCCTGGCCTTCGTCCTGGGTGAGCTCCTGGAGAGCTCGCTGCGGCGCTCGCTCCTGGTCTTCGGCGGCGACCCCACCGGATTCCTTACCCGCCCCATCTCGGCAACCCTGCTGGTGGTCTTTGTCGTCGTGGCGGTGCTGCCGGGTCTCCGCAGCCTGGTCGCCAGGCGCAAGGGCACGACGGCGGCAGCGGCCACGGCCGGGAACCTCACCAACCAGAACATCAAGGAGAAGGTATGAGCATCATCGTCGGCTTCGTTCCCACCCCCGCCGGCGAGGCAGCCCTGGCCGCGGGCATCGCCGAAGCGCAGCTCCGGCAGAAGGACCTGTACATCGTGAACTCTGCCCGCCAGGGTGCCCTGGTGGACAAATCCGTGGCGCCGGAAGGCGTGCTGGCGCTGGCCGCGAAGAAGGCTGCTGATGCCGGCGTCACCGCCACGGTCATTCAGCCGCCCTACGAACACGACCTTGCTGACGAGTTCCTGGACGTGGCCAGGGAGGTGGATGCCTCGCTGATCGTGATCGGGCTCCGGCACCGCACCCAGGTGGGCAAGTTCATCCTGGGCAGCCACGCGCAGCAGATCCTCATGCAGGCGGACCGGCCGGTGCTGGCGGTCAAGGCCGACGGGGTCCGCTCCTAGCCACCCGGCCTGCCCATGCAGGCCGTTCCACCGCTGCAGCTGTTCCCCCACACCGGGGGCGCATCAGGCCGGGCCGGGCATCCCCGCGGGGGTTCCCGGCCCCCGTGCGTTGGCGCAGGTGTCCTAGCTGGTTGCCAAGCCCCCGACCAGTGCATCGAGGATGGGCAGCTGCCCCTTCACGAGTTTGGTCCGGGCCTCCTGCTCCGGGAACCAGCGGGCGTCATCAATTTCGGGATAGTGCTGGATTCTGCCGGAACCCTTGGGCCATTCCAGCGGAAACGTGTTGCTGGTGATTACTTGGGGGGCGAACCCAGCCTCGGCGGCGTAGGCCGTAATGAGCTTTCCGGAGGACTGCCGGAACTCGCCCAGCAACCGGTAGTCGGCCTCCGGTGCGGCCGTCCCCATCTCTTCCGCGAACTCCCGCAGCGCTGCGGCCAGCGGGTCCTCGCCGTCGTTGTACTCACCCTTGGGAATGGACCAGGCGTGGGTGTCCTTGCGCGCCCAAAAGGGGCCGCCCATGTGGGCGATCCACACCTGCAACCCGACCCGGGCGCCCGGGTCCTGTTGGTACAGCAGGATGCCTGCGCTTCGAATGGGCATTGGGTCTCCGGATCTTCAGGAAAAGTGCAGGTGCCGTCCACCGTTAACGTGGAGTTCACGGCGCTGCTCTAGGTTATTCCTTCAGGCACTCTGCCAGGCACCCCGCTCGAAAGGAGCACTCGTGGCCAACATTGCTGAGGTTTTGGGACGGCTCACGCCGGAAGAAGTGGACGAGCTCCGCAGCCTTGGTCCGCAGGGCCACCTGCCGCGGCACCTGGTGGATGCCCTGGACCGCGCGGCCGGTGGAACGGGCTCGGGCCGGGGGTACTACGTGACCGACGGCAACGTAAGCGCCACCGGCGGCCCGCTGCTGGTGCTGCGCAGCGACGTTTCCAGTTGGCTGGCCGGCGCCCCGTCCTGACTTGCCAGCCCGCCTGCTGCCGGCGCCGGCGTGGGCAAAGTTCCGGGCCGGCTAGGCGTGCGGCAGGATGAACGTTGCCGTGGTGCCCACACCGGGCTCGCTGTCCAGGCTGATGGAACCTCCGTGGCCTTCGATGATGGTCTTGCTGACGGGCAGTCCCAGCCCGGCGCCGGGGATGGCGGTTTCGCGTGACCGCGCCGAACGGAAGAACTTGGTGAACGCCTGTTCCTGTTCTTCCGGCGTCATCCCCAGCCCGGTATCGGTGATGGAGCAGGCCATGCCCGAGCCGGTGCTGCGGGCCCGCGCCGTGATGACGCCGCCGTTGGGGGAGTACTTGATGGCATTCGAGAGCAGGTTCCTGAACACCTGGCTGATCCGCTCCGGATCCACCCTGGCGGGGAGCGGCTCCTCCGCTTCAAGCACAAGCTGGAGCCCGTTGCCGGCCGCCTTGGGCAGGGCGGCGTCAACCTCCAGCGCCAGCAGCCGGGCCAGGTCCGTCTCCTCGAGGGCAAGGTCCACCCGCTCCGATGCCACGGCGATGAGGTCATTGACCAGGTTCAGCAGGTGTTCGGCGTTCCGGCGCACCACCTGGAGCTCCTCCCTGATGTCCTCGTGATCGGGTTCGTCCAGGACCAGTTCCAGGTAGCCCAGGATGGAGGTCAAGGGTGTCCGCAGCTCGTGCGAAACAGTGGCGACGAAGTCGTCCTTGGCCGCCAGGGCACTCACTAGGCTGGTGACGTCCACAAAGGTGATGACCGCTCCGGCTTCCTGGCCCCCGGCCGACGGGAAACCGTGCGAGCTCACGGAGTAGGCGTGCTGCCGGTCCGGAGGGCCGGCCCAATACAGCTCATCGGTGAAGGCGTCTCCGGCCGCGGCCCGGGCTGCGGGAAGAAGGCCCGGCGGTACGGGGGTGCAGCGGTCGGCCATCAGCAGGCCCGGCGAGGCGGCAGGATCCACGACGCCGGACAGTGCAGGGTCCGTGCGCATGGCCTTGTTGGCCAGCACGGTGCGGCCCCCGGCATCTACCACCCACACGCCCACGCCCACGGCCTTCAGCACTGCGTCGAGCAGTCCCTGCCTGCGGATGCTTTCGTCCAGGGTGCGGGCCAGGTCCTGCTCACTCTGGAGGATCCGCACGCGGTGCCGGCGGATGGTGGTGGCCACCACGTGGGCGCTGACCGCGAGGACGGTCATCACCAGGGGGAGGATGAGGATTCGGATCATTGATCCGCCCGCCGGCGCCGACCCTTGGAGGACGGAGGGGGCGACCGCGCTGAGGACGGTCCCCGCAATAGCCAGAACGGGCATGTACGGCCGGACTTGCGCCGAAAGCCAAATCACTGGGAAGAGCAACGTCATGCTCAGGACACTGAAGGCCGGGCCTCCCGCCTCGCGCGTGAACCCGATGGCCAGGCAGTCAAGGAGCGGAATGACGGCGAATGCATTGGAAGGGAGCCTGCCCCACGGGATGGCCACGCATGTCGCGGCGATGGCCAGATGGAACAACAGGGCCGCAAGGAACAGGTCGCTGGCCAGCGTCGCCGGGCTGAAGACAGCCGCGGCAACTACCACCAGCCCAACAGTCAGCGAAACAGGCAATTGGCACACGGCTACGCGCTTGCGCGCACTGAGGCTCCCGAACAGGCCATCCAGACGGTCCGACACAACAGGCTGCATGGGCGCCCTGCGTGCCTGGCCGGCAACGTCAGCGGCGCCCTGCTTTTCCTGGATCACCAAGCTTCCCCCAGCACAGAAATCGACGACCCCCGTCTGCATGAAGGTTCTGCCCTTACAGTACCCGCCAGCGACCCAGGCCGCCGTCACGGCCGCAATCCGGAAGTACCCGGGCTGCAGGCTGCTAGCCGATCAACAGGCTGAGTGCCTCCGTGAGGTGCTCCACTTCCCGCACGGAGAATCCGGCCGGCACGGGCCCGGGCCCCGTGTGGCTGGCAGGAACCACGGCGTGCGTGAACCCCAGCCGGTGCGCCTCCTGGATGCGCTGGTTGATTCCGGGAACGGGCCGGACCTCGCCCGCCAGGCCTACCTCGCCGAAGGCGATCAGGCGGATGGGTAACGGCTTGCGGGCCTTGGCTGAGGCCACGGCAAGGGCCACGGCAAGGTCCGTGGCCGGTTCGCTGAGCTTCACCCCGCCCACGGTGGCAACGTAGGAGTCGTCCTTGTGCAGGAGCGTCCCCGCACGCTGCTGCAGCACCGCCAGCAGCATGGACACCCGCGAGCTGTCCAGGCCGCTGGTGGCGCGGCGCGGCTGGGAATTAGGGCTCTCGGCCAGCAGCGACTGCACCTCCGCCAGCAAAGGACGGCGCCCCTCCATGGTGACCGTGATGCAGGTCCCGGAAACCGGGTCCTTGGTGCGGCTGACGAACAGGCCGGACGGATCGGCCAGGCCCTCGATGCCGTTCTCGTTGAGGTCGAAACACCCGACGTCGTCGGTGGGCCCATACCTGTTCTTCACGGCTCGCAGGAGACGCAGCCGGGAGTGGCGCTCACCCTCGAACTGGCAGACCACGTCCACCAGGTGTTCCAGCAGGCGCGGCCCGGCGATGGATCCGTCCTTGGTGACATGCCCCACCAGCAGGGTGGTCATGTTCCGCCGTTTGGCGGCCGCGATGATGGACGCCGCCACCTCGCGGACCTGGGACACACCGCCCGCGCTGCCGTCGACGTCGGCGCTGCTGAGGGTCTGCACCGAGTCCACGATCAGCAGCCGGGGTTCGATCTTCTCCACCTGGCCCAGGGCCTGGCCCAGGTCTGTTTCCGCGGACAGGTACAGGGATTCGGCGACGGCGTCGATCCGCTCGGCGCGCAGCTTCACCTGGGCGGCCGACTCTTCGCCGGTCACGTACAGGACATCCTGGGCGGTCCGGGCGAACTTGGCGGCCACGTCGAGCAGCAGGGTGGATTTGCCGACACCGGGTTCGCCGGCCAGCAGGATGACGGCACCCGGCACCAGGCCGCCGCCCAGGACCCGGTCCAGTTCGTCCACGCCGGTTGGCAGGAACGCCGCGGTGGTTGCGTCCACCTCGGCAATCCGCCGGGCCGGCTCCACAACGGTGGTGGCCGCCGTCGTACGTGCAACAGCCGTGCCTGTTTCCTCAACGGTGCCCCACGCCTGGCACTCGCCGCAGCGGCCCACCCACTTGGCGGTGGTCCAGCCGCATTCGGCGCATTTGTACGCGGGCGCCTTGGACGCCCGGGAAGTCTTTGTTGCCATGTGTTAAACACTAGTGGCGGGCACTGACACTAGAGGGCGGGCAGGACGTCCCTGGCCTCGGCTGCGTCCATGCCGGTGGCTTCGAGCAGGTCCACCATCAGCGGCCGGAACAGCATGACAACGGTTTCGCCTTCCAGCCGCTGGACCTCCAGCAGCTTCGGATGCAGGCGAAGGGCGATCTCGCTCAGGTCCCGGCGGGCAGTGCGCAGGTGGGCGCGGCGGACGCCTTCGTGCGTTTCCGCGAGCCCCAGCGACAGCTCATCGATGGCGGCGGCCGTCTCCTGCAGAACGCCGGCGATGCTGTCCGTCGCCTCGTCCGAGAGCGCCGTGTGGTTGATGGCGCTGGTCAGCCGCCGGGCGAACACGCGGCTGTTCCGCAGGGCAAGGTCGATGAAATCGAGGGACTGCTTGAGCCGGTCCAGTTCATCGCGGTGCCGGCGGTAGGCGGGAGCCAGAGTGGCCACCTCGCCGGACGCCCGAAGGGACTGGCGCATGGCATCAACCAGTGGTTGGCAGTTCCGCCCGCGGATCAAGGCGTGCCAGGCCTGCGTGGAGTCACTGTTGGCCAGCGCGCCGGCGCATTCGCGCAGCACCTCCGCCAGTTCATGCAGCAATTTCTGCACGTCCCGGCGCGGCTCCTGGCGGGGATCCTTGGGCACCAGGATGGTCACCAGCAAGGCGAACAGGCCGCCCACCACCGCATCGATACTGCGGGTGAACGGGCCTCCGGACGGTGCCGGGAGCAGGACCACCAACAGCGACTGCAGTGCCAGCTGGGTGGTGAAGATGTTTCCGCTGTCCAGGAACCGGGCCAGCAGGATGGAAAAGAGGAGCACGACGGCGGCCACCCAGATGGCGCCGCCAAGCCAGTGTAGGAGTAGGTCGCCCACCACTATGCCCAGGGTGCAGCCAAGGCCCACTTCCATCACCCGCCGGAGCCGGGGTTCGCGGGAGAAGCCAAGGGCGATCAGGGACGAGGTGGCGGCGAAGAGCGGCCCGGTGTGGCCGAGGATGTACTCCGCGAAGGCGTACGCGCCCACGGCGCAGACGGTCATCTGGATGGCGGGAACGAACGAGTTGCGGCTGCGGATCAGCCCGGTCCGGACTCGGCTGCGCAGGAACCGCCTGGTTGCTGAGAGTCCTGCTGGGATGGCCATGGGTCCAATACTATTCAGTGCCGATCCACTGCCTTGCGCAGGTGCACTACGACCGCGCATGTGATCTGCGCAATGGTGACCCGGTATTTGTCAGCCAAAATCCCGCCGTCGTTAATCCTCCGTTCACTTTGGACAGCCCATCCCGTTACCTGCGGCCCATAACTTGCTTGAAGGTACAAAAAGTACGCATCGCGCAGCAGGGCTCTCCGTCCCTGTCCCGCACCTGAATAACCCTGGAAGGGGTACATCTAGTGAAGGCACTCCGCTTCGGCCGCCACGCGGCTATCGCTGTTATCGCAGCCGGCGCACTCGCGCTTACCGCCTGCGGTTCAGACAACGCCACGAACACGGCGCCTGCAGGCAGCCAGTCTGCCAATGGCCCCAAGGTCACCGGCACGCTGACCGGCATTGGTTCCTCCGCCCAGGGCGCAGCCATGGACGCCTGGAAGACCAACTTCGCCTCCGCCAACTCCGGCGCCAGCGTGCAGTACTCCCCGGACGGCTCCGGCGCAGGCCGCAAGGCGATCCTGGACGGCTCGGCCCAGTTCGCAGGCTCGGACGCCTACCTGAGCGACGCCGAGTTCGCTTCCTCCAAGGACAAGTGCGGCCCCGACGGCGCCATCAACGTCCCCGTTTACATCTCCCCGATCGCCGTGGCCTTCAACGTTCCCGGCGTCACCGACCTGAAGCTGGACGCCACCACCGTGGCCAAGATCTTCCGCGGCCAGATCGCCAAGTGGAACGATCCCGCCATCGCTGCCCTCAACGCCGGCGTAACGCTCCCCGACCTGAAGGTCACCCCGGTAAACCGGTCCGACGACTCCGGCACAACGCAGAACTTCACGGACTACCTGTCCGCCGCTGCGGCCGACGTCTGGACCGACAAGGCCGCCGGCATCTGGCCCGCCAGCCTCCAGGGCGAAAACGCCAAGGGCACCTCCGGTGTGGTCAAGACCGTCACTGACACCCCCGGTGCCGTGACCTACGCTGACGACTCCGCCGTCAGCGGCAAGCTGGGCGTTGCCCAGATCAAGGTGGGCGACTCCTTCACCAAGATCTCCGCCGACGCTGCTGCCAAGGCAGTCGATGCCGGCAAGCCCGTCGAAGGCCGTGCCGCCAACGACCTCTCCATCAAGCTGGACCGCAAGACCACCATCGCTGGGGCCTACCCGATCGTCCTGGTGTCCTTCCACGTCCTGTGCACCACCTACGACAAGCAGGAGACCGTTGACCTGGTCAAGGCCTTCGAGCACTACGTAATTTCCGGCGAGGGCCAGAAGGCCGCAGCTGACTCGGCCAAGTCCGCCCCGCTGTCCTCCGACCTCGCAGCAAAGGCCGCCAAGGCCATCGACTCGGTCAAGGTCAAGTCCTAGCCAACGCTGTAAAACCGGGTTCCCCGCCTGCCGGACGGCAGTGCGGGGAACTTGGCTTTGCACCGCTTCCTTAATCCAGCAACGAACCGAAGGGCCGTCGAATGACCGCCACCTCCCTGACCAGTACCCAAGGCGCTGGGCGCGCCGGGGACAAAGTCTTCTCCGGTGCCACGCTCGCCGCAGGGTGCCTGATCCTCGCCGTCCTTTTCGGCGTCGCACTCTTCCTGGTAGTCCAGGCAATTCCGGCGCTGACCGCGCCCGCGGACAAGATCCAGGGCGGCCAGGGCTTCTTCGCCTACATCTGGCCTATCGTGATCGGCACCCTGATCGCCGCAGCCATCGCACTGGTGATCGCCACCCCCATCGCCATCGGCGTGGCGCTGTTCATCTCCCACTTCGCACCGCGCCGCCTCGCCTCCGGGCTCGGATACGTGGTGGACCTGCTCGCCGCCATCCCCTCCGTGGTCTACGGCGCGTGGGGTGCCGCGTTCCTTGCCAAGGAAATCTCCCCGGCCTACGGCTGGCTCGCGGCGAACATTGGGTGGCTCCCCATCTTCCAGGGTCCCGCCTCCACCACCGGCAAGACCATCCTCACTGCGGGCATCGTCCTCGCCGTCATGGTCCTGCCCATCATCACCTCGCTGTCCCGCGAGATCTTCCTGCAGACCCCCAAGCTGCATGAGGAAGCTGCGCTGGCACTCGGCGCAACCCGCTGGGAAATGATCCGGATGGCCGTACTGCCCTTCGCCCGCCCGGGCATCATCAGTGCCATCATGCTGGGCCTGGGCCGTGCGCTCGGCGAGACCATGGCCGTTGCCCTGGTGCTCTCCTCCGGTGCACTGACTGCCAGCCTGATCCAGTCCGGAAACCAGACCATCGCCGCCGAGATCGCCCTGAACTTCCCCGAAGCCAGCGGCCTCAAGGTCAGCACCCTGATCGCCGCCGGCCTGGTGCTGTTCATCATCACCCTTGGCGTGAACATGATCGCGCGCTGGGTCATCACCCGGCACAAAGAATTCTCGGGAGCCAACTAAATGACCTCCACGCTTACCCCGGTCCGCAGCAAGCGGTCTGCCCTCACCAAGGGCCAGCTGCCCAAGTACGCACCGTATGCGGTGCTCGGCGGCGCCCTGATCGTCGGCGCCGCCATCCTCGCCCTGATCGGCTTCAACGCGTTCGGCTGGGGCCTGGTCTCCGCGATCCTGTTCGCGGTTGGCCTGGTTTCCTGGAGCGCCGCCGTGGAGGGCTCCCGCAAGGCCAAGGACAAGCTGGCCACCTGCCTGGTGGTTGGCTCGTTCCTGGTGGCGCTGCTGCCCCTCGTTTCGGTGATCTGGACCGTGCTGGTCAGCGGCATCCCCGGACTTATCGACCCCGGATTCCTCACCACCTCCATGAACGGCGTCACCGGCGCCTTCGACAACAAGGCTGTGGAAAGCGGCGCCCCGGTGATGGGCGGCATCTACCACGCCCTCCTGGGCACCGTGCAGATCACTCTGCTGGCCACCGTCATCTCCGTTCCTGTTGGCCTGCTCACGGCCATCTACCTGGTGGAGTACGGCCGCGACGGCCGCCTGGCCAAGGCCATCACGTTCTTCGTGGACGTCATGACCGGCATCCCCTCGATCGTGGCCGGCCTGTTCGCAGCCGCGTTCTTCTTCGCGGTCATGGGCCCGGGTACCAAGACCGGTGCGGTGGCCGCCGTCGCGCTTTCCGTGCTGATGATCCCCGTGGTGGTGCGCTCCAGCGAGGAAATGCTCAAGATCGTGCCCAACGAGCTCCGCGAGGCCGCCTACGCCCTGGGCGTCCGCAAGTGGCGGACCATCCTCAAGGTGGTTATCCCGACGGCGATCTCGGGCATCGCGTCCGGCGTCACCCTGGCCATTGCCCGGGTCATCGGTGAGACGGCGCCCATCCTGGTTACCGCGGGCTTTGCGACCAGCATCAACTCCAACGTGTTCGGCGGCTGGATGGCCTCGCTGCCCACGTTCATCTACACCCAGATCCTGAACCCCACCTCGCCCTCCAACCCGGACCCGTCATCGCAGCGGGCCTGGGGCGCGGCGCTGGTGCTGATCATCCTGGTGATGGTCCTGAACCTGGTGGCGCGCCTGATCGCCAGGATCTTCGCTCCCAAAACGGGCCGGTAGCCAGGCACTCCCTTCCGCCGTACCCCGGCGGATCCTAGACTTCAATCCATACCCAGTAAGTGAAGGAACACCATGTCTAAGCGCATCGACGTCAAGGACCTGAACGTGTACTACGGCGATTTCCTCGCCGTTGAGGACGTCAGCATCAACATCGAAGCCAAGTCCGTCACCGCGTTCATCGGCCCGTCCGGCTGCGGAAAGTCCACCTTCCTCCGCACCCTGAACCGCATGCACGAGGTCATCCCCGGCGCCCGCGTCGAGGGTGAGGTCCTGCTGGACGGCGACAACCTCTACGGACCCGGCGTAGACCCGGTCACCGTGCGCTCGCAGATCGGCATGGTTTTCCAGCGCCCCAACCCGTTCCCCACCATGTCCATCAGGGACAACGTGCTGGCTGGCGTGAAGCTGAACAACAAGAAGATCTCCAAGGGCGAGGCGGACGTCCTGGTGGAACGCTCGCTCAAGGGCGCCAACCTGTGGAACGAGGTCAAGGACCGGCTGGAGAAGCCCGGCTCAGGCCTCTCGGGCGGCCAGCAGCAGCGCCTCTGCATTGCCCGCGCCATCGCAGTGGAGCCGCAGGTGATCCTCATGGACGAGCCCTGCTCCGCCCTGGACCCCATCTCCACCCTGGCCATCGAGGACCTCATCAACGAGCTCAAGGACCAGTACACCGTGGTGATCGTGACCCACAACATGCAGCAGGCCGCGCGTGTGTCCGACAAGACGGCGTTCTTCAACATCGCGGGCACCGGCAAGCCGGGCAAGCTGATCGAGTACGGCGACACCCACACTATCTTCAGCAACCCCGTGGAGAAGGCCACTGAGGACTACGTCTCCGGCCGTTTCGGGTAAGCCATTGGCATCGTTGGCGATCTACTGACGGGTTTAGTACGCTAATCGAGATACTTTCGGAACTAGTAGTAAGCCCGCTAAAGGAGTTTTGCCATGACGCAGACGGCCAGTGACCCCATGGGCCCCCAGCTTACTGTTTCCGTACCTGAACTGGACGCCGTGCAGGAAGCCGTGGAACCGGCCCAGGCGTTCGCCGCCGCGGCGGGGCTGGCGGGGCCCCTCGCAGCCGGGCCGCTGGCGCCGGAGCTCGAACCGCATCTCTCGCTGGCCGTGGCCCCCGTTGAGGAAGAGGATGTGCTGGCAGAGGTGTGGCGCACCAGTTCCCGCCTTGAAAGCATGCAGTGGGAGCTGGATACCGCCCAGGAGTCCCTGCGGCAGGCGGTCCGCAAAGCTTCGGCAGCCGGAGTAGCGGACCATGAACTGTGCACGGCGGCCAACCTGACACAGGACGAACTCACCACGGTGCTGATGGCTGCAGCTCCCGTCACCCTGGAGCTCTAGCAAACCCTGTGGCTATTCCGGAACCTCCAGCTGGAACCCGCAATGGCAGCGCAGGACTCGGGTGGGGAGGGACACGGCGCTGAGCGTACTGCCCGGCCTGCCGCTGCGGTAGCAGAGCCGCTCAACCTCGAACTCCGCCTCTTCCATGGGGAAGCCGCAGTGGATGTAGTCGTCCCCGAAGAGGATGACCTGGGTCATCCAGTGCACCTGGTTCAGCGCAGCCGCCACGTCCGTAGCGTACGCGGTGTGTTCCTGGAACAAATTGCAGTCGTTGCAGGTGTAGGAGACCGTGACCAGGTCACCGCCTGCCGCGCCGATGGCCGTGATCGCATGGATGGTGAGCTGGTGCTCGGTTCCGCAGGCCTCGCACCGGGGCTGCCGGGGCTCTGGAAGGGGGCGCCGGGAATACGAGGGAGACATGACGCCTGCTCTTTTCCGCGTTGTGCATCCGGACCGCCGGTTGGCTGCAGCGGCGCGTCGTCCGCAGCCCTGCACACGGCGCGGACGCCGGTCCCCGGCACCGTTGCCCCGGGGGCGCACTTTGAATGTACGTCACGCCGGATTCCCTGTATAGGGGAGCCGCCCCGCCTACATGGATATAGGGGAGAGGGCCAGCGCAAGCACGAAGCCGAGGGCGCAGGTGGCCAGCGGGGTCAGCCCCCAGAGCCAGAGGATCCGGATGACCAGCTTCCGGTTGGTGACCGAAAAATGCTGGTTCTCCCCGGCACCCAGGGCGCCGGCGGTGACGGTGTGGGTGGTGGAGAGCGGCCAGTGCAGCCCGATGGCACCCACAAAGAGCATCACCGCACTGAATGTCTGGGCCACGGAGCCGCGCAGGGGATCGATCCGTGTGATCTTGTAGCCGATGGTGTGCGATATCCGCCACCCCCCGAAAAGGGTCCCGGCGGTCATCATCACCGCGGAGAGCGCCGCCACCCAGGTGGGGATCCCGCCGTCGGCATAGCCTGCCGCCAGCAGGGCCAGCAGCAGGACCGCGCTGACGCGCTGCCCGTCCTGCAGGCCGTGGCCGAACGCCACCGCTCCCGCGGCGACGGCCTGGCCCCGGCGGAAACGCTGGTTCACCACGTTGGCCTGCGTGTAGCGGGCTACCCAGGTGGCCGGATACACCAGGAGGAAGGAACCGCTGTAGGCCACCAGTGGCGACAGGACCAGTGGCAGGACCACCTGGAACAGCAGCGACTGGTCCACGCCGGCCACCCCCGGGCCGCCGACAGCCAGGCTGGCCAGGCCTGCGCCGGCCAGGCCACCCACCAGGGCATGGGTGGATGACGCGGGAATGCCGCGCCACCACATCAGGATGCCCCACGCGCAGGCGCTGGCCAGGCCCGCCACCAGGATGGCCAGTCCGCCGGTGCCGGCAGGGAGGCTGATCCAGGTCCGGCTGACAGCGACGGCGAGCAGGGCGCTGAGGATGGCGCCGACAAAGTTGAAGAACGCGGCCAGGAGGATGCCCACGCTGGGGGTGAGGGCCCGGTTCCGCACGGCGAGGGCCACCGACGTGGACGCGTCACGGAAGCCGTTCAGGAAGGCAAACGCCGCGGCCAGCAGGACCACGGCGCCAAAGATGACGGCCGCCACGTCAGGATTCCTTGACGATGATGCTGCCTACCTGGGTGGCCACCCGCCGCATGTCCTTGGTGACCTCCACCAGCTGGTTGGCGATGTCGCGGTTGCGGGAATACTGCGCCCACTTCATGTCCGCGATCATGTCCGCCACCCACACGCGGTGTGTCCGCTCCGCGCGTTTGGCAAGGCGCAGGATCTCGATCCAGTAATCCTCGAGGTCGTCCAGGTCATTGAGCCTGCGCATGGCGTCAACGGTCAGTTCGGCCTGCCGGCTGATGATCTCCAGCTGGTCGGCAGCCCGTTTGGGCAGGCGGTCGAGCCGGTACAGGGCCACCAGTTCCGCGGCCGCGTCCATCTTCTCCATGGCCTCGTTGAGGTACCGGGACAGGGCGTACATGTCCTCGCGGGGGAGTGGGTTCACAAAGCTGGTGCGCATATGGGTCAGCAGCGCAAAATGCAGTTCCGCGGACTTGGCCTCGATGTTGTGCATGTCCTCGACAAGCTTGCCGTGCTCGTCCGCGGGTACGCCAAGGATCTCGGCCAGCGTGGCGGTGGCCAGCACGATCTGTTGTGCCATTTGTGAGAGCAGGTTCAGCCCTGCGGGCTCCTGTGGAAAAAGGCGCAGCTTCACGTGATTACCGGTCTCCAGGGACTTATCAAGGCGGGGGTTGCTGCCGCGTGACTTGACGGCGGCGGGCAACTGGGGATTACTCTACCGGCCCGTGGCTGCACCCCCGGAATCGGGCACCTGGAAGAGGGCAGAAAAATGGTGCCGAACCGGATACGCCTCTCGGCGGTAGGCCGCTCTAGGCGGCTAATTGTTGAAGCCCGGGGGTTTCGCGGTTCGGCACCGGTTTCAGTCTTCTACTTACCCCGGCCCAAGTCAATCTTGACAGTGGGGGCTTGGTCCGTCCCGGAAATCCGGTCCGCCGGGGGAAAAGACGCCTCAGTCCAGTTCGCCCAGGCGCCACGCGTTGGCCGCGTGTTCCAGGTCCTCGGCGGTCTTCACCAGCTGGTGGGAGTTGCGGGTCAGTTTGCTGGCGTGGGCCTCGTTGGCGTGCTCGGCGCCGTCGGCCAGGGTGGCCTGGCCGAGTGCCACCACGCGGCAGAACGCAGCGGAGCGTTCCAGCGCGACGTCGAAATCGCCGTCGAACGCACCGGAAAGGATGGCGTCCGCCATGGTGCGCATTTCGTCCGCGCCCGGCGGCTCAGCCGCGCCGGCCACCACGTTGGATACTTGGGCGGTGTCCCGTCCCGCGCGAAAATAGACGCTGATGCGTTCGGGGTCCTGGACGGTGGCGGCACGGAGTGCGTAGAGCCGCCACAGTGCGCCGGGAAGCGAGCGGGCAGGGCTCTCGGCCCACAACTCGGCGATCGCATCCAGCCCCTGTTCGTCGGCGAGCTTGACCAGCCGTTCGGTGATCACGGGATCGTCGCTGTCGCGGCCATGGCGGACCAGCGCCTGTGCTGCAAGGTGGGCGGCCTCCGACACGCGGGCGGGATCGGCGCCACCGGCGAAGGGCTCGAAGTCCATCGGCGCGAAGGGCTTGGGCTTGTGGTGCCGGTTGCTGCCGCCGTACGGAGTGGTTCCTGCTTGCTCGCTCATGCCCCCACGCTACTCCTGTGCCGCCGGGGAAATCGAGCATCTGTAGAGCTTGTCCGCCGGTGGCCGGAAAGGCCTGGACCAAGGGGTGGGAAGGCACGACGGCGGGGCCGCGGCGTGTGCGAAGTGGCCGGAACCATGGGTTAGAGTATTAACGTCCAGAAATGGATTGGGCCGTACGGGCAGGCACAGCGTGTTTGACCGGCCGGCAGGGGCCTTTAGCTCAGTTGGTAGAGCATCGGACTTTTAATCCGTGGGTCGTGGGTTCGAGCCCCACAGGGCCCACCCATCAAGACCACGAAGGTCCGCCGCTGACGCAGGCGGACTTTTCTTTTTAACCGCCCCGTAGCCCTGGTTCCACCACCGTCCCGCCCGGCGGCAGCCCGCCTGGGAACGTGATGGGAACCGCGGATGCGTGGGCCGGATCTGGCGAGTCCATGGCCTGGACGTGCAGGTGGGGTTCTGTGCTGTTGCCGGAATTGCCGCACCGGCCCACCACTGCCCCGCAGCCAACCACTTGGCCGTCCTGGACGCAGACGCTCCCGCGCTGAAGGTGGCACAGGGCGATGAACACCCCACCGGACTCGATAATCACGTGGTTGCCGGCCAAGCCTGGCCACCCCTCCCGTACGCGGCGGGCCTGGGTTGCGGCATAGCGGATCGACGGAAAGCCGCGGTGCGCGGGGTGGTCCGGCTCCCCGTCATGGGCTGCGCGCACCAGCCCGTCCACCGGGGCCGTAACGGGCCGCCCGAACCCCACGAAGCGTTCCGGCGACTCGGGCCGGAACAGCGAGGCCACGGTGATGGGGGCGGTCAGGCCATTCCCGTCCACCGGGGTGAAATCGATGGCAAAGCTCGTGGCGAAGAGCCGTGTCCCATGGCTGGGAACACGGTCGGCCGGCGGGTTCTGCACCCGCCAAGGCCCCGTGAAATGGTACGCAAGGACAAACGGTTCCGCCGGGTGCATGGTTCAGCTGGCGGGGTCGTACTGGAAAGCCCGCACCTCCTGCGCGCAGCGGCAGGCCGTGGCGATTTTCGCGGCCCACTGCACCGCATCCCCGTACGACGGCAACTCCAGCACCGTGTACCCACCTTCGATCTGCGCCGTCTGGGGGTAGGTGCCCGCCGTGACGGTACCGCCGGCGTCAACCATGACGGGTGGGACGCTTTCGTCGATCCCGCCGCCGAAAACCCAGACGCCGGCGTCCTTTGCCTCCTGGACCACGGCGTGCGCGGCGTCCGCCACTTCCTGCAGGCCGCCGTCGGGGATGTCCATGGCTCCGCTGGGAAACGAGATCAGGTATTTGGTCATTCCGCCGGCTCCTTCACTGCAAACAGGGATCTTCCCCATCCTTTCCACCGGACAGCTGCCGCGCAAGGATCCATCCGGAACCGCCGGCCCATGTTGCGCACGCGGGGCGCCGGGGTCACAGGCACAATAGGCTCATGGCAAATACCAGCAAGGGCCGGATGCCGCGCCTGGAAGACGTGGCCAAGGTGGCCGGCGTCTCCCACCAGACCGTTTCCCGCGTGGTGAACAACCACCCCAATGTCAGCAAGGCAACCCGGGAAAAGGTGGAGGCAGCCATCGCGGAACTGGGATACCGGCGCAACACCGCGGCCCGGAGCCTGGTCACGCGGCGCTCGCAGACCATCGGTGTGCTGGCCAGTGAGCTTTCCCAGTACGGTCCGGCCAACACCCTGCTGGGCGTTGAGCATGCCGCCCGCAACGCCGGCTACTTTGTCAGCATCGCGGCACTGCGGGAGGTCAGCCGGGAAGCCATTTCCGACGCCGTGGGCCACTTCATGGACCAGGCCGTGGACGGGATCGCGGTGCTGGTGCCGCACGCGGACACCCTGGCCGTGCTGGAGCAGATGAACCTTCCGGTGCCCGTGGTGGCCGTGGGCTCTGCGGGCAGCGCGACGGTGAGCGGGGCCATGGTGAACCAGCGCGCCGGGGCGAGGCTCGCCGTCGAGCATCTGGTCAAGGAAGGCCACCGGCAGATCGGACACATCGCGGGTCCGCCCGACTGGACGGACGGGGCCGAACGGGCGGAGGGGTGGCGGGCCGTGCTCCGGGAAGCAGGCCTGGGTGAATCCCTCCTGGTGGAGGGGGACTGGAGCGCGGGGAGCGGCTACGCGATCGGCCGCCGGCTCGCGTCCGGACTCACGGCGACAGCCATCTTCGTGGGAAATGACCAGATGGCGCTGGGCCTCCTGCGGGCGTTCACGGAGGCGGGCGTCAAGGTGCCCGACGACGTCTCGGTGGTGGGTTTCGACGACCAGCCGGAAGCCGGGTACTTCACGCCGCCGCTGACCACCGTCCGGCAGGACTTCGAGGAACTGGGACGCCGCTGCATGGACATCATGCTGGCGGAGATCGAGTCCGGGGCCGCGGTGAGCTCCACCGTGGTGCCGCCGCAGCTGGTCCTCCGGGCCAGCACCGCGGCGCCGGCGTCGGCCTCCTGAGCAGGCGGCGGTAAACCGTTCGTGAAGGGGCGTCTGCGGGTCAGCGGCCGAAGTGCGAGTGCGGCGCACCTTCGGGCAGGCGCTCAAGGATGTCTTCGGCCACCTTGCGGACCTTGATGTTGCGGTGGCTTGAAGCCTTGGCAAGGATGGCGAAGGCCTCCTGGTAGGAGCACCTGTTCTGGGCCATGATCACTCCGCACGCCACGTTGATGGACGTGCGGCTGTCCAATGCCGAACGCAGGTCGGTGGCCAGCGAGCGTGCAGTGTGCAGGTTGATGGCCATCTGGAGGCTTCTCGTGGCCAGCTGCGCGAAGCTTCGTGCTTCGGCGATGACCTGGAGTGGGAACGCTTTTGTGTCCTGGGCGAAGAAGGCAAGGGCGGCACTCGACTGGCCGAGGTCGCTGGTGCCGGGGACCCCGTCGTCGGACGGAATACCGGCGTCCAGGCGGAGCCTGACGGCAAGGGTGCTGCCGAAGCCGGCCGCCTGCAGCTCGCCTGAGTACTGCCGCCACCGGAAGTCGCCGTTGCGTTGGAGGACCGCCACGGGGTGGCCGCCGGACATCACATCGGTCACCGGCCCCTCAGCCCTTTCCCGCTCCCAGTCGAGCAGCCGGACCACCTCGTCGGTGGTACCGGTGATGGCAGGGCCGCGCTTGGGCTGGAGCAGCACCAGCCCGCAGCCCACGTCGATGCCGGCGGTCCCGACCACATGGGCAGCCGATGCCGCCACCAGCAGGTCCAGGGAATCGGCCAGGGTCTGCGCGCCGTTCACCAGGTCAAGGAGCAGGGCGTTGTTCCGCGGAGGGGCCTTTACGTGGCCGGCAGCGGAGGTCAGCCGCGGATGGCCTCTGCGGGGGGCCAGGCGGGCCGGAGGGCCGGCGACGGCTGGGGGAGAGCCCTTGGTCTCGAAGGACTCCTCGTCGCCGGCCCCGCCTATACCCCGGGTCCTGTGGACCGGGAAGCTTGGGCCTAAATGTTGTGATTGATGCATAGCCAAGTCTCGAACCCCCCTAGTGGGACAAGTGCCGAGAGCCTGGAGGCCTTGTCCCTGTGAAAAACCTAATGGCCCTCCTGCCTCCGGTGAATGCGTAGCCGATACCTGTTTTTTCGATTAGGTAGTACTTGGAGACTGGCCGTTCGCTGCGCCCGGGACGTTGCCGCAGGTGAGGAGCTCCGTGGCCCGATCATGAGGCGCCGGAGCCATTGCGAAGGATGGCCGGGGCCACCCTTGACGCACGCAGCGGCACGGCAAACAACGTGCGCGTGCTGGAAGCGGTGACCTACGCCAACAAGGAACCCTACTGGCGGGCCAGCGCCGACGATTCCACCTCGGTCCTGCCGTCCGGAAACCCCACGGTCAAGGCCGACGGCGGAGGGCTCACCGCCGAGCTTCCGGCAGTGTCCTGGTCCATGATCCGGCTGGCCGTGGAGTCCTGACGTGCCCGGACGCAATGCCGGGAACGCTTATGACGACGGCGGGCCGCAGGTGGGAGGATGGACGGCATGGAACTGCACATCACGGGTGATCCCGCCGCGGACAAATTGCTGACTGAGGACGATTTCGCCCTCCTGACCGGCATGCTGCTGGACCAGCAGGTCACCATGGAATCTGCATTTGCCGGGCCGGAAAAGATCCGGACGCGGTTGGGGTCGCTCAAACCCGATGCCATCGCAACGCATGACCCGGCGGCATTCGTGGAGATGTTCAAGGAGCGTCCCGCCGTCCACCGCTTCCCCGGTTCCATGGCTGCCCGTGTCCAGGCGCTCGCCGCCGCCGTCCAGGACGAATGGGACGGCGAGACCGCCGCCATCTGGACCAAGGGTTCGCCGGACGGTGCCGAGGTGCTGCGCCGGCTCAAGGCGCTGCCCGGTTTCGGGGAGCAGAAGGCAAAGATCTTCCTGGCCCTGCTGGGCAAGCAGCGCGGCCTCACGGCCACGGGGTGGCGCGAGGCAGCGGGCCACTACGGCGACGAGGGCGCCTACCTGTCCGTGGCTGACATTGTGGACCCGGAATCCCTGGCCAAGGTGCGCGCCAGCAAGCAGGCCGCGAAGGCGGCAGCGAAGGCTGGAAAAGAGCGTTAATGGCAGTAACCATGAACGACGTCGCGAGGGCGGCCGGGGTGTCCCTCAAAACGGTTTCGAACGTATTGAACGACTATGAATTCATCCGTCCCGCCACCAAGCAGCGGGTGCAGGATGCCATAGCGGATCTGGGCTACGAGGCAAACCTCACCGCCCGCAGCCTGCGGTCCGGCAAGACGTCCATGCTGGGCCTGGTGCTGTCCGACCTCTCCGTACCGTATTACGCCGAGCTGGCATCGAAGCTGATGAAAGCCGCGGCGAAGCACGGCTACCGGGTGCTGGTGGAGCAGTCCGACGCGGAGCCCGCCGCTGAACTCGGCGCCCTCCAGGGGACCTTCCGCCAGCTGACGGACGGCCTGCTGTTCACGCCGTTGGCGGTGGATGCGGAGGCCATAGCAGCGCGGGCGGGCAGGAAGCCGCTGGTGATGCTGGGTGAGCACATTGTGGATCCCCGCTTCGACCTGGTGACCATGAAGAACGGGGAAGCAGCGGCTGCCCTGACCAGGCACCTGCTGGCCGGCGGCCGCCGCCGTATTGCCGTGATCGGAGCGGACGCGGGCCAGTCCGCCGGCACCGGTGGCCTGCGCCTGGGCGGATACAAGACGGCGCTGGCGGAGGCGGGCATCCCTTACGACCCCGCGCTGGTGGCACCTGCTGAATGGCGCCGCGACACCGGTGCCGCCGCCGTCGCCCGGCTGCTGGACAGCGGGGTGAAGTTCGACGCCGTGTTCGGGCTGAACGACGTCCTGGCCCTGGGTGCCATGCACGAATTACAGGTCCGCGGGGTGAAAGTACCGCAGGATGTGGCGGTGGCAGGGTTTGACGACCTCGACGAATCGCGGTTTGCGTCCCCTTCCCTAACGACTGTCGCGCCGGGCATGGACGAGATTGCGGAGCGGTCCATCAGCCTGTTGCTGGACCGTCTCGCCGGGCGGGAGACCTCGGCCCAGGGTGTGCACGTGGAGGCTGGGTTCGAACTGAAAACCAGGGAATCGGCTCCCTAGGGTTTCGACGCCCTGCAGGCGGGTAACTTTTTCCAACCGGCCCACCAGGGAAAGGTGCCCACATGATCGCCCTCCTTGTCATCGACATGCAGAACGCATTCTTCGAGGCGCCCGAACTGGCCGCCCAGCAGGAGCGCGTGGTGGGGGAGTGCAACCGGCTGCTGGAAGGGTTCAAGGCTGCCGGGCAGGCCGCCCTCCTGATCGGAACCGAACACGAGCGGGACAAATCCACGTGGACCCTCAGTATGCTGGACGACGGCCAGGGTTTCATCTTCCGTGGCAGCGAACAGGCCCACTCCGTGCCCGGCCTCATGAAGGAGGACCTGCCCCAGTTGAACAAGACACGTGACAGCGCCTTCGTGGGAACCAACCTGCTGGCGAGGTTGCGGAACTGGGCCGCCGACGACGTGGTGCTGGCCGGCGTCTCCACCCACAACTGCATCGCCCAGACGGCTGCTGACGCGTTCGCGCACAACATCCGGGTCACCTACGCCAAGGACGCCATGGCCTCGGAAGCCGACCAGGATGCCGCCGACATGCTCCGGATCCTGTCCACCACCTATCGGCAGCCCATCCAGTCCACCGAGGAGATCCTGGCGCGGATTGACCGGGCAACGTAGTCCTGATCCACAGCCTTTGTTGATAGTCATGAAACCTGGCGGAAACGTGGCCCGCTTACGCTGGCAGCACGCCGCAGGCCGTCGAAGGGAATCCCATGCATTTGTTGCCGCGTGAGCAGGAAAAGCTCCTGATTGTGGTGGCCGCCGACCTGGCGCGCCGAAGGCAGTCCCGCGGCCTCAAACTCAACTACCCCGAGGCGGTGGCCATCATCAGTTACGAGCTGATCGAGGGCGCCCGGGACGGCAGGACGGTGGCGGACCTCATGAGCTACGGCACCACGCTGCTCACCCGCGAGGACGTGATGGAAGGCGTGCCGGAGATGATCCACGACGTCCAGATCGAGGCCACCTTCCCGGACGGCACCAAGCTGGTCACCGTCCACAACCCCATCCGCTAAGGAGCGCGGCAATGATTCCAGGCGAGTACGTCCTCCGGCCGGAACCCGTGACCGCGAACGCGGGCCGGGAGGCCATAGAGGTCGCGGTGACCAACACCGGCGACAGGCCCGTCCAGGTGGGCTCACATTTCCATTTCGCCGAGGCCAATGCTGCCCTTGCCTTCGACCGGCAGGCGGCCTACGGCCGGCGCCTGGACATTCCCGCGGGAACGGCGGCCAGGTTCGAGCCGGGGGATTCGCGGAGCGTGCGGCTCATTGAACTGGCCGGGACCCGGGAGGTCTACGGGCTCAGCAACGCGGTCAACGGAAGGCTCGACGGCGGCACGCGCCAAAACGGGCCACTCACGGAAGGGGATGCAAAGTGAGCTTCGAGATCCCGCGGCGGCAGTACGCCGACCTGTATGGCCCGACGACGGGTGACAAGATCCGCCTGGCTGACACCGACCTGTTCCTCGAGATCGAAAAGGACCTCACCGTCTACGGCGAGGAAGTGGTGTTCGGCGGCGGCAAGGTGATCCGCGACGGCATGGGCCAGAATGGCCAGACCACCCGGGACGGGGACATTCCCGATACCGTCATCACCAACGCCGTGGTCCTGGACTCCACCGGCATCTATAAGGCGGACGTGGCGCTGAAGGACGGCCACATTTTCCGGATCGGCAAGGCCGGGAACCCGCAGATCACCGACGGCGTGGACATCGTGATCGGTGCCAGCACCGAGATCATCGCCGGGGAACGGAAAATCCTCACCGCCGGCGGCATCGACACCCACATCCACTTCATCTCGCCGGACCAGATCCCCACGGCATTGGCCAGCGGGGTAACCACCATGATCGGCGGCGGCACCGGCCCGGCGGAAGGAACCAAGGCCACCACCGTCACCCCCGGAAAGTGGCACATCCAGCGGATGCTGCAGGCGGCCGAGGCGTTCCCCATGAACATCGGCCTGTTCGGCAAAGGCCACGCGTCCGCCGTCGAACCCCTCGCCGAGCAGATCCGCGCCGGTGCCATCGGCCTCAAAGTGCACGAGGACTGGGGCGCCACCACCTCCTCGATCGATACTTCGCTGCAGGTGGCTGACGAGTATGACATCCAGGTGGCCATCCACACCGACACCCTCAACGAGTGCGGGTTCGTGGAGGACACCATCCGCGCCATCGACGGCCGCGTGATCCACACCTTCCACACCGAAGGCGCCGGCGGCGGCCACGCGCCGGACATCATCAAGATCGCCGGGATGCCGAACGTCCTGCCCGCGTCCACCAACCCCACCCTGCCGTACACGCGCAACACCATCGAAGAGCACCTGGACATGCTGATGGTCTGCCACCACCTCAACCCGGACATCCCCGAGGACGTGGCCTTCGCCGACTCCCGCATCCGCGCCGAAACCATCGCCGCCGAAGACGTCTTGCAGGACATGGGCATCTTCTCCATCACCTCCTCCGACTCCCAAGCCATGGGCCGGGTGGGTGAGGTGATCACCCGCACCTGGCAGGTGGCGGACAAGATGAAGAAGCAGCGCGGAATTTTAGCGGCCGACGGCGGCACGGACCTTGGTGCCGACGGCTCGGCCTCCGCGCACGGCAGCACCGGGAGCGACAACTTCCGCCTCAAGCGCTACGTGGCCAAGTACACCGTCAACCCGGCCATCGCCCAGGGCATAGCCGACTCCGTTGGGTCCGTGGAAGTGGGAAAGTTCGCGGACCTGGTGCTCTGGGATCCGGCGTTTTTCGGCGTCAAACCGGAACTGGTGCTCAAGGGCGGACAGATCGCCTACGCACTCATGGGCGACTCCAACGGGTCCATCCCCACACCGCAACCGCGCACCATGCGTCCCATGTTCGCCACCTTCGGCAAGGCCGTGCACCAGTCCTCCATCACCTTCCTGTCCAAGGCAGCGATCGAGGCCGGGGTTCCTGAAGAACTCGGGCTGGAGAAAGTCATCCGGCCCGTCTCCGGGATCCGGAACCTCACCAAGAGCGACCTCAAATACAACGACGCGACGCCCGACATCCAGGTGGACCCGGAAACCTACCAGGTGACGGTGGACGGCGAGGACGTCACCTGCGAGCCATCCGATGCGCTGCCCATGGCGCAGCGCTACTTCCTGTTCTAGCCACACCCAGAAAGCAACCACGTGATCATCGAACGAGTCCTCGGCAACCTTCACGACCTGCCGGGCACCGACCTCGCGGTCTATACCGGGCTGCACCGCGAGAAAGTCGTCCTGCCCAGCGCCCAATTGGTCAAACGCATCCAGCGGGCGACGACGGACCACGGCAACGAGATCGGCATCCGGCTGCCCTCAGGCTCCGGAGACCTCCGCGACGGCGACATCCTCCACGTCGCCGACACCAACATGATCGTGGTCTCCGTCCTGCCCACCGACGTCCTGGTCATCGCACCCCGCACCATCCATGAAATGGGCGTCACCGCACACTCCCTCGGCAACCGGCACCTCCAGGCCCAATTCTTCGACGCCGACAGCGAGTACGGGGCGGCCGTCATGGTGTGCGCCTACGACCACACCGTCGAGGACTACCTCAACCACGCTGGCGTGCCCTTTACCCGCCAGGAACGCGTCATGCCTGTGCCTTTCCGCCATGCTGAACATTCGCACTAGTCCCTCGCCTGCGGCTCGTTCGGCTGGGGATGGCGCGGGGGCTTCGGCGGGTGATAGGGGCCGTGCCCGCTTCGCGGTGCCCGCCACGCCGCGGCCCCTATCACCCGCCTCCGCTGAGTTCGCCTTACACGTCGCCGTGGGAGCCGGGTCATGAGTTACCAGCTTGCTCTTCAGCAGTTGGTCGACTCTGCGCTTCCTACTGGGGCTTTTGCTCACTCACTCGGGTTTGAGACCTATGTCGACGCCGGTGTGGTTCGTGATGAGGGGTCTTTTGGGGTGTGGCTCTCTGCTTTTATTGGCCAGTCGCTTGCTTATTCGGATGGGTTGGCTGTTCGGCTGCTGTATGAGGGGGTTGATCTGGGGGAGCTGGATTCGTTGCTCTCTGCTTCGCTTCTGCCTCGGCAGGTTCGGGAGGCCAGCCTCAAGATGGGTGGTCGTCTTCTTGAGATTGGGGCTGAGGTGTTTCCTTCGCCTGCGCTGGAACTGTACCGGGACATGGTGAGCACCGGCCGGGCCGCGGGGCACCAGCCGCTGGCGTTCGCCGTCGTCGCCCGCTCCCTGGGTGTGCCGCAGCAGGAGGCGCTGGCCGCCTACCTCTTCGCCACCGTCACGTCCCTCACGCAGAACGCCGTCCGCGCCATCCCGCTCGGCCAGAACGCCGGGCAGCGGGTGCTGCGGAAAGCGCACGACGACGTCGCTGCCGCCATCGACGCCATCACGCACCTCACGCCGGACGACCTCGGTGCCGTCAGCCCCGGACTGGAAATCTCGCAAATGCGGCACGAACGCCAACGTGCCCGGATGTTCATGAGCTAACCGTGCATACCGCTTCACAGGAGGAACACCATGACTGAACCCATCAAAATCGGCATCGGCGGGCCCGTCGGCGCCGGCAAAACCCAGCTCGTGGAACGGCTCACCCGGCACATGAGCGGCGACATCTCCATGGCCGCCATCACCAACGACATCTACACCATCGAGGACGCCAAAATCCTCGCCGCCAACGGCATCCTGCCCGTGGACCGGATCATCGGCGTCGAAACCGGCGGCTGCCCGCACACCGCCATCCGCGAAGACACCTCCATGAACACCGCCGCCATCGAGGAACTCAAAGCCCGGCACCCCGACCTGCAGGTCATCTTCGTCGAATCCGGCGGCGACAACCTCTCCGCCACCTTCAGCCCCGAACTGGTCGACTTCTCCATCTACATCATCGACGTTGCCCAGGGCGAAAAGATCCCCCGCAAGGCAGGCCAGGGCATGATCAAGTCCGACCTCTTCATCATCAACAAAACCGACCTCGCCCCGCACGTCGGCGCTGACCTGTCCGTCATGGAGCGGGATTCCAAAGAGTTCCGCGGCAACAAACCCTTCTGCTTCACCAACCTCAAGACCGACGAAGGCCTGGAGAAGGTCATCGAATGGATCAGGCACGACGTCCTGATGCTCGACCTGGCCTCGTGAGCACGACGGCGGTTGGGTCACCTCAAGCAGGCATCTCGCCGGGGCCTGCGCCCGCGGGTGGAAGGGGCCGTGCCCGCTCCGCGGTGCCCGCCACGCCGCGGCCCCTTCCACCCGCGTCCGCTGATCGGCCCCCAATGGGGGAACTTGAGCTTCGGGTCGCCTTGCGTGGGCAGCGCTCGGTTGCGTCGCATCAGTACCATCGTGGTGCCTTGAGGGTTCTCCGCCCGCATTACCTGGATGACTCCGGGCAGGTTTGTTATGTCGTGGTGAATCCTGGTGGGGCTTATCTTGGGGCGGATCTTTTTGTCATTGACCTGGAGGTGGAGGATGGGGCTGACCTGCTCCTGACCACCCAGTCCGCCACGAAGGTCTATCGGACTCCGCGCTCTTTTGCTGAGCAGCGGATGACTGTGCGGCTGGGGGAGGGGGCGCGGCTGGAGCTGATGCCGGACCAGCTCATCGCCTACCGGGAAGCCAGCTACCGGCAACGGACGTCCGTGACGCTGCGGCCGTCGTCGACCCTGGTCATGACCGAAGTGGTGACGCCCGGGTGGTCGCCGGACGGCTCCGCGTTCCGGTACGAGGAAATCCGGCTGCGGAACGAGATCCGCGTGGAAACTGAAGCCGGCACCGAACTGCTGGCGCTGGACAACCTGCTCATCCGGCCACCCCACAACGACGTGACGGGACTTGGCTTCATGGAGGGCTTCAGCCACCTGGGCTCCCTCGTTGCGGTGGACTCCCGCGTGGACCAGGCGCTCGCCCACGACCTGCGCTCGCTGGCACAGACGCACCAGGCCCGGACCGGGGTCACGCTGACGCGCACGGTGCAGGGAACCACCGGGCTGGTCCTGCGGTCCCTGGCCAGCAGCACCGGGGAACTGAACCGACTGCTCACAGCCTGCGCCGGCCTCCTGCGGGAACGCTGGCACGGGCAGGGGCCGCTGAACCTAAGGAAACACTGATGACGGCATTGACCGCCATCACCGCCCTCTACCGGGACCGGGAATCTCTGCCGCTCCGGACCCGGCTGCTCTTCATCTTCGGTGCCGTTGCCGCCCTGCATGCTGCCGCCGTCGTGCTTGTCCTCGCCGGGCACACGGGAGGGACAGGTGCGCAGGTGCTGTCCTGGGGCCTCGTGGCCACCGCCTACCTGGCCGGCGTGAAACACAGCTACGACTGGGACCACCTGGCCGCGATCGACAACTCCACCCGCAAATTCGTGGCCCAGCGCCAGGACCCGGTGAGCGTGGGCTTCGCCTTCAGCCTGGGCCACAGCTCAGTGGTCACGCTGGCCGGCGTGCTGGTGATTGCGGGCGCCGCGCTGGTGGGCGATGTCATGCAGGACGGCACAACCGGGAACGTGGTGCTCGGGCTCATCGGCAGCGGTGTTTCGGGCCTGTTCCTGCTGGCCATGGGACTTTTCAACGGCTCGGCGTTCGCCCGCTCGGCCCGGGCCTACCGCCGCGCCCGGAACGGCTCCGCCGTCGATCCCCGCGAGCTCGAACCGCAGGGCCTGGTGGCACGGCTCCTCAACCGGCCGCTGTCCAAGGTGCGGCGCCCGCGGAACATCTACGTGATCGGGTTCCTGTTCGGACTCGGCTTCGATACCGCCACCACCATCGGGCTCCTTATGATGACGACGGCGGCGTCCCTGGCCGGGGTGCCGCCGTTCGCCCTGCTCGCGCTGCCGCTGGCGTTTACCGCAGCGATGACGCTCTGCGATTCACTAAACGGCGTGGCAATGACGCGGATGTACCGCTCGGCGCTGGAGGATCCGCGGCGGACGTTGGGGTTCAACGCCCTGGTGACGGGCATTTCGGCCGTCTCGGCCCTGTTCATCGCGGTCATCACGTTGGGTGGCTTTATTCATGCCGCCTTCGCCCTGGACGACCCGGTCACGGAATGGCTCGGTGCGATCGACCTGGGCGAGGCCGGCCTGCTGCTCGTGGCGCTGCTGCTGGCCGTGTGGGGTGCCGCAGCACTGGCTGCGAAGCACCGCCGCAACTAGCCCTAGGCGGCCAGCCCGCCCTTCGCCTTGCGGTGTGTCCGGTGCCTTGCCGGTGCCAGGCGCGAGTGGGCGCCCGTGAGGACCTCGCTGCCGTCCGGCACGGTGCTGTCCGAATCCAGGTGCACGCCGTGCTCAATCAGGACGCTGGAACCGATGCGCGAGTGGCTGCCAATGTGGACGCGATTCCCGATCACTGTGCCGCGGCCGATTCGCACGCCGTCGCCGATGACCGTCCGGTCACCGATCGTGGCGCCGCGGTCAATCCAGCTGCCGTGGCCAATCCGGCAGCCCGAACCCACGTGCGCGCCGTGTTCCACATAGGTCATGGGGCCAATCCGGGCGCTGTCCGCAACGCTAGCTCCCGGCGCGATGAGGCCGCCCCCGTTGTCGTGGCGGCTGTACCGGGTGACCTTTCCGGCGTCGTCCTCTACTGACACAAACTTCGCGGTCATACCATCCCTCGTTACCACCGCGGCTATTTACCGCGCAGTAGGTTAACGGCCGGGAGGGCGCAGGGATTCCCGGGGCAGGGCTGCGAGGGGGGGGCTACGCCACCAGGTTGGCGGCGGCGGTGTCCATGTGCTCCAGGATGGTTTTCCGGGCCAGGGCGGCATCGCCGGTGTCGATGGCGGAGACGATGTCGCGGTGCCGGTCCACGCTCATGTTGCTGACGCCCTTCTCCAGGCCGGCGAACATGATGGACATCCGGATGGAGCCTTCCAGCGATTCCCAGGAATGCAGCAGTGTTTCGTTGCCGGTGAGCCGGCACAGGGTCCGGTGGAACTCGAGATCGGATTCGATCCGGTCCTCCAGGGATCCGGACGCCCCTTCAGCCATGACGTCGATGGCTTTGTGCAGCGATTCGGTGACGTGCTGCCGGTCCGGCAGTTCACACAGGGTCCGGGCTGCCAGCGATTCGAGCGCGGCGCGGACGGCGTAGATGTCCCGGATTTCCTTGCCGTCCAGGTGGCGGACGGACAGGCGTCCGCGGGGGCCGGCGGACAGCAGCCCCTCCTGTTCCAGCTGGCGGAGGGCTTCGCGGAGCGTGCCGCGGCTGATCTGAAGCATTTCGGACAACTCGGTTTCCACCAGATGCCGGCCAGGTTCCAGTTCACCGCTGGTGATGGCGGTGCGCAGCGCCGAGAGTGCCTGCTCGCGCAGGCTTTTCTTTTCCAGTCCCAGCAGCGGGGCGGTCAGTCCGGCCATGGCTTCTGTCCTCATTGTCATAAGTCGACTGTTTACAGTCGGTAGTGGGTTCGATATTACGGCAGAAAGCACGGCACCGGCTGGGGGCCGGGGCCGTGCTTCCTGCATGTCGCCTGCTCCTAGCCGAGTTCGGCGAGGACCTTGGCCACGATGCGGTCCACCGAGAGCCCGTACCGGTCGTGCAGGGTGGGCAGGGCGCCGGCGTCGAGGAACTGGTCCGGCAGTCCGATGGGCACCACGCGCTTGCCAACGCCGGCGGTGACGGTCGCGGAGGCGACCGTTTCGAACAGGCCGCCCACCACGGAGTGGTTCTCCAGGGTGACGGCGAGGCGGTCCGTGTTGATTTCCTTCAGGACCGTCTCGGCGTCGAACGGCTTGATGGTGGGGGTGTGCACGACGGCGACGTCCACGTTGTGTGCCGCCAGGGCCTTGGCTGCCTGCAGGGCGCGCATGGTCATCAGGCCGGAGGAGATGAAGACGACATCGTTGCCGCCGCGCAGGACCTTGGCCTTGCCGAGCTCGAACGTGTAGTCGTACTCGTCCAGGACGGTGGGCACGTTGCCGCGCAGCAGCCGCAGGTAGGTGGGTCCCGCCGAGGCGGCGAGCTGCGGGACGGCCTGTTCGATGTCGATCGAGTCGCAGGGGTCAACGATGGTCAGGTTGGGCATCCCGCGGAAGATCGCCATGTCCTCGGTGGCCTGGTGGCTGGGGCCGTACCCGGTGGTCAGGCCGGGCAGGCCGCCCACGATGTTGACGTTCAGGTTCGGTTCGGCCGCGTCCAGGCAGAGGAAGTCGTAGGCGCGGCGCGCGGCGAACACCGAGTAGGTGGACGCGAACGGCACCAGCCCGGACTCGGCCAGGCCGGCGGCGGCGCCGAAGAGCAGCTGCTCGGCCATGCCCATCTGGAAGAAGCGCTCCGGGAAGGCCTGGGCGAAGATGTGCATGTCCGTGTACTTGCCCAGGTCCGCGGTCAGGCCCACGATCTTGTCGTTTTCCTGTGCGGCTTTGACCAGCGCGTGCCCGAACGGTGCGTTGGAGGTTTTCTGGCCCGGGTCGGCGAACGATGCGATCATCGCCGACGTTTTCAGTTTCGGCTTGGCGGGAGCTGCAGCGGCTGCCGCGGTGTCGGGGGCCTCGGTGGTGGTGCTCATGCTGAAGCCTTTCCTTCGTAGCCGGCGGTGAGCTGCTCGCGGCAGATCTGCCATTCGTTCTCTTCGATGCGCATAAAGTGCGCCTTTTCGCGGTTTTCCAGCAGCGGTACGCCGCGGCCCACCTTGGTGTCGCACAGGATCACGGAGGGGCGTCCTACGGTGGCGGCCTGGGCGGCTGCGTTGTCGAACGCTGCCAGCAGCGCGGCCACGTCGTTCCCGTCCACGCGCTGGGTGTACCAGCCAAACGATTCCCACTTCTCGGTCACCGGTTCGGTGCGCAGCACGGTGTCGGTCTTGCCGTCGGCCTGCAGGGCGTTGATGTCCACCATGGCGGTCAGGTTGCCCAGCTGGTGGTGGTGTGCGCCCATGGCGGCCTCCCAGGTGGAGCCCTCGTCCAGTTCGCCGTCGGAGAGGAAGTTGAACACGCGGGCGGACGAGCCCTGGTAGCGCAGGCCCAGGGCCATGCCCACGGCGATGGTCAGGCCGTGTCCCAACGAGCCGCCGGAGATTTCCATCCCGGGGGTGTAGGTGGACATCCCGGACATCGGCAGCCGCGAATCATCCGAGCCATAGGTTTCCAGTTCCTCCACCGGGACGATCCCGGCCTCGGCCAGGGCCGCGTAATGGCCGATCGCGTAGTGGCCGGTGGAGAGCAGGAACCGGTCCCGGGCTTCCCAGTGCGGGTCCTCGGCACGGTACCGGAGCTGGTCACCGTAGACCGTGGCGAGCATGTCCGCGGCACCCAAAGCCTGGCCCACGTAGCCCTGGCCCTGCACCTCGCCCATGTTCAGGGCGTGGTGCCGGATCCGGTACGCGGCGGCACTGATCTTCTCCAGCCGTTCGGGCGTCACTGCGGTCTGCAGTGCCTTGTCCTGGACGGTATCTGTAGGCATTACTGGCTCCGTGTTCGTTGCGTACGTGGCAGTCATTCAGGCGTTGACGGTGTTCGGGGTGCTTTTGGTGGCCTCGTCAGCCAGTTCGCGCTCCCGCTTGCCCCAGGTTTCCCGGGTGGCGACGGCGGCCCAGAGGCCGATCAGCGCGTAGGCGCCGAAGAGCAGTGCCGGGCCCATCCAGCCGAAGCTGACGAACAGCAAGGTGGTGATGAAGGGGGTGAAGCCGGACACCATGGCTGAGATCTGGTAAGCCAGGCTGGCGCCGGAAGCGCGGGTCTTGGCCTGGAAGAGTTCCGGGAACCAGGCACCCTGTGCGCCGGCCAGGGAGTTCTGGCAGACCGCGTAGGAGATCACGATGGTGAGGATAATGGCGATGAACAGGCCGGTGTTGACCAGCAGGAACATGGGGATCGCGAACAGGGCCGCGAAAGCAGTGGACCAGACGTAAAGCGGGCGGCGGCCAATGCGGTCCGTCAGCGCGGCCCAGGCCTGGGTGGCGAAGATGCCGATGGCCGAGGCGATGCAGAGTGCGATCAGCGTCTGGCTCTTATCCGCCAGGTGCTGGCTGTTGATGTAGGAAATCATGTAGGTGATGGATACGGCGTAGCCGGCGGTCTCGGCGATGCGGAGGCCGATGCCCTTGATGATGTTGCGCCAGTCCGTCTTGATGACCTCCACGATGGGGGCCTTCACAATGGCGCCGCTGTCCTTGACCTCGTCGAAGACCGGGGATTCCGGGACCTTGGAGCGGATGACCAGGCCCACGATGACCAACAGGATGCTTGCCAGGAACGGGATGCGCCAGGCGAGCTCGCCGCCGAGCTGCACGCTGAACAGGAAGGTCAGGTTGGCCAGCAGCAGGCCAACCGGGAACCCTGCCTGGACGATGCCGGTGTACTTGCCTTTGGCCTTCCAGGGGGCGTGCTCGTAGCTCATCAGGATGGCGCCGCCCCACTCCGCGCCAAAGGCGAGGCCCTGGACGATGCGGACGAAGACCAGCAGTGCCGGGGCCAGCAGCCCCACCGCGGCGTAGGTGGGGAGCAGGCCAATGGCGAAGGTGGCCAGGCCCATCAGGATGAGGGAGGCGACCAGGACCGGCTTGCGGCCCACCTTGTCACCGAGGTGGCCGCCGATAATGCCGCCGAGGGGGCGGGCTGCGAAGCCGACGCCCAAGGTGGCGAAGGAAGCGAGGGTGCCCGTTACGGGATCGCTGCCCGGGAAGAATGCAGTGCCGAAGTACAGTGCGGCAGCGGTGCCGAAGCCGATGAAGTCATATGTCTCGATGACGGCCCCCACGCCGGATCCGATGGCAACTCGCCGGGCGTCCTTGGTGCCGTGGACCGGCCCGCGCATGGTCAGAGCATCTTTGCTCATGGTGGTTCCCTTTCGAAAAGCGGCCGGAGGAGTTCCGCCGCTGTCGACTGTTAACAATTGATGGACACTAGTGTGACCCACATCATCATTACTGTCAACAGTCGACTTTTAGAGTTGACTGTTGACAGTTAACGAACGTATTGTGGTCCCCATCACTACAGCCCGGCACGAACCAAAGGATCAATGATGTTCCACTCCAGACTTGGGTGCTCATCCATCAGCTTCCGGCACCAGGACCTCGGTACGGCCCTGCGCACCATGAAGGAACTGGGCTTCGAAGAGATCGACCTGGGCGCCCTCCCAGGCGTTTGCGACCACGTGCCCTACGAGCTGAACGCTGCCGCGGTGGACACTGTCTCCGCCGAGGTCAACGCGTCCGGCCTGCGGGTCCGCTCCGTGAACGGCGACGTGGGGGACCTTAACAAGGTGCTCGACGCCGAGGGCCGGGCTGCGAGGCAGCGCCACCTTGACGCCCTGCTCACCCTCACCGCCAATACCGGCGCGAAAGCGCTGGTCTTGCCCTGCGGCGCCCTCAAACACGAACCGGTGCGCAGCGAACGCGAGGACCTGGACCTCATCGCAGCCCAGCTCATCGGTGCCGGACAGCGGGCGGCCGAGTTCGGCGTCGAACTTTGGACCGAGTCCCTGCACTTCCTGCGGTTCTGCTGGAACCTGGAGCGCGCGGGCCTGCTGGCCGAGCGCCTCGCCGGTTCCGGCGTCGGAATCGTCATGGACTTCAGTCACATTGTGGCGTCCGGCGAGGACATCCAGGAATACCTGGACGTCCACCAGGGCCGCATCAGCCATGTCCACCTGCGCGACGCCGTGCCGGGGAACATCAACCTCAGCATCGGCAACGGCCAGGCGGACTTCGCCGGCGGCCTGAAAAGGCTCGCCGCCGCCGGGTACCCGGGCCACTTCTCGCTCGAGCTGGAAACCCGGGACATCACCCACGACGAACGCCCGGCCGCCGCCGCCAAGGCAGCAAGCTTCATCACCGACCTCATCTGACCCCACCCCCTCCATCGACTGCTGAGCAGATGCCGTTTTGAACGTCCAAAACGACACTTACGGAGCAATCGATCCAATAAAACAATTCAAGGAGCACCACCATGACCACCATCCAGCGCACCGCCGTCCTCACCGGAGCCACCTCGGACCGCGGCATCGGCCTCACCACCGCCCGCCGCTACGCCCGTGACGGCTGGGGCATCGTCATCCTGGACCTCGACGGCGAGAAGTCGGCCAAGGTCGCCGCCGAAATCGGCAACGAATTCAACGTCCCCGCCTTCGGCCACGAGATCGACGTCGCCAACGAGGCCTCCGTGACTGCCGCCCAGGCAGCCGTTGCCGCCGAAGTGGCCGCCGGCAACCTGCCGCCCGTCGGTGCCCTGGCCAACATCGCCGGCATCACCTCGCCGATCCCGTTCCTGGAAACCACCCTTGAGCTGTGGCACAAGGTGATGGACGTCAACGCCACCGGCACCTACCTGGTGACCAAGGCATTCCTGCCGGACATGATCGAGAACGGCTGGGGCAGGATCGTCAACATGTCCTCCGTGTCCGCCCAGCGCGGCGGCGGCGTCTTCGGTAAGGTCCCCTACTCCGCCGCCAAGGCAGCCATCCTGGGCTTCACCAAGGCCCTGGCCCGCGAGCTCGGCACCACCGGCGTCACCGTCAACGCCATCACCCCCGGCGCCGTGGACACCAACATCCGCGTGGGCAGCACCGAAGAGCAGGAAGCGGCCATCAACGCCGGTATCCCGCTGGGCCGCAACGCCACCACCGAGGAAGTGGCCGCCGTGATCGCCTTCCTGTCCTCCGAGGACTCGGCCTACCTCACCGGCACCACCGTCGACATCAACGGCGGCAGCCACATCCACTAGCACCCACTGACAGCACCCGGACGCCGGAGAACCCACCATGACCAAAATCTTCAACGACCCCTCAGAGTTCGCCGAGGAGGCCCTGGCAGGCTTCTGCGACGTCCACTCGGACCTGGTCCGCCAGGTCCCCGGCGGCGCCGTCCGCCGCTACCGGCCGGCCCGGCCCAAAGTCGCCGTCCTGACCGGCGGCGGCTCCGGCCACTACCCCGCCTTCGCCGGGCTGATCGGCACCGGCTTCGCCGACGGCGCGGTGGTGGGCAACATCTTCACCTCACCGTCCGCCCAGCAGGCCTACTCGGTGGCCAAGGCCGCCGAATCCGGCGCCGGCGTCGTGTTCACCTACGGCAACTACGCCGGCGACGTGATGAACTTCGGAATGGCCAGCGAACGCCTTGCCGCCGAGGGCATCGCCGTTGAGAACGTCCTGGTGACTGACGACATTGCCAGCGCCCCGCCGTCGGAATCCGCCAAGCGCCGCGGCATCGCCGGTGACTTCACCGTGTTCAAGGTGATGGGTGCTGCCGCGGAGCGCGGCGACAACCTCGCCGAGGTGGTCCGCCTGGGCCGCAAGGCCAACGACCTGACCCGAACCATCGGCAGCGCGTTCGCCGGCTGCACCTTCCCGGGCGCCGACGCCCCGCTGTTCACCCTCCCCGAAGGGCAGATGGGACTGGGCCTTGGCATCCACGGTGAGCCGGGCCTGCACGACACGGACCTGCCCTCAGCCAGGGAACTGGGCCAGGAACTCGTGGGCCGGGTGCTCTCCGAGACCCCCGCCGGCACCGGCAAGCGGATCGCGGTCATCCTCAACGGGCTCGGCGCCACCAAGCACGAGGAGCTCTTCGTGCTCTGGGGAACGGTGGCCCCGCTGCTGCGCGCCGCAGGCTACACCCTGGTGATGCCCGAGGTGGGCGAACTGGTCACCAGCCTGGACATGGCCGGCGTCTCGCTGACCATCACCTGGCTCGACGAGGAGCTGGAGCAGCTCTGGACGGCCCCCGCCGAGACGCCGGCCTACCGCCGCGGTGCCGTGTCCGCCCAGACGGGGACTTCGGCCGGGGAAGAAGCGTCCGACGGCGGCACGGAGGCTGCGGCGTTCGTCGCCACCGACGCCTCCCGGAAGTACGCTGCCGCGTGCGTTGCGGCCATTGCGGCCGCCCAGGCTTCACTGCACGACGCCGAGGAACGGCTGGGCCGGATGGACGCCATTGCCGGTGATGGCGACCATGGCCGCGGCATGGTCCGCGGGGTGGACGCAGCAGCCGAGGCAGCCGCCGATGCGCACGGCCAGGGCGCCGGTGCGGGTGATGTCCTCGCTGCTGCCGGTGACGCCTGGGCAGACAAGGCCGGCGGAACCTCCGGCGTCCTCTGGGGCGCGGGCCTGCGCGCCTTCGGCGAGGCGGTAGGCAATTCCGCCGCACCCGCGGCCGGGATCCTCGCGGCGGGGGTGACGGCGTTCGCGGACCGCATCGTCCAGCTGGGCAAGGCCGAAATCGGTGACAAGACCATGGTTGATGCCCTGCTGCCGTTCGCTTCCTCGTTCAGCCGCGCGGTGGCTGCCGGGACCGGGCCGGACCGCGCATGGCAGGACGCTGCCCGCGAAGCTGCTTCCGCGGCGGAGGCCACGGCAGACCTGCTGCCCCTGAAGGGCCGCGCCCGCCCGCTGGCCGAGAAGAGCCTGGGCACCGCCGATCCCGGCGCCACGTCCCTTGCCATGGTGTTTGCCGTAATGGGACCGCATTTCACGACCAGCACCGCCGGCGCTGCGCCGGCAGGAGCCAAGTAATGACGATGGAAGGACACACCATGGGGCTGCGGCTCATTGTCGGCGCGGACGAAGCCGGCGTTGACTACAAGGACAAGGTCCTGGCGGATCTCCGCGAGGACCCCCGCGTCAGCGAGGTGGTCGACATCGGCGTCAACCGGACCGACGCCGCCGACGACTTCACCAGGCCCTACCCTTACGTGGGCATCGCGGCCGGCGAGATGATCCGCGACGGCCGGGCCGACCGGGCCATTCTCTTCTGCGGCACGGGCATCGGCGTGGCCATCGCCGCGAACAAGGTGGAAGGCATCCGCGCCACCGCAGCGCACGACTCCTTCTCCGTTGAGCGCTCCATCCTGTCCAACGACTGCCAGGTCCTCACCATGGGCCAGCGCGTGGTGGGGATCGAACTCGCCCGCCGCCTGGCAAAGGAATGGATCGGATACACCTTCGATCCGTCGTCGGCCTCCGCGGGCAAGGTCAAGGTCCTCACAGACTTCGAAGGCTGCTAAGGCGCGTCCCGGCGCGTCCCGGCGCGGGGCAGCGGCTGTTCGGCAACACAGCTGCCGCCCCGCTGCGCGGTGCTCCTACACTGGGGTGATGATCACAGTCACCGGAAGTGTGGAAACCAACCTGTCCGCGGAGAAGGCTTTTGCCTTCATGAGTGAGTTCGAAAACACCACCAAGTGGGATCCCAACACCCCCGTGATGGACAAGATCACCCCGGGGCCTGTTGCCATGGGCCACAAATACCACGCCGAGTCCGAGTTCCGCGGAAAGCGCCAGACGCTGGTCTACGAGGTCGTTGAGCTCACGGACAACCACATCAAGCTGCGCGGCGAGAACAAGACTGTCACCTCGTTCGATTCCATCGACGTCAGGCCCAGCGGGAGCGGCTCCGTGGTGACGTACACGGCCGAGTTCAGCATCCACGGGCCGGCCAAGATCATCCAGCCGCTGCTGAAGCCTGCCTTCAATTCGCTGCGTGATCCCGCGTTGGACGGGATCCGGGACACGCTTAATTCGCTGGCAGCGGCCTGACGCCTGCAAAGAACTCCCGGATCCCACCGCGCGGATCGTCCTCAACCCGGACGCCGTCGTCGAACACCATGGTCCTGCGCGCGTCCCCGTATTCCGGCCACCCCAGCCCGGCGGTGGCCGGGCTTCCCGTGTGCGCGAAGGCTGCCCAGGCCCCGCTCATGGTGTCGCTGAGGGACTGCGGTGCCTTGCCCCGGGTGAGGAAAGCAGCCTCCGGTGCGTCCAGGTGCCGGAAGACGAACGGGATCTCCAGGGCGTGGCAGGCGCCCAGCTTTCCGCCCATGGCCGGGCTGCGCCAGGTGAACAGGTAGGAGAAGTTCCTCCCGGCCGCGCCGCCTCGTGCCGCCAGAAGACGGTTGCTGGGCTGACGGTAGACGGAATCGGCGATGGCGGCTTCAAGGAGTTCCTTGCCGGCCGGCTCCCGGGACAGTACCCGGGCCAGCGCTTCGGTGTAGCCCGGCGCCTGGGTGGACGCCACCCGCGCGGCTGCTAGGACGGCGGCGGCGCGGTCGGGATACCCAGGGTCCTCCGGGGCAGGGGGGCGCATTTCGACGGCGAAGGAGCCCTCGTTGAGGTTCGTCCCTGCCAGCAGGTCCACCCCGCTGTTGAGTCCGTGGCGGATACTGTCCAGCGGCGGCAGCGGCAGCGAGGGTGTCCCCGCGGTCGGCTGGAATGGCAGCGGGACGGCGTAAGTCTTCGCCGCGAGCCGCTTTTCCAGGGCGGCCTGGGCCTGCAGCAGCCGCCCCACGGGAAGTGTGAGCAGCTCTCTGGCGGAGGCGCGGTCCAGGCCGCACAGCTCCAGGAATTCCGCGCTGATGCGGGCCGATTCTTCCGGCCCGCGGTACCGTTCCGCGGTGCCGCTCTGCATGATGGCGCGGCGGAAGAGCCCTTCCGACGCCGGCATGCCCAGCAGGGTGCCGATGGCTGCGGCGCCTGCCGATTCGCCGAAGACAGTGACGTTTTCCGGGTCGCCGCCGAATGCACCTATGTTCCGGCGGACCCAGCGCAAGGCTTCCAGCTGGTCCAGCAGGGCGACGTTGGATGAGTCCTCGTACCCTGGACCGAGCAGGTCTGCCACTTGCAGGAAGCCCAGGGCGCCCAAGCGGTAGTTGATGGACACGAGCACCACGCCTGCCACGGCGGCGAGCCGGGCGCCGTCGTACATGGCATCACTGTTGGCCCCCAGAAGGTATGCGCCGCCGTGGATCCACACCATCACCGGCCTGGCCGATCCGTCTGCCGGCGGGGCCCAGATGTTCAGGTTGAGGCAGCCGTCCTCGCTCCAGGTGCGCGGCGTGGCGCCCGGCGGGGCGGGGTTCTCCAGGTTCTGGGGTGCCGCAGGGCCGGCGGCAGTGCAGTCCAGGACGCCTCCCCACCGGGCTGACGGTACCGGAGCGCGGAAGCGGTTGGCGCCCGACGGCGGCGCAGCGTAGGGGATGCCAAGGAACCGGTGGATGGTGGTCCCTTCAGCTTCGAGGGAGCTGCCGAGGATGGAACCGGCAGGGGTGGAGAGACGCGTCATGGTTGTCAGGTTACGGCGTCCGCACAGGTAGGCTGGCATCACCGTCCGGCAGTGGGCGGCCACGATGCTGTGGCTCTTCATAACTGTCCGGGAGGAAAGACGCGTGCCCAACGCCGACGTCTCTGGTGCCGAAAATTTTGCTGATGTTGCCCTGCACCTTCAGGACTCGTTTCTCCATACCCCCGAGGTCGGGGCGATCCTGCAGGATCTCGCGGCCTATGCTGTGGCCCGCCTCGGCAGCCCGGATCCCGGGTGTTGCTGTGAAATCACGGTGCTGCGGCCCAAGAAGCCCGTGACCACGGCCTGCAGCAACCCCGCCGTCAATGTGATGAACAAGCTGGAGTTCAAGCACGGGGACGGTCCGGGCCTGACGGCCATACGGACCGCCGCCACGGTTTTGGTGCCCGACCTGCGGCTGGAGCGGCGGTGGCCGGAATATGTCCAGGCTGTTCTGCAGCAGGGGTTCCATTCCGTGTTGAGCATCCCCACGGAGCTGGAGGGGGACGCGCAGGGCGTGCTGACGTTCTACTGTTTGCAGCCTGTCGACCCCGGCGCCAGCAGGCTGGACGTTGCGGAGACCTTCGTCCGGCAGGCCTCCAAGGGCCTGAAGCTTGCCCTCCGCATGCTCAAACTCGAGGAAACCAGGGACGGCATGACGGCCGCCATGCGGACCCGCACAGTGATTGACCTGGCCACCGGGGCGATCATGGCCCAAAACCGCTGCAGCCAAGAGGCTGCCTTCAAACTGCTCAGGGATGCATCCAGCACCCGGAACATGAAACTCCGTGATGTTGCCGCAGCCGTGGTGGCGTCGGTGGCAGGTTCGGGGGAGACCTTTACCTACTTCGACGAGTAGGGACCCTTCCGTTCCGGATCGTGGGGTCCCGGCTGGAGGCGGAACAGGGCATAGCTGCTGAGCGGGGCGCGGAGGGGCAGGCCTTCGGCGGCGCAGTGTTCATTGACGGCCAGCGCCAGGGCGTCCCGCTCCTTCGGCGAAAGGGAGCCCCGGCCGGCGCAGTAGTCGCGGATGAGCTGTTCCGAAGCGTCGCCGCCCAAGCCGACGAACTCCAGCCACAGCTGTGCCAGGTCCAGCCGGTGCTCCTTGATGACAGCACCGGTAAGGGCCTGCTGGTCAACGGCATCCATCGTCCGTCCTAACCCTGGTTGTACTCCTACGACTTTGGTTCGGAACGGGGGCGCGGGTGGATGGGGCAATCCGTAGATTTTTTGCTGCGGGAATGGGGCCGTGCACCTGCACACTTACCCCATTCGACGGCTGGCGGCGGTTCATGGACTCGCCCGAACGCAACCTCCGCCACATCCAGAGCCGGGGGACCTTCGCCCCTAGGCGGCGGACCCTCCCGGGAAGTCAACTTGAGTGTCTGGAGAACGCGGGCACGACAGGAGGCAGGGACCATGGGCGCATGTGATGTCTGCGGCAGCAGCGAAGGCCGCATGTTCACCCTCAGTATGGGAAACCAGACCGGCACGTTCGACAGCTTCGAATGCGCCATCCACATGATGGCTCCGGCATGCGAGCACTGCGGTTGCCGGATCCTGGGCCATCCCGTGGAAAGCCAGGCAGGTATCTACTGCTGCCTCCATTGCGCGAAAGAAGCGGGCAACCCGCACCGGGCCGCGCAGGCTGAGCATTCGACAGTGGCCGTGCCGGCGGAAGGCACGCCGGGAGGCCAGGGCTAGCGTCGCCTGAAGAGGTGACAGGAAAAGGGAGACCGTGGCGGACAGCGGAAGTTTCAGGATTGTGGTGGGCGTGGACGGGTCGGACCAGTCCAAGGCAGCAATGGACTGGGCGATCGAGGAGTCCAGGCTCCGCGCCGGTGAGGTGCAGGCCGTGACCGCCTGGAGCTTCCCCTACGTCAGCGATGCCATGGGCACGGCGTGGGACTATGACATTTTCCAAAAGGACGCCCAGGCCATCCTCGAAGAGGAACTTGAACGCGTCAAGGACCAGGGCGTGACGGTCACGGGGCGCATCGTGGAAGGGAATCCGGCGTCGGCGCTCATCGAGGCCTCCCGGGATGCTGACCTGGTGGCGGTAGGTTCACGCGGCCACGGCGGCTTCACCGGGATGCTGCTGGGCTCCGTGTCCCACCAGACCATCCACCATGCGCACTGCCCGGTGCTGGTAATCCGGGAGCCTGACGCGGGATAGCCGCCGGCACGCCTTTGCCTTCCAGTGAATGAAATAGGCCGTTCTGCAGGTCCCGCGCTGCGGCAAGGCTTTCAGTATGGACATGATTCGGGTGGAGCCCCGCTGCCGCGTGCTGATCGACAATGACTGGGCCGGCGACCCGGACGGGCTGGTGGCCCTGGCCCACCACGCGTTGTCGCCCGCCAACAGGATCGTCGGCATCACCAGTTCGCTGACCAACCCGATGTTTGGGTCGCCCCGGGGCATGGCGCAGAAGGGTGCGGACCTGGCGGCCGGTTTACTCCGGGCACTGAAGCGGCCGGAAGTGCCAGCCATGCACGCCGGGCCGGACACCCCGTTCACGGGACAGCCCCGGGACAACCCAGCTGCCCGGGCGATCGCGGACGCAGCGGCGGCCGGAGGAGAGCTGCCCCTGATCCTTGTCTGTGCCGGCCCGCTCACCAACGTGGCCGATGCGCTCCTGCTGGATCCCGCCGTCGCCTCTTCCCTCACCCTGGCGTGGGTGGGCGGGGCGGCGGCGAACGGTGAGGAATACAACTACTTCACGGACCCGGCCGCCGCAGGCTTCGTGCTTGGAAACGAGGAGCTGGCCGTGTGGCAGTTCCCCGCAGAGACGTACCGGCAGGTTGTTGCCCCGGTGGCTGAACTTGACCACGCCTTCAGGGAATCCGGCGCGGCTGGAGCCTGGCTGTGGGAGCTCTTCAACAGCCTGGAGGTGCCGGATTTCGTGAAGTTCGGGCCACTGTGGTGCCTGGGTGACAGCGCGCCCCTGGTGGTCACCGGGCTGGACGATGCCACCTCCACCTACACGGAAACATGCACCCAGCCCTCGCGCCGGACCTACACCTCGGTGGACACGCGGCTGATCATGGCGGACTTCCTCGCCAAGCTGCGGCTGCAGCAGTAGCAGGCTAAGGCAATGACCCGGACCGCCAAGGGCGGCCCGAACCATTGCCTGTCATTACGCGGGCTGCGTCGCGCGGGATGCAGCCTGCTGCCGGGCGAAGTTGCCCAGCCAGCGTGCACTGTCCTTTGGCGTGCGTTCCTGGGTGGAACGGTCGACGGCGATCAGGCCGAAGGTGGGCCGGTAGCCGAAGATCCACTCGAAGTTGTCGAACGCCGTCCAGGCGATGTACCCCCGGACGTCGATGCCGTCGGCAAGGCAGGAGGCCACGCCGTCCACCGCCGCCTCCAGGTAGGCCACGCGCTGGGTGTCATCCTCCGTGGCCAACCCGTTCTCGGTGACCATCACCGGGACGCCGGCAACCCGCCACGCCTCCCGGACGGTTGCCTCGAGCCCCTGCGGGTAGATCTCCTCGCCCATCTGGTTGACGGCCACTCCCTCCGGCGCGGGGGCGTGGCCATCCGGGCCGTACACTGTGCGGCCGTAGGTCTGGATGCCCACGAAGTCGTCGCCGCGGGAGGCTTCCAGGAACCGCTCGTTGACGTCCCGGCGCACCCGGTCCGCAATTTCTTCGCCGCCGGGGACGGACTGGATGTCCGAGTTGGCCAGGGTCCAGCCCACCTGCAGCTCCGGCCGGTGTGCCTTGATAGCCGCGGTGGCCGCCTTGTGCGCCGCAAGTTTGACGTTGAAGCCGGCCTCCGTAGAGCAGAACTGGAACGGGGCAACCGTGCTGGCGTCCACCCCAAGCCGTTCCGCGGCGGCGGCCCACATGGGGACCTTTCCGCGGTTCTCCGGTGCTTCCCCGCCGATGCCAAAAGATTCCAGCAGCCACGGGAGGTTGGGTTCGTTCAGGGTGCAGGCGACGCCGACCAGGTCGCCCAGGTGCGCCATGACGCGGTCGCAGTAGCGTGCGAACAGCTCCGGCGTGCGTTCGCCCTCCCAGCCGCCCGAACGCAGCAGCCAGAGTGGCGAGGCGAAATGGTGGAACGTGACCACCGGCGTCAGCCCGTGCTCCCGGCAGGCCTCCATTACCCGCTTGTAGTGGTCCAGCTCGGCCACCGAGAAGTGACCCTCCTCCGGCTCAATCCGGGCCCACTCCAGTGAAAAGCGGTAGCTGGTGAAACCAAGCCCGGCGATCAGCGCAATGTCCTCCCGGTAGCGGTGGTAGTGGTCCACAGCGTCCCCTGAGGGCTCGGCGAAGATGGTGCCCGGAAGGTGCTCCAGGAACCAGACATCGCTGTTGACGTTGTTGCCTTCCACCTGGTGGCCTGCGGTGGCCACGCCCCAAAGGAAGTCCTGCGAAAACGGGTTGGTCATAGGGGTTCCTCTCATCATGGACGCACGCCGGCGTCCCAGGCCTCACTGCCTGCATCCATCCTGTCCACCCGCGTGACCGTCGCCACAATACTTTTTCAATCAATGACATTCTCATGTTTGGCCCTGCGGGCTCCAACGGATTCTTGAAGGGAGCCGGACAGCCCCGGCCCCACGAATTTCCTCCGTTTGTCACCGTCATAGAATGCGAAGGCGCACCAGATGAAACTTATGACCTCCACCGCACGCGGCAGCGCTGCCGTCCTGACCGGTGCCCTGCTGATGGGTTCCCTGGCCGCCTGCGGCGGCGGAAACTCCCAGGCGTCGTCCACCGTGGACAAGTCCAGCCTGACCATCGGGGTCGAGAGCGATTCCGCATCGTTTGGATACGACCCCATCCGGGTGTCCGATGCCCAGCGCCAGTTCATGGAGGGCCTGTACGACAACCTCCTGGAGCTCCAGGCGGACGGCTCCGCCGGCCCCGGCCTGGCGAGTGCCTTCGAGTACAACGCTGACAACACCGTCCTGACGCTGACCCTCAAGGACGGCATCACCTTCACCGATGGCTCCAAGCTTGATGCTGACCTCGTCAAGGCCAACTTCGACCGCCGCACTGACACGGCACTGAGCGCCTACTCGGCCATCGCCAAGGGCGGGGCGCAGGAGATCGCCAGCGTCGACGTCGTCAGCCCCACCAAAGTGGCCATCACCTTCGCCAAGCCGCAGCCGGGCTTTGAAAAGAACCTCACGTCCACCATGGGCATGATCGTGGGCAAGGCCGGCGTCGCCGATTCCGCGAGCCTGGCCACCACCCCGGACGGCTCCGGCCCCTACACCCTGGACCCGTCCACGGTGAAGGGCAACAAGTACGTGATGGTCAAGAACGACAAGAGCCCCGATGCTGCCAACTACGCCTACAAGAAGATCACCTTCAGCGTGATCATGGACCCCCAGGCCCGTGCCAACGCCCTGGTGTCCGGCCAGGCCGACGTCGCCCAGCTGACCTCGCCCACCGTCGACTTCGCCAAGTCCAAGGGCGTGGGCGTGGCCCAGATCGGCGGCACCGTCCAGACCATGGTCTCCTTCGACAAGACCGGCAAGACGGCACCGGCGTTCGGCAGCGAGAAGGTCCGCCAGGCCATCCAGTACGCCATCAACCGCCAGGCCCTGGTGGATGCCCTGCACAAGGGTGACGTCCCCGCCTGGAACGCCCTGCCCAAGGACTCCGCCGGGTTCACGGACGCGTTGAACACCGAGTTCGCCTACAACCCGGAGAAGGCCAAGAGCCTGCTGGCCGAGGCGGGCTACCCCAACGGCTTCGAGTTCACCATCATCGCCGGAGCCCAGACCCAGACCGACCTGCAGGCCATCCAGAAGGACCTCGCCGCCGTCGGCATCACCATGAACGTCAAGATGGCCGCGTCCACCGATGAAGCCTTCGCCGCCGTGGCCACCACGCCGCTGGGCTACGCACCCCTGAGCTGGGACAACCCCACGGGCCTGATGTTCGGGGCCATCCTCAACGGCTTCACAAACGTCCAGAAAGCCACCGATGACCAGCTGAGCGCCGCGACCGGCGAAGTGGCTGCGGCCAAGGACGACGCCGCGAAGAAGGCCGCCCTGACCAAGCTGAACACGCGACTGGTGGAGTCCGGCTGGCTGATCCCGCTGTTCGAGTCGCTGTCCAACTGGGGCTACAACACCAAGAAGGTCCAGGAAGTGAAGTTTGCAGGCACCAACGCCTACCCGCTGCTCTCCTCCTACAAGCCCACCAACTGATCCAACCTGCCCGGTGCCCCTCCCCAAAGAAGGGGCGCCGGGCCTGACCAATGGAGGTCACCATGGCATTGTTCGTCGCCAAGCGCCTGCTGATGGCGCTCGCCACGGTGCTGGTGGTGGCGGTGCTGGCATTCCTGCTGGTGCACGCCATGCCCGGCAGCCCGGGAGCCGTTTCCCTCGGTGCCGGCGCCTCCCAGGACGCCATCAACCAGCTCAACCAGCAGCTGGGGTGGAATGATCCGCTGTTTACCCAGTTCTTCCGCTGGCTGTGGGACGCGCTGCAGGGGAACCTGGGGAATTCGCTGATCGACGGCCGCTCCGTCAGCGCGGACCTGGCCAACCGGCTGCCCGTGACCGCCTCCCTCGCTGCCGGCGCCACCATCCTCAGCGCCATCCTGGGCATTGCCCTGGGCGTGACCGCAGCAGTCCGCGGTGGCCTGCTGGACCAGGCCATCGGCGGCTTCGTCGGCCTACTGGTGGCCCTGCCCGCGTTCTGGGTGGGCGTCCTCTTCGTCTACCTGTTCGCCGTCCAGTCCTCCCTCTTTCCCGCCACTGGCTACGTGCCGTTCGACGTGTCCCCGCAGGACTGGGCCATGTCGCTGGCGCTGCCGGTGATCACCCTGGCCGTGGGCGGCGCCGCTTTCATCGCAAGGCAGACGAGGGCGTCCATGCTCGAAGCCCTGCAGCAGGAGCACATCCGGACGCTGCGGGCCACGGCCACCACCACCTGGAAAATCCTCTACGTGCACGCCCTGCGCTACGCCAGCCTGCCCATCGTGGCCGGCATCGCCCTGCAGTTCATCGGCCTGTTCGGCGGCTCCGTGATCGCGGAACAGCTGTTCGCCATGCCTGGCCTGGGCCAGGCCGTCCAGTCCTCCGTCAGCACCCACGACGCCCCTGCCGTGCAGGGCGTGGTGGTGATCGCCACCGTGGTGGTGGTCGCCGTCAACCTGGTGCTGGAGCTCGCCACCAAGTTCCTCGACCCGAAGTTGCGTGCCTCATGATCCCCACATTTGCCCCGGCTCCCGCGGACGCGGACCAGGCAGGAAGTACGACGGCGGCAGGAGCCTCCGTGCCACGGTCCGGCAAGGCGGCACTCGCCAGGTATTCCCGGCACCGTCTCTTCGCGTCCGCGGGAGCCGTAGCCGGCCTCGTGTGGCTCGCGGCGCTGGTCATCGCGTCGCTGACGGCTCCGCTCTGGCTGCCGTTCAAGACCGAGGACCAGGACTTCACTGCCGTCCTCTCCGGCCCCACCGCCGCCCACTGGCTGGGGACCGATGAACTGGGCCGGGACATCCTCAGCCGCATCTTTGCCGCCGCGGCCGGCACCCTGGGAACGTCAATGATCACGGTGATTGTCGGCGTCGGGCTCGGCACCATCCTGGCCATGGCTGCCGCCGGTGCGGGCCAGCGGACTGAAGCCGTGATCAGCCGCATCACCGAGATCATGATGTCCCTTCCCGGCACCGTGATCATCCTGGCCGTCATCGGCGCCGTGGGCACCAATATCCCCATGGTCATGGCCATCCTGGGCATCCTCATGTCCGCCGGCATTTACCGGGTGATCCTGGGCCAGGCCAAATCGCTGCAGTCCCAGCTGTACGTGGATGCGGCAAAAGTGGACGGCGTGGGGCCGCTGGGCATCAGCGTCCGGCATGTCCTGCCCGGACTGGCCAACACCATCGTGGTGCAGGCGGCGCTCATCTTCGCCGTCGGCATGCTCATCCAGGCCGGCCTGGCCTTCATCGGCTTCGGCCCGCCCATCCCGCAGCCCAGCTGGGGCGGCATGATCCAGGGCGCATCCCAGCACGTCTACGACGCCCCCTGGATGATGGTGCCCACCGGCGCCGTGCTGGCGCTGACCGTCCTCGCGGCCAACGCCATCGGCAACGCCCTGGGCAAGGCGCCCAACGCCGCAGCCCCGCACCTGCCCTCCGCGGCAGCCCGGCGGCAGCGCGCCAAGGCCGTGGCCGTCATCGCCGCCATCCCGGCTCCCGGGGACGGTGCTCCCGACGCGCCGAAGGGCACGCTTTCCGTGCGCAACCTGTCCGTCGGCGTCGGCAATGCGGGTGCCGGCAACGGCGTCCGGCTGGTCACCGACGTCTCCTTCGACGTCGAACAGGGCACTGTCCTGGGCCTGGTGGGCGAGTCCGGCTGCGGCAAGACCATGACGGCGCTCTCCCTGCTGGACCTGTTGCCGTCCGGTGTCTCCGTAACCGGCGGCCGAATCCTTTGGAACGGCAGGAACCTTGCGGCCGCCACGGACAAGGAGATGGAAGGCGTCCGGGGCAGGGAAATTGCCCTGATCAGCCAGGAGCCCATGCGGGCCCTGGACCCGATGTTCACCGTGGGCTACCAGCTCACAGCAGCCATCCGCCGGCTCCGCGGCATGGGCAAAGCCGAGGCTCGAAACGAGGCCCGGAACCTGTTGGAGAAGGTGGGCATTGTGGACGCCCAGCGCATCCTGAAGACGTATCCGCACCAGATCAGCGGCGGCATGGCCCAGCGCGTGGCCATCGCCCTTGCACTCTCCGGCCAGCCGAGGCTGCTGGTCGCGGACGAGCCCACCACAGCTCTGGACGTCACCGTCCAGGCGGAGATTCTGTCCCTGCTCCGTGCCCTGGTGAAGGACACCGGGATGTCAGTGGTGATGGTGACGCACGACCTCGGCGTCGTGGCGGACATCTGCGACCAGGTGGCCGTGATGTACGCCGGGCAAGTGGTGGAAAACGGCCGGACCGCCGCCATCCTGGACCACCCGCGCCACCCCTACACCCTGGCACTCCTGGCCGCGGACCCGCACGCCAACGACGCGGACTCCATGCCCGAGCGCCTGGCCACGATCCAGGGCCAGGTACCCCAGCCCAAGGACTGGCCCACCGGCTGCCGCTTCGCCGCCAGGTGCCAGTTCGCCGGCTCCGCCTGCACGGACCCCGTTCCGCTGTTGGCTTCCGGTACGGGCGAGGGCCTGGTGCGCTGCGTCAAGGCAGACCAGCTGGCCGTCGAGGGCATGGACTGGCTGGCCACCGACGTGCCGGCGCACCGGTTCCTGCCGGTCAGCCCACGGGCTGCGTCCGCAGAAGAAGAGACCATCGTTGAAAAGGACCTGGCATGAGCACCGCAGTCACGGAACGCCGCGATTCCACGCCGCCCGCGGCCGGGACCCCCATGCTGGAAGTGAGGGACCTGGTGGTCCGCTACGGCCGCGGCCGCAAGGCAGCCGCCGTACCGGCCGCCGTCGACCGCGTCAGCTTCAGCATCGCCTCTGGCGAGACGGTAGGCCTGGTGGGTGAATCCGGTTCCGGAAAGTCCACCATCGGCAAGGCAATCCTGGGACTGCAGAAGGTCTCCGGCGGGTCCATCTCCTACCAGGGCCGGGACATCACCTCCGCCGGCGCGGCCCAACGCCGGGCCCTGGGCGGGGAACTCCGCGCCGTTTTCCAGGACCCCAACTCCTCGCTGAATCCGCGCAACACCATCGGCGCCTCCCTGGCCGAGCCGCTCCGCCTCCGGGGAGCTTCCGCGGCGGAAGCCCGCGCCAAGGCGGAGGACATGCTGGAACGCGTCGGGCTCCCGCGGGAGGCCGTGGACCGGTACCCCAGCCAGTTCTCCGGCGGCCAGCGCCAGCGCATTTCCGTGGCCCGTGCCCTGATCTGCGACCCCCGGCTGGTGGTCTGCGATGAAGCCGTCAGCGCCCTGGACCTCTCCACCCAGGCGCAGGTGCTGAACCTCCTGGCGGACCTCCGCGATGAGCGGGGCCTGAGCTACCTCTTCATTGCCCATGACATCGCCGTGGTGCAGTTCCTGGCCCAACGGGTGGTGGTGCTGTACCGCGGCCAGGTCATGGAGAGCGGACCGGCTGCGGCCGTCACCGAGAACCCGCAGCACCCGTTCACCCAGGCCCTCGTGGCCGCCTCTCCGGTGCCCCGCCCGGCCGAACAGGCCGAGCGGCGGCAGGCCCGCGAATCCCTGGGGGTCCGCACGGGTGCCGCCGCGGTTCCCGGTCCCGGCGGCTGCCCCTTCCGGCTCCGCTGCCCCCTCGCCACCGACCTGTGCGCTTCCGAACGGCCCGCCCTGCGGCGGGTGGGCACGGCGGATGTGGCCTGCCACTACGCCTGACCGGCTTCGGTTTCCGCACGCCGAATCACCCTTGACCACCTCTTTTACAGAACGGAACACTCCTTCCATGACTTCCACGCCCTGGCGCGCCGCCATGATCACGGCCGACAACGACTTCGACGGCGCCCCGCTGCTCCGCAAGGAGTTCACCCTGGACGGGGGCCACGGCGGGGTGGTGAAGGCGGTACTCCGCGCGACGGCCTTTGGGGTCTATGAAGCCTTCATCAACGGCAGTCCGGTGGGACCGGACGTGCTGAGCCCCGGCTGGAGCGCCTACGAGTGGCGGCTCCGCTACCGCAGCTACGATGTCACGTCCCTGGTCATGCCCACGAGCGTGATCGGAGTGGAACTGGGCAACGGCTGGTACCGCGGCCGCCTCGCCTGGCACGGAATGTCCAACCTCTACGGCAGCGAGCTGGGGTTCTTCGGGCAGCTGGATATCGAATTCGAGGACGGCCACGTGCAGACCATCGGCTCCGATACCTCCTGGCAGGCCGGACCGTCCGCCACCACGTCCAACGACCTTTACGACGGCCAGACCATCGACGCCCGCCGCCTCCAGGCAGGCTGGGCGGGGCCCGGCTTTGCTCCCGGCACGGGCTGGACCGGCGTACGGGAGCTGGCGTTCGACGCCGACCGGCTGGCCGAGCCTGTGGGGCCGCCCGTGGTGCGGGCCGCCGTCGTCCGTCCCCTCAGCGTGTTCTCCTCGCCAAGCGGCAGGACCCTGGTGGACTTCGGCCAGAACCTTGTGGGCTGGCTGCGGTTCAGCGTGCAGGGCGAAGCGGGCCACGCCATTACCATCAGGCATGCCGAAGTGCTCGAGGACGGCGAACTCGGCGTCCGGCCGCTGCGCACAGCGAAGGCCGCTGACACGTTTATCCTCTCGGGCGGCACCGACTCCTTTGAACCCACCAAGACCTTCCACGGCTTCCGCTACGCCGAGGTCACCGGCTGGCCGGGAACCCTCACGGCGGATGACGTTGAGGCCGTGGTGGTCCATTCCGACCTGGAGCGCACCGGCACCTTCGAGTGCTCCAACGAGCTCGTCAACCAGCTGCACCGCAACATCGGCTGGGGCCTGCGCGGCAACTTCCTGGACCTGCCCACCGACTGTCCGCAGCGCGACGAACGGCTCGGCTGGACCGGCGACATCGCCGTGTTCGCCCCCACCGCGGCCTACCTCTACAACGTCAAAGACTTCCTGCAGGACTGGCTGCTGGACCTCGCCGCCGAGCAGAAAGCGCAGGACGGGCTGGTCCCCATCACAGTGCCTGACGTCCTGAAATACTGCCCCCAGCCGGCCGAATTCCCTTCCCCGGAGTCCTCCGCCCTGTGGAGCGAGGCGTCCGTGTGGGTGCCGTGGGCGCTCTGGGAGGCGTACGGGGACCTCGGCGTGTTGGAGGCACAGTATGACTCGATGACGGCGCACACCCGCCGTGTGGAGGGCCTGCTCTCACCTGCCGGGCTGTGGGACTCTGGCTTCCAGTTCGGCGACTGGCTGGACCCCGACGCCGCGCCGGACCAGCCATGGGCGGCAAAGGCGGACACCGCCGTCGTGGCCACCGCCTGCATGTACCGGACCGCCCGCCTCACCGCGCAGGCCGCCGGGCTCCTGGGAAAGGCCGACGACGAAGCCCACTTCAACGCGCTCGCTGACCGGGTGCGGAACGCCTTCGCCGAGCACTACGTTGCGCCCGGCGGCACCATCCGCAGCGACTGCACCACCGTCTACGCCCTGGCCATCGCCTTCGACGTGCTCCAGACCGCGGAGCTGCGGGAGTTTGCGGGCAGCCGGCTGGCGGAACTGGTCCGGGACAACGGCTACCGGGTGTCCACCGGATTCGCCGGGACACCGTTCATCACGCACGCCCTGACGGACACCGGCCACGTGGACGAGGCCTACCGGCTGCTGCTGGAGGAGGGCTGCCCGTCCTGGCTCTACCCCGTGACCATGGGCGCCACCACCGTCTGGGAACGCTGGGATTCCATGCTCCCGGACGGCACCATCAACCCCGGCGAGATGACCAGCTTCAACCACTACGCCCTGGGCGCGGTGGCGGACTGGATGCACAAGGCCATCGGCGGCATCCGCCCGCTGGAACCCGGCTACGCCCGCGTGCTCATCCAGCCGCAGCCGGGGGCTGGCATCAGCTGGGCCAGGACGTCCCTAAAGACCCCGCACGGCGAGGTCCGCGTCGCGTGGACGCTCGACGGCGGTGAGTTCCGGCTTGAGGCGGCCGTCCCTGGCGGGGTGGCGGCCGACGTCGTGCTTCCGGACGGCGCGCAGCACACGGTGGGTGGCGGGGAGTACGGCTTCGAAGCCCAGGTTGGCGCGCTGGTGCGGTAGCCGGAAGTGACCGGGCCGGGAACCGCTGCGGCCCGTTTCTCCCTGCCGCGAGGTAGGCTCTCGGGATGGGGAGCCTCGGCGGGATTGAGTGGGAGACGGCGTGCACCGCCAACAGGGACAACTGGGAAGATCGGGTCCCGCTGCACGAGCGGGCCTATGGGGTCGAGGCGTTGGACGAGCCCAGGTACCTGACGCCCGTGGTGCGGACTGACCTCGCCGCACTGGCGCCGTTCCTCCCGGGCAGCACCGTGTCAGGCCTGGAGGTCTGCCACCTGCAGTGCCACATCGGCACCGACACGGTTTCCCTGGCCCGGGCCGGGGCCAGGGTCACGGGACTCGACTTTTCGCCTTCCGCCCTTGCCTCCGCTGCAGGCCTGGCGCGGCGCCTGGGCCTTGCCGTGGAGTGGGTGGAGGCTGATGTCCTGCAGGCAAGGGCGGCCGTCTCCGGCGAATTCGACGTGGTGTACACCAGCATCGGAACCATTACCTGGCTTCCGGACCTGGCACAGTGGGCCTCACAGGTGGCGGCGCTCCTCAGGCCAGGCGGGACGTTCTTCATCCGCGACGGCCATCCTGCGCTTTACGCGGTGGACGAGGACGCCGAAGGGCTGCAGCTCCGCTACCCGTACTTCAACAGGGGCCAGGCCCAGGTGTGGGACGAGGAGTCCACCTACATCGGGGACGGGAAGGTAGCCCATACCCGGACGTACCAATGGGCGCACCCGCTGTCTGACATCATCAATTCCCTCATCGGGGCCGGGCTGCAGATCCTCCGCCTCGACGAGGGCACCACGCTCCCGTGGAGGTTTTCGTCCCGCATGGTGGAAGTGCCGGATGGCTTCGCGTGGCCTGAAACCGAACGTGACCTCGTCCCGTGCACCTATACGGTCATCGCGCGGAAGCCGCCGGCGTAACGATCTGATGCAACAGGGGCGCTGATCTGCAACGATGTGCCACAGGACAGACAGGACAGGACCCAACCCAGGAGGACTCATGCCGTACACCGTGGATTTCAAGAACGTCTCCACAACCGGTCTGGAATCGTCGCCGGTAGCGGAGGCGCTGGCCGGGCTGCGCGCCAACGAGGCGCGCTACTACAAGAACGAATACGACCACGACTTCACCGTCACGCCGGCCGAAGACGACCCGGAGACGCTGCAGTACATCACCAACATCCTGGCCACGGAACGGCACCTGGTGATCGCGTCCAAGCCCCTGGAGGTGTCCTCCTTCGAGGTGGACGGGCTGCGGATGGCGTACGTCTTCTACGAGTCCGGGCTGTCCATCAACGTCATGTACGCCCTCGAAGAAGGGGGCAAACGTGCCGTTGGGTTCAAGCTGTCCGACGGCATGGAGGTCCCTGAGGAACTGGCCTCCAGCTTCAAGTTCGCCCGTCAGAAGTCCAAGCTTGCGGGCACCATCCGCGGCTCCTACTTCGTGATCAAGGGCCAGTACTAGGGCGCCAGCGCCGAAGAACGCCTTCCAACGATTGAAACCGGGTCCTGCCCAGGGCGCCGCTGGGCGGCACGATGGCGGGATGAACTCCAACCCCATCCTTTCGGGCTTCAACCCCGACCCGAGCATCGCCAGAACCCCGGACGGCTACTACCTGGCCACATCGTCCTTCGAATACCTGCCGGGCCTGCCGGTCTACCACAGCCCGGACCTGGAGCGCTGGGAGCTGGTGGGCCACGTGGCCACGCGGGAGCAACAGGTAGGGATTGCCAACGTCCCCACGCCGGGAGGCGTGTGGGCGCCGACCCTCCGCTACCGGAACGGCGTGTTCTACCTGATCGTCTCGGTGTTCCTTGGCGGCCGGGGCTGCGTGGTGTTCACGGCCACCAACCCCGCCGGGCCATGGAGTGACGGCACCGTAATCGGTGCGGTGGACGGCATCGACCCCGACCTCGCCTGGGATGCGGACGGGACCGCGTACGTGACCTTTGCCCGCCACCCTGACGCGATCCAGCAGGTGCGGGTGGACCTCGGAACCGGGGAAGCCCTCGAACAGCCGCGGGCACTGTGGTCCGGCAGCGGATTGTATTCACCTGAGGGGCCGCACCTCTACCGGCGCGGTGACTGGTGGTACCTGCTGGCGGCGGAGGGCGGAACAGACCGCGGCCATGCCGTGACGGTGGCGCGCTCGCGGCGCCCGGACGGCCCGTTCGAATCCGCGCCGCACAACCCCATCCTTACCGCTGCCGGAACCGGTTCGGACGTGCAGAACACCGGGCACGCAGACCTCGTAGACCTGCCCGACGGCGGAACGGCCATGGTCCTGCTGGGTGTCCGCCCGCTGGGGCTGGCGAAGTCCTTCTCACCCTTGGGCCGGGAGACGTTCCTGACCGAGGTCGTCTGGGAGGACGGCTGGCCGCACGCGAGGCTTCCCCGGGTGGCAGGTGCCCGGCCGGAGGAACGTGAGTACGACTTCAGCAACGGAGCCGGGCTGGAGGACCCGCAATGGATCGGTGTCCGGCGAATACCCGCTGAGTTCTCCGCCCCCACCTCCAAGGGGCTCCTGCTCCGGGGCGAAGGCAGCACCATGGGCGCGCCCCGGCCCTGTTTCCTGGCCCAACGCCAGCGCCACACCGGAATGGAATTCAGGGCCGTAGTGGATGTCGCCGCCGGCGCGGGTGGCGTCGCCGTGCGGAACGCCGAGGACAACTGGTTCGGCATCGAAGCCCGCCAGGACGAAGGATGTGCCAGGATCACGGCGCGCGCCGTCGTCGCGGGCCTTGACCGCACCTGGGAAACAACCGTTCCGTCCGGAGACGTTGAACTCGCCATCGTTTCCAGCCCACCGCCGTCGGATTTCAGCGCCGGTGCCGTGGGCGGCGACAGGATCCGCCTCCTGGTCCGGTCCGTGGGGCCCGGCTGCAACCCGGACGCTGAACTGCTCACCGAACTCGATGGCAGGCACTGGGCTTTCGAGACCGCCAAGGCCTTCACCGGCCGGGCCTTCGGCGTCTTCGCCGTGGACGGCGAGGTCCTGGTCCGCCGGCTGTCCTACCGCGGCAGGGACTGACCCGCTACGCGGCCACGGCGCCGGGCTGCGCGGCGTGGCCGGCCGGCGTCGTGCATGCTGCCCGCGCCGGATCCACGACGGCGAGCTGGCCGGTAGTGTCCGGGACGCCTGGAAGGTGGATGGCGGCGGCCTCGGCACTGGCCTCGGTTCCCCGGGCGCCGCGCATACGGAGGAGCGAAACGGCGGAAATGAGGAGCCAGGCGGCGTTCGTGGCCACTGAGGGCCAGGCCTCGTGGAAGGCGCCGTTGAGGATGAAGGCAGCGGCGCCGAGGAGATTTGCCCCCTGGAACGCCCGGCCGGCCTTCACCCACCCCATGGATACCGACAGGAACGCAGTCAGAATCATGGCGGCGCCGGCCCAACCGGAAATTTCCAAAACGAGTTCCATTGGTGTCCTTTCGTAAATCGTTACCTAATGGCAATTCTGGGGGCCTTCAGACATGTAGTTCAATTGCATTCTTCTGCAGCCCTGGTTTAGAACTACTTAACATGGAAATGGATCCGCGCCGGCTGCTCGTTCTTCTTGCTGTTGCCCGGACGGGCGGCGTGCTCGCGGCCGCCGATGAACTGCGCCTGACGCCCTCCGCGGTGTCGCAGCAGATCACCAAGCTGGAGCGGGAAACCGGGCATGCGCTGATGGTCCGCACGCCGAAGGGGTCCGTGCTGACTCCCGCAGGCCTCGCCATGGCAGAAGCCGGCGAAGAGATTGAACGCGCCCTCAGCGTCGCCCGGACCCGGATGGAGAGCGGGGCCAACATTTCAGGGGTGGTGCGGCTGGGCGGCTTCACCAGCTTTATCCGCACCGTGGTGATTCCCCGGCTGCCTGAGTGGCGGACCCAGTATCCGCAGCTCCAGATCCGCATCGTGGAGGATGATTTTCCCGCGCTGATGCGGCTGCTCCGGCAACGCCAGCTCGACGCCGTGGTGGTGGAACACGACTCAACCACCGCCGGCCAGCACTCGCTCGGGGCAGGAATGACGGAGGAACCACTGCTGGATGAACCGTGGAGGTTGGCGGTGCCCACCGGAGCACTGCTGAGCACTGAGAGCGTGGACCTCGGCCGGCTGCCGCTTCCCTGGCTCGGAGTCGATTCGGCAGCCGCCAACTCCGCGGTGCTGGGGCGGCTGCGCCATTCGACGGGCGCCAGGATGGAGACGGCCCACCAGTACCAGGAGACCCTGACGGCGCTCGCCCTGGTCGCTGCCGGCGAAGGGGTTGCCATCCTGCCCACCCTGGCCCTGGCCGGGGTGGCGCATGAAGGGGTGGACATCCTGGACGTTCCCGGGCTGGGGACACGGCGGATCGTCCTGCGGCGGTTCGACGGGCGCCGGCGTTCCAGCACCCCCGTGGACACCGTGGCACGTCTCCTGCGCGAATCGGCGGCGGCGTTCGACACGCGGTCGGCGTCCTGACCGGCGCTGATACCCAGCCTGCTGTGCCGTTGACCGCCCGCAGGGGCATGGGTACTGTGGGCGCACAATCCGTCCGAGGCGCCGGCAGGCTGCCGACGGCTGCGGCGGCCGGTGGTCCGGGCGCACCGGCAAAAGGAGGCAGGTGTCGTTCTTCCAGCTTTCGCTGATTGCCGCTGTCGCGCTCCTCGGGCCCCTGCTGGCGTTTCCCCGGACCTGGCACCTTCCCATGGTGCTGGGGCAATTGCTCGCAGGCATCGCCATCGGCCGCACCGGACTGGGCCTGGTGGATTCCTCGGACCCCACGTTCACGTTCGTTGCCGACGTCGGATTCGCCCTCATCATGTTCGTCGCCGGGACGCACGTGCCGGTGCGGGACAAGGCCCTCCGTCCCGCCCTGGGCGGCGGCGCCCTGCGGGCCGCCGTCGCAGCGGTCCTCGCGGCCGGCGCCGGTATCCTCATTGCCTTCGCCTTCGGCACCGCACACGCCCCGCTCTATATCGTGCTGCTCGCCTCTTCCTCGGCGGCCCTTGTCCTGCCCATCGTCGACTCCCTGCAGCTGACGGGGCCAAAGGTCCTCACCACGACAGCGCAGGTGGCGGTGGCGGATATCGCCTGCATCGTCGCGCTCCCGCTCGCCGTGGACCCGCCCAACGCGCCGAGGGCAGCAACGGGGGCCGCCGTCGTCGCAGCCTGCTCCGTGGTGCTCTTCTTCGTGCTGCGCTGGCTGGAGCGCAGCGGCACCCGCGGGCGGGTGCACGACGTGTCCGAGGAACGGAAGTTCGCCCTGGAACTGCGGATCCAGCTTGCCCTGCTCTTCGCACTATCCGGGCTTGCCGTCGCAGGCCACGTATCCGTCATGCTTGCCGGCTTCTCCTTTGGGCTGGTGGTGGCCGCGGTGGGTGAACCCCGGCGCCTGGCGCACCAGCTCTTCGCGGTCAGCGACGGCTTCCTGGGGCCGGTGTTCTTCGTGTGGCTGGGCGCATCGCTGGACCTGCGCGCGCTCGCCGGCACGCCGGGGATGGTGCTCCTGGGGATCTGCCTCGGAGCGGGCACCCTGCTGGTCCACGGCAGCCTGCGCCTGCTGGGCCAGCCGCTGCCGCTCGCGGTGCTGTCCGCATCCCAGCTGGGCGTGCCCGTCGCCGCTGCCACCATCGGCTCCCAGCTGGACCTGCTGGAACCGGGGGAAGCCTCGGCGTTGATCCTGGGCGCCCTCATCACCATCGGGGCAAGTGCCGCGGCCGGTTCCCGGGCTGCCCGCACCTTCGCCCGGAACGCCCCGGCGCCGGCCACCTAGCCCGGCCTACGCGCGGGAGTGGGTCCACACCCCTGAGCTTGCCTGGGCCTGGAAGCCCATGTTGCGGGACACCGCGCGGGCGGCGGCACGGACCGCAGGCGCAAGGACGTTCGGCGGCGTCGCGCCGTCCGGAACCACAATCGACAACGAGGCCACCACGGCGCCCTGCGCATCGAAGATGGGCGAGGCCACGGACACCGTACGGGACGGGACGGTCCGGCGGATCATGGCGATGCCGGTCCGCCGCACATCGGACAAGGTCCGGCGCAGCTGCCCCTCCGGCATCTCGGGCACGCCGGGCTCGTTCTCCGGCGGCCGCTTCAGGATGGTCTCCTGGAACTGCTGGTCTGCTCCGGCGAGCAGCACCAAGCCGATGGCCGTTGACCGCAGCGGTGCCCGGCCGCCCACCCGGTAGGCGACCTCGGTGGCGTCCTTCCCGGACAGCCGCTCGATCAGCACCGCTTCCTCGTTGTCCCGGACCGCCAGCAGCACGTGGTGCCGGGTGACCTCGAACAGGTCCTCAAGGTAGGGAAGCGCTATTTCCCGCACGCCGTGCCCGCGCGGAGACAGGGAGGCCACTTCCCACAGCCGGACCCCCACCACGTACCGGCCGTCGTCGAGCCTTTCCAGGGCGCCCCACGCCACCAGCCGGGCTATCAGCCGGAGCGCAGTGGGCGCCGGCATGTCCGCATGGCGGGCCAGCTCGGACAGGGTCAGCGCGCGGCGCCGGTCCGAAAAGACGGCGAGCAGGCTCAGCGCCCGGTCGATGACGGGTTCGCCCTGTTTGGGCCGCTTTCCGCGGGCAGGCGGGATGTCCGTTTCCGGAGTGGCAGTCATGGCAGTGGTTCCTAGCGCCGTTGGCAGTTCCTGTGGCCCACGGGAAAGGCAGTGAGCTGAACCACAATACTATTCCAACCATTGAAAGAGCTGTGTGGAGGATCAGGTGCCGGGCAGGAAGCTGGAACTCCCAGCAACCGCACCCAGGAGTCCCGCCGCATGACCGCCCCCACCCGGCTTCGGGCCGAACACCTGCCTGACGCCATGGGCTTGACCGTCACCGAACCCCGGCTCAGCTGGACGCCGCCCGCCGGAAGCACCGCCCAGACGGCGTACCGGATCACCGCCAGCAACGGCTGGGACACCGGCCGGCAGGAATCAGCCGCGTGCGCCGCCCCGTACACCGGCCCCGTACTGGACTCCCGCAGCCGCTTCGAATGGCGCGTCCGCACCTGGAACACCGATGAAACCGGCAACGAAACAGCAACCGGCTGGTCCCAGCCCATGGCGGTTGAACTGGGGCTTCTGCACGCCACGGACTGGACGGCGCAGTGGATCGGTGCCGCCGAGCCGGAGGTCCCGGCGGCGGGGGAGCGCCCCGGGTACGCCTTCACCAAAACCTTCACCCTGGACGCCGCCCCGCACAAGGCCCGCGCCTACGCCACCGCCCACGGCATCTACGAACTCTTCATCAACGGCCGCCGCGTGGGCGACCAGCAGCTCACCCCCGGCTCCACCAGCTACAACACCACGCTCCACGTCCAGACCCACGACGTCACCGACCTTCTCCGCGGGGGCAGCAACACCGTCCGTGCCGTCCTCACCGACGGCTGGTACCGCGGCACCTTCGGGTACACGCGCGACGCCGGCATGTACGGCACCCGGACAGCTTTCCTTGCCCAGCTCGAGGTGGAGTCCGGGACCGACAGGCAGAGAATCGGCACCGACGCCTCGTGGCTGGTGTCCGCCACAGAGATCACCAGTGCCGACCTGATGGCGGGCCAGCGGATCGACTTCCGGGCGCACGACGCCGGGAGCCCACCTCCTGGAGGCAGCGCGCCCCGGGCGCTTCCCGCCGTCGTCCGTCCCGGCAGCTTCACGCAGCTGGCCGGCCCGCTGGCCCCTCCCACCCGCGTGACCCGGGAACTGGTACCGGTATCCATCACCCGCCTGCCCAACGGCCACCAGGTGGTGGACTTCGGACAGAACATCCACGGCTGGGTCCGCCTGACCAGGCTCGGGGCCCCGGGGGAAACCGTCACGCTGGAGTACGGCGAGGCCCTTGGCCCGGACGGCGACGTCACCCGGGACCACCTGCGGCCGCATGATTTCCGCGCGCCGGGGGCCTTCCTTGATGCCGGCCAGGTGGACGCGGTCACTGCCTCCGGCGCTGCGGATGAAGTCTTTGAGCCCCGGCACACCACCCACGGCTTCCAGTTCGTGTCCGTCCAGGGCCTCGCCGGGGATCTCCAGGCCGCGGACATCCACGCCTGCCTGGTCAGTACGGACCTGGAACGCATCGGCACCTTCAACTGCAGCGACGAGCGGCTGAACAAGCTCCATGACATCGTCGAGTGGAGCTTCCTGGGGAACTCCTGCGAGGTCCCCACCGACTGCCCGCAGCGCGAGAAAGCCGGCTGGACCGGTGACTGGCAACTGTTCGTCCCCACCGCCGCATACCTGTACGACGTCACCGGCTTTACCCGCAAATGGCTCCGCGACGTCCGCGCCGACCAATGGGAGAACGGGGTCATCGCCAACATCTCGCCGTCTCCCGGGCCGGAGGCCACCTCGGCCGAATTCATGGCGTTCACCAACGGTTCGGCCGGCTGGGGCGACGCGATCGTGATGGCGCCCTGGGAGGCCTATCTGGCCACCGGCGATGCCGCCATCCTCGCCGAAAACTGGGAGGCGATGCAGCGGTGGCTGGGCTTTGTCCGCACCACGGCGGAAACCCGGCGGCATGCAGCCCGCGCAGCGCAGGCGCCGGTCCCGGCCGCCCACGAAAAGTACCTGTGGGACACGGGCTTCCACTTCGGCGAATGGATGGAGCCGGACGGCCCGGAACCGGACCTGTTTGCCGCCCGCACCGCGGACCACGGCATCGTGGCCACCGCCTATTACCGGCACACCACGGACCTGATGGCACGCATCGCCTCGGTCCTGGGGCTCGCCGGGGAGGCCGCCGCACTCGCGGAACTCTCGGCGGCCATCCGGGAGGCCTGGGAAACGGAATATCTCGATGCCGCCGGGCATGTCACCCACGCCAGCCAGGCCAACTGCGTCCGCGCCCTCGCCTTCCACCTGGTCGGCCCGGAGCACCGCGCCACCGTCACCTCGCAGCTGGCGGAACTGATCCGTGACGCCGGTACCCACGTCGGCACCGGTTTCCTGGCCACCCCGTACCTGCTGCCGGTCCTGGCTGACAACGGACAGCTTGGCCTCGCCTACGAGCTGCTCATGCAGGACTCGGAGCCGTCCTGGCTGGCCATGGTGGACCGCGGGGCCACCACGGTCTGGGAACTCTGGAACGGCGTCGACGCGGACGGCATCCCGCACCAGTCGCTCAACCACTACAGCAAGGGCGCCGTGGTGTCCTTCCTGCACCGGTACACGGCCGGGCTCCGCCAGGCGCCCGGGAGCGCCGGCTGGGACCGCGTGGTCATCGAACCCCGCCCCGGCGCCGGGCTCACGTCCGCGTCCACCTCCCACCATGGGCCGCACGGCCTGATCGACGTGCAGTGGGCGGTGACGGAGGGAAACGCGGACGACGGCGGGCTGACGCTCACCGCCAGGATCCCCGCCGGCACCACCGCCGAGGTGCTGCTGCCCGGCCAGCCGGCCGCCGTCGTTGGGCCCGGACACCATACTTTCCTGGCCGCACCCGGCGGGGACAGCACGCAACCCGAGCTGATGAGGAGCACACTATGACAGTGGACCGCGCCAACGACGTACTCGACCCTTCCCGCGATGTTTCCCGCCCGGGTGGCCGGACCGTTCCGCCCTTCCCGGTCTACGATGCGCCCCGCGCACCGGAGCAGGCCGGCGAGGATTCCCTGGTGTACCGCGAAGTGACGTACGCCCGCGCCCTCGGCTTCCGGCCGCTGAAGCTGGACATCTGGCTGCCCCGCAACACCGCCGGACCCACGCCCCTGGTGCTGTGGGTGCACGGCGGCGCGTTCCAGCTGGGCGACCGGCGGGAACTGCCGCCCACGTTTGCGCCGGACTCCGTGTTCCGGCTGCTCAACCAGGCCGGCATCGCCTGCGCCACGGCCGACTACCGGCACTCACTGGAAGCCCCCTTCCCGGCGCAGCTGCACGACCTCAAGGCCGCTGTCCGTTACCTCCGCGAGTTCGCAGCAGCCCTCAATATCGATCCGGAACGGTTCGGGGCCTGGGGCGAATCCGCCGGCGGCCACCTGGTGGCACTCCTGGGACTGACCGGTAACCGCCTGGACCTTGAGGGTGGCCTCGGTGCGCAGGGGCACTCCAGCAGCGTCAGCGCCGTCGTCGACTTTTACGGTGTCTCCTCCCTGGCGGACATCCCGCCCATGCAGCGGCCGGACGGCCTGTTTCCGGACGCGTTGACCGCGGCCGTGCCGCCGGGCATGTCCCTGCAGCCGGAATACATGCTGGTGGGCGGTTCGGATGATCGTGACCTGCTGGCGGCCGCGAGCCCCGTCAGTTACGCGACTCCCGGCGCCGCGCCGTTCCTGCTGGTCCACGGCGACAGCGACGGGCTGGTTCCGCATGCGCAGACCGAACTCCTGGCCGCAGCGTTCGCGGATGCCGGCGTCGAGCATGACGTGGTCACCATCCGGGGCGGCGACCATTGCTTCTTTGGCGCGGAGGACCAGATGGCCAGCATCCTGGCCACCGCCGTCGACTACTTCTCACGAAAGCTGGGCACACCATGACCCGCACCAAACGTGCAGGCTCCGCCCCGGCCGCCGGCACGGAGCACAGCGGCCAGGCGCCTGACGCCGGGTTTGCGGAATACCTGGCCAGGCCGGAAGGCCCGCAGTTCCTCAACCCGGACGCCGTGCGCTCGCCTGGACCCGAGGTGCCCATCCGCACGGTGGCGGCGGACGGCCGGCACGGGCCGGTGGGCATCCGGATCTATGGCGAACCTGCCGCTGCGGGCAGCCCGGGCCTGGTGTGGCTGCACGGCGGCGGGTTTGTCAGCGGCAGCGTGGACATCCCCGAGTCGGATTACCTGGCACGGGTTTTCGCCGGCCAGGGGACGCCGGTGTTGTCCGTGGACTACCGCCTGGCCCGCAATGGCGTGGCCTTTCCCGTTCCGCATGATGACGCCCTGGCCGGGTGGTTCTGGGCGCGGAAGAACGCCGGATCCCTGGGCCTGGATCCGGACCTGCTCTGCCTGGGCGGGGCCGGTGCGGGCGGCAACCTCGCAGTCGGGGCCGCGCTGTACCTGGTGGACGCCGGCAAGCCGCTGCCCGCGAAACTCCTGCTGGCCTATCCGTTCCTGGACGCCGAACTTCCAGCACCTGCCGGGGGACTCGACGATGAGGTCATGGCCGGGCTGCCGCGGCACCTGCGGTTCACGTTGGAGGACTGCATCCGGACGGCGGAGAACTATGTGGGCGGCCCGGTCAGCATGGCATCGTCCTACGCGATGCCCGGCTACGCGGATCCTGCCGGGCTTCCGCCCACCGCTTTGCTTGCCTGTGAGTACGACGACGCCCGCGGCTCAACCGAGCAGTTTGCCTCGGCATTGGAGCGGGCTGGGGTTCCGGTGTCCTACTTCCTGGCCGAGGGTGCGGTGCACGGCCACCTCAACCACACGGCCGGGCTGCCGGAAGGGGAGGCCGCCCTGGACTTCCTGGCGGCCCAACTGGCGGCGGTGCGGCGGGCCTAGGTTCGGAGGGCCCGGCCGCGGGAGCGGGTCAGGGCTGCCCGGAACTTTCGTCCTGGTGGCTGCTGGACCAGATATCGCCCATTTCCTCGGTGGACTGCTCCACGATCCTGCTCATGGCCGCGAGCGCGCCACCCGGGTCCCGGTGCTGGATGGCACTTGCCACATCCACATGCAGCTGCAGTGCCTCGTGGTCCGGCAGATGCGGCATCAGGCCGTGCTGCGTCCGCCCGGCCAGCACTTCCGCCACCAGGTTGTGCAGCTGCGAAAACATCAGGTTGCCGGAGGCATTAAGGACTGCGGCGTGGAACTCAATGTCCAGGCGCAGGAATTCGTCCTGGTCCCCGCGCTGCCCCGCCGCCCACAGGCGGGCGGCCATGGAGACAAGGTCGCTGGCTTCATCCAGTGACGCACGTTCAGCGGCCAGCCGGGCGGCCTGAGGTTCAATGGCGCCGCGCAATTCGTTCAGCGCCCGCAGCTGCTCCAGCCGCTTGGCCGACGCCAGCCGCCACCGGATCACCTGCGGGTCGTAGAGGTTCCAGCTCGCCTCCGGCTGGACCACCGTGCCCAGGCGGCGGCGGGACTCCAGCATTCCCATGGAAGAGAGGACGCGGGTGGCCTCCCGGATCACGGAACGGGACACCTTGTGCTGCGTTTCCAGTTCGTCCAGCCGCAGGATGGAATTCGGTGCCAGTGTGCCCTCGGCAATGGCAAGCCCCAGGTTGTCGACCAGCGACGAATGCAGGTCCGGGGACAACGCCGCCTTTGGGATGGTCATGAATAAATCATATGGTGCTACCGCCTGCTCTTGTATATGTCTGTCTTATTTGTCTATGCTCGCTGAACAGAGCAGACGTAACGAAGCGTTTGTAACCGGCCCGCGGAGCTGCGGGCCCTAAAAGGCAAAGGGAGTCGTAATGAAGCGGCGTTCAATTGTGAAGTACGCGGCCGTGGCCGCGGCGATGTCGCTGGGGCTGACAGCCTGCGGCGGCGGCGGAGGCGGCAGCGACCAGGCCAAGCAGTCCGGAACGGTGCGGGTCACGTTGGCCAACCATGTGTGGACCGATGGCATCAAGGCCGCCATCCCGGAGTTTGAGAAGTCCACCGGCCTGAAGGTCGAGTTGACCCAGTTGGGCGAAGACCAGCTCTCGGACCAGTACAACGTCAAGCTCAATGCAGGCAGCGATGAGATCGACGTGATGATGTACCGCCCGCTGCAGGAGGGAAAGGCCTTCGCCAAGAACGGCTACCTGGCGGACCTGACCAAGAATGTCTCTTCCGACTCCAACTGGGACTGGAAGGACTACCAGGAAGGCCCGGTCAAGGCCACCACCGTTGACGGCAAGGTGGTTGGCGTTCCGATCATCACCGAACGCGAGGTGCTGTACTACCGCAAGGACCTGCTGCAGGCCGCGGGGCTCCAGGTCCCCAAGACCATGGATGAGCTGGAAGCGGCCGCCAAAGCCATCAAGGCTTCCTCCCCGGGCACCGCCGGCTTCGTGGCGCGCACCGGCAAGTCCGCTGCAGTCACCCAGTTCTCCAGCTTCCTGTACAGCTTCGGCGGTGACTTCGTCGACTCCAGCGGCAAGGCCTCCGTCAACACCGATGCCGCCAAGAAGGCCTACGCCTTCTACGGCGGCCTGATCAAGAACTACGGCCCCGCCAACGTCAGCACGGACATGAGCTGGCCTGAGGCGATGGCCATCTTCACCCAGGGCGGCGCCGCGTTCTACACCGAGGCCGATTCGCTCTATAAGAACGCCACCGATCCCGCGAAGTCCAAGGTTGCGGACAAGGTGGGCTTCGCCGCGCTGCCCGCAGGCCCCGCCGGCTCCAAGCCCTACAACATCCCGTCCTGGGCCCTCGGCGTGAACCAGAACTCCAGCAACCAGGAGAACGCCTGGAAGTTCATCCAGTGGGCCACCAGCAAGGAACGGACGCTCGAAGCCCAGAAAGCCGGCGTCCCCGGCCCCCGCGCATCGGTCTGGTCCAACCCCGACGGAACCTCCACCTACCCCAAGGACCTGGCTGACGCGATCTCCGCGAGCGCCAAGAACGGCGTGGGCCATGACCGGCCCGAGGTCGTCACGGTAGGCAAGGCCCGCGAAATCGTGGGAGCCCCGATCGTTGCCACCATCACCGGCGCGGACTCCGCCGCCGCGGCGAACGACGCCCAGACCGCATTCCAGACCTTCCTGGACAGCGAAAAGAAGTAGGACGCCAGGCGCCACACCAGCCCGCCGGGTCGGCCCAATGCCGTCCCGGCGCGGCCCCACTTCACCCCCCCAAAACTCCTTAGGTGAACCATGTCTGTAATGAACCCACCCCGCAGCGCCCGCACCCGCCGGGCCGGCGGCCCCGCCCGTGCCGGGGGGAGCTTTTCCGCCTGGGCCAACCGGCACCGCAAGTGGCTGTTCGCGGCGCCCGCCATGATCTTCGTCGGCGTCCTGATCATCTTCCCCCTGGCCTGGACCCTCTACCTCAGCCTCACCGACTCCCAGGGCTCCGTCCGGGCCGCCACGGAATTCATCGGGCTGAAGAACTACCTCACGGTCCTCAGTGACACCGAGCGTTTCTGGCCTGCCGTGGGACGCACCCTCGCCTTCACCGGGGTCGCCCTGGCCTTCGAGGTGGTGCTCGGAATGTGCGTGGCCCTGCTCCTGTGGCGGCCCTTCCGCGGGGAGAAGTGGGTCCGTGTGGCCATCCTGCTGCCGCTGGTGGCCACCCCCGTGGCCGTCGGCATGATGTGGCGGTTGATCTTCGATCCCAACATCGGCTTCGTCAACCAGCTCCTGGGCATGGTGGGCATCCCGCCCCAGCCATGGCTGTCCGGCCAGGACACCGCCCTTGGAACCACCATCTTCATGGACGTCTGGCAGTGGACCCCCATGGTGGTCCTGATCCTGCTGGCCGGCCTGACCTCGCTGTCCGACGAACCGGACGAGGCCGCCCGCGTGGACGGCGCCAACGCCTTCCAGCGCTTCTTCTACATCACCCTGCCGCTCATGATGCCCACCGTGATCGTGGCCATCCTGCTGCGCGGCATCGACGCCCTGAAGACCTTCGACATCCTCTACGCCACCAAGGGCAAGGGCGGCGGCTCGTTCCACGAAGTGGAGACGCTGAACGTCTACGCCTACGGACTGAGCTTCGACTACAACCAGTACGGGCTCTCCTCGGCGGTGCTGATCCTGTTCTTCATGATCATCATCGGTTCCATGTGGCTGCTCACCATGCGCAAGAAAGCGGCAAGCAAATGACCGTCATGACAGACTCGCCAGCCACGGACACCGGCACACCCCGGCGCCGCCGCAAGCCGCTGGGCACCCGCGCCTACAAGGTCTTCCGGGTGGTGGCCCTGATCGTTGTGGTGCTGTTCCTCCTCGCGCCGCTGTTCTGGATGCTCCTCGCCTCGCTGAAGACCAACGTGGACATCTACGACACCGCCAAGGCCTTCATCTTCTCGCCGACCTTCGAGAACTACGCCAACGTGCTGCAGCGCAACAACTACTTCGTGTTCATCGTCAACAGCTTCTGGGTGGCCTTTGTCTCCACCGCGCTCTCGATCGTCCTGGGCGTCCCCGCTGCCTACGCCATGAGCCGGTTCAGCATGCACCGTTCCGCGCTGGTGGTCCTGATGGCCCGCGTCATCCCGGGCGTTTCCCTCCTGGTGCCCTGGTACTACGTCTTCTCCAACCTGCGCATGGTGGGCAAGTTCGAGGTGCTGATCCTCAGCCACATGTTCGTTGCGCTGCCGCTGATCGTCTACATCATGATGAGCTACTTCGATTCGCTGCCCCTGGAGCTGGAGGAATCAGCCGAGGTGGACGGGCTTACTCCCATTGGCGCGTTCCGGCTGATCACGCTTCCGCTGGCGGTGTCCGGCATCGCCACCGCCGGCATCCTGTCGTTCATCTTCTCGTGGAACAACTTCATGTTCGCGCTGGTGCTCTCCGGCGCCAAGACGAAGACCCTGCCGGTGGCGATCTTCGACTTCGTCTCCTACGCCAGCATCGACTGGGGCGGGCTGATGGCCGCGGCGACAGTTGTCACCATTCCCATCATGATCATTGCGCTCTTCACGCAGAAGTACATCGTCTCCGGCCTGACCGCCGGCGCCACCAAGGGTTAGGAACCACCGCGTGACCGTCATCAGCCGGATCGAAACATTCCTCGTTCCACCCCGCTGGCTCTTTGTCCGGATCGAGACGGACAGTGGCATCGTGGGGTGGGGCGAGGCCACCTGCGAGGGCCGCAGCGAAACGGTACGTGCCGCCGTCGGGCAACTCTCGGAGCTGCTCATCGGCAGCGATCCGCTCCGGATCGAGGACCACTGGCAGGTCATGACCAAGGGCTCCTTCTACCGCGGCGGCCCCATCCTGGCCAGCGCCGTCTCCGGCCTGGACCAGGCGCTGTGGGATATTGCGGGCAAGCACTTCAACACCCCCGTGCACCAGCTCCTGGGCGGCCACGTCCGCGACCGGATCCGCATGTACGGCTGGGTGGGCGGCGACGAGCCCAACGAGGTGGCCGACCAGATCAGCGCCCAGCTGGAGGTGGGCCTCACCGCCGTCAAGATGAACGCCAGCGGCAGGATGAGCCCGGTGGCCTCGGTGGCCGAAGTCGACGGCGTCATCCGCCGCGTCGCCGCCGCCCGCCAGGTGCTGGGCGACCACCGGGACGTCGCCGTCGACTTCCACGGCCGCTTCAGCCTGGCCAACGCCAAACGGGTGGCGCCGCTGCTGGAGCCGTTCCGGCCCTTCTTCCTCGAGGAGCCGGTGGTCCCGGAAAACACCCACCTGCTGCGCGAATTCACCTCCTCCACTACCACCCCGGTGTCCACGGGGGAGCGGCTCTACAGCCGGCAGGAATTCCTGCCCGCACTGCAGGCGGGCATCGCGGTGGCGCAGCCGGACCTGTCGCACGCGGGCGGGATTACCGAGGTCCGCAAGATCGCCGCGTTGGCCGAGGTGTACGAAGTCCAGCTGGCGCCGCACTGCCCGCTGGGCCCCCTGGCGCTCGCGGCCTGCCTGCAGGTGGGCTTCGCCACGCCCAACTTCCTCATCCAGGAACAGAGCATCGGGATCCACTACAACAAGGGCGCCGAAGTCCTTGACTATGTGGTGGACAAGACCCCGTTCAAGTTCGTGAACGGGCACATCGAGAGGCTCACAGGGCCCGGACTCGGCGTCGAAATCGACGAGGCCGTGGTGCGGGCAGCGGACAAGCGCGGCCACGCCTGGCGAGGCCCGGTGTGGCGCCACCCCGACGGATCCTTCGCAGAATGGTGAACCCCATGACACCCCACAATGAAGCTGTTACCCCCGCCAATCTCCTGGCCGGCATCCGCCAGGCGCGCCTCGTCGGCATTGTTCGCGGGAACGACGGCGGTGCTGCCGCCAAGGCCGCGCTGGCGGCGATGGAGGAGGGTTTCCAGTACGTGGAGATCGCCCTCACCACGCCCAACGCGCTGGAGGCCATCCGGGAAGTCCGCGCTGCTGCCCCGGCCGGCTGCCTGGTGGGCGCCGGCACCGTCCTCAGCGAGGCCGACGTCGAACGTGTCACCGCAGCCGGTGGCCAGTTCATCGTTACTCCCTCCCTGGCCCCCTCGATCAGTGAGGCAGCTGCCGCCGGAATTCCGGTCCTGGCCGGGGCCCTGACCCCCAGCGAGGCCTACGAGGCAATGGAACGCGGCGCCACCGCCATCAAACTGTTCCCGGCGTCCATCGGCGGCCCAGGCTACCTGAAGGCCGTCCGCGATCCCTTCCCGGACATCCCCTTCATCGCCGTGGGCGGTGTGGGGCTGGGCGAAGCCACCGGTTACTGGGAAGCGGGCGCCATCGCCGTCGGACTGGGCGGACCCCTGTTCGGCAAGGCCGCTTCGGGCGGCGACCTGACCGAAATGCGGGACCGTGCCCGCAGCTTTCTCGGCCTCGCCGCCGACTTCGCAGCACGTAGCGGGACCCAGTCGTGAGCGTGGACCTGCTGACCTTCGGCGAGTCCATGGTCTCGCTGCGGTCCACCGGCCCGCTGGCCTCCGGCGGGTCCCTGAACATGCAGGTGGCCGGGGCAGAATCGAACGTCGCCATCGGTGTTGCCCGCCTTGGCCACACGGCCGCCTGGGCCGGCGCCGTGGGAGCGGACCCGCACGGCGAGTTCATCCTTCAGCAGCTCCGGGGCGAGGGCGTCCAGCTGCACCACAGCGTCCACCCGGAGCGGAGCACGGGCGTGATGTTCCTGGAGCAGCGCACCGCAGACCTCAGCCGGGCCTTCTACTACCGCGCAGGGTCCGCGGGCGCCACCATCTCCCGTGCGCAGGTGTCCGCCGCGCTGGATGGCGGCACCCGAATCCTGCACCTGACCGGCATCACCGCGGCGCTCAGCCCGGAAGCCCGGGACGCCGTGGAATACGCCGCGGAACGGGCGGCCGGTGATGGTGCAGTGGTCAGCCTCGACGTGAACTACCGGAGCAAGCTCTGGTCCAGGGACCAGGCGACGGCGGTGCTCGGCCCCCTGGCGCGGCACGCCACCATCGTCATCGCGTCCGACGACGAGCTCGACCTGATTGCCCCGGCGCACGGGGGGTCCGGGGCGGCCAGGGACGAAGCTTCCGCCGCCGAGCGGCTGCTGGACGTCGGCGTCAGGGAAGTGGTGGTGAAGCGCGGCGCCGCTGGCGCCGCCGTCTATACGGCCGAAGGAACCCTGGAGGCACCGGCCCTTGCCGTCACCTGTGTGGACACCGTCGGGGCGGGGGATGCGTTCACTGCCGGATACCTCTCGGCACTGCTCGACGGCGCCGATATCGCCGGACGCCTGCACCGGGGCGTCCTGGCAGGCGCCTTCGCCGTCAGCACGCGTGGCGACTGGGAAGGCCTGCCCCGTCGCGGGGAGCTTGCCCTGCTTGATGCCGCCCGGGGCAGCACCGTGCGCTGACTCCAGCCCTTGACATTCCAGACCCTGAAAAATCCCGACCCGAAAGCCAGCCGTGAAAATCATTGCCGCCGATGTGTTTGTTACCAGCCCTTCCCGGAATTTTGTGACTCTCCGGATCACGACCGAGGACGGGGTGACCGGCATTGGTGATGCGACGCTGAACGGCCGTGAACTGGCTGTTGCCGCGTACCTGAAGGAGCACGTGGCGCAGCTGTTGATCGGCAAGGATCCGCACCGGATTGAGGATACGTGGCAGTTCCTGTACCGGTCCTCGTACTGGCGGCGCGGCCCGGTGACGATGGCGGCCATCGCCGCGGTGGACATGGCGTTGTGGGACATCAAGGGCAAGGTGGCCGGGATGCCGGTCTACCAGCTCCTCGGCGGTGCATCCCGGAACGGCCTGCGGGCGTACGGCCACGCGTCGGGTTCGGACATTGAGTCGTTGTTCGACTCCGTGCGGGAGCACCTGGAACTGGGGTACAAGTCGATCCGGATCCAGACCGCGATCCCGGGCATCAAGGCCGTGTACGGGGTGGCTGCCCAGGCGCAGGCCTCGGGGGAGCGGTACGACTACGAACCCGCCGGCCGCGGTGCGTTCCCGCAGGAAGAGGACTGGGACACCCGCGCCTACCTGCGGCACCTGCCCACGGTCTTCGAGGCGGTCCGGAACGAGTTCGGCCCGGAGATCCCGCTGCTGCATGACGGGCACCACCGGATGACGCCGATCCAGGCGGCGAAGCTGGGCAAGGCGCTGGAACCGTATGACCTGTTCTGGCTGGAGGACTGCACCCCGGCGGAGAACCAGGAAGGGTTGCGCCTGGTGCGGCAGCACACCACCACGCCGCTGGCGATCGGGGAGATCTTCAATACGGTGTGGGATTACCAGACGCTGATCAAGGAACAGCTGATCGACTACGTCCGGGCCGCGTCCACGCACTTCGGCGGGATTTCCCCGTTGAAGAAGGTGATGGATTTCGCGGCGCAGTACCAGATCAAGTCCGGCTTCCACGGGCCCACGGACATTTCCCCGGTGGGGTTCGCGGCGCAGCTGCACGTGGGCCTGGCGATCCATAACTACGGGATCCAGGAGTACATGCAGCACTCGGCCAAGACCAACGAGGTCTTCGAGCAGTCCATGACCTTCGTGGACGGCTACCTGCACCCGGGCGACAAGCCCGGCATCGGCGTCGAATTCAACGAAGAAGCCGCCGCAGCCTACCCCTACCAGCAGGCCTACCTGCCCTACAACCGCCTCGTCGACGGCACCGTCCACGACTGGTAGTGCCGGTCGGTCCGCGGCGGGTCAGGGGCTCCGGGCCTGGCGTCCTAAGCCTTGACCCGGAACGCCTGGATTTCGCCGGCGAGATCAGGCGCGAGCCGGACGGCGGTCTCCTCCACATACGCGGCGGCAGCGTCCGCCAGCGAGTTGTACAGTGCGACAAAGATCCGCCGCGCCTCGAACAGCGGAAAGTCACGGGGGAGGAGTTCCGGCGGCAGCCCGGGATCCTCCCAGGGGAACGCCCGCCACGCGTCAATGACCTCGGTCCGCAGCCTGAAGGCCTCTTCGCCGCTGGGCTGTTGCCGGTCCAGGGCCCTGGCCTTCTGGCTGTAGGTGTCGATAAATGGGGCGTACTGCCGCCGCACGTCCGCCAAATCCCATGCCTCAATCAGCGGACGGCCGCGCAACCCTGCCTCGGGCGTGCGGAAGATCGCGTAGTTTTCCACGCCGAGATGCCGGCACGAATCGTCCAGTTCGTCTGCCGTGTCCCAGGCTGATACCCATACGGCGCCATACAAGGGAGCGAAACCAAGCCACTTCAACCGGCTGCGCAGCAGTTCGCGCATTTCCCGCGAGCTCTCGGGAACGGTGAAGGCAACCACGGTCCACATGCCATCCCAGGGGCGGTCCTCGGAGCCGAAGCCGCCGATTTGGCCCACACCTATGTCCAGGCGCGCCTTCGCTTCCGGCGTGAACCGGTAGCGGGATGTGCGCCCGGCATTGGACTGCTCCAGAACGTCGCGCCCGGCCAGGCGGCTCAGCGCGGTTGACGCCGCAGAAGGGCTGAGGCCGAGGGATCCAGCCAGCGACACGATCAGGCGGGATGGCAGCCACGCAGCGGAGCCCCGCCAGTAGTCCGCCAGCATCGTGACCACCAGATGCTGGGACGCCGAGCCCTTCAACGGGCGCGGGAAATTAACCTGTTCGGCGGCAATCCGGGCATGGGCAAGGCCACCGGGGGAAGGGTAGGGCTCTGAGGTCACGGTCCATCTTCTCAGGTGCGGCAATAGCGGCTCATAATATTCTGCAGTCTTGTTGACGCTCGTATGAATATACGCATAATATCTAGTCCAGTGATCCGGCCCACATCCCGCGCCGGCACGCACAGTCCCCAGCAGGCGCCTGCTGAATCATCACTTTCCAGGAGATCCGCAATGACCGCAGGTCCCATCGGCCCGGTGACGCCGTTGTCCCCGAGTGCCACACCAGTTTCCGCACCGGCGCAGGCAGGCGGCGCCAACGCCCGCCGCGCCGCCATGGCCAGCTTCATCGGAAGCACCCTTGAGTACTACGACTTCTTCATCTACGGATCAGCCTCAGCCCTGATTTTCAACAAGATCTTCTTTCCGGGCATCGACCCGTCACTGGGCATGGTGCTTTCCATGGCCACGATCGGTATCGGATATGTTGTGCGGCCCGTCGCCGCAGGCGTGATCGGACACTTTGGTGACCGCGTTGGCAGGCGGCAGATGCTGGTCCTGACGCTCGTCCTGATGGGCATCGCGACGTTCCTGATCGGCTGCCTGCCGCCGGCGTCGGCCATCGGAGCCGCCGCGCCAGTCCTGCTTGTCTTCCTCAGGGCCGTGCAGGGGGCGTCGGCCGCCGGCGAATCCGTTGGCGCAGTGACCATGACCATGGAGCATGCCCCCAACAACAAGCGCGCCTTCTATGCCAGCTGGGTCAATACCGGCGCCGTGGCAGGCATCATGCTCGCGTCCCTCGCCTTCCTGGCCGTGTCACTCCTGCCGCAGGACGACCTGCTCGCGTGGGGATGGCGCCTGCCGTTCCTTGCCAGCATCCTGGTTGTCGCGGTGGGCCTGTACATCCGTCTCCGCCTTCCGGAATCGGAAGTGTTCGAGGCCGCCAAGGAGGAGGACCGCAAGCACGAACTGCCCATCAAGGTGGTCCTGCGCGACCACTGGGCCACCATCCTCAAGGTGATCCTGTTCGGCTTGTGGAGCGTCGTCTCCTCGGTGTTTGCGGCTTTTGGCCTCGCCTACGCCGGCAAGCTCGGGGTTCCCGCGGCCATCATGCTCACGGTCACCATCGTCACCGCGGCCCTAGGCATCATCGTCCAACCGTACGCCGGTATCCTCGCGGACCGGATCGGACGGAAACCGGTGTTCATCACGGGCAACATCATCTGTGCTGCGGCGGCCTTCGCTTTCTTCTGGTCAATCAGCATCGGATCGGTCCCGCTGATCTTTGCCACCGCCATCCTCTTCATGACGGTGGGCTACGGCATGGTCAACCCGCTGGGGCCGTCCATGACAGCGGAAATGTTTGAAACCAGGATCCGGTACACGGGGGCTGCCACTGCCTCCCAGCTGGGGCTCGTCGTCACCGGCTTCGCACCCGCCATTGCCGCGGGAATCGTCCAGCCCGGCCCGGTCGGCTGGCTTCCGGTGGCCATCTTTACCGCCGCATGCTGCCTCATCTCCGCCCTGGTGACAGCCGTGTGGGTCAAGGAAACGTACCGCACCCGCACCGAAGACCTCGGCAGGCAGCCTGCTGCCACGGCCTAGGCACCCCGACGCAAACGAAAGGCACGCACGTGCGCTACCCGGTCGTCGTCGACGGCGATATTGAAGCAACCATGACCGACGGAACCATCCTCCGGTCCACCGTTTACCGGCCGGACGCACCGGGCAGCACCTTCCCGGTGCTGCTCACGCGCACTCCGTATGGGCGGGACCTGGCGGTCAACTCGGCGTACTTCAATCCTGTGACCGTTGCGGCGGCCGGGTACGTGGTGGTGATGCAGGACTGCCGCGGCAGGTTCGGCTCGGACGGCAGGTTTGAGCCTTCGGTCAATGAAGCGTCCGACGGCGCCGCAACAGTGGAGTGGGCCGCGCGCCTTCCGTGGTCCAACGGCAGGGTGGGCATGTGGGGCCGGTCCTACTTTGCGGAAACCCAGTGGCGTGCCGCCCGGTACGCCCCGGCCGGGCTAAAGGCGCTGGCCCCGGGGGTCTCGGCGGGCGGCAACGCCAACAACGGCGCCCTGTACAGGGGTGGCGCCCACGAGCTCGGCAGCCGCCTCGCCTGGGGCCACGCCTCGATTTCGCTCAATGAACTGATGCGTGAGCATGCTGACGATCCCGAGCGGCGCGCGAAGGAGTTCCAGGAATGGCTTGCCCTGGACGCTGGATTTGCCGACGGCTCCTGCTACGGCGTCCTGCCGCTGCGGGACCTGGAACCCAGACTCGGCACCTTCGTGCGCAACGAGGTGGCGCCGTCCGCGGGGGAGGGGCCGGGGAGTGACTTCTGCCGGTTGTGGGATGCCGCTTCCGATGTGGCGGTGCCGCTGCCAACGCTGCACATCGGCGGCTGGTTCGATATCTTCGCGCCCAACACGCTGGACCAGTACCGCCGCCAGGCGGCCCTCAGCAAGACCTTCCCCGGTATGGAAACCCGCCTCATCCTAGGCCCCTGGACACACACCAACCTCACGGGCGCGTACCCGGACATCCACTTCGGCGCGGCCGCGTCCTCCGGCATCGTCGATGGGCTTGGCGACCTCTCGTCCCTCCACACGTCCTGGTTCGACGCGGTCCTCAAGGAGGACGCAGCGGGCATCGCTGCGGTCCCCCCGGTGCTGGTGTATTTCCTGGGCGAGAACCGCTGGCGCGGCTTTGACGAACTGCCGGTTCCCTCCGGGCAGAGGTCGTGGTTCCTTTCCGCCGCCGGGGAGCTGCTTGGCGAGGCCCCGGAGGATGGTGCCATCCACTACGCCTACGACCCCCTGGATCCGGTGCCCACCACGGGAGGGGCCACCATGCTGGCCGGCGCATTTCCGGCTGGTCCGGCGCGGCAGGACGCGGTTGAGGCGCGCGCTGACGTGGCGGTCTTCACCTCCCGCCCGTTCGAGGAACAAACCACTATATTTGGCGCCGTGACCGCCACACTTTTCGCATCATCCAGCGCCGTGGACACTGACTGGGTTGTCCGGCTCTGCAAGGTTTCGGCAGACGGGGTCTCCCTGGGAATCGCCGACGGAATCGTCCGCGCGTCCTGGCGGGACGCCTATGCCGGAACCGGGCTCTTCTCGGAGGGGCGCCTGCCGGCTCCCATCGAGCCTGGCCGGATCTACGAATACACCATCAGCCTCTGGGAGACAGCCCTGACTTTTGCCCCGGGGGAGCGGCTCCGGGTCCAGGTCACCTCCAGCTGCCACCCGCGCTGGGACCGGAACCTTAATACCGGCAAGCTCGCGTACGAATCGGGAGTTGCCGTAACCGCCAACCAGCACATCCACGTCGGCTCCTCCCACCCCAGCCGCCTGACGGTTGGCCTGCTGTGAGCACGCCTGTACCGCCGCGCCTGGAGTTCCTCGCCGAGCTCAGCGTCAACGTGCAGGCGCCCATCGACGCAGGGCCGGCCCCCACCGGCCACCGCAGGATTGTGCCGATCACCGGGGGTACCGTAACCGGGCCCTCGCTCAACGGCACAGTGCTGCCCGGCGGTGCCGACTTCCAGCTCCTGCACAGCCCGGAACTGACCGAGCTCGACGCCCGCTACATGCTCGAAACCGGTGACGGGGCCTTGATCCACGTGCACAACAGTGCCTTGCGGCATGGCTCGGCGGCGGACATCGCCAGGCTCAACCGGGGCGAAGCGGTGGATCCGGCCGCCATCTACTTCCGGTGTTCACTCCGGTTCTCCACGGCGTCCGAGGAATGGTCGTGGCTCAACCACGTGGTTGCCGTCGGTACCGGCGAGCGGTACCCGGTTGCTGTGAGGATCGCCGTCTTCATCGTCCGCTGAGGCAGTGACGGAACCTTGTCGTCGTCGTGCTCCACTCCTGGTCCGCGCCCCACCTGGCAAGGGCTTCGCGTTGACCCTTGAGGCCAGCCGGTGTGAGGATGGCGCCATGAATGAGGTTTCGGCCTTTTACACCGGCCCCGGCCCGCTTTTGGCGGCCATCAGTTCTGCCCTGGATGCGGCCGGCGTAGACCGTACAAAGCTGCGGCCGGCCGACCTCGCTGCCGTCGACGAATTCCACATCCGTGGACGCAGGGCCACGCTGGAAATCATCGAAGCACTCGCTCTCACTGCGGACTCCCACGTGCTCGATCTCGGCAGCGGATTGGGCGGCCCTGCCCGGACGCTCGCCGAGGTGACGGGGTGCACGGTGACAGGGGTGGACCTGACACCGGAATTCTGCGAGGTAGCGACGGCGCTTTCGGAGTGGACAGGATTGTCCGGCCGCACCCGCTTCCACGTTGGGGACGCCACAGCCACCGGCCTTCCGGACGAATCAATGGATGCCGCGATGACCGTGCACGTGGCGATGAACATCCCGGACAAGCACGCGCTGTATGCCGAGGCCTTCCGGGTTCTGCGGCCCGGCGGCAGGTTCGTGGTTTACGACGTGCTGCAGGGTGAAGGCGGCGAGGTTCACTACCCGGTGCCATGGGCCGCCGACCCCTCAACGAGCTTTCCCGCGACCCTGGAGGACATGCGCCGGCTCCTTCCTGCGGCAGGTTTCGAAGTCATCTCTGAGGTCGACTCCTCGGACGAAAGCCTTTCCTGGTTCCAGCACATGCGTGCCAAAATCCAGCGGGAAGGGCCACCACCGGTGACCTTCGCGACGTTCCTTGGCGACAGCTTCGCGCAGATGACAGCAAACCAGGTGGCCAACCTCGCCGAGCGGCGCATCCGGACCGTCATGTTCGTGTGCTCGCGGCCGTGATTTGCGTGCGGGGCCCTGGCGCCCGGCCTCATAGGTTCCGGCGGCCTTAGCCTTTGTGCGGTGTCGCAAAACTCAAGGGTTTCGAGGCAACTTTGTGTGTAGCGTATAGGGCACCTTCACCGGGCAGTTTTGCGGGCGGGGTATACGGGACACCCTGACCTGCGGCTTCACAAAGCCGCAGGTCAGCCCCTGGTTGTCCCGATAGAGGACCGGCTTTCGGGCGGCCGGCGGTGGAGTCCGTCGTTGCCCATAGAGAGGGCAAGTTCAGGGGTTACCCGATTCGAATTCGACTGGCTACTCCAAGTCCACGAAAACGCGACGGCTGAAACCGCAAATCGTCGGTTGGGCACCTGGGGTGAACCGAGGCGCGGGCACCTATGGTATCGACATACTCTCCCGCCTCGGGTTAACTGACATCGACATGCTGACGAACCTTGGGGGCGAGGTGTTAACCGAAGACTGGGAGCCCCGGATTGGCCAAGAAGCTACCCAAACGCTTAAGAGCGCATATCAATTCATCCGCCTCTTCTTCGTAGCCTGGGCTGTCTTGCTGGTGGTCCCAGTTGCGGCCATGATCTCGCGGACGATACCGGTTTGGTTCAGCATCGTGATCATGGTGTCGCTCATCGTGTTGTTCTCGGTAACTGTCCTAGCCTTCGGAACGTTTTCGATCCGCCGGAAGCGGGCCGGCCGGCAGGCTTGGGAGTACCTCGGCAGACCGCCGCAGCTCCATCAGCGGCGCGTCCTCCGCTATGCCATGCGTGATCCTGAGGTCTTCGACAACTACTTGGCTGAAAAAGGCATTTCCCCGAGGGGGAACTATCCCTCGCTCGCTTCCCCGCATTCGATAGCCAAGGGAAAAGGCATCCACCAGTGACCCAAACGCTGCTAACGGACTTGGACAAATCTATTTATCAATGTCAGTGAACCTCCGACGGATTCGGACTCGATCTCTTTGGGTTGATCAAGCATGCCGGGAGAGAAGTGTCGAGCCTGTTGGAAAGGAGCCATGCGTTGCCTACTAAGAAACGCCGGGACTACATCACAACATGGAAGCCGCGGATGGGTGAGGAAGCGGCCGGTTCCGCGTACGACTTCCGAGTCCTCGCGGCGTTGACGGGATGGACCATGTTGACTCTCGCAGGCTTGGGTGTGCTCGCAACGGTGGCGCGCGCATTTCCGCTGGCCTACGCATCCTACGGTCTCGTTCTTCTGGCCGTACTACCGCTGACCTTCTTCACAATCCGCTCCCTGCACAAGGCTCTTATAGTGATTAGACGGCGCTACGGGCTGCCTACCGGTGTTCGGATGCCTTGGAGTGTCCTGGCCCGTACAGAGGCATTTGACCAGTGGGTTCTGGAGAATCGCCGAGGCTAACTTCCGCAGCGCGGAGATGCTATCTCGCCGGCCATCTGGAATTGGGCTTACGGCGTCGGGCGGTTTTGTCCGCCCCAGAGTCTCGCAAGAGATTCCCCTGCACCTGGTTACCTCCGGTAAGGGATCCTCTATCGGACGCCCGAATCCTCCTCGGTGAGGGATTGATTCGCCTGATAACTTCTATGCCGTCCGGAAGGCCCTCTTTCCCGCAGAACTAGACTCACTGTGAATGCAATCGACTTGGGGGAATAAATGAATGGTGACAACCACACGTGCGGTATATGCGGGCGGACGACGTCTGCCCATGACCGGGACGTCCGCTTCCGGCTTCCAGACCCTGTCTTGAACAGCCCTGACCAGCACAAGGCCGAGGACAGCTGGCTGAGCGACCCGGATCCCAACATAGCGACGCTGATGCAGATCCCCTACATCAGTCCATTTGTCCGAGCGCTGCTCCCGGTCAGGCTAGAGGGCGGACACGAGCTCCGCTTCGGAGTCTGGATCGCGATTCACCCCGATGACCTCCAACACGCCTGCAGGGTTTGGAATGCGCCCGAATACAGCGACCTCAAGCTGACGGGCTACCTCGCGAACAAGATCCAGCCCTGGGGCATCTACAAGGTGCCGGTGAGCCTGGCCGTACTGAACCCGGATCACACCCCTTACTGCGTCTCCAGCTCAGATCAGGAACTGAACGACGTGCTCACCAAAGAGTGGCCACACGACGTTCTTGCCTCCCTGCCGTGACACACACGGCCGCCACCCGACCTCAGTGGACGTTCGCGGCGGTGTGCGTCATGGTCGTCTCGATGGCCCTGCTGCTATTCGGCCTGTCCCAGGTGCCCTCGCTCCAGCTGCTGCCCGGCTACGTGGCCGCCTACCTGCTGATCGGGGCGTGCATTTTTGGTCCGGCAGGAAAGCTGTCGCTGAGACAGGCCGTGGCGTTCCTGCTGCCCGGCGCCCTGCTCGTCGTCCTGGCACTGCTGAATATGGGTTTCTGGGCCGGCGGCTGGCTACTCGGGCTCCCGGCCTGGGGTCTGCTGCTGACCCGGTGGACGTCCGAGAACCCGCCGAGGGTGCGGCACCTTCCGCCGCATCGAGCTGAGGGCCAAGTAGATGCGGAGCATGTGCGGAGTTCGCCCTGTTCAGGGCGGGGTTGCTGTGCAAGACTTCCGGCATGGATGACCCGCGAAGCCGTATCTTGCCGCTCCTCCGCCAAGGCGAACACCTATTATGGGTTGGTAGTCCTGATCCGCGGGTTCACTTCACCGGCGCGGACGCCTTTCTAGTTCCGTTCAGCCTCCTCTGGGGTGGTTTCGCGATCTTTTGGGAGTTCATGGCCGCCACCACGGCGAAACAGCAGCCGTTCTTTGCGCTTTGGGGAATCCCGTTCGTCCTGGTGGGCCTCTACTTCATCTTTGGGAGGTTCATTTACAAGAAGCGGCGGAAGTTGCGCACCGTGTACGGCCTCACAGATCGCCGGGCAATTGTCTATGTAGGAGACAAATCCGTTTCCGATTCACCCGTCAACGGCATGCCCACCAAGGTCGATCGGTCCAAAGACGGGCGGCATGTCAGCGTGACCTTCGGGTCGCAGGGCATGGTCGTGACCTTCGGGATGGGAATGTACCAAAACACAGGGATGGACTTCTTCAGCCTCGGGCAAGGCGTGGCCTTCTTCGATGTCCCGGACCGTGATGGACTGCTCCGTGCATTGGATCAAGCAACAGTCGGCTAGTAGCCACCGGCTGACGGCCATCCCTCCCATCTTGGCGCGGCTCAAAGTTACCGCGCTGTTCTCCCCGGATGCGTGAGATTAGGAGGGCCGGGTTGCGCCACGAAGATGACGAGGACAACCGAAGTTCGCTGCTGGGCCGCGTGGTTGCGTTCTGCCTTCTCTACCCGGAATTGATCGCGTTCGTCGTGCTACTCATCTTGGCCGTAGCTGGCCTTGCCCTTATCGAATGACTCCCCGGCTCCGCCCTGCCTTTGCTTCGACGCATGGCTGGCCGGCACTGGAGGACCTCCTCATCCAACGCGGTCCAGATGTTACTGACTGGCGTCGACCTCCGCTGCCGGTGCACAAAGCGGGAAATGGCAGTTAGGGTCAGCACAGTTGGTAAATGCCGCGGTTAGGCCGTCTGATTGAGGAACCGTCCGAGCGCCAGGAATTGACGAACCGGAACGATCAAGGAGACTGTAAACGCGATACCGACGATCGCAGACAGCCACCCGATGGGATTCCCGGTGTTCAGCACCTGCACCAGGAACTGGAATTCAAGTATGGGGGCGAGCACAATGAGCTGCGTTGCCAGCGCTTTCCTTAGTTGCACTGCTGCCGCACGTTTCACGGCAACGTGTTCCGGTCTGAGCGTCACTTGTCCCAGGATTTGGCGTCGAATCTCCTTCTGCTCATCGGCGTTGAGGGACATCGTGACATTCATCCTGCCCATTTCTACTGCGGAAAAAATGACTTTCGCTTTGTAAGTTATGCCCGAGGCAATGGCGCCAATCCCGCCCAGCATAGTCCCAGCGAAAAGATACGTCTGGGTGTTGGCCCACTCGCCTTGGAACAGCAGCATTCCGAGCGCAGCCCCGACAATGAACAGCAGCACGACAGCGGCCGGAAAGTACAAGCTGAAATAGGTCGTAAGGGCTTTGCTGAGCCCCTTGTCGGCGACTCCCTGAGCGCGACGTTCCGCCTTGGCCCAGCGATCCTCGGACTCAGCCAGCAAGTCGTCCAGCCCGCCCATCCCCCCTTGTTCGGGCTCCGCCCCAAAATCCGACGCTATTTGGGGGGAAAGCTGTCTGGCAATGATCTTGATCAAAGCTTGGGGATGCAGGTCGGCTGCCTTGATGGGTCGAAGTGCCTACTTCCACCGTGAAGGCGGCCACGGGAGATCAAAGATGCTGATCAGGATCCAGCCGGCACCGCTGAAGAGGAAGAACTTGGTTATCCGGAAGTAGATCCAGCCAAGGTCACGTTTTCGTCTTGCCGTGTCCACCTTTTAGACCAAACTCAGGGCTCCGGTGCTGCGACCTTGGCGCCGGCCCGAGTGAGTTGGCCGGGGGTGGGACTGCCACACATAGGATGGCCGGGTGACTGACGAACCCAGAGCGCCCCGTTTCCTGACGCCCCCCAGGTCGCCGAAGAGCTGAACGTGAAGCCGAACCAGGTCCATGCGCTGATCAAAGCCGGTGACCTGCGCGCTCTTCAGGTTGGTGGACCGCGGCATGTAGCGCATAGGGCGGCAGGACCTTGAGGACTACATCGCCGAGGCGTACCGGCGCACGGCCGAACGGATCGCCGCAGGCGAGCTGGAGGATCCGGGGTCGGACGCCGAGGAGGCTTAGCGTAAGCCCGGGGGTACCCCTAGACTCTCGCCATGAGGAAGTGGTGGCGTGATCTGCCTCCAAGACTGCGGGTGGCAGTCATCGCTGTTGTCGCTTTTGCCTTCTACACGGGTGGCGGCTTGATCTTTGGAGAGAAGTTCATCAGCGCCCTGTTCAGTGGGCTGTTCTACGCGCTTATTTTGGCCGGAGGCACCTACTTCGCACAGAAGCGCTTCCGTAGAACCGCGGCAAGGCTCGAAGAGCATGGCCAGTCGCTGATGTTCCTGCGATACCCGAACGTCTTGCCGGGTTCCTTGAGCGGCGTCTGGCAGATGGGTGTGGCCATGCCCTCGCCAGGCCGGATCGACTTCCAGCCGGCCGTCTACGACGAACTCATTCCCAGCGGCCGCAGCAGGGCTCTCACCGGCCTCCGGACCACCGGACTGCCGCCACGGACAGCCGACCGCAACGATAAGAAGCAGGCAGTGCCGTTCGACTTCGAGGTCATCACCTTGGACTCCGACGGGGGAGTCATTGAGATCGCCGCGAGCCCTGCGACGGTCGAGAAGATCCTGGAAGCTGTCGGGCCGGCATCTTCATAGGCTCCGGAAGCAAGATCCGGTCAAGCCCCTTGCTCGGAGGCTTGGGTGGTGGTTCAGTTCAGCCATGGCAGCAACTCCGACGGGACCGATGGGGGAGGAACAACCCCTTTCCGCCGCGAAACAGGCCGCCATGCGTCGGCTCGGCAGGCTGAATTATTTCTCATTGCCTGCGCTGGCCGTTGCACTGGTCCTCACCTTCATCCCGAATCCTCCGTTGCCGCTACTGATCGCCAAACTGGCACTTATGGCCTTCCTGGTCGTGGTCCTCGGATTCGTGTCAATCCGGTTTTCGCTCTGGCAGCGCGACGAATACTGGCGGGAGCGGGGCAGAGACCCGAAGCACCCGGAACGGTTCCCGAACGACCGGCCGAAAGAATAGAAACATCAGTCGCTCAGATATTTCCAGTGTGGCGAACGGGTCCATGCTCGCGCCGGGAAGTCACGGTCTATACTCGCGATAGCTGCGCCGTGTGGTGCACTATACAGGGGGAATGTGAGCACCGTTCTTGTCGCGCCCGGCCTCGAGTTGCCCGTCAGCGGCACGCCCTTTGGGGAGACCCCGGCACAGGGCGTCGACAACCTTCGCCGCCGTGTGGCGCGGAAGGCCCGGACCGCTGTCATCGTGCTGGTCATTCTTGCCGGTCATCGTCGGCTTCTGGCTGGCGATCCCGCTTGCTGGCTGGACATTGCTGACTGTGTTCGCGATCCGCCGGTTCAGGTGGGTTTCCCGGCTCGGGGTAGTTCCCTGGCAAGAGGTCACCGGTACCGTTAGGTCAGCCTCCCTGATCGGCGCTATGGCCCTGAAGATGTCAGTGGACGGAGCGCCGGACGTTAGCATCCGGTTCGGGGTCCGCGGGATCAGTTTCTTCCCGGTGCCGACGAAGGGCAGCACGTTCACGCTTCGCCTGGCAGGGGACGGTAGCGGGAAAGTCCTGGTGAGCCGTCCCGGGCACTGGGGTGAGAGCCTCGGCGTAATCTGGCCCCTTGTCGCCCGGCTGCCAGCGAGCTAAACCGGCGGTGTGGCCATCACAGGACCACGTTCAAGCCGACCCCTCCGCTGTCCAGCGATTCCTTTCGCTGTCCCTCAGCGACGGTGACGGAGCCTTCCGCAGCATCTAGCTCTCGAGTGGTGCCCGCTGAGGGATCCTTCAAAGCGCGTTAAAACCTTGGCCCTGCTGCCGGGTCGACGAGGGGCTTTAGACCGAAGAAGTACTGAGCGCCTATCCTCTTACGCGCACAGTGACTACCCTGAACGCTATGAAGCCCGATCCAACTCGAGGAATCGCAGGACGCAGTTCAAAGCCGGGGGATGAGTCAGGAAGTGGCCCTTTGGGCGCAGAGTCCCAGAACCTAGCACCTGGCCTCCTCGCACTCATCGTTATCGGTCCCTCACTCTTCTTTTTCATTCAGAGTGTGTTGGGATTTTGGGCGGGAATCGCAATCAGCACAGTAGTCATCGTCCTCGTCGGTGGCGGTCTCCTATTTGTCCGCCGAAAAAGACGGGATGGCAAACGTTCCTAGGGCCCGTTTGCCCATCCCTATAGGGGCGAAGCACTACCGAAAGCTGATTCACATCATTCCTCGTCCTGATGATCGCCTGCGTTACGGTGCAAGAAGAGATCACCCACGGCTTCGAGAACGCCCTGAACTACAGCCGCGATAACTTCCCTGAGGACGGACATGCGAACAGAATATGTCGCGCGCGCAAGCTGCGTGTTATTCGGTACGGCTGGGGTGTGAATTCTTCGCGGCCCGGTGATACCACCAGAAACTGAAGCACAACAAAGCAAGGTTCATGAATTGAACAACCCAGTACCAGACCGTTGTTTTGGCACCTTCCGCCAGCACGGCGTATAGGTTGTTCGCCAACCACATTACGGCGACAAGACCCATAATCACGGCGCCGCCCTTGGTCGGACGCTTCCAGCTTCTGGTTCTCATGACCTGAGCTTATTGGCGACGTCAATAGGTGTGGCGGGACGCCTACGAGCAGGTGTTTGCATGCAGAGCGGCCACTAACCTGGGGTCTTGGAGCGGGAGGCTTATCAGGCCGGTCTCCTTCTCGGCGAAATGGTCAACCGCTGAAGGATCCTTCAGTGGACCGTTTACCCACTTTCAGCTGGGAATGCCTGCTGATTCAGAGTTTCCTGCCACGACGGTCCCACTCTGTCCTCCGACTTTCCTCATGATCCCAGAAAGTGGCATCGTTCCGGCGGACTCGGAGAAGGTAAAGGAAATAGACCGCATTAACCAGGACGGCTGCGGAGTAGATCCATAGTGCCGCGATGTCCCTATCAACTGCAGTGAAGCCCCGGATTGCTAGGACGGAGAAACAAAGAACCAACAGGCCCGATGACCAGACGGAGAAACGCCAACTGCCACGCGTCATTCTCGGCTGAAGACGCTTACCTTCCGGCTCTGACATGGTCGCAGCCTACAGCAGCAATCAGTGACACGATAGGCCGCCCATTCACGGCATTCTTCTGAACACACGTGCCGCCCGTATGCCGGTCGATCACCGTACCCTCGAACTTGTTTCAGAAAGCCCCGACCGGCCATATTCGCCTCAGCCAGCGACGACTAGCTGAGGGTGCAGTGCCGTTGCGCCCCGATTAGACCACATCTGAGCTTGACGTCACACTTGTTTGGTCCTTTTAGCCGCCACGCGTGGGCACTGCTTTATTACCCGTGAGGTAACGCCAAGTGATAATAAGTGCTGCCGTAAGGGATCCAACCAATGTTCCTAGCGCCGGCACCGGCCCGAATGCGAACAAGAGGATCAGCGAGGGAGCAAAGACGACCAGTGCCAGTATCCAAAGTCCGCGCCGCCGTTCTGGTTTTTCATCTCGGATCCATAGGCAGACGAGCATCGTCAGCGTGAAAAACGAAAGAGAGAGGACACTCGGCCAGTAGTATTTATCGCCCGTGCCACCGAGCAGAGCCATGATGCCGGCACCCGCCAAGGATCCAATGATCCAGCCAGAAATCGTTGCCGGGATCCTCTTCATTTTGATACTCACTTCATCACCCTCGCCCTTCGGATGACAGCCAATTGAATAGGCCTCGCGGCCAACAAATCGACGCTAGCTTCGACGGCTTCGTGCCGTCATCTTAACAGCCGCTCACACAGAACGCAGGAGGGCAAGCGTAGTCAGATCTGGATCATGTCCCCGTAGCTTAAGCCGATCCTCTTCCGTGCGGCTTCGTGAAACTGGAAGAACCCACCATCCCCGCTCCTCGCTTACGCCTACTGGTGAGGCGAAATGACCCGTACATCCTAAAGCTTCAGCACCGCTTTGCCTGGTACCGGGCAGCTGTTGGGCTTGGTGGGTGGATCCCACGGGACTGGATCTAGAGTCTTCTCAAGAATTGCTGACTGCCCGCCCTTTTCATACACAACGACGTGAACGGTGCTGATCCCAGGCCACACCTCGACGGCGTTATGGGTGACAGCGTCAAATCGGACCCCCGCAGATTTCTCAAAGCACTCAGTCTTACCTGGACAGTCAACCTCGAATTCCAAGTCGTCAGCGTGCCGTCCTACCACCGAGAAATCAAGCGTGAGGATGTTTGGTTCAAGCGATGTCGAACACGACGGCGTGTAGCAGGCGGTAAGAGAAGACGTCGCCACGAGTAGAAACGGCAGCAAAGGCAAGCGCAGGATGCGGGGCACCTATTCACAATAACCCTGGAAACCGGTATTGCCATCGAATGGATTTAGTGTTTAGACGGAGGAGTTTATCGCCGACACCGGTGCCCGACAATGGATCCTTCACTGGACACTTAGCGCCCATCGAAAACATTGCTCACATTCCTCAGTGCCTAGAATGCAACCATGTTCACGTCCAACTTGACCGTCCTCCGTCAGAGCGGCATGGATCTCACGGTCCAGACCTTGGAGACCACAAAGACCCATCTCCTCATTCGCCTCCGCTCAGAGGCCCGAATTCCATCAAGGCATAGGGCAGCGACAACTCTGGCAGCGGTGCATGAGCGATTTACGCTCACAGATGGACACGGCACGGCGCTGATGACGGCGCAAAGCAATTCGCTTTCAGACGGCCCCTTCGGCGGAATCCTCTACCTGGCCTTCCCTTCAAATGGCCAGTTCGATCTAGGCACTCCACTGACCCTCAAATCCGAGAACGCCGAAGTGACCTTTCAACTCTGACGCAACCGGCGCGATTGAGGATCCCTGAGCGGAACATTTGGCCTTCTCGTCGCAAACCCACTAGAGGGCCCTTTGCGAAGGTGGCATATGCTGGCAAAACCGTCGATCTTTGGGGGGCAGATGTGAAGCGATGTCGACTTTTCCGCATAGCCTCAAGCGTCACTGGCCTGCTTTGTCCGATTTCTGAGATTCGTGAAGAGTGCTGTCGTTGACCAGAGTCCTGATCGTTTCCTACATCGTCATCGTGACTTACGCCGTTGGCTACTCAGGGCAATTCAGGCTTCCCATGATCGTTCGCCCGGGGACGCCCATTCACAGATTCTTGGGGAAGGTGAACCTTGTCCTCCACGGATGCGCTATAGCGATAGCACTCGCCTTTCCGCCACTAACCAACTTCCAGGGCATAGCAATCTTGTCGTACCTTTCCGCGTTTTTCGTGGGGGCGTCGCTTGCTGTCTACCGCTGGCGCCCCCTTAGCCTTGACGTGATCGTGCTTCGCCCCGAGGGAAAGCGAGCGAAGCCAAAGGCGGAACAGTTGCGCACCCCCTGGCCGTACGTATGGCTATGCAGCGCCGGCTACATCCTGATGCTGATCTACATCCAGACCATCTTCGGACACTACTGGTAAATGCCCGCTGTTAACCGTTCTCGGCCTCCAGTAGAAGGCAGGTATATCCAGAGCAAACCAGCCACGATAAGGGATCCATAATCGTGCTCTGAAGCCCAAATGGACCACCGGGCCGTAACTCTGAGGTAATTAGAGCTGAATCAGTGCCCGGAAACGGGCGACCTTCGCGTGTCCGTCGAACACGGATTCAACTATTTCTTACGTCGTCTCATCATCACAAACGCGGAAATTCCAAGAATCAAGAGCAGAACCGCTGAGAATGCCACTACGAGCACGGGGTCAAGCCCTACTCCTCCGCAGCTGGGAGCGAAAGGTGCCATCTACAGGTCCCGGTTCTATGAGCCGCGTCCGCCTCTCAATATAGCGGCTTGGAATGCCCCCAACGGTGTGCGCGCAGTTATCAGGAATCTCTGGCCGTAAGTGTCCATACCCGTAGTTTTCCGTTGAGGGATCGTTCAACGGGCGGGGGATTCAGCTAAAACTGCACTACGCACGCAGCGGGCGTGGGAGTTCGCGGTTCAGGTCGGAGAGTCTGGGTGGATCCTGGTCCCAGACCTCAAACAATGCGTCCAAGCCGTGTTCCTTCACGGTCCGGGCTTCTTCAGGGAAGACCGGTGTGGCGTCCAGGAAGACCACGTGGTGCCCGTTGTCGAGCCGAAGGGGCGGGATGAACTCATCTACTCTTTCGAGCATCAGCCATGATCTAAAGTTGCGGCCCTCGAGGATACGCTCCTCTGCCGGTGTCACCATATGGCCGGCCTCCAGGACGATTTGCTCGGCGATTACATAGTTGGTCATCAGGCCAAATGACAACCTAACGTCATCTGTTCCTGCCGCCACACATGTATAGAGCTCGAACCCATGGTTGTGGTTCAGCGGACCGTGAACTAAGCCATGAAGGCCAAGCGTCGCGTAGAGGTGAAATGGCTTGAGGGATGCCCCCTTAGGCCATTCCAGCACTCCGACCATTTCTGGATGGTCATTAAATTTCCAGTACTCCGGCTCGCCGCCGAAATAAATCTCATAGTGAGCATCCACTGCTTTTACGCTGCCCAAGCCTTACCCCCTGTCATACCTGGTCAGCACTAGCCTAGGGCCTGAGACCTGGCGGCTGCATTCACGCAAAGACCGCCTGGGCGACTTGGCTAGGCGAAACCTTTGCGTTCTGGAAAGCAACGCCCGGTCAACGATCCCCTACCGGGCACGCATCCGCAACTGGGTGCGGAAGCGTCTGCTGGGTTTGGAACCATTCGATACTTACTGGGTGGTCTGCCGGGGGGCTCACCCTTGATCGAGAAATGATGGCTTCGCCCCGGCTGGCCAAATCTGGGAGTCGAAGTCGAAATTCCCACGCCAGTCAATGTTGTCTGTGAGGGTGGCTTCGCTGAAGTCGTTGTTGATGATTTCGTTGCGCCGGCCGATTTGGTGGTCCGGCTCCGGCGCGGTTCCGTACCAGATGCAGCCGTCGATCTTCCCGATGAATTTGCAGTTGACGAGGTCGGTGTTGAAAGCCCGGTGTCCGTTGAACTTGCAGCGGATGAAGGTGCAGTTTCAAAGCGGGCAGCCATCATGTTGAATCCCCCCAGGCCTTTGAAGCGGACTCCTTGGAATACGCAGTTTCGGTAGATGCTCGGGCGTGTTCCTAACGATCCCTGCGCGGAGAAACCATGCTCGTTCAGGACGCGGCCGCCTTTCTGAGTGAAAGCGCGTGTCGAACTCGGACCAAGTGACTGTTAGGTGCATCCAATCCAGGGGGACGGTAATACCACTCACGCTCGCCCTGTGGAAGAAGAGACCACGGAGGCCGGAACGCGGGTCAACCGGAACAGCGTCTAGATCGAGAGCGTCGACGCGGCCCTGAAGTTGCAGAGCCCCGTATGCAGGCATGTCAGTTGGCGTTGTGTTTCGCCACCATTTGGGTGAACGGAGATTGGACATCTTCTGATGTAACCATGTTCAGCAAGGCCCGTGGCGTCTGAGGCACCGGAGTCTGGTCATCCGTTTGGGGGCGGGTAACGGGACTATCCATCCGATGTGCATTGGGCGACGTCCGGTTGAGGATCCGCTTGCGAACATGGAGCAGGGATGGAGGTCTAAAAGTCTAGGTAGATCAAGCGGATGCATAGGTTCCTTCTTCCTGAACCCGCTAATCACACGTTTCGCCGCCCCGTGGCATCATGAGCTTGTGAGTAATCGTTTGGCTTTGCGCTTTTACCAATAACCAGGGGCCTTGATGAATGCGAAGGAACGACGATCTAGACGGATCCCACGAATCAGGATCACGGTACTCGAGGTCTTTTTCCTGCTCGTCGCCGTCGTTTCGGCCGTCGCCACGCCGAGCCCTGTGCAGTTCGCGATCTCCGGAGTCATCGTCGCACTTGTCACAGTCGCCATGACTGTAACGAATCTGCGGAAAGAACCTGCACCACCGGAAGTGTTTCTCGATGAAGAACACTTCGAAGGCGGTGGGACGATACCTGTAAAAGCCAAAGGGCTATCCAAAATATGGGGAGGCCAACCGGTAGTCTTTTCGGTCTCTCCGCAGTTCCGGATGCTGGTGCTAAGTCCATCCACAGAAGCCTTGGAATTCAGTCTCGGGTACGGCCTAGGGCGGTTCTTTGGACCCTGGACCCTCAAACGCGAAGACGTGGTCGAGATCCAACACGTGCGCGGATGGCTTGCTCCCTACGAAGGAATCAAAGTCGTACCCACCGCCGGTCGTCCTTGGGGATTCGTTACTCGCCAGCCAGCCACGGTGCTGGCCTGCTTGGAGGAACTTGGCTATCCCAAGGCCACCAGCGCGTACAGTCTGTGGTGACTCCTCCTCACCTACGTCGCACTCCTAACCACTGCGCAGCCAGGGCTAACTCTTATCAGTGCACGCTCAAGGATCCTCCAGCGGGCGGCCTCGGACTATCTACAGCTGCATACTCAGGACTGTTCGGACGGGGATGTTTCCGCCTCGATCATCAGCGATGCGGCGCATTCCAATTTTCTCTGCCACCCGCTCTGAAGCTCGGTTATCCGGATGGACGATGGCTATCAATTCCTGGGCTACGAGATCTTTTCGGGCGTAGTCCCGACAAGCAGCGGCTGCTTCTGTCGCATACCCTTGGCCGTGCAGGTCGGAGCGCACGTGGTATCCGACCTCAAGCTTCTGTGCGCCGTTCACCTGCTGCCAGGTCAGGCCGCAGTCGCCTATGAACTCTCCGTCATGCGTTTCGACAATCCATAGGCCGTACCCGTGCTCCGCGTAGTTCTTTCGATTCCAATGGATCCAGCTTGCTGCTTCTTCCCGCGACTTGGGTGCGGGGTAGAAGCGCATCACCTCGGGATCTGCGAGCAGCGCGGCCATGTTGTCGAGGTCCGCATCCGTCATCCCACGGAATTGCAATCGATCAGTCGGTTGTGGGGTTGGCATGCAATGACTCTATTTCTAATGGCAGCTAAGCTCGCAAGTCGATCCTTCAGCGAAGAGTGGCGGTTATGGCAGCATGGGGACGCTTGCCGGAGTCTTGGCGCGTCTCAACCTCCAGCAAGTCGAAACCAGCTTCAGCCAGCAGTTGCCCCATGTGCTTCGTGGACCAGTAGTAGGCGGTTGTTACTGCGTGTTGGAAACGTGTCCCTGACGGCCCGTCGAAGAATCCGAGCAGTAGTTGTCCTCTCGGGGCAAGGACTCGAGAGAGTTCTTTTAGTGTCATGGGCACTTCGGCTGGGTGAATGTGAATGAGGGAGTACCAAGCCAGCACGCCCTGCAACGTCTTGTCTGGGAAGTCCATGTCGCGGAAGGATCCCACGCGAAAGAGCACGTCGGGGAAGCGTGCGCGTGCGCTCTCGATGAATTCAGGGACAAGGTCGATCCCTTCTATCCTCGAACCCTGTTGATGCAGGTAGTTTGTCCAGTGGCCTGGACCGCACCCGGCGTCGATCATTTGACCGTGGATACCCGCTGCCCAACGCCTGATGCGTTGCTGATCAAGCTCGTGCATGTCCTCAACAGAACCAAGAATGCGGGTGTACTCGGCGGCGCGGGCACGGTACGCGGCCCGGATAGATTCATTCCCCATCTCTAAGAGCCTAGTCCTCATCAGAATGGCTCACACTGGACCAACCGGGTGTCCGTAAGCCGGTCGTTTACCGCGCAGCCAGGTATGGTTTCTTGTATCGCAACCGTTGCTGACCCCATATGCACGTTTACCCCGCACGATGAAATGCACGGTGAAGGTGCCCTAACCGCAACGCTCCAGATTGTCTCGAAACCCTTGGCGTGTGAGACGCCTTAACGGACCCCCAACGGTTCACGGCGTTGCCCCAAGCTCGTGCAGTTAAAACCCAAAAAACAGCCGCCTACTCTGCCGCGCCCCACAGTGCCTTGCGGAGCAACCGCTTCAATTCCTGCGACTCCTCACCTGAAAGCCCGGTCAGTTGGTCCAGCTCCGCGGCATCCATCGCCGCGCGTGCCTTGCCATGCATCCGGCGCCCCTCCGCAGTGGAGACGATGATCTTGGCGCGCCGGTCCTGCTTTCCCTGCGCCCGTTCCACCAGGCCGCGGCGTTCCAGGTCGTCCACCAGGGTGACCACCTGGCTGGGGTCCAGGCTGAGGAAATCCGCCAGTTCCCGCTGCGTCGGCTCCAGCCCGCTGCACGCCAGCGTCAGGATGGAGAAGGACCGCTCCCGCAGCCCGAAGTCGGCCAGCGCCTTGTTGTTCAGCACCGAGCCGGCGGCATGCAGCTTGGCGAGCAGCAGGCCCACGTCACTGCCGATCCTGGCTGCCGCAAGGCGGGGGGTCTGAACTTCGGTGCCCAAGGTGGCCATCACAACTCCGGTGTAAAAAACAATCGTTGACTTTTTCAATGATCCGTAATTTCATTGATTTCAACAAGGATCTCACACCGCAGTGGGACCACCCCAACGGCTTCGGCCGGCGCATGCGAAGGAGCAGGCCATGAGCTTGAACGGCAAGGTTGCAATCGTCACCGGCGGCGGGCAGGGCCTCGGCCTCGCGTACGCACGGGAACTGGCCCGCCAGGGTGCCGCCGCCGTCATCAATGACGTGAACGCCGACACGGCCGCGCAGGCCGTCGCCCAGATCGAGGCCGACGGCGGACGGGCCACCGCAGTGGTGGTTCCGGTGGGCACCACGGACGCTGCCAAGGCACTGGTGGCAGGCGCGGTGGACACCTTCGGCCGCCTGGACATCCTGGTCACCAACGCCGGAATCCTCCGCGACAAGTCCCTGCTGAAGATGACCGACGAGGACTTCGACCTGGTGATTAACGTCCACCTCAAGGGCACCTTCACGTGCGTCCGCGAAGCCTACGCCTACTTTAAGGAACACAACGTCCAGGGCCGCATCATCACCATCGGTTCGCCCACCGGCCAGCGCGGCAACTTCGGCCAGACCAACTACGCCGCCGCCAAGGCCGGCATCGTGGGCATGGTCCGCACCTGGGCGCTGGAAATGAAGAAGGCCGGCGTAACGGTCAACAGCGTCATCCCCGTCGCCGCCACCGCCATGACCAAGACCGTGCCCTACTTCCAGAAGGCCGTGGAGGCGGACGAGCGCGGCGAGGCCATGCCGTCCTTCTTCCGCCACGACCTGGGCTTTGGAACGGCCGACGACGTCTCCGGACTGGTTGCCTACCTCGCCTCTGACGAGGCAGCCAACATCACCGGCCAGGCCATCGGAGCCGGCGGGGACCGGCTGCAGGTCTGGACCCACCCGGAAGCGGCCACCACCGAATACCGCGAGGGCGGCTGGAGCTACGAGGCGCTGCAGGAAAACGCGGGGAAGCTGTTCACTGCCGAAACCCTCCAGACCTACGGCGAGGAATTCCTCCCGCTGCCGGAGGACCTGAAGCCCGCACAGCCCGCCGAGGCCCGCTGACCATGGCCGACCGCTACGAACTGGCCATCGACCCGGCAAAGCTCGATGCCATCGACATGCACGTCCACCTCGAGGTGGACAGCTGCGGCCACGGCTCCCTGCCGGAGGAACTGACCGAAGCCTCGGCCAAATACTTCAAGGCTGAGGACCGCACCCCGTCCCTGGACCGCATCGCGGACATCTACCGCGAACTGAACATGGCCGCCGTCGTCTTCACCGTGGACGCCCGCACCCAGCTCAAGCACGAGCCCAACAGCATCCCGGAGCTGATTGCGGGCGCCGCGCGGAACAACGACGTCCTGATCCCGTTCGGCAGCGTGGACCCGCGCACCGGCGAGGACGCCATCGCCGGCGCCAAGCATCAGGCCATCGAACTCGGCGCCCGCGGCTTCAAGTTCCACCCGTCCCTGCAGGGCTTCGACCCGTCGAACGAACGCTTCTACCCCTTGTGGGAGACGCTCCAGGAACTGGGCCTGCCGGCCATCTTCCACACCGGCCAGAACGGCATGGGCGCAGGCCTCCCTGGCGGCTTCGGCATCAAGCTGGGCTACTCCAACCCGCTCCTCCTGGACGCGGTGGCCGCGGACTTCCCGGGCCTGCAGATCATCATGGCCCACCCGTCCGTCCCGTGGCAGGACGAGGCCAACTCCATCGCCACGCACAAGGCCAACGTCTTCATCGACCTCTCCGGCTGGTCGCCCAAGTACTTCCCGGAATCGCTGGTGAAGGCCTCCAACTCCTACCTCCAGGGCAAGGTGCTGTTCGGCACCGACTTCCCGCTGATCACCCCGCAGAAATGGCTTGGCGCCTTCGCCGAACTGCCGCTGAAGGACGAGGTCCGGCCCAAGATCCTCAAGGACAACGCGGTCCGCCTCCTTGGGCTGGAGGCCTGAGATGGGCACGCTGACGACGGCGGAGGCCGGGCTGGGTGCCCGGCTCTACGAAGCAGCGGACTGGTACGACGCCGAGTCCCTCCTCACGCCCGACGAGCGCCAGGTCCTGTCCCGGCTGCGGGCCTTCCTCGGTGCTGAAGCCAGGCCCCTCCTGGCCGAGTACTGGGAACGCGGGGAGTTTCCGGAGCAGCTCGCCCGGCCGCTGATCGACCTGGACCTGATGGAACCGGCCGAACTCACTGGCGCAGCGGGTGCCGGACACAGCCCGGCCCGCGGCATCTACCACGGCTTCCGGATCTTCGAACTCGCCCGCACTGACGCATCCCTGGCCACCTGGTACACCGCCCAGGCCGGCCTGTTCCGGACCGCCATCCGGGTGGGCGCGTCCGCGGAACAACAGGCCGAATGGATGCCCAAGGTCATCGACTTCTCGCTCAAAGGCGTCTTCTCGCTGACCGAACCCGAATCGGGATCGGACATCGCCGGCGGACTCTCCACCACCGCCCGGCGGCAGCCCGACGGCAGCTGGATCCTTGACGGCGCCAAGCGCTGGATCGGCGGCGCAGCCACCGCGGACGTCCTCGCAGTATTCGCCCGGGACACCGTGGACGGGCAGGTCAAGGCCTTCCTGGTGGACCGTACCGCCGACGGAGTCACCCTGGAGAAGATCCACGGCAAGACCTCACTGCGGATGATGCAGAACGCCCACATCACCCTTACCGGCGTCCGCGTCCCCGAGGCCAAGCGCCTGCACAACGTGAACTCCTTCCGGGATGTGGCGGCAATGCTCCGGGCCATGCGCTCGGACGTCGCCTGGATCGCCACCGGCATCGCCGCCGGCGCCTTCGAAGCAGCGCTTGCCTACGTCAACGAACGCCGGCAGTTCGGCCGCACTCTCGGCTCCTTCCAGCTGGTCCAGGAGAAACTGGCCCGCATGCTCGGCAACGTCACCGCCAGCCTCTCCCTGGTGGTCAGGCTCACCGAACAGCAGGCAAAAGGCATCTACCGCGACCAGGACTCCGCCCTGGCCAAGATGCAGACGTCCCTGTTCATGCGCGACACCGTAGCCTTGGCCCGCGAAGTGGTGGGCGGCAACGGGATCACCCTGGCAACCGACGTCGCGCGTTTCCACGCCGACGCCGAAGCCGTCTACTCCTACGAGGGCACCCACGAGATCAACGCCCTCATCATCGGCCGCGCCCTCACCGGCGAAAGTTCCTTCACCCGCTAAGCCCTGCAACACCTGCACAGCACCACAACCACACACCTACCCAGGAGGCAAAGATGCCCAATCTCGTCGTCGATTTCGACACCCTGCTCACCCTGTCCGGCAAGGACCTCGGCACCACCGACTACCGCCAGATCACCCAGGACCAGATCAACCAGTTCGCGGACGCCACGGACGACCAGCAATGGATCCACACCGACCCCGAACGCGCCAAGGAGGGCCCGTTCGGCGCCCCCATCGCCCACGGCTTCCTCACCCTGTCCCTGATCATCCCGTTCTGGGGCGAGCTGTTCGACGTCGAAGGCGTCACCACCAAGGTGAACTACGGCCTGGACAAGGTCCGCTTCACCTCCCCGGTGAAGGTGGGCTCCAAGGTCCGCATGCAGGCCACCATCGCCGACGTCACCGAGGTCAAGGGCGGCGCCCAGATCAAGGTCAACGCCACCATCGAGATCGAAGGCCAGGAGCGCCCGGCCGTCGTCGCCGAATTCCTGGCCCGCTTTTACAAGTAGCCGCTTTTACAAGTAGCCCGCTTCTACAAGTAAGCCGCTCCTAGAAGGATCAACAGCCCCAAACCCCAAGCGGTGCCCTCCGGCGCCGCCGCCTCAGGCAACCCCAAAAACCCCCAATTCCTCCGTCATTAGGAACAGCCATGTCCGGACACACCACGCTCGCACCTGCGGGCACGGCCGCCAAGCGCAAGGAAGCGCGCACGGTCATCCTGTCCAGCTATCTGGGCAGCACCATCGAGTTCTACGACTTCCTGCTCTACGCCACGGCCGCAGCAGTGGCCTTCCCCAAGGTCTTTTTCGCCGGCACGGATGAATGGGTGGGCGTCGTCGCCGCCTACGCCACCTTTGCTGCCGGCTACGTGGCCAGGCCGCTGGGCGGCATCATTTTCGGCCACTTCGGCGACAAGGTGGGCCGCAAGGGGATGCTGATCATCTCCATGGCCATGATGGGCATCGCCTCCACCCTGATCGGCCTGATTCCGGGCGCCGGGGTGATCGGGCCGTGGGGCGCCGTCATCCTGGTGCTGCTGCGGGTCTGCCAGGGCATCGCCGTCGGCGGTGAATGGGGCGGCGCCGCGCTCATGGCCCTGGAGCACGCTGACCCGAAACGGCGCGGCTTCGCGGCGTCCTTCGTCAACGCCGGCGCCCCCACCGGTGCCGTGCTGGGCACCCTGGTCATGGGCGCCTTCTCGGCACTGCCGCAGGACGCCTTCCTGGCCTGGGGCTGGCGCGTGCCGTTCCTGCTGTCCTTCGTGCTCCTGATAGTGGGCATGTTCGTCCGCCTCCGGGTTTCCGAAAGCCCCATCTTCGCCGAGGCCGTGGCCAAGGAAGAAGCACAGGGTGCCAAGCGCAAGATCCCGCTGCTGGACGTGCTCCGCCGGCCCAAGGCACTGATCATGATCATGTTCGCCGGGGCTGCCGGGTTCGGCCTGCAGGTGGTGCTGCCCACCTTCTCGGTGACCTACGCCGTGTCCAAGGGCGCACCGCAGCAGGGCGTGCTCTACGCCTTCGCCGGCGCCTCGGCCATCTCCATCGTCTTCGTCCTCCTGGGCGGCCGCCTGTCGGACCGGTTCGGCCGCCGCCCGGTGATGATCGCCGGCCTGGTCCTGTTCATCGCGTACCTCTTCCCGATGTTCGGGATGCTCGGCTCGGGCAACGTGGGCCTGGTGTTCGTGGCCTTCACGGTGGCGCTGATCCTGCACTCCTCCCTCTACGGGCCGCTGGCCGCGTTCGTGTCCGAACAGTTCGGCACCACCTCCCGCTACACCGGTGCAGCGGTGGGCTACCAGCTGGCCACCCTCATTGGCGCAGGCTTCACCCCGGGCATCATCGCCGGGCTCTACAAGGATTCCGGCCAGAACATCCTGCCGGTGGTGGTGTTCCTGTCCGCCATGGCGCTGGTCTCGATTGTCTTCATCGCCCTGACGCGGGAATCTAAGAACAACGACCTCACCACGGTCCGTTAGGAGAACCATGGACAACAACGGAGTTGGCTCCTGGCTGCAGCGCCGCCGCCGCAAGTCGGGCACCAAGACGGCCCTGCTCTCAGCAGCGGGCACCCTGAGCTACGAAGAGCTCGCCGAACGGGCCGACCGCCTGGCCAATGCGCTCCGCGACCGGGGAGTGGCCAAGGGAGACCGGGTGGCGTACCTGGGGGAGAACCACCCCTCGTTCGTGGAAACGTTCTTCGCCTGCGGCCTCCTGGGCGCAATCTTCGTCCCGCTCAACACCCGTCTCGCCCCTCCGGAGCTGCAGTTCCAGCTCCAGGACGCCGGAGCCCGGCTCCTGGTCAACGCCCGCGCCCTGGAGGCCTCCGCCTCCGCCGCCCTGGAGGGAACGGCGGTGACCCACCGCCTGGTCGTAGCGGCCGACGGCGGGACGGAACCTTCCGCCGCCACGGCACCGACCGCCGTCGGACATCCCGTCACGGTGGAACAGTACGGGGAGGCGCTGCAGGCAGCGGCCGCCGAACCGATCGACGTGTCCGTGGGCCACGACGACGGCGCCATGATCCTGTACACCTCCGGGACCACGGGCAAGCCCAAGGGCGCCCTGCTCACGCACGGGAACATCACGTGGAACTGCATCAACACCATCGTGGACATGGACCTGAACCGCAACGACGTGGCGCTGATGATCTCGCCGCTGTTCCACGTGGCGTCCCTGGACATGGGGCTGCTGCCGATGCTCCTCAAGGGTGCCACCGTGGTCTTGGAGGCCAAGTTCGATCCCGCCCGGGTCCTGGAGCTCATCCGGGAACACAAGGTGACCACCCTCAACGGGGTGCCCACCACGTTCCAGCTGCTTTGCGAAGATCCGGGCTGGGCGGCGGCCGACCTCAGCTCACTGGACAAGCTCACCTGCGGCGGCTCAGCGATTCCCCGCCGGGTCCTGGACGCCTACGAGGACCGCGGCATCGGGTTCACCAGCTGCTACGGCATGACCGAAACGGCTCCCGGCGTCACCATGCTCCCCGTGGACCGGTCGCGGGAAAAGGCGGGCTCGGCCGGCCTGCCGCACTTCTTCACCGACGTCCGGATCGCCGATCCCATGGGCGGCACCGTGGCCCAGGGTGGGGTGGGGGAAATTCAGATCTCCGGACCCAACGTGATCAAGGAGTACTGGAACCGGCCGGAGGCCACTGCCGCCAGCTACGCGGACGGCGCCTGGTTCCGCTCGGGCGACATGGGCTACCGGGACCCGGAAGGCTTCCTGTTCGTCTCGGACCGGCTCAAGGACATGATCATTTCCGGTGGGGAGAACATCTACCCGGCCGAGGTGGAAGCGGTCATTTCCGAGCATGGCGCCGTGGGCAGCGTGGCGGTCATCGGCGTTCCGGATGACAAGTGGGGCGAGGTCCCGCAGGCGATCGTGACCCTGCGCGAGGGGGAATCGCTGACCGCGGAGCAGCTGCGCAGCTTCCTGGACGGCAGGCTTGCCCGCTACAAGATCCCCAAGTCCATGGTGGTGGTGGAGGACATGCCACGCACCGCCAGCGGCAAGATCCGGAAGATGGAGCTCCGGAAACAGCTGTAAGGGAGGACGTCCCCACGGTCCACCTTCCGGGGGCCGTGGGGGTTCCCGCCGTTGTTACCGTTCACGGTCATCAATTGGCGGAATCCTATAGGACAGTGCCACCATGATTGGATGCTTGAGGCAACTAAACCCCAGAATTCTGACGGGACACCCGTCAACCCCGCGCTCGAAGCGGAAAGCAAGATCGCCCGCATCGCGGTGACGGTGTTCCCCATCCTGGTGGTTGTCGCAGGCATCCTCGGGTTCCTGCTCCCCGGCGTCTTCAAGCCCATGGCCCCCAGCGTGCCGTACCTGCTGGGCATCATCATGTTCTGCATGGGCCTGACCCTGACCCCGCCGGACTTCGCCGCGGTGGCCAAGCGGCCGTGGGCCGTGGCCCTGGGGATCGTGGCGCACTACATCATCATGCCCGGCGCCGGCTGGCTGATCGCAGGTGCCCTCAACCTTCCGCCCGAACTGGCCGTCGGCGTGATCCTGGTGGGCTGCGCACCCTCCGGCACAGCATCGAACGTCATGGCCTTCCTGGCCAAGGGCGATGTTGCCCTCTCCGTGGCGGTGGCCTCCGTCTCCACCCTGATCGCCCCGATCGTCACCCCGCTGCTGGTCCTGTTCCTGGCCGGCTCCTACCTGCAGATCGACGCCGCAGGCATGGTCCTGGACATCGTCAAAACGGTACTGCTGCCGGTGGTCGCCGGGCTCCTCGCCCGGGTCTTCCTCAAGAAGCTCGTCGCCAAGGTGCTGCCCGCGCTGCCGTGGGCGTCCGCCGTCGTGATTTCCCTGATCGTGGCCATTGTGGTGGCCGGCAGCGCCAACAAGATCATCGACGCCGGGGCCATTGTGTTCCTTGCCGTGGTGCTGCACAACGGCTTTGGCCTGGGCCTTGGCTACCTGGCCGGCAAGCTGGGGCGCTTGGACGACAAGGCCCGCCGCGCCCTCGCCTTCGAAGTGGGCATGCAGAACTCCGGCCTGGCCGCGACGCTCGCCACCGCCCACTTCACCCCGCTGGCCGCCCTGCCGTCCGCCGTCTTCTCGCTCTGGCACAACATCTCCGGCGCCATCGTGGCCGCCTGGCTCGCCCGGCGTCCGCTGCGGGACAAGCAAGCCGAAGGGGCCCGTTAACAGCCAGCCATTCCGGGTACAGGATCCGGTAGGGGCAGCGCCGTTTCGCCGCTGTCCGCCGGTTCCTGTAAGGAGATGGACAGATGGCTCGGATTGACCGGATAGCTGAACCATGGGGGACACGTACACCGTACGGCAGCGGCGGTGACTGGCCGGTCAGGGTGGACACCCACCTGGCCGACGGGGTGGCTCCGGAGGACGTGGACCGGTGGGTCCAGACGGCCTCGCTCCTGCACTCCAACGGCGACGCCATGGACATTGCCGTCAAGGACAACAGGATCGTCGGCGTGCGGGGACGGGCCGTGGACCGCGTCAACCACGGCCGGCTGGGACCGAAAGACCTGTACGGCTGGCAGGCGAACGCCTCCCCGGACCGGCTCACCAAACCCCTGGTCCGCCAGGGCGGGAAACTGGTGGAAACGGACTGGGACACCGCCATGCAGCGCATCGTGGACAAGTCCAAGGCCCTGCTCGCCGAGCAGGGCCCCAGCGCCCTGGGCTTCTACACCACCGGCCAGCTCTTCTGCGAGGAGTACTACACCCTGGGCACGCTGGCACACGGCGGCATCGGCACCAACCACGTGGACGGCAACACCAGGCTCTGCACGGCGACGGCGGGGGAGGCGCTGAAGGAATCCTTCGGCTGCGACGGGCAGCCCGGCTCCTACACGGACGTGGACCACGCCGACGTGATCGCCCTGTACGGGCACAACGTGGCCGAAACCCAGACCGTCCTCTGGACCCGGATGCTGGACCGGCTGGCCGGCCCCAACCCGCCCAAGATCATCTGCGTGGACCCGCGCATGACGCCCGTGGCCAGGGCCGCCACCGTTCACCTGGCCCCGCGGCCCGGCACCAACGTGGCCCTGATGAACGGCATCCTGCACGAAATCGTCACCAACGGCTGGGTGGACCAGGAGTACATCCAGGCGAACACGGTGGGGTACTCCGAGCTCGAAAAAGAGGTCAAGAACTACCCGCCAGCCCTCGTGGCGGAAATCTGCGGTGTCCCGGCGGAACAGATCTCCGAGGCGGCCAGCATCATCGGTCACGCGGAGCGGTTGCTGTCCACGGTGCTGCAGGGCTTCTACCAGTCAAACCAAGCCACGGCCGCCGCGGTGCAGGTCAACAACGTGAACATCATCCGGGGCATGCTGGGCAAGCCCGGCTGCGGCATCCTGCAGATGAATGGCCAGCCCACCGCCGAAAACACCCGCGAATGCGGGGCCGACGGCGACCTTGCCGCCTTCCGGAACTGGTCCAACGACGCCCACATCCAGGACCTGGCCCGGGTCTGGAACATCGATCCCATGTCCATCCCGCACTACTCCCCGCCCACGCACGTCATGCAGATGATGCGGTACGCGGAGGACGGGTCCATCAGGATGCTGTGGGTCAGCGGCACCAACCCTGCCGTCTCGCTGCCCGAGCTGGCACGCATCCGCGGCATCCTGGAACAGGACCGACTGTTCCTGGTGGTGCAGGACATCTTCCTGTCCGAGACCGCCCAGCTGGCCGACGTCGTCCTTCCCGCCGCCACCTGGGGCGAAAAGACCGGCACGTTCACCAACGTGGACCGCACTGTGCACCTCTCCGAGAAAGCCGTGGAGCCGCCGGGCGAGGCCAGGCCGGATCTGGAGATTTTCATTGACTACGCGCACCGCATGGGCCTGCAGGACAAGGAAGGGCAGCCGCTGATCAAGTGGCACGACCCCGAGTCCGCCTTTGATGCCTGGAAGGAATGCACCCGCGGCAGGCCCTGCGACTACACCGGCATCACCTATGACAAGCTGCGCGGCGGCTCGGGCATCCAGTGGCCGTGCAACGAGGAGAACCCGGACGGCACGGAGCGGATCTACGCCGACGGGAAGTTCTGGGCGCACCCGGAGTACTGCGAGACCTACGGCCGCGACCTCATCACCGGTGCGCCGGTGGACCCATCCGAGTACAAGGCCCTCAATCCGGAGGGCAAGGCCATAATCAAGGCCGCCGAATACATGCCGCCGCACGAGCTGCCCAGCCAGGACTTCCCGCTTCAGCTCATCACCGGCCGCACGCTCTACCAGTTCCACACCCGCACCAAGACAGGCCGGGCACCGGAACTGCAGGCGGCCGCGCCTGACGTCTGGGTCGAGTTGTCAGCGGACGACGCCGGCGCGTACGGGATGGCCGAAGGCGACCTTGCGGAGGTGGAGACATCCCGCGGGTCCGTCCGTGCCAGGGTGCGGATCAGCGGCATCCGGAACGGCGTCCTGTTCCTGCCGTTCTATTACGGCTACTGGGACACCGACGGCGGACACCAGCCGGACGGCGCCGGCCGGGCAGCGAACGAGCTGACCATCACGGACTGGGATGCGGCGTCCAAGCAGCCCATCTTCAAGACGGCGGCAGCACGCATCACCCGGGTTGCCGGCGGCGACGGGCCCTCTCCGGCACCCACCACCACAGCATCGGCCCCTGTGGGCGACTTCCCGGAAGACGCCAAGACCAGGGGCATTGCTACAGCTGAGGCGGACGAAGCCACCGGCACATCAGGAGGGGCACGATGAAATTCGGACTGGTACTGGAGGAAATGCACCGCTCCGAGAACGACCTGGCGCACCATCTGCTGCTTATCTCCGAGCGGCACAAGGTGGACCACGAGATCTACCACCTGGCCCGGGACCTGGCCCGCTGGTCGCAGCAGCACGTCCGGGACATCGCGGGCATCGCCAAGCACTACGGGCAGGACCTGGACCCGGAGCCCCGCGGTGAAGCCGGGCTGTTGGAATCCGTCCGGGAGAAGGGCAGCGAAATGGTGGGCCGGCGCCCCGAAACCGGCATGCCACTGCTGCGCGACCTCCGCGAGCTATACCTGAAGGCCTGCGGGGTGTCAGCGGACTGGGAACTGCTGGCCCAGGCCGCCCAGGGGATGAAGGACAAGAACCTCCTGGCCCTGGCGGAGAAGTGCCATCCCCAGACCATCCGGCAGATGAAGTGGGCCAACGGCAAACTGAAGGAGTCTGCCACGCAGGTCCTGGTCAGCTAGGCGCCTGCTGCGGGAACTGTCAGCCCGCCTGCCGGGCCGCGTGCAGGTGCGCCACCAGTGCCTGCAGCTGGTCCGCGGTCCACGGCAGGGCCTGGCTCAACTCGGTGCTGTTCTCGTTCCACATGGTGCGGGCGGCGTCCTTCGTGCCCTCGTCGCGGTGGAAACGCGAGCCCAGCTCATCCCAGCGGCGCACCAGCTCCCGGACCTCTTGGCTGGCGGCGGGGACACCGCCGTCCACCTGCCGCAGGCCCTCCTCCACCAGACCCGTCCACTCCGCCCGTGACTGGTCCGTTGCCTCCTGCCCCAGCTGGGACCTGACGCCGCGTCAGGTTCAACCCCCTCGCACGCATCCCCCGGCAGGATCCGGTGCCGAACGAACCAGTTTCATTCAGTGAAACTGACGGCGCGTACAGACGAGCCCATGGCACAGGCTTGAATCCATGAAGGCGGACCGCATCACGGGCCGCGCACAGACCAGTACGGGAAAGAACGGCGCGCTACACATGGAGTCAACGATGACGGGACTGCGGATCCTCAACGGGATCGAGTTCGCCCGGCCGCAGGATGCGGAGCCGCTGCTGCTTGATCTCTACCTTCCCGCAGGGGAATCGCGTCAGGGCGGCCGGCCGGCGGTTGTCCACTTCCACGGTGGCGGCTGGCGGACGGGGGAGCGGTCCTCGCTGGGCCCCGCTGTTGACGGTTTCGGCCTCAGTCCCATTGAGCAGCTGGCCGATGCCGGGTTTGTGGTGGCCTCGGCGGACTACCGGTTCAGCACACTTGCCACCTTCCCGGCCCAGCTGGAGGACGCCAAGGCAGCCATCCACTGGCTCCGCACCCACGCGACCGAGTACGGCGTAGACCCGCACCGCATCTACGCGTGGGGGGACTCGGCCGGCGGCCACCTCGCCGCCCTCCTGGGCCTGACGGCCGGTGCCGCGTCATTTGCGGGGCAGCCCGGCAATGACGCACCGGGCAGCGAGGACCCGGTTGCCGGCGTCGTGGCCTGGTACCCGCCCACTGACCTCCTCCGGATGGGTGCACAAGCCCGGCCGGACGCCGTGGCCCGGGCCGATAATCCCGGGTCGCGCGAAGCACTGCTGATCGGTGCCCAGCCGGCCGACGCCCCGGACAAGGCCAGGGCCGCAAGCCCCCTCAGCTACGTCCACGCAGGCGCCCCGCCTTTCCTGCTCATCCATGGGACGGCGGACCGCTTCGTCCCGGCAGCCCAGTCCATCTCGCTGGCCGGCGCGCTGGAAGGCGCGGGCAACGCCGTCGAACTCCTCCTGCTGGAGGGCGCGGACCACATGTGGGCCAGCCCGGACGGCAACAGCGGCGCCGCGGAACAGGCCATTGCCGCCACCATCGATTTCCTCCGCCGCCAGTCGGAACAGCACTGATTTCCCACCACCATGCCGGGCCAGTACGCGCACCCCGGACCACACCGAAAGGCCTCCCATGCAGTTCATCGGCATCACCCACCACGGCGGACCCTGGGCAGCGGCGCTCGCCGGCTCCCGCGTCCTCCCGCTCACGTCGGTCGACGCTTTCTGGGCCGACGCCGAGGGCTGGCAGGACAAGGCGGCAGCACTGGTTGCCGGCGCGGCACATGCTGAAGCGTCCGACGGCGAGGGCTGGCTGGAGCGCGGCAGTGTCACCGAAGTGCCGCTGGTCCCCGCCTCCGCTCGGGTGATCTGCGTGGGGCTGAATTACAAGGCGCACGTGGCCGAGGGCAGCTTCAAGGACCAGGAACTTCCGCCGTACCCCACCCTGTTCGCCCGCTGGACGGCTTCCCTGTCCGTGGGCAACGTACCCGTCCCCGTCCCGGCGGGCGAGGCAGGGCTGGACTGGGAAGGCGAGGTGGCCGCCTACATCGGCCGCCGCGTGGAGTCCGCGAACGAGGAAACCGCCGCGGATGCCGTCTTTGGCTACTCCACATTCAACGACATCACCTCCCGCAGGGCCCAAAAGCTGACCTCGCAGTGGACCTTGGGCAAGAACGGCGACTTCAGCGGCCCGATAGGTCCGCTGGTGAGCCGCGACGAGGTGGGCGACCTGCGCGACGGGCTGCAGGTCCGCACCCGCGTCAACGGAATCGAAGCCCAGAACGGCAACACCCGGGACATGATCTTCTCCGTCCCGGCCATCATCTCGCTCATCAGCGAAACCTTCACCCTGCACCCGGGCGACGTCATCGCCACCGGCACTCCCGAAGGCGTGGGCTACGCCCGCACCCCGCAGTGGCTGCTGCAGCCCGGGGATACCGTCGAAGTGGAGATCGAGAAGCTCGGCACCCTGGCCACCCCGGTGGGCGACATTTCCCTTCGGAGCCGTGCCTGATGAGCGCCTTCGCTACCGCTGCCGGCCTGCCGGCGGAGGTGCAGGTCCTGATCGCCGGGGGTGGCCCCAGCGGGCTGTTCCTGGCCCTGGACCTCGCCTCCCGCGGCGTGCCCAGCACCGTCATCGAACCGCGGACAACACTGGACCACACCCGGCCGCGTGCCAAGACCACCAACGCCCGCACCATGACGCACCTTCGGCGGCTTGGCCTCGCCGAGGTCCTCCGGGACGCGGCGCCGCTGCCCGTGGAGTACGCCCAGGACGTGATCTTCTGCACCGGCCTCACCGGACCTTCCGCCCATGAGCTGCGCCGGTTCCGCAACGCCTTCCAGCTGGTTCCCGGCCGGTACGGGCCACAGCCGGAATGCGGCCAGCAGGTACCCCAGCCCATCCTCGAGGAGGTGCTCCGGGCCGCCGTCGAAAGCCACCCGCTGGTGACGTTCCTGGCCGGCTGGACCGTCACTGGCATCAGCACCCCTGAAGGCGGGTCAGCCACGGAACCCCGCGCCGTCGCCGTCGTGGATCCCGACGGGGCTGAACGCACCATCGCCGCGGACTACGTCATCGGGGCCGACGGCGGGTCCTCCGCCGTGCGCCGCAGCCTGGGGCTGCGGCTGGAAGGCGGCTCCGCCGAGCTGTCCAACATCAGCATCCTCTTCCGTTCTGAATCGCTGGCCTCCGCCGTCTCCCTGGATCCGGCGGTGCAGTACTGGGTGGTGGGTTCGGAGACCTCCGGCATGGTGGGACCCATGGACCGTGACGGCATGTGGTGGGCCATCGTCCAGGGCGTGGATCCGTCCGTCACTGTCACTGTCGGGGATGCAGCCGCGATGGTCCGCTCCCTGGTGGGCTCGGATGTGGACGTCGAGGTGGTGGCTACCGACCCGTGGACGGCCCGGATGCTGCTCGCTCCGCAATACAGCCGCGGCAACCTGTTCCTGGTGGGGGACGCTGCCCACCTCAACCCGCCCTGGGGCGGCCACGGGTTCAACACCTGCATCGGCGATGCCGCCAACCTGGCCTGGAAGCTCGCCGCCACGATCCACGGCTGGGCCGGACCGGAACTCCTTGCCAGCTACGGGGCGGAACGCCGGCCGGTGGCTGCGCGAACCATCCGTGACGCGGCCGAGAACGGCAAGGCCCTGGCCTACCACTTCGCAGATCCGGAGCTCGTTGCGGCCGGCCCTGCCGGGGAAGCCGCGCGCGGGGCTGCGCACCGGGCCCTCGCCGTGAAGCAGAGCGAGTTCGATTCCCTGGGCCTGGTGCTGGGCTACGACTACGGCGGTTCGTCCGTGGTGGTTCCGGATGGTTCGGCCCTCCCCGACGAGGATCCCATCCGTTACGTTCCGTCCGCTGCTCCGGGGGCCCTGCTGCCGCACGCGTGGCTGGCTGATTCCCGTTCCCTGTACAGCGCCCTGGGTGCGGGTTTCACGTTGCTGGCCGACGCCGGGGCGCTGGGCGGGGTGGACGCCGTTGACGTTTTCGAGCCGGTCCTGGCCGCCAGTGCCCGGCGGGGCATCCCGGTGACCGTCACCGCCGTCGGGCCTTCCGACGACGGCACGCACCTTGCGGGCCTGTGGGGCGCCACCGCCCTGCTGGTCCGTCCCGACCAGCATGTGGCCTGGCGCGGCAACTCAGCGGTGGACGCCGCCGCCGCGTTGCCCCTCGCCGCGGGCTGGGCGCCGGCTTCCCTTCCGGCACGTCCTGAAGAACCTGCACCTTCCATCGAGACCAGGAGCGCCCGTGTCGACGCCGTCATTCCGTGATTTCCTCTTCGCCCCGGACCACCCCCGCGTCGCGGACGTCCGTGGGCTGGACGCCCGCGAATACGCCAAGGCCGCCAAGGCTGATGCGTTCGCCGGGCCCATGATCGAGGGCTGGAAGAAGCTCTATCCGCAGCCGTTCACCGGCATCACCAGCGACGGCGTCCGCCGCGAAAACCTCTACCCGCTGACACCTGCCCGGCCGGGTGAGGAGGCTCCGACGGCGGACATGGTGGCTGCGGCGCGGAAGCTGCTTGGCACTGTCACCGCAGACCAGGCCGGGAAGCTTCGCTACGCCGTGGACGCGCCTGAGTGGCAGAGCTGGGCCAACCCCGAGTTCATGCAGCACGACACCGGGCTGCGGCTGGACGAGCTGGATCTTCCTGTCCGGGATGCCGTGCTGGGCGTTGTGGAGGCTTCGCTGAGCCCGGCCGGCCTTGAACTGGTGCGGAACCTGATGCGGATCAACGCGTTCCTGGGCGACCTGGTGGAGTTGCCGCTGCTCATGAACGAGTTCAGCTACAACTTCGCCCTGTATGGGCAGCCGTCCGAGACGGAGCCGTGGGGGTGGCAGCTGTTCGGCCACCACGCAGCGCTGAACTGCTTGGTGGCCGGCACGCAGCTGGTGATCTCGCCGGTGTTCATGGGCGCAGAGCCGGACATGATCGACGCCGGCCCGCACAAGGGTGTCAAGGTGTTCAAGGAGCGCATTGCCCTGGCCCGTCAGCTGATGGCCGCCCTGCCCGAAGAACAGCGGGCCCGGGCCGTTGTTTATGCCGGGATGGTGGACCCGGCCATGCCCGAAGGCCGCCTCCACCCGGGCGACGAAAGGCACCTGGGCGGCTGCTTCCAGGACAACCGGGTGATCCCGTACGAGGGCATCCGGGTGGCCGACCTGCCAGCCGGGGCCCGCGAACTCCTGGACGCTGTGGTGGAGGACTTCATCGCCTACCTGCCGGACGGTCCCCGTGCCGGCCGCCTCCGGGAGATCCAGGAAAACTACGGTGAGACGTTCTTCAGCTGGATCGGCGGCTGGGAGGGGGAGGAGGCCTTCTACTTCCGGGTCCAGAGCCCGGTGGTGGTGCTGGAACTGGACCACCACACCGGCGTGTTCCTGAGCAACGATGAGCCGGCCCCGTTCCACATGCACACCGTGGTCCGCACCCCGAACGGCAACGACTACGGCCGCGAACTCGTCAGGCAAGCCACCCCCTGACCCGCCCACCCATCACCCTCCACCCACCATCGATTGCTGGGAAAACGCCGTTTTGGGGCTCCACAACGGCATGTACTCAGCAATCGATGGGTACTGACCAACGCGGAAGGCCCGGATGTCCTCTCGGAAATCCGGGCCTTCGTATCGAACAAGACCCCATCGATTGCTCCGTAACTGCCGTTTTGAGCGCTGAAAACGGCAGTTACGGAGCAATGGATGTGGATTTAGGGGATATCCAGGGCAGCGCGGCGCTGCGGCGGCGGGCCAACGACGGTCAGGTCCATCTCTGCCTGGGCGCGGCCGAAGCCCTCCATGTCCATGTACGGCTCGCCGCCCTCGGTGTACATATAGTCCTCGGTGGGTTCGTTGAAGTACTCGAAGAAACCGTTGAACACGGACGGCGTCAGGAAGCCGACCATCTGGGTGTTGTGGGCATCGAGCGCGAACGAGTGGATGGTCCCGGCGGGGGCGTGCACGAAGTCGCCCTTGGTCAGGAGCATCTCCCGGCCGTTCGCGTAGAGCCACATCCGGCCCTCGGTACAGAGGAAGTTCTCCGTGTGCTGGGAGTGGAAGTGCAGCGGGATGTAGGGGGTCTTGGCGCCCTTGGTGTGGACGGCGAAGTAATTGGAGCCGGTGTTGGCGGGCCGGGACAGGTAGGTGAACATGGTCTGGTAACTGACCATGCGCTCACCCTCCCCGGCACTGAGGAAGTAGGGGCTCTGCGTGGGCGGCAGGCCGGCGTCGTGCTTGAACGACGGCGCCACGCGCTCAACGTCGGGGAACGTGATGCCAAACTCGGCGCCCACTTCCGCCTGCGCCTGCAGGCTGGCCTTGTGGCCGGGCCGGACCGGCGGGACGTGCGAATCGATGGGTGTGCCCACCCGCTCGTAGTAGGCCTCGCCGCCGCCGGGCGTCATCCAGTTCAGGAAGCGGGTGTAGTGGCTGGCCATCCGGTAGGCGTGCGGGGTGTTCGGCGGAATGACCACGGAGTCGCCGGGGGTGAGGATGCGGCTCTCGCCCGGCATCCAGACATGCAGGATCCCGTCGAAAACGTAGAGGGTCTTGTGCTCGATGCTGTGGCTGACGAACGGGGAATCGGCACCCATGCCGCCGGAGATGTAGGCAGCGCTGAAGATGCCCCCGGTGTCGGCGGCGCGGGCGATGACCGTGACCAGCTGGCCGTTGATTTCGTAGCGTGCGCCCTCGCCCGACGCCATGTAATACGGGACCGCCTCACCGGGCAGCGCGTTGGCCACGGGGAGCTGCTTGTTCATTTCCTCAACGCTGAGGGACATGGTTTCCTTCTTTCCAGTCGGCCGGCCTTGCCGGAGCGTGACCTCCAGCATGGCCGTCCCACGCCCGGGCCACGAGCCCGGATTCCATTAGTTGAAATCCAAACCTGGCCGGCTTTGTCCCCTGCTAGCCTTCACATTCCTTGCAGTACTTCTTGCCGTCCTTCTCACGCGCCAACTGGCTGCGGTGGTGCACCAGGAAGCAGGACATGCACGTGAATTCGTCCGCCTGCACCGGGACCACCTGGATGAGGAGTTCCTCGTTGGAGAGGTCTGCGCCGGGCAGCTCAAAGCTGTCCGCGAGGTCCGTTTCGTCCATGTCGGGAGCGGCCTCCCGGCGGCCGGACTTATCGGACTTCAGCTCCTCCAGGGCGACATTCGGCTCCTCCTCGGGAGCCACCCGCGGAGCGTCGTAGTCAACTGACATGTGGTGCTTTCTCCTGTCGAGCTTTAGTTGTCCAGATTGTTCTGAACAGATCGACAACGCCGGGCGCGGTCAACTAATTCCCGTGCCCCGGCATCCGGCCCCTGAGGCGGGCGCGAACGGCGATGGTCACCGGAAGTCGTTCCCTGCCAGCCCGGCACAGGCGTCCCACAACCGCCGCCGCGCCTCCGGGTCAGAACCCATGCCGGGGGTGGGAAGCTCCTTCCGGCCTGCCCACAGCTTGCCGGTCAGCCCCGCCGTTTCGGGCGAGGTTGCCAGCCAGAGGGGCGTGTCGGCAGCTTTCCCTGCCGACTTTCCCAAGGTGTTCGTGATCCACCGGAACGGGCCGCCCACGTCCTGCAACAGCCCCGTGTTCTTCACCAGTCCGGGATGGACGGCGTTGACCACCACCCCTGTGCCACGCAGCCTGGCGGCGAATTCCTGGGTCAGGAGGACCCGGCCCAGCATGGTGGGCGGCGTGGAACGCAGGAAGCTGTATTTCCCCGTTGCTGTCTGCAGGTCATCGAAGGGGATCCGGACGTTACCGTACTTGGACGCAATATTGACGACGCGTGACGGCAGGGCGGCGGACCCTTCCTTCCTGAGGTCGTCCAGCAGGAGCCCGGTGACCAGGTAGTAGGACATCACGTTCGTGGCGAAGGTGAGTTCCAGCCCTTCGGCAGTTTCGTGGCGTTCTTTGCGGAACACGCCGGCCGCGTTCACCAGCACATCCAGCCTGCCGTGACGGGAGCGGAACTGGTCCACGGCAAAGCGAATCGAAGACTGCAGTGACAGGTCACAGGCGAGTGGCTCAAGGTCCGCTCCCGGAACGTGGGTGCGGATATCCGCCATCACCGCCTGGGCCCGCGCCACACTCCGGCCCACGACCACCACCGTTGCACCTTCGCGGGCGAGGCCGGCAGCTACTGCCCGCCCTATCCCACCGGTGGCACCGGTCACCAACGCTATACGCCCGTCCAGCCGTGCCATGCCATCGCCTCCACATCGCCAGCAGTTGACGACACTATCCCAGCAATTGTCGGGGCGGCTGGCCAGGGTCTTCCGGACCGGAACCAAGGTACCCGGGTTGCTACGGTGCAACGATGCCCCGGCTCAGCTTGCGGATCCCGCCGTGCTTCAGGCCGGTGTCCGCCGCCGTTGAAGTTTTGGTTGGCGTGCCGCAGCCAGCCGGAGCGGCCCTGGCGACAGGAAGACCTCTTAGTGGTTGGCTGTTGGTGCCGCCACTAAGAGGTCTTCACTTGTCCACAACGTCATCAACGTTGTGGGACGTGCCGCGAGTTCGTGATCATCTCAAGGGAGATATCCCGTCATCCCGCTTTCGGGCTAGCCAGCGAGGCCGCGGGCAGCTGTGCTGGGGGACATGGCCGCGGCCGTGAGGACGGACGTTTCCCGCTCGCTCTGCTGCACCTCGTCGAGTTCCTTGAGGGTGTACTTTTTGGTCTCCTTCGCGGTGAGGGCCGAGATTCCTGCCAGGACCATGAACCCGAGCGCGACCATGGACGGTCCGACCCAATCCTTCAGGTCGGGGCCGGCGAGTGCTGTCGAGAGTACGGGGCCGATGACGCCCGAGATGGCGAAGCCGACCTGGGTGCCAAGGGCGAGCCCGGAGACGCGCAGCCGGCCGGGGAACATCTCCGCGAAGAACGACGGCCAGGACGCGTTCACCATTGAGTAGAAGAGGGAGTAGTTGATGATGCCAAACAGGAAGATCAGCGACCAGTTTCCGGTCGTGATTGACCACAGGTAGGGCACCATGGTGATGCCTACGCCGCCCGTTGCGATAAGGAACATCGTTTTGCGGCCGATCTTGTCCACAAGGAATCCTGCCAGGGGCGTAACTCCGAGGGCGATCACGGCCGAGACGGTGGTGGTCAGGAGCATGGTTGGCTTATCCAGCTTGTACCCGGCGGTCCCGAATGCGACCGAGAAGGTCTGCATCATGTAGCTGGTGCCTGCGATGAGGGCACAGAACACGATCCGCAGCACCGCACGCCAGTGGAAGCGGAGCAGATGCCGGAGAGGAGCAACGTTCACGTTGGCGGCCTGGGCCTTTACGAACTCGGGCGGTTCCTGGACATGGCGGCGGATCAGGTAAGCGGCGACGACCACGATGGCAGAGGCCCAGAAGGGCAGCCGCCAGCCCCAGCTCAGCAACTGCTCCGAGGGCATGGCGGCGATCGGGATGAAGACCAGCAGGGTGAGCAGCGTGCCGGAGGAGGAACCCAACGTGGTGAAGCTCGCGAGGAATCCGCGCCGGCCTTCGGAAGCATGCTCCAGGCTCATGGTGATGGCACTGGGCTGCTCGCCCGAAAGGCACAGTCCCTGGATGACGCGGATCAGCACGAGCAGGATCGGGGCCAGAGGACCGATTTGCGCGTACGTGGGCAGGCATCCGATGAGGAAGGTGCAGCCACCGATGCCGAACAGCGTGATCATCATGACGAACTTGCGGCCGCGACGATCGCCCAGCGGCCCCAGGATGAGGGAGCCGAGGGGGCGTACCGCGTAGCCGACCGCGAACGTGATCATGGCGAGCAGCACGCTGAGGCCCTGGGGCAGCTCGGGTGAAAAGAAGAGCACGTTCAGAACCAACGCCGACGAGGTGCCATACACCGCGAAGTCGTAGTACTCCAACGTCGTGCCGATCCAGGCCGCGATTGCGGCCTTGACCGGGGTCTTCCTGGGAAGGGTTGTTTCTGTCATTTCGTCTCCGTGGGTGATGGGTAAACACCGGTTGCCGCTAAACCTGGGCTCTCGGAAAGAGATCTTGAGTGGAATGTCCTGTTGGTCCTGCTGTGAGCTCTCTCGCAAATCGTGTTTACGGCTTTGCGGACCGGCCTCAAACATCAAGTTAACGTTTGCGGTGTGGGTCACACAAAGTCCGCTTTTATGTACCTACATAGCGATTTGTTATGGCTTGGAGTAGAAGAACCGGGGACCTGGGACAACAGGAAGCTCGCCTTGGAACGGGGGTGGCAAAGCGTAAGGCCGCCGGCAGGGGATCAGGCGGGACGATTACTGGGCTGAGCCACGCGCAAGCCGACGCCCCTGGTCATCTTGCGGATTTCGTCGGACTTCAGGCCGCATGCCCCGGCAAGTTGGTAGTCGTCAAGGAGCCGGGATTTCCTGGCCAGGGCCAGTACCTGCGTTCGTTGTTCTTCCGCATCACTCCGGGCGCCTTCGGCTGCCGCCAGCTCCGAAGCCAAGCCCGCAATCAGGTGAAGATGCCCGCTTCGGGTTTGGCCGGACGGGTACAGTTCGCCGCGTGCCAGCGTGGCGGACCGGATACTGGCGGCAGGCTGGCCCGCGGCCTTTGCGACGGCGGCAACCTTCACGCCATCGCACACGGCTTGGGCAAGGCAGTCACCGAGTTCGGCCGTGAGGGCACGTACCCTGCTGGACCGAAGGGCGAGGGTGGTCCGCAGCTGGGCCAGCATGGCCAGGGCTTGTTGGGCGCGGGCCGTGGCGGGGTCCGGCTTCGGGACGCCCCGGTACCGGTACGCTGCCACGGCGGTGCCGCCCGTCCCGGTGCCGGCTGTACGCGGAGGCATCCGTTCCTGAATCTCGCTGCCGGGCACCCCTGCTCCTTGTCTTTCGTTGGTGTTGCCATGCTTTCGCGGCTTCCCGCCGGCAGGCGTACCTCCCGCGGGCAGGCGTACCTCCCGCGGGCAGGCGTACCTCTCCCGCGGTTCGGGCCGCCGGCCCGGAAAAGTGTCGCGGGGGCCGGCGCTGGCCGTCGTCGGGCCCGTTATCCACCCTGCAGGTTACGCGGCCGGCAAGCCGGTAAGGCAATACCGAAAATGCGTGGAGCGATAGGCGAAAGTTCTGGCTGGTCCTGTCATAAGGGCTGCTTATCTGTCCACGCACTTTAGGTCTTATCCAAGAGGGCGGCTCCTTCCCTAGGCTCGATTGAACCACCCTCATCCGTACCGGAAGCCTGGAAGAAACCATGCCTGAATTCGTGCCCGCATCACGCGTAACCCGTATCAAATCCTCACCCAGCGTTGCCGCGGCGGCCCGTGTCCGGGAGCTCAAGGCCGAGGGCCGCCGGATCCTGGACCTGACGGTCGGCGAGCCGGATTTCGACACGCCCCAGCACATCAAGGACGCTGCCATCGCAGCCATCGGCCGTGGTGAAACCAAGTACACATCGGTCACCGGGACGCCCGAACTGCAAGAGGCCATCCTGCAGACGCTGCATCGCAAAACCGGCCAGCAGTACGGGCCCGGCGAGATCACCATCGGAGGGGGCGGGAAGCAGGTCATCTTCACCGCGTTCATGGCCACACTCGATGCCGGCGACGAGGTTGTCATTCCCGCCCCGTACTGGGTCTCCTACCCGGACATGGTGCTCGCCAACGAAGGCACCCCCGTCGTCGTTTCCTGTGGTGGGGACACCGGTTTCAAACTCACCCCTGAGGTACTGGCAGGGGCACTGACGGAGCGCACCAAGTGGGTCATCCTCAACACGCCCTCCAACCCCACAGGAGCGGTGTACTCCCGCGAGGAACTGGCAGGCCTGGCCGCCGTCCTCGAGGACCACCCTGCCATTTACGTCCTCACTGATGAGATCTACGACGAGATCCACTTCGGCAATGAGCCCATCACCAGTCTCGTGGCCGTTGCCCCTGAGTTGAAGGACCGTGTGCTGGTCACCAACGGGGTCTCCAAGGCCTACGCGATGACCGGATGGCGGCTTGGTTACGCCGGCGGACCGGCGCCCCTGGTGGCTGCCATCAACAAGCTGCAGTCCCAAATGTCCTCGTGCCCGTCTTCCATCAGCCAGGCAGCTGCCGCCGCGGCTCTCACCGGAGACCAGGCATTCGTCCGCGAGAGCGTCGAGGTGTACCGCGAACGGCGCGATGCGGCAGTCTCCGGGCTGAACGCGGTCAAAGGCCTGGAATGCGCGACGCCGGACGGCGCCTTTTACGCGTACGTCAACTGCGCCGGGGTCATCGGCAAGACGACGCCCGACGGCAGGCCGATCACCAACGACGAGGACTTCACGCTGTACCTGCTGGAGGCGGCCTCTGTTGCCGTCATCCAGGGTTCGGCGTACGGACTGAGCCCCTACTTCCGGATTTCCTATGCCACCGGGCTGCCGGTGATCGAGGAATCCATCGCTGCCATCGAAAAGGCCGTCACGGCCCTGGCCTGACCCAACCACTCCTTTGCCCACACTTTCCAAACAACAGGAGCACCACATGATCCACGTCAAGACGAAATTCGACCGGCCTTCCGAAGACGCCGTGCAGCGGCTTTCCAAGTTCTCCTCCGCTACCGTGCACGAAGCACAGGGCCGCAAAGGCGCCCTGAGCTCGAAGATCAAGCCGATCGACCGCAGCATGTCCTTCTGCGGCCCCGCCGTCACCGTGGTCTGTGCACCGCGGGACAATCTGATGCTCCAGGTGGCCATCCATTACGCCCAGAAGGGCGACGTCGTGCTGGTGGCCGCCGGTGAGTACGAGGAAGCCGGGACGTTTGGCGACGTGCTGGGCAACGCCATGAAGGCGAAAGGCCTGGCTGGTATGGTCACCGATTCCGGTGTCCGCGACACCAAGGACCTGATTGAACTCGGCCTGCCCGTGTTCTCCGGCAGCGTCTGCATCAAGGGGACCGTCAAGGAAACCATCGGCCCCATCAACCATCCCTTGGTCTTCGGCGACGAGATTGTGTACCCGGGCGACGTCCTGCTGGGTGACGCCGACGGCGTGGTGGTGGTCCGCAAGGATGAGATCGAGGAGGTCATCAAGCTGTCGCAGGCACGCGTGGACGCCGAGGACGACCTCATCCGCCGCTACAAGGAAGGTGGCACCACTATCGAGCTGTGCAAGCTGACCGATGTGCTCAAGGCCAAGGGCCTGCTGGTGGAGGACGCCGAACTGGAGCCGGCCCTGTAGCTCCGATGGGGTTTAACCACAGAGGCCCGGGGTTCCTTTCGGAACTCCGGGCTCTCCTTGTTCCGGACCGTATTTCAAGCAACGAGTGCTCCGTAACTGCCGTTTTGGGCGACCTAAACGGCAGTTACGGAGCACTCGATGATGTGGTGGGTGTCAGTTCATGCCGGGCAGCAGGTGGGCGGGCGGTCCCACCTGGGCGTCGTCCAGGTACCACATAGTGGAGCCGCGTTTTCCGGGCGGCATCATGCTTCCCTCGAACACGAAGACCGGTTCCGCGGCGGGCGCGTCCTCTGGACGCCAGAAGCCGTTGGTGGGGCAGTGGGAACCGGTGCCGGCTTTGAGCTGGATCCTTCTTTCAGCTGATTTCCGGTACTGCACGCTGGTGATCTTTTTCATGGCTGGGCTCCAGGGAAATTAATTGCCGCGGTTGCGCCTTTGGCAAACCTTTATGGCTTTTATCCTAGGACCTGCGGAATTACCTGAATAAGACTAAAGCAGAGTGGCCTGATAAGGCGCGCTTATGATGCCGGGAGCTTTGTGGCGGGGAGCGCGGAATATTTGCTCCGGAGGATTTCCTGCAGCATTTCCTTCAGTACCAGCAGTACGGCAGAAGCGGCTTCGGACAAGGGCTCGTGGTCAGGAGTGCAGAGTGCGATCCTGCACTGCAGCGCGGGTTCGACGATCCGCAGCACCCGGAAGTCCTCCTCGTGGAACAGCGCGTCCGCAGCGGACTTGGGCAGGATAGTGGCTCCGAGGTCCGTACGGAGCAGCCGGGTGAGGGAGGGGACCGATTCCACCTCGCCCACCAGCTTCAACTTCAGGCCCCTGCTGTCGATGCCCGCCTGAACCACCTGCCGCAGCGTATGGATCTGTTCCGGCAGGAAGAGCCCGACGTCAGCCACCTCGTCCAGGGTGATCGTGTCCGCGTCCGCCGCTACCGGGAGCTCCCGCCGGGAGTTCACGATCAGGTACAGGTCCTCGACGATGAGCGTGGTGAACTGCACCCCGCGAATTGGCCCCGGCTCGTAGATGAGTGCCATGTCCAGCCGCCCGTTCTTGATGGCCTCACTGAGCACGCCGCCGTATATCTCGGTCAGGTGCAGCACGATGTCGGGGTAGCGCCGCCCCACCTCACTGATAATCCGCGGGGTCAAGCTGGACGCCATGCTGTAGGGGGCGATTGCTATGGAGACGCGGCCGGAAGGCGCCGCCCCTGAAGCTGCCACATCGATCCGGGCCTGGTCCACGAGCCGCAGGATGGTCTGCGCGTGCCGGTACAGGGTATGGCCGGCCGCCGTGGGCTCCACACCCTGCTTGCTGCGGATCAGGAGCCGCTGCTTCAGCTCCGTTTCCAGGGCCGACACCTGCTGGCTCAGCGCCGGCTGGGCCACGTGGAGGGCGGCGGCCGCCTTGGTGATGCTTCCTGAGTCGACGATCTTCACGAAGTACGCCAGCTTCCGGGTGTCCATAGCGCTCCTCTTTTCCAGCCGGGGACGGTGCAGCATGCGGGGTCATACGTTGGCGCTATGGCGGGACAGGCATTACGTCTTTGTGTGATCCGGGTCTCGGGCATAGGTTAATTGCAGATGACTTTCCAATGTCCAGAACATTCTATCCCCGCCCCAGCCATTGCCGATTTTGATGGTGGCATATGTTTTTCGCATAAGTAGGGAAACGGTTTATTGGAAGCGCCATTCTTATAGTCACGAAACAAGGACCCGTACATTCTTTGGGCCGCAAATAGCGCCGGCCAAGGTCATAACTGTTCCCTATAGCGTGATACCGCATTCGTCTTTGTGTGGCTTCTATCCCGGTGCCACACTGATTTACACCCGCAGTACAGCAGAGGAAGGCCCGTAATGCCCACAGTCGATCTCGTAGCAGATCTTGGTGAAGGTTTTGGCGCCTACTCGATCGGTGACGACAAAGCCCTGCTGGAAATCGTGTCCAGTGCCAACGTCGCCTGCGGCTTCCACGCCGGGGACCCTGACATCATGGACGCCACCGTGGCTGAATGCGTCAGGACGGGAGTCGGCATCGGGGCGCATCCGAGCTTCCCGGATCTCCGCGGCTTCGGCCGCCGGGCCATGGACCTCACGGCTGACGAAGTCCGCACCGACGTCATCTACCAGCTGGGAGCCCTGTCGGCGTTTGCCGCCTACCACGGCGGTTCCGTCTCCCACCTGGCACCGCACGGCCGCCTGGGCAACCTGGTGGCCACTCGGGCGGACTATGCCGGAGCCGTAGCGGATGCCGTCGCCCGGGTAGACCCGAAGCTGATCATCCTGGCGCAGGACGGTGAACTCGCCACCGCCGCGATAGAGCGCGGCCTGCGGGTGGCCATCGTTGGCATCGCGGACCGCGCCTACCAGGATGACGGCACGCTGGTGCCGCGCAGCGAGCCCGGCGCCGTGATCCACGACCCCTCCGTCATTGTCCGGCGCACCGTACGGATGGTCACCGAAGGCCTCATCGAGACTGCCTCCGGCAGGGACATCGCCATCCAGGCAGACACGGTGCTGCTCCACGGCGACAACCCCGGCGCCGTCGAACTTGCCCGCCTGATCCGCAGCGAACTGATCGCCGCAGGCGTCACCATCGCCCCGCTGGCAGAGGTCCTCTCGGCAAGGCAAAAGGTTTCCTGACCATGGCCGCCACAACGACCACCAGCCAGGCAAGGCTGGACATCTACGAGTCAGGCGACGCCGCCCTGCGCGTGGTGGCACGGTCCGGTGACGCGGAAACCAACTGGGCCACGGTCCACGCCCTGGCCGGCTGGCTGGCGGCCGCCGGCGTCGAAGGCATTTATGGCGCCGTTCCCACCTACGACTCCGTCCTGGTCGAATTCGACCCCTACCTCACGTCCGCACGGCAGGTCCGGGCGTTCGTGCTCCTGGGCATGCGCCAGCTTGAATTCACCGGAGCCGCCCTGCGCGGGCCGCGCCGCTTCGAGGTCCCCGTGGTGTACGGCGGCGACTACGGGCCAGACCTGGACCGCGTGGCGGATCACCAAGGCCTGGACGTTGAGGACGTCATCGCCCGGCACACGGCCAAGACCTACGTCATCCGCTGCCTCGGAGCGCCGGCAGGTTCTCCGATGATGGACGGGCCGGACTTCCCGGTCCCCGTCCCCAGGCTCAAGGACCCGCGGCTGTCCGTTCCCGCCGGCGCCGTATCCGTGGCCGGACGCCAGGCAGTGATCGCGCCCGCCGTGGCACCGGGTGGCTGGTGCGTCATCGGCCAAACCCCCCTGACGGTCCTGGACGCGGCACGCGAACCCCTGGTGCCGTACGTCCCAGGCGACGAACTGCGCTTCTACCGCATTCCCGCCGAGGACTTCGGAAACTTCGCAGGGCAGTTCCTGGAGGCACGGCCATGACCGGTTCACTGATCATCCTGCAGCCCGGCCACTCAGTGGTCACCGACCTCGGCCGGACGAAGGGCCCTGCATTCGGACTTCCCGTCAACGGGGCCCTGGACCAGTTTTCGGCCAAGGCCGCGAACATCCTGGCCGGCAATGGTGACAACGATCCGCTGCTGGAACTCACCGCACTGGACTTCCGGATGCGCGCCACCACGGACCTGCTGATCGCCGTGACCGGCGCGCCCCTGGATCTCACGGTGGGCGGCCGCGACTGCCCCCAGTGGGAGCCCGTCTCCGTCCGGGCCGGGGAAACAGTGACGGTCCGCGGAATCCGCACCGGTCTCCGGGCATACATCGCCGTCCGCGGATCCTTCACCGTCCCCACGCTGCTGGGCAGTTGCGCACCGGACACAGTGGTGGGCTTCGGACTGAAACTTGTTGAGGGCACCCGGATCGCAACGCAAGAGACCACCGCGCCCATCACCCAGCCACACTTGGGGCTGCCCCTGTTCCGGCTGGGACTGGCGAAGCCGGAATTCACCACCCACCCGGTCATCGATGTCACCGACGGGCCGGACGTGGCCGAATTCGGCGACACCGCAGACCTGCTTTTCACCACGCAGTACCTCGTAAGCCCCCGAAGCAACCACATCGGACTCCGGCTCGGCGGCGCCTTGCCCGAACGCCAGCTCACCTCCGAGGTCCTCTCCCGCGGTGTCCCGGTGGGGGCCATCGAGGTTCCGTCCCGGGACGAACTGCTGGTCCTGCACCGGGGACGCGGCGTCACGGCGGGCTATCCGGTCCTGGGAGTGGTCACGAGCCGCTCCCTGGATGTCCTGGCACAGTCCAGGCCTGGACACACGGTCACCTTCAGAAAGACAACCGTGGCTGAAGCAACAGCCATGCACCGCACAGCCTGCCTGGAACTGGACAGGCTACGGAACACCATCACCACAGTCTTCGGACTCCTCGGGATCGGCGCCGGACAGCGCTGGTACGAACTCAGCCCAGCGTCAGGAGCCTGAACATCATGAACGCCCTTCCCGCCGCCCAGGACCGCACCACAAACCGCTAAGCCATCCCTGACCCCCGCCAACCGGGCGCCAGGGCGTCCACCCATTGCCGGACGCAAGAGCCCGTCCCTTCCCACTTTCTGGAGTACTAAATGCCTTTTTCCGACTACACCACAGCGCTCGTCACCGGAGCCTCCACCGGCATGGGCGCCGCCATCGCCGAACGGCTGGCCAAGCGCGGCCTCACCGTCCACGCGGTGGCCCGCAACGAGGAACGCCTCGCTGAACTGGCCGACCGCACGGGAGCAGTCCCGCACGTGGTGGACCTGACCGACACTGCCGCGCTTGCCGCCGTCGTCCGCGACCTCAAGGTGGACGTCCTGGTGAACTGTGCCGGCGTGTCCCGGCCCGGCAACATCCTGGATTCCTCCGAGCAGGACATCGACGAGCTGGTGGACGTGAACCTCCGCGGGCTGCTGCAGCTCACCCGGCTGGTGCTGCCCGGAATGGTGGAGCGGGACCTGGGCCATGTGGTGAACATCAGCTCGATCGCCGGCATCTACAACTTCTACGGCCACACCGTGTACCACGCCACCAAGGCCGCCGTGCACCAGATCTCCCGCCAGCTCCGCAACGACACCGTGGGCAAGCGCATCCGCGTCACCGAAATCTGCCCCGGCCGCGTGGAAACCGAAATCTTCGGCCGCAACATGGGCGGCAGCCCCGAAGCCATGGAAGAAGCATGGAAGACGTACTACGAGGGCTACGAATCGCTGACCACCGACGACATCGTCAACGCCCTTGATTACGCCATTGAGACGCCACGCCACGTGAATGTTGGCATGCTTGAACTCATGCCTACGTTCCAGGTCCCGGGCGGCCTGATCTTCGACCGCCGCGAACCCACCACCTAAACACCCCCACCCACCACCAACCGATAGGTCCCCACCCAATGCAGCACGTGCACACCGTCAGCTTCCCCGATCCCCAGCTCCTGGCCGATCTCTCCCCGCTTCCCGGCAGCCTCCGCGGCGTGGTCTGGGACATGAAGGAAGCCCCCGGCGGGGACCTGGGCAGCATCGACGGCGTGATCCTGCCCTACCTCAATGCCGGGGCCGTGCTGGGTTCCCTGGGTAAGGTCCCGGACCTTAAGTTCGTGCAGACGCAGTCAACGGGGTACGACGGCGTCTGCGAGGCCGCCGGTCCGGGCGCCGCGGTGGCAAACGCCTCGGGCGTCCATGCAGCTGCCACCGCGGAGCTGGCCGTTGGCCTCATCCTCGCCAAGCTGCGCGGCATCGACCAGGCCGTCAAGGACCAGCAGGTTGAAAGCTGGAAGCCGCAGCGCCGCCAGTCACTGGCCGACCGCAAGGTCCTGCTGCTGGGCATCGGCGGGATCGGCAAGGAACTGGCCCGCCGCCTCGAACCCTTCGAGGTCACCATCACCAGGGTGGGAAGCACGGCCCGCACGGACGCCGACGGGCAGGTCCACGGCCCGGACGAACTGCCGGCCCTCGCTGCGGACCACGACGTCCTGGTCTCCGTCCTGCCCCTGAACGAGAACACCCACCACCTGGTGGGCCGGGACGTCCTGGCCGCCCTGCCCGACGGCGCCCTGGTGGTAAACGTAGGCCGCGGCGCCGTCATCAGCACCGAGGCCCTGACCCACGAAGTGGTCTCCGGCCGCCTCCAGTGCGCCATCGACGTGGTCGATCCCGAGCCGCTTCCCGCCGGCCATCCGCTGTGGTCCGCGGAGAACGCCCTCATCACCCCGCACGTGGGCGGCAACGCCTCGGCCTTTGAGCCCCGGATCCTCAAACTCCTGAAGCAGCAGCTCCAGGCACTGGCCGCTGGCCAGGCCCCGGCGAACCTGGTGCAGCAGGGACCTTTCCAGCAGGGCCCGCTCTGAGGCCGCCGGGATCCGATGCAGGCAGCGGCGCAAATTTAACAATGAAGAGGAAGTAACCAGGACATGACAGGGCTTTTCGATCTCACGGGGCGCGTAGCCCTGGTCACCGGTTCGAGCAGGGGCATCGGTTCCGCCCTTGCCAAGGCGCTGGCCGACGCCGGAGCAACAGTAGTGCTGAACGGCGTCAACCCCGGGCGGCTCAAGGACGCCGAAGCGGCCATGGCGGCAGATTTCCCGCCCGGCCGGATCCACAGCGTGGCCTTCGACGTCACCGATGACGATGCCGCCGCCCGCAGCATCCGCTGGATCGAGGACAACGTGGGCCCGCTGGAAATCCTGGTGAACAACGCCGGCATCCAGCACCGCGTCCCCATGCTCGACCTGGACGTGGCGGACTGGGAACGCGTCCTCTCCACGGACCTCACCAGCGCCTTCCTGGTGGGCCGCGAGGCAGCGCGCCACATGATCACCCGGGGCCGCGGCAAGATCATCAACATCTGCTCTGTCCAGACCGACCTCGCCAGGCCCACCATCGCCCCGTACATCGCGGCGAAGGGTGGGCTGCGGAACCTCACCCGCGCCATGACGGCCGAATGGGCGGCCTCCGGGCTGCAGATCAATGCCGTGGCGCCCGGCTACATCCACACCGAAATGACCCAGAGCCTGGTGGATGACGAGGAGTTCAATTCCTGGATCCTCGGCCGGACGCCGGCCCACCGCTGGGGCACCGTGGAGGACCTGGCCGGTCCCGTCGTGTGGCTGGCCTCGGACGGCTCCAACTTCGTCAACGGACAGACCATCTTCATCGATGGCGGAATGACGGTGGTGGTCTGATGGCTGCAATCACAGAAGAATTCCCCGCCACCGGCCCGGCATTGGTGGCCCACGCCGCCGGCGACCTGCGCATCGACGAGGTCCCGCTGCCGCAGCCCGCACCCGACGAAGCGGTGGTCGAGGTCCTCTACGGCGGCATCTGCGGCTCCGACCTGCACTACTGGCTGCACGGCGCGGCGGGGGAGTCCATCCTCAAGGCGCCGCTGGTCCTGGGCCACGAAATCTCCGGCACGGTGGTGCGGCCGGCGGCGGATGGCTCCGGGCCGCAGCCGGGAACCGCCGTCGCCGTCCACCCCGCAACGCCCGGTCCAGGCGCCGCGCGCTATCCGGCGGACCGGCCCAACCTTTCCCCTGGCTGCACCTACCTGGGCAGCGCCGCCCGCTACCCGCACAAGGACGGCGCCTTCAGCCGCTACGTCACGCTGCCTGTCCGGATGCTCCGCCCGCTCCCGGACAGCATCGACCTGCGCACCGCCGCGCTGATCGAACCCGCATCCGTCGCCTGGCACGCCGTGTCCAAGGCCGGGGACGTCAGTGGCAAAACCGCCCTGGTCATCGGATCCGGCCCCATCGGAGCCCTCGCCGTCGCGGTCCTCAAGCGCGCCGGCGCAGCGCACATCACCGCCGTCGACCTCCACCCCAAACCGCTGGAAATCGCCACGGCCGTGGGCGCCGACCAGGTCATCAACGCCGCGGACACCGAAGCCATCGCCGCCGTCGAGGCCGACGTCGTGATCGAATCCTCCGGCAACCACCACGGGCTGGCCTCGGCCATCCGCGGCGCGGTGCGCGGCGGCACCGTGGTGATGGTTGGCCTGCTGCCCACCGGCATGCAGCCGGTGCCCATCTCGCTGGCGATCACCCGCGAACTGCAGCTGCTCGGCTCGTTCCGCTTCAACGACGAAATCGATGACGTGATCGCCGCCCTCGCCGACGGATCCCTGCACATCGAGCCCGTCATCACGCACGAATTCCCGCTGGCAGACGCCCTCCACGCCTTCGAGGTGGCCAAGGACTCCACCAGCTCCGGCAAGGTGCTCCTCTCCTTCGGCGACGCGGGGCACGCCCAATGAGCGGACACCTGCCTCCGCTGGTGGTGATGGGAGTCTCCGGCTGCGGCAAGTCCACCGTCGGCGCCCTCCTGGGCGGCCGCCTCGGCAAGCCGTTCCTCGACGGCGACGACTTCCACCCCGCCGCCAACAAGGAAAAGATGGGCGCCGGCATTCCGCTGACCGACGGCGACCGGGAACCGTGGCTCGCCGTCCTGGGCGGCCTGCTTGCGGGACGGAACGAGGTGCCCCCAGCAGCGGCCGGGTTGCACGGAGAAGCGCCCGACGGCGGCCCAACAGTGCCGCCGATTGTCGCCTGCTCCGCGCTCAAGCGCCGGTACCGCGACCTGCTGCGCAGCTACGCGCCGGACCTGGTCTTCATCCACCTCGCCGGCACGGTGGAAACCATTGGAGCGCGGATGGAGGCGCGGGCCCACGAATTCATGCCGCGCGCGCTGCTGGAGTCACAGTTCGCCGCACTGGAGGGCCTGGAAACGGACGAGGCCCGCGTCCTGGCGGACATCACGCAGCCCCTCGACGTCCTGGTGGAAGCGGTGGCCCGGCAGCTTGGGGCGGGCGCAACGCAGGCGAACACCCGGGCCGTACCCCCAATGGAGACTGCCCGGGTCGCTTAGGGTTTTCCTGCGCACCTCAGTGGTAGGTAGACTGTTCTACCTACTACCGATGCGAGGAGGAACCCGTGGCTGCATCAGGCCTCCCAACCCAGGGCCGGCCCGCCCCTGCGCGCCGCCCGGCCCGCGAACTGTTGCTGGAAGCCGCCGCGCGGCTTTTCTACGCCAACGGCGTGGCAGCCACCGGGATCGACACCATTACGGCCGAGGCCGGAGTGGCCAAGAAGAGCCTCTACAACAACTTCAGTTCCAAGGCGGACCTGGTGGCCGCTTACCTGGAGGCCAGGCACGGCGAATGGCTCGGCCTGTACCGCCGGCGGCTCGAAACGGCGGAAACGCCGCGGGACCAGGTCCTTGCGGTCTTCGATGCCTACCTGGACCACGCCCACTTCGCCTATCAGCACGGCTTCCGGGGCTGCGGGCTGCTCAACGCCGCGGCGGAACTGCCCGCCGGTGATCCCGGCAGGGACGCCGTCCGCCGCCACAAGGAGCAGGTCCAGGAACTCCTGGCCGGGCATGTGGCGGGGTTGTTGCCGGGACGGGAAGAGCTTGCCCCCGCAACCGCGGCACACCTGGCGTTCCTGCTCGAGGGCGCCATGGCCAGGGCCGGGCTGGAAGGCGATGACGGTCCGCTGCAGGAAGCCAGGAGTATTGCCGGGCACCTGCTGGACGCCCTGTGAACGTCGGGCACCACCCCAAAGCCCAGCTCTGGGGTGCGATGTCCGTGGTCGCAGCCTCCGTCCTGTGGGGCACCACCGGGACTGCGGCCACCTTCGCCCCCGGCGTGAGCCCGTTGGCCATCGGAGCCGCGGCCATGGGACTGGGCGGCCTGCTGCAGGCCCTCTTCGCCGCACGGCACATCACCGTCCAAGCGCGCAGCCTGCCCGGACAATGGCGGCCCCTGACGCTCGGAGCCTTGGCCGTGGCCACCTACCCGCTGGCCTTCTACAGCTCCATGCACCTCTCGGGCGTGGCAGTGGGAACGGTCGTCTCGATCGGGTCCGCGCCCGTGGCGGCAGCCCTGGTTGAACGCTTCGCGGACAGGAAACCGCTGAGCCGGCGATGGATCCTCGGGGCACTGCTGGGCGTCGGCGGCGCCGCGCTGCTCTCCTTCGCCGGGCATACGCCGGCAGGGCCCGCTTCAGCCGCTGCCGCACCCGCTGCTGCTGCAGCGGCCACGGAATGGGGTTCGACGGCGGGAATCCTCCTTGGCCTGCTGGCCGGCACCGCCTACGCCCTGTACTCCTGGGCGGCGCACCGCCTGACAGGTCACGGTATTACTCCCAGGGCCGCCATGGGCACCATTTTCGGGCTGGGCGGACTCCTCCTGATGCCTGTCCTCGCGGTGACGGGCGGCCCGCTGCTGGAGTCCTGGGGCAACGTCGGTGTTGCTGCCTACATGGCTGTGGTCCCCATGTTTGCCGGGTACCTGCTGTTCGGCTGTGGCCTGGCCCGGGTGGGGGCGAGCACGGCCACCAGCATCTCCCTGCTGGAAACTGTGGTGGCTGCTGTCCTGGCCGTGCTGGTGGTGGGCGAACGGCTCCCGGCACCCGGGTGGCTTGGCGCCGCCGTCGTCCTGGCCAGCCTGTTCATCCTGACGCCGCGCCCCCGCCCGGCAGCAGTTCCAGCGGCGCAGCCGCGTGCAGCAGGACAGCCGGCGGCAGAATCAGCCGGTGTGCTGCCGCCGGGCGGTCCGGGCCAGTACCGTGGGCCCCAGCAACAGGCAGGCCCCCAGCCCCAGCAGCAAAATCCCTAGCACCACCGCACCCGGCGCCGGGATCACGGCGCCGGCGAGGATGAGCACCACGCCGACCAGGGCCGCCGCCATTCCCGGGAACAGGCCTGCAGGAAAACGGCGTGCCGGATAGCCTGAGAGCAGTTCCATGGCCAAGTGGGGATCATCCACGATCAGCCCCATTTCCAGCTCCTTGAGCAGGCGTCGCTCCTCGTCGGACATTGGCATGGCGGGCCCCTGCTTCCCTGGGAGGCGGTTTCGGTATCAAACCGTAGGAGCCTTCTACCACTTAGTCAATAGTTTTCAGCTGCCCCGGGCCTGCGCTCACGCAGGGACGTCGTAGCGCAGCTCACCGCCCACCACCCGGACTCCATGGGTGGGCACGTGCGGAACCGCCTTGCCGGGCGGCATGAGGTGTTCAACGGGCAGGCCGGCCAGCAGCACGCAGTGGTCGGCAATGAGGCGGCGGTGGCACCGCCACCAGAGGGTTTCACTGCACATGATCGCGGTGGTTTCCGCCTGCGACCCGGCCGCCAGTTCTGCGGCTGCGGACAGGAAGTCATCACTGCGCATGTACCCTGCGTAGGCGCGGAACGAGTCATTGCGGAGGGCCGTGTCCGGGGAGTCCGGGAACAGTTTGCGGAAGCCGCCCAGCCGTTTCTCCCACCGGTAGTCGATCCCCGCTTCCGGAAGCCACACCGCCAGGCGGTCCTTGCCGAAATGCGGATACTTGCGGCTGCCCGGGCCGATCCGGACATCCACCAGGGAGGTCACCCCGGCGGTCTGCAGCAGCGCTGTGAAGTCCTCCTGGGAAGCGGTGCCGTGGCCGATCGTGAACAGCGTTTCCATCCCGGCCATCATAGGCAGGTGCCTCCCGCCTGTCCGGCGCCGCTGCTGGGCGCTTGGCTCCGGGAAGCCGGCTACCGGCGTCGTAATTCCGCGAACTCGATGGACGGCACGATGGCGCCCGCGTCCCGCTCCACGAAGTTGGTGCCCGGGGGCACCAGGTCGTCGATGGCGTCCAGTACCGTCTCTCCCAGTTGGACGTCGGCCGCGCGCAGGTACGCCTGGAGGTGTTCCGCGCTCCGCGGACCGATGATCACGCTGCTGATGGCCGGGTGCGTCAGCGCAAACCCCACAGCCAGGTCCACCAGGGACAGCTCCAGCTTGTCCGCCAGGCGGGCCAGCGAATCCTTGGCCAGCAGCTTGCGCTCGCTGGCGGGCCCGGACATGTCGTACCGGCCGGGAAGGGTGTGCACCCGTGTGGGCGGCTTGCCGGATTCCAGGACGAAGCTGCCGGAAAGCCAGCCGCCCGCCAGGGGCCCGTACGCGAGGACGCCCAGGCCGTACTGCTGGGCAATGGGCAGTACGTCCCGCTCATTGCCGCGGACCAGCATGGAATACGGAACCTGGTTGCCCAGGGGCGGGATCAGGTGGTTGGTGGTGGCCAGCCATTGTGCTTCCACGAGCTGTGCCGGCGTGAACACCGAGGTCCCGTAGTACAGGATCTTGCCCTGGCGGATCAGGTCGTTCAGGGTGGTGATGGTTTCCAGGACGTCGGTGTTGTAGTCCGGCCTGTGCGCCTGGTAGAGATCGATCCGGTCGGTCTGGAGCCGGCGGAGGCTGCCCTCCACTGCCTGGGTGATCCAGCGACGCGAGTTGCCGGAGTGGGCGGGATTTGGGCTCATCTGGCCGTGGAACTTGGTGGCCAGGAAGACGTCATCCCGGCGGCCCCGCAGCGCACGGCCCACCACCTGCTCCGATTCGCCCTGCGAGTAGACGTCGGCGGTATCCACCGCGGTGATCCCGGCGTCCAGCGCCGCATGGATGATCCGGATGCTCTCGTCCGCGCCGGTGGGGGCGCCCTGGCCGCTCCCGGTCCCCTCGCCAAAGTTCATGGTCCCCAGGGTGAGGGGACTGATGGGGGTTCCCGACCGTCCAAACACCCGCAGTTCGCTCAGGCTCATCTCCGGTCTCCTCCACTCAGTTGCCGTGCCCTGGATCGTCACGACGCTACACAGATCCGGCAGGCCGGCGCAGATTTCCGTTGCAGTCCTTCTCTTTTCGTCGCACGGAGTAACCGGAGCGCCGGGGATGACGTTTTATGGCGCCCAAGCAGCCGGAAACAGCGCTTATATTGAGGCATGGGCACCCTCAATAACGATGACCAGTTCGTCCAGTTGCACGACCTCATCATCGGCAGCACCAATGTTGCGGACTTCCTGACCGAGTTGTCCACGGTTGCCGCGTCAACGCTCAGCAATGCCGCGGATGTCTTCATCGAATGCGGGGTTACCCTCCGCCGCCGCAAGCGCAACGCCACCATTGCCGGCAGCAGCGAACGGGCCGCGGTGCTGGACAAGCTGGAACAAGTCCTCGGGGAAGGGCCATGCATTGCCTCCCTCGAGGCGATGCAGCCTATGATCCTGTCCGACGTTGAGACCGATACCCGGTGGCCTGAATACCAGAAGGTGCTGGCTGACAACGGCTGCCGCAGCGTGCTGGGTGTTCCCTTGGGGCTGGACGCCAACCAGGCCGCCGCGCTGAACTTCTTTGCCGCGGAAGCCGACGTCTTTGCCCCCAACGTCATCCGCACGGCGGAGGGGTTCGCCGACCTTGCCGGCAGGGCCCTGAGGCTGGCGCTGCGGATCGCCGATGCCCAGAACCTGGCTGATGACCTGAAGGCGGCCATGGCCAACCGCACCACGATCGACCTCGCCTGCGGGGTGATCATGGCGCAGAACCGGTGCAGCCAGGGGGAGGCAATGGCTTTGCTCACCAAGGCATCCAGCCACCGGAACCAGAAGTTGCGGGACCTCGCCGCGGAGGTCCTCGGACGCGTCAGCGACGGCGCGGTCAGCACGCACTTCGACCCGTAGCCGGCCCGGCTCCACTTCCCGGGCCGCCTGTGGTCGTGCGCAAGTTTCGCCTCTGCGCCGCCCTGCAATAATCTGAACCAACGGTTGTGCACGGGGGTGTGAGCGCCCGGCACGACAGGCAGCACTGTAAGTTCCGGGACCATCACAGACGAGGCGGACACCCATGACGGCAGCAGACCAGCAGCACGCAGCACGGCCAATGACGCCGGAGGACCCTCCAACCCCCGGGCGGGTGGATCCGCACCTGCTGCAGCAGCTGGCCGACGCGCACGGCGTGGGCACATCCTTTCAGGGCTGGGACGGCCTGCCACACTCCGTTGCCGAGGCCACGCTGATCAAAGTGCTGGCCGCGCTGGGGGTGGAGGCGCACACCAACGAGCAGATTGAGGCCGCCCTGGCCGAGGTGGAACTGGCGCCGTGGCGGCGTATGCTGCCGGCCGCCGTCGTCATCAAGAAGGGCGAACCGGCGCAGGTTCCGGTCCACGTGCGGGACGGTGCCACCGCGAGCCTCACCATCGCCCTTGAAGGGAGAACCGGATCGCTGGAAGCGCTCCAGCAGGACATCTGGATCCAGCCCCGGGAGGTGGACGGTGTTTCCACCGGACGTGCCACGTTCTCCCTTCCTGGGGACCTGCCTTTGGGGTGGCACACCCTGCACGCGGAGTCGGAAGGTGCCACGGCCACTGCCGCGCTGGTGGTCACGCCGGCCCGGCTGGAAACGGCCAAACCCCTTGAGGACCGCCGCGGCTGGGGGCTGGCCACGCAGCTTTATTCGGTCCGGTCCAAACGGTCATGGGGCATCGGCGACTTTGCGGACCTGGCGGACCTGGCGGCCATCAGCGGTGCGCGCGGTGCCGACTACGTGCTGGTCAACCCGCTGCACGCCGCCGAGCCCGTCCCGCCTATCCAGCCCTCGCCATACTCGCCGTCCACCCGCCGGTTCTTCAATCCCCTCTACATCCGGATCGAGGCCATCCCGGAGCTGGCGTACCTGCGGCCGCGGAAACGCGCGGCCCTGGAGAAGCTGCATGAGGAAGTAGCAGGCCTGAACCGGGACGGTGCCCGGCTGGACCGGGACGCCGTCTACGCGGCCAAGCTGCAGGCACTGGAGATGCTGTACCACACCCGACGGTCACCCGCCCGGCAGGCCGCGTTCGACGAGTTCTGCCGCATCTCCGGCACCGGCCTGGACGATTTCGCGCTCTGGTCCGCCATCCGCGAGGACCTGGCCCCCGGCGACCCCCTCTGGGCGGATCCGGCGTGCGCCATCGGAACCCCCGAGGCGGAAGGGCTTCGGGAGAAGCTGGCGGACCGGATCGGGTTCCACCGCTGGCTGCAGTGGATCTGCGACGAGCAGCTGGAAAACGCGCAGCAGGCGGCGCTCCGCTCCGGCATGCGGCTGGGAGTGGTGCACGACCTCGCAGTCGGCGTGGACCACAACAGTGCCGACTCGTGGACCCTGGGCGGAGTACTCGCCTCCAACACCAGCGTGGGTGCGCCGCCGGACATGTACAACCAGCAGGGCCAGGACTGGGGCCAGCCGCCATGGCATCCCGCCCGCCTGGCCGAAGCCGGCTACGAACCGTTCCGCAACATGCTGGCCAACGTGCTGCGGCACGCCGGCGGCATCCGCGTGGACCACATCCTGGGCCTGTTCCGGCTGTGGTGGATCCCCATGGGGAATGCGCCGGGGGACGGTGCCTACGTCCGGTACGACCACGAGGCCCTGATCGGCATCCTGGCACTTGAGGCGCACCGCGCCGGTGCCGTGGTGATCGGCGAGGACCTGGGCACCTTCGAGCCCTGGGTGCGCGACTACCTCGCGGCCCGCGGCATCCTGGGCACGTCCATCCTGTGGTTCGAGTACGACGGCGATTCGCCCCTTGCGCCGGAGAAGTACCGTACGCAGGCGCTCGCCAGCGTGAACACCCACGACCTTCCGCCCACGGCCGGCTACCTTGCCGGCGACCACGTGGGGCTGCGGAGCCGGCTCGGGCTGCTGGAGCGCTCCGAAGAGGAAGAGCGGGCCGGGCACAACGCCTCGCTGGAGAAGATGTTCGCCCTGCTGCGCGAACGCGGTTACCTGTCCGAGGCGACGGCCGCCGGGCCCGGCCAGCAGTCGGCGGAGGAGCACACCATCGAGGCGCTGCACCTGCTGCTGGCCCAGTCGCCGTCGGTGTTGCTGGGCGTGGCGTTGGTGGACGCGGTGGGGGAGCGGCGGCTCCAGAACCAGCCCGGCACCACGGAAGCCCTGTACCCCAACTGGCAGGTTCCGCTGGGCGGGCCTGACGGCAGGCCTGTCTACCTGGATGACCTTCCCGGCAACAAGCGGTTCAACGCGCTGCTCGCCGCTGTGGAGGGTTCCCTGCACGGATCCTGAAGAGCTGCTTAAGAACCACGGCCCCGCCGCTTTCCCAAGCGGCGGGGCCGTGGTTCTTGTTCCGTTGGCCTAGCCTGCGGTGATCACATGCGTGAAGTGGTCATACCGGAAGGTGACGGGGCCGCCGTCGTGCTCAAACACGATGTTGGCCCCGGGCGTTGCGCCGCCGGCCCCGTAACTGACGTCCCACGACTTATTCAGGGCCGCCTTGAACTCGTAGCTCCCTGCCGGCAGGTCCGGCACGGTGAGCTTCCAGACGAGGTCTGCCGGGTCCAGGACCAGCTGCGCCTGCTGGCAGGCCGGCTCCCAGTCGGTGGCGCAGTCCAGTTCACTGTCCATGCTTCCGGCTGCTGCTACGGCGGACGGCTGCTGGGACGCGTAGACGGCGCTGAGCAGGTGCGTGCTGTTGTCGTAACGGAAGGTGACAGCTCCGCCCGGGTGGTCCAGCACGATGTTCTGGCCATTGAGCTGGCCATCGGCGCCGTAGTTTTCATCCCAGCCGCCGTTGATCGCTGCCTTGTATTCGTACTTCCCGGCCGGCAGGTCGGCGGTCAGCCGCCAGATGCGGTCCGCCGGGTCCAGGACCATCTTTGCCTGCGGGCAGGTGGGGTCCCACTGCGCCGTGCAGCCCATGGCCTGGTTCAGTGATCCGGCCACCGTGACGAAATCGGGCTGCGGGGCCTGGCCCACGGTGACGGTCCTAGTGCCGCTGGTGACGCTGAAGCCTGTGCCGGCCATGGCGGCCCGGTACTGGACCTTCGTGCCGTCGGCCAGCGTGGAGACATCATCAGTTGCCGAGTACACGGGCGACGATTCATCCTTGCCGACCGCCGTCCACTCCCCGCCGTTCACGCTGCGCTCGAAGGAGACCACGTTGCTGGCCTTCTCGGGATCGGCAGTGGCGCTAAGTTCAACCTTTCCCTCCACGCTGGTGCCTTCGGCGGGTTTCTGCAGGGTCAGGACGGGTGCGGGGACGCTTGCCTGGCGGCTCTGGCTGGTGGCGGTATGGCCGCCGTTATCAAGCACGGTGGCGCGGTACTCCAGGGGCGTGCCGGCGTCCAGGGCCGCGACGTCGTGGAACACCTGGTAGGGGGCGGTGTCGTCCGTGCCGATCGGCTGCCATGGGCCGCCTGCCGTCCGTGCTTCGAAGGTGACCTCATTGAACGAAGCACCGCCGACGTCGGCTGTGACGTTGATGCGCCCGTTGTCGCCTGGGGCGGTGACCGGCTGCTGGAGGGCGACGGCGGGTGCGGCCTGTGAGTGCGGGATCCGGCCGGAGGATTCGTAGACGACGGCGGAAAGCGGCGGCACGGTGACCGTCAGCTTGGCGTCCCCCGAGGTCTTGGCTTCGTCGGCCGCTTCGCCGTAGATCCGCGTGTAGCTGCGCTTGGCGATGTAGGTGGGGATCGAGGCTGTCTGCGCCTGGGCGCTGTTGTTCAGGGCCACCACGTATTCGCGCTGGTCCTGGGCGTCCGTGCGGGAGAAGGCGTAGATGCCGGGGCCGTCCGAGGCGTAGCGGTGCTGGTGGGCGCCGTTCCGCAGTGCCGGGTGCTCCTTGGTTAGGGCGGCCAGCTCCTTGATCTTGGCGTACAGGGGGTGGCCCGGGTTGAAGTTGTCCGTGGCGTGCGTGGCATCGGTGCCCAGCAGGTCATCGTCAAGGTACTCCGGCACCTTGCTGGCGAAGAGCGTCTGGCGGGCGTCCTGGTCGCCGCCGGGGCCGGTGAAGCCCTGCTCGTCGCCGTAGTAGACCACCGGGTTGCCGCGGGAGAAGTACATCAGCTCGTGGGCCAGCTCGTCACGGGCCACCTTCTCGGCATCGCCGGCAGCCGGGTTGTCCTGGGCAATGAAGCTGCCGATCCGGCCCATGTCGTGGTTGCCCAGGAATGTGGGCAGCTCGTAGACGTTGGAGTCGGCGTCGGTGTACCAGTCATCGCCGGCGAAGAAAGTCTGCAGGGCCCTGGCGTCCTGGCTCTTGGACGCGAAGTTGCGGGCCGCATCCTGGAACGGGAAATCCAGGACGGCCTGCATCTTGTTGCGGGTGGTGAACTGCGAGGTGAAGCTCTTGCTGGTGTCGAAGACCTCGCCGAACATGAAGAAGTCGTCCTTGCCGTGTTCCTTGGCGTAGCTCAGGACATTGGGGCCGAATTCCTGCCAGAACTCGTTGTTGACGTGCTTCATGGTGTCGATGCGGAACCCGTCCACGCCGAAGTCGCCGATCCAGGACTTGTAGATGTCCTCCATGCCGTGGACCACTTTGGGGTTTTCGGTAAAGAGGTCATCCAGGCCGTAGAAGTCCCCGTACATGGAGTCCTCGCCGGTGAAGGTGGTGTCGCCGCGGTTGTGGTAGAGCGTGGGATCGTTCAGCCAGGCCGGAACCTTCAGGTTCTCTTCTCCGGGGGCCAGGACTGGCTTGTAGGGGAAGGAGGTGTTCGCGTCCAGCTTGGGGAAGCTTCCGGTGCCGGCATAGTCCCGGTCGTCGAATGCTTCGCCGGAGGCCGTCTTGTAGGGGACGGCGTCCTTGGACACGTAGCCCTTGCGGTCGCCTTCCTGGTAGCCGATGACGTCCGCGGTGTGGTTGGTGATGATGTCGAAGTACACCTTCATGCCGCGGGCATGGGCCTCGTCAATGAGCCCTTTGAGTTCGTCATTAGTGCCAAGGTGCGGATCGATCTGGGTGAAGTCTGTTACCCAGTAGCCGTGGTAGCCGGCCGACTTGTCCTCAGGCTGGACGGCCTTGTTCTTGAAGCTGGGGGTCAGCCAGATGGACGTGGTGCCCAGGCCCTGGATGTAGTCGATCTTGCTGCGCAGTCCGGCCAGGTCCCCGCCGTTGTAGAAGCCCTTTTTCGTGGGATCGAAGCCGGAGACCATGGGGTCGGGCCCCAGGCCGCCCTGGTCGTTGGCGGTGCTACCGTTGCTGAAGCGGTCCGCCATGACGAAGTAGAAGTTTTCATCGGTCACGGGACCGCGGAGCGAATGCAGTGTTGCTGAAGAGCCCTGGTTCCTGCTGCCGGGGTCCTTGGAACCTGGACCGTTGGGGGCGGCCTGGGCCGGGAGGACCGCCGCGGAGACGGCGACGGCGGCGGCGAGAAGGCCGGCCGCGGACCGGGCTGCAACGCGTTTACGCATTGGCCCGGTTGCTGGGATGTGCTGTGTTCCGGCTGGACGTGCCGGCTGTTGGGCGCGTGGGGGAGCGCCGGGAGGGGTGCGGAGTACCAAGGGTGAGACCTTCCTGGGAAGCAGCGCTGCTGTACAGGCTTGCCGTTGACATGGGGATGCGGCAGGAGGGTTCGAAGGACAGCATGCTGCCTTGTGAACCGAGTCACAACTGTAAGCGCTTGCACTGAATTACTCCAGTGTTTGGGGAAGGGCCCTTCTTGGAGGTTCGGCGGGGAAGCAGCGCTATCCGGCCGCCACCAGGGCGGTGGGTGATGCTGCGTGTACGTTGTGCAGGACCGGTCCGGGGAGGCCGGTCACGGGATCCAGCTCAAAGGTGGCGATGTTGTCCGACCGTTCGTTCGCCACGTGGAGCCAGTTCCCGCGGACCAGGTGGTGCCGCGGCCAGTTCCCACCGCTGGCAAAGTCCTCGACGGGGATGAGCTCGGTGCCGTTCCCGGCAACCTCCAGGACGCTGATGAGGTTGGAGCCGCGTACGCCGGCATAGGCGAAGTTCCCTTCCGGGCCCAGGCAGATCTCGGCGGCGGAGTCGCCTGGCTGGCTCCCGCCCGCCGTCGCAGGTCCGCGGAATACCAGCTCGTAGGTGCCGGCACCGGGGCGGACCACGAACACTTCCACGGAGTACTCCGAAACTATGAAGACGTTCCCGTTCGGGTGCTGCGCCAGGTGCCGCGGGCCGCTGCCGTAAGGGAGGGTGACCTCGTGGTCCGCCACCAGTCCGGCGCCTGCCTCATAGGTCCAGATGCGGAGGGTGTCGTGGCCCAGGTCGGTGGTCATGATGCGGCCGTCGTGCAGCATCAGGCTGGCGTGGGCGCGGCTTTGCCGGGGGCTTCCGGGTGAGAGGGCGGCGTGCGGATCAACCGACGGTGCGGCGGGGAACCGCCGGGTCATGCCGCCGTCGGAGTCCAGCTCGTAGAGGAGCACCTGCCCGTCGCCCCAGCAGGCGGCAGTGACAAAGCGGCCGCGCGGGTCAACGGCAACATGGCAGGTGGCCTCGCCCGCAGGCCGCGGTTCCCCGAAGGGCTCCAAAGCGGCTTCGCCGTGCCGGCGGTATGCCTGGATTTTGCTGCGCTGCTCGGCCGCCGCGTACACCACCGGCAGGGCTGGGTGTACGGCAACGAACGATGGAGATTGTGCCTCGACGGCCGTGCCCAGCCATTCCAAGCTGCCGTCCGAGTGCTCGCGGGCCGCGCCGATGCCGTCCGCGCGGCCGCCACCGTCGGGGGTATACGTGCCGATCCACAGGATGTTGCTGGCTGCGTTGCTGCTGAAGGCCTTGTTGTTGGCCGGGCCGTTGGTCATGGTCCCATCCTGCCAATGCTTTGCTCCTGTTCCCGTAGCCCGGGCCGCCGATTAGCATGGGATTTTCGGCGGCGGCAAAAGGGAGGAGGGCGCAGTGATGGCTGGATTGGTGTCGGTTGTCCGCACCCTGTGCTCTCCGGAGACCCGGGCCTGACCGGAGTGGAGGCGCCCGAGGGCTGCCCGGAGGGCGGCGTTCAGCCTCCCGGTTCCCGCGCTGTTCACGGCCAGTCGCTGCCGCTGGGCTTCCACCAGATCGTCTCCCGGCTTCGGTCTGCCGGCTGTGTCTTCGCCGAAGACGAGGCCCGGCTCCTGCTCGCCGAAGGTGCCGGCCCGGAGGAACTTTCGCGAAATGTCCGGCAGCGGGTGGAAGGCGTCCCCTTGGAGCACATCCTGGGATGGGCTGGGTTTGCCGGCGGGCGCATTGTGGTGGGGCCCGGGGTCTTCGTGCCCCGGCGACGCACGGAACTGCTGGTCAGCGAGGGCCTGGCCTTGTTGGCCGAGGCCTTGGCCCTGCCACCGGACATAGCACCCCCGGCGCATCCGGTGGTGGTGGATCTCTGCTGCGGCTCCGGGGCCGTGGGAACGGCCATCCTCCGGCGCGCCCCTCAGGTGGAGCTGCATGCAGCGGACATCGATCCTGCTGCCGTTGTATGTGCCCGCCGGAACCTGGAACCCTTGGGCGGCCATGTGCATGCGGGTGACCTATTCGCAGCCCTCCCGCCCGCGCTGCTCGGCCGGGTCCGGGTGCTCGCGGTCAATGCTCCGTACGTCCCGACGCAGGCAATTCGCCTGATGCCGGCCGAAGCCCGCCTTCACGAACCTTTTGCCTCGCTCGACGGCGGCCCTGATGGCCTGGACTTCCACCGGCGGGTTGCCGCGGGGTGCGTCCGCTGGCTGGCGCCCGGTGGCCATCTGCTGATCGAAACCAGCACGCGGCAGGCAGCCGGCACATCCCGGATCCTTGAGGCGGCCGGGTTCACCACACGCACCGTGCGGTCGGATGAACTGGACGGAACTGTGGTCGTCGGCCGGTTGCCGGCCCGAGGTGCTGGTGCGGTGTAAGGCCGGGGCGTTCCGGGCGTTCGCGGACGCCGGCACGTTCGAAAGGTCCGACACGTTCGACACGTCCGGCGGGATTTAAACGGGCCCGATTAAGCACTGCCGGCCGCCGCGTCCCCCAAGGATCGCGACGGCCGGCAAGGCGATTCAGTTGTAGCACAAAGCTGCTTCACTCCCATGTCACGCGGCTGCGGCCACGTAATGAAACAGGAGTCAGGACTTCGTGCCGGTCCCATCGGAAGTACCAAGGTTGGTGGTCTCGGGGTGGGTGCTGTGGGCGGGGATGTGGTCCTCGCCGAGGGCGCCGCCGGTGCCGGTTCCCGTGGAAGGTCCGGTGGAAGTGCCTGCTGCAGCATGGCCCGCGGAACTGTCGCGGTGCATTGCAGAGCCGATCACAGTGCCTGCCCTGCGGGCCGCTTCCCCAAGCTGGTCCGCCACGTCAGGGGCTTTTTCCTTGATGGTTTCCGTCGCTACGGAGACCTTGTCCTGCACCGGCTTGCTGTCCCAAATGCCGGCCGCGCGGGCCTTCAACTTGTCGTAGGCAGCGCGGCCTGACCGCGATCCGAGAACGTAGCCCACGGCAACGCCAACACCCAAAAGAAGCTTGTTTTTCACGATGATCTCCTGCTCTGCGAGAAGGTTGTCAGTCCCGGCAGGGGCCAGTTGGCGCCACTTGCCGGGGAAAATGAAAGCCGGCCCGGGGATGATTCCCCAGGCCGGCTTCCTGGCGTGCCCGTGCAGTTAGCCGCGGGCGCTGCGCTTGGTGACCATGCCGTAAATGGCAAGGACAATCAGCGAGCCGACGATCGCCAGCAGCCATGTCTGGATCGAGAAGAACTCCTGCAGTCCACTGCCGAAGATCATCCCGCCCAGCCAGCCACCGAGGAAAGCGCCAATGACGCCGAGCACCATGGTGATGATCCAGCCGCCACCCTGGCGTCCCGGAAGGATCGCCTTAGCGATCGCACCGGCAATAAGTCCGAGAATCAGAAATGCAATAAATCCCATTTGAAGCTCTCTTCCTAGGTAAAGGAGGCCTCCAGGTTCCGGAGGCACTTCATCCTTCTGGCTCAATAGTAATCATGCTTACTATCTTTTTGCCAACCCCGTTTTTTTGGGAGAGGAGCAGTTCAGGCGCTTTTAGTGTCCCGTCCTGTCCGAGTCATTACCTGCCCCGGGCCCCTCGTCCAGAGCCGCTAAATCCGCGAGATCCTGCGGGTCCAGGGCGAAATCGAACACGTCCAGGTTCTCCGCCATCCGGGTAGGGGAAGCCGTCTTGGGAATCGTTACCAATCCGTTTTGTACGTGCCACCGCAGGGCCACTTGGCCAGGCGTTTTGCCATGCTTTTCCGCCAGCCGGGAGAGGATGGGAGCGTCCAACAAACCTGCTCCCGAGCCGCCCAGCGGACTGTAGGACTCAGTCAGAATGCCGTGCCGGTTGTGGAATTCCCGCTCTGCAGACCGGGTGATGGCGGGGCTTAGCTGGATCTGGTTCACGGCCGGCACCACATCAGTCTCCGCCATCAGGCGTTCGAGGTGTGCGGGCTTGAAGTTGGACACCCCGATGGACCGGACCTTCCCGTCAGACTGTAGGCGTTCGAAGGTCCGCCACGTGGAAACGTACTGGTCCCTGCCGGGCAAGGGCCAGTGGATCAGCAGCAGGTCCACGTAATCCAGGCCCAGGCGCGCCAGGGACCCTTCCAGGCCTGCCACGGCGCGGTCGTGGCCCTGGAATTCTCCGTCCAGCTTGGTGGTGATGAACAGCTCGCCGCGGTCCACGCCGCAGGCCCGGATTCCGTTCCCCACACCGCGCTCGTTGCCGTACTTGACGGCCGTATCGATGTGCCGGTAACCGGCTTCAACAGCCTGGACGACGGCGGTGGCCGCCTGTTCGTCGTCCAGGGGCCAGGTGCCAAGCCCCAACTGCGGGATCCTGTTGCCGTCATTGAGGTCGATGAGCGGTGCAAGTGTCATGCGACCAGTCTGCCCCCTTGCGGCCGTCCCGGCTCCCAGTGCCCGCGATCCGGGACGGCCCGGACGGTATTGCCATCGGGGCCTAGGCCGGTTCCTCCGCCAGTTTCCGCTTCAGGATCTTGCCGCTGGGTCCGAGCGGGAGTTCGGAAAGTATCCTGACCACGCGCGGGTATTTGTAGGCCGCGAGCTGGGCGCTGGCAAAGTCCATTAGCTCGGTCTCGGTGACCGTGGCCCCGGCGTCCAGGACGATGGCGGCCGCGATTTCCTGGCCGTGGACGTCGTCCGGGATGCCGTACACGGCCGCGCTGACCACGGCGGGATGGGTCAGCAGGACTTCCTCCACTTCCCGCGGGTACACGTTGTAGCCGTTCCGGATGATCATGTCCTTCTTGCGGTCCACGATGGTGAGGTAGCCGTCGTCGTCCTTGGTGCCAAGGTCGCCGCTGCGGAACCAGCCGTCCACCACGGCCTCAGCGGTGGCCTCGGGCCGGTTGAGGTACCCCTTCATCAACAGGTGCCCCCGGATGACCAGCTCGCCGAGTTCGCCGTTGGGCAGCAGCTCTATCCGCTCCGTCACCTCAGGGCGGGCGATTTCGATGTCGACGCCCCAGATGGGAATCCCGATGGTGCCGGGCCTTGGCTGCATGCCCACGTGGTTGAAGGCCGCCACCGGCGAGGTTTCCGTCAGGCCGTACCCCTCATGGATTTCCACGCCGAAGACGTCACGGAAACGGTCCATCACGGCCAGTGGAAGCGACGCCCCGCCGGAGATGCCGTACCGCAGCGCGGTGGGCCGTTCCTGCACGGTCTTGGCAGCTTCCAGGAGTGCCACGTACATGGTGGGCACGCCAAGGAAGATGTTGACGTTGTGCCGGGCCAGCAGCTTCAGGGCATCCGGGCCTGTGAACCGGGGCATCAGGACGATGGTGGCCCCGGCACGCAGGCCCGTGTTCAGCACCACCGTCTGGCCGAAGGTGTGGAAGAGCGGCAGCCCGCCGAAGAGGGTGTCGCCCGGCCGGAAGTCCATCACGCTGGTCAGCAGGACCGAGGTCTGCTCCACCAAGGCGAAGTGTGTCCCCAGCGCACCCTTCGGTTTGCCCGTGGTGCCGGACGTGTACAGGATGGTGGCCGTGTCCGATGGCCGGCAGGGTTCGTACGTCCGGATCGGCTCCGCGGCGTCCGCCTCCGCTTCCAGCCGTGGAAACCCGCCGTCGTCGGGCGCCATGACCGTCAGCACGTCGACCCCGCTGGCCGAAGCACCGGCAGCGCCTTCCGTGAGCAGGGGAGCGGCACAGATCATCAGCCGGGCGCCGCTGTCCTGCAGGACGTACTCGATCTCGCGGGCCTTGAGCAGGGCGTGGACCGGGACGACGATGGCGCCGAGCGAAAGGATGGCGTAGTACACCCGCGCGAAGTCCGGCACGTTGGGAATCAGGACGGCGACGGCGTCTCCCGGACCAACGCCGCGGGCGCGCAGCGCACCGGCATAGGCGCGGGTCTGGCGCCACAGGTCGCCGTAGCTGACCTGGTCTTCACCGACGACGAGGGCGATGCTGTCCGGAGTCCTCTTGGCTGATTCAGCGAGGATCGCTGCGACGGAGATGGTGGCGAAGCCGTCGGCGGAGTTGGTGTTGGTCATGGCCTGCTTCTTCGGTGGGAGAGTCACGCTGGTGGGATGGTTACGCGGTGAGGATGAGGGCATCGCCTTGGCCGCCGCCCCCGCAGAGGGCTACGACGCCGGTGCCTCCGCCGCGGCGTTTCAGCGCCAGCGCCTGGTGCAGCACCAGGCGCGCGCCCGAGGCGCCCACGGGGTGGCCGAGCGCGATGGCGCCGCCTTCGGCGTTGACGGTTGCGGTGTCGATGCCGAGGTCGTTGGCGGACTGGATGAGGACCGAGGCGAAGGCCTCGTTGATTTCCACCAGGTCCAGCTCCTGGACGGTCAGCCCCTGGTCCTTGAGCGCACGCTCGATGGCCCGGGCCGGCTGGGAGTGCAGGGATCCATCCGGGCCCGCGGTCTGACCATGGGCGCCGATCTCGGCGATCCACTCCAGGCCCGCTGCTTCCGCGGCTGCCTTGCTGGCAATGACCAGCGCTGCGGCGCCGTCGGAAAGGGGCGACGACGACCCTGCGGTGATGGTGGCGGTCTCCGCCTTGGAGAACGCCGGGCGGAGCTGGGCCAGGGATTCCGCCGTGGTGTCCGGACGGATGCCCTCGTCGTGTTCAAGCGTCACGGCGGGCCCCTTGCGCTGCGGTATTTCGATGGGTGCGATCTCCTCCGCCATGATGCCGGCCGCGCGGGCGGCTTCGGCGCGCTGGTGGGACCGGGCCGCCACAGCGTCCTGCTCTTCGCGCGTGATGCCCCGTTCGGCGTTGCCGGAATCGGTAGCCTCACCCATCAGCTTCCCGCTCACCGGGTCCTGTAATCCGTCATGGTTCAGGGAGTCCAGCATGGGGGCATCGCCGATAACGACGCCGGCGCGCAGCCCGGGGACCAGGTGCGGTGCGTTGGTCATGGATTCCTGGCCGGCGGCCACGATGAAGTCGGCTTCCCCTGTCCGGATCATCCGGGCTGCGTCGATGACGGCGGTGAGCCCGGACAGGCACAGCTTGTTGATGGTGATGGTGGGGACGTCCCAGCCGATTCCGGCGGCCAGGCTGGCTTGGCGTGCGGGCCCCTGGCCGGCTCCAGCCTGGATCACCTGGCCGACAATGACGGCGCCGATCTGCTCCGGCGCTACGCCGGTGCGTTCCAGCGCGGCACGGATGGCGTGGGCGCCCAGTTCGCTGGCGGAAAAGGGCGTGAGGCCGCCGCGGAACCTGCCGAACGGGGTGCGGGCGCCCCCAAGGATGACGGGGATGTTGGCGTTCTGGTCCAAAGAACGGTCCTTTCGAGGGGGTGACGGGTGGCGGAGTGGAGCTCGGGGCTCAGGCGAAAGCGGAGGTTCCGGTGATGCCGCGGCCGATGATGAGCGCCTGCATGGTTTCGGTGCCTTCGTAGGTGTGGATGGCTTCGATGTCGGCAAGGTGCCTGGCTACCCGGTTTCCCAGCAGGATGCCGTTGCCGCCCAGCAGGTCACGGGCGTTTGAAGCGATGCCGCGGGCGGTCCGGGTGCAGGTGTATTTCACCAGCGATGCCTGCTCCGGCGTGAGTGTCCCGGCCTCATCCAGGCGGGTCATCTGCACCACCATCAGCTGCATGGTGGCCAGTTCGCTGAGCATTCGGGCCAGCCGTTCCTGGATGATCTGGGATGCGGCCAGCGGCCGGCCGAACTGCTTCCGTTGCTTGGCGTACTGGACGGCCGTTTCGTAGCAGGCGGTGGCGTGGCCGACGGCGGACCAGGCCACGCCCAGGCGGGTCGCCAAGAGGACCCGGGCCGTGTCCTTGAACGTGCGTGCGCCCGGCATGACGTTTTCTTCCGGGACGAAGACGTCCTCCAGCCGGATGTGCGCCTGCCAGATGGCGCGGAGGGCAAGTTTGCCTTCGATTTTCGTGGCGGTGTAGCCGGGAGAGCCTTGGGGTACCAGGTAGCCGTGGACCTGGCCGTCGTCGCCCCGGGCCCAGACGACGCTGACGCCGCCCACGGAGCCGTTGCCGATCCACTTCTTCTCGCCGTTGAGCAGGAAGCCGCCTTCCGTGCGGGTGGCCGTGGTTTCCAGGGCCACCGAGTCGGAGCCGTGGGTTGGTTCGGTGAGGGCGAAGGCCGCGTATTCCGTGCCTTTGGCTATGGCGGCCAGCCAGTGCTCTTTCTGCGCCGCGGATCCACACTCGGCAACCGACCGAAGGGCCAGTCCGCCCTGAACCGCAATCATGGTGGCCACGGAACCGTCGCCCCGGCTGATCTCCATGTTCACCAGGCCGGCGGCCATGCTGCTCATGGGCGCGAAGCCCTCCACGGGGATGCCATCGCGGAGCAGGTCCAGTTCGCCCAGGCGGCGGAGGAGGTGCAACGGGTACTCGCCGCGTTCCCAGTAGCCGTCAATGACCGGGAGGACCTCATCCTGGACGAAGCTGCGGGCGCGGTCCCAGTACACGCGGTCCTCGTCGCTGACGCCGGCCAGGATGGACGCCGGGTCCGTCCCAAGGGCTTCGGTCAGGACGTACTCGGGCTCTACCGTCCCGGAGGGGAAGCCGGCAGGGTCTCCGGTGCGGGTGGGCGCGAGGCTGGGCGACGACGTCGTCATGTATCTGCATCCTTTTGAATCAGCGGCGGCGCGGCGGCCGGAGCATGTGGCGTGCACCACACGGTTCAAGGATGCATTGAAACGCGGTTCCACGTCAAGAAACTGAGTACCAACCAAGGTTGGGTATGACCGGCTTTACGGGAGCGCGTCCCGGACTGCTTGGGCAATGGCGTCCTTGTCGGCGGGGCCGGGAAGGACGGTGACGACGACGGTCGGCGCAGGTGGGGCGGGCGCGGCGGCCGCTGCCGCGCTGCCGAGGAGAGCAGGCCGGAACGTTTCCGCCAGGTCCTGGAGCTCGGCGGCCAGGGCCGTGGCTCTCTCCCGGTCTCCTGCGGCAGTGTCCCCGGCGCCGGGTGCCGCCCGCAGCCACTCCCGCAGGAAGGCGTTGTGCACGGCCACCACTGCGGACGCGAACGCAACGGCCTTGTATTCGCGCCGTCCGCTGCGGGGCAGCCTGTCATTCAGGTACTGCAGGAACGCCCGCTCGTAGCGGTGCGAGGTCACCAGCTCCCGGTCCCGGAGGGCCGGAACGGCCTGCAAAAGCCCATACCGGGCCCGGGAGGTTTCCGGGTTCCGCAGGTGGTGGTCGAAGACCAGCAGCGCCGCGTCCGCCACAGCGGCCAGCGGCCCAAGCCTGGATTCGGCGAGGCGGTCGTTGACCTGGTGCAGGATCCGCTCGTGGTCGGCGAAGACAACGTCTTCCTTGGACCCGAACCTGCGGAAGAACGTGCTGCGGCTCATCCCCGAGGCCTCGGCGAGCTCCTCGACCGAGGTTCCATCAAAACCCTGCTCCGCCAGGAGGCTGATGGCTGCCGCAACGGGCCCATCGGAAGGGTGCCCATCGACGGGACGGCTGGGAGGGGGCGAAGTCATGCGCCGAAATGTAGCACAGCGATGGTCCGCCGGCTGGCCTGCCGGAGGAGGCGTCAGGCCAGCCGGCGCTGCTCCAGCGGGTCAGGCGCCTTGGCGTGCCCAGCCGGTGAGCTTGCCGGAAAGCTGCATGTAGGCCTCGTTGACCTGCTGCAGCTCCGGGTGGTTGTCGTGCCACTCAACGATCTCCCGTGCACCGTCCGCGAACGGAATGGTGGCCGTGTAGCCGGGAACCAGGGACTTGATCTTGGTGTTGTCGAAGACCACCGAGTGGGACCGGTCGCCCAGGAGGTTGGAACCCAGTTCGGCATCGTGGGCGGCGATGGTTTCGGACGCCACGTGGACCAATTCGGGTTCCTTGACGCCGGCTGCCCGGGCGAATAGCCGGTAGATCTGGTTCCAGGGCAGGTATTCGTCGGAGGTGATGGTGTAGCTTTCGCCAACTGCCTGCGGCCGGCCGAGCAGGCCCACGAACGCCTTGGCGAAGTCCCTGCTGTGGGTCAGCGTCCACAGGGAGGTGCCGTCGCCGTGGACCATGACCGGCAGCCCGGCGCGCATGCGGTGGATGTCAGTCCAGCCGCCCACCATGGCGATCTTGGTGCGGTCGTAGGTGTGCGATGGGCGCACCACCGTCAGTGGAAAGTCGTCCTCCCGGTAGGCCTTGAACAGCAGCTCCTCGCACGCGATCTTGTCCCGGGAGTATTGCCAGAATGGGTTTTTCAAGGGCGTGGACTCGAGGATCGGAAGCCTGGTGGGAGGCTTCTGGTACGCGGAGGCCGAGCTGATGAACACGTACTGTCCGGTCCGCTCCCGGAACAACTCCATGCTGGCTTGCGCCTGGTCCGGAGTGTAGGAGATGAAGTCCGCCACGGCGTCGAACTCCCTTCCGCCCAACACCTCCCGGACCGCCGCGTCATCCCGGACATCTGCGTGCAGCACCTCCGCGCCCTCCGGGATGGGCCGGGTGGACTGGCCGCGGTTCAGGATGGTGAGCCGGTGGCCCAGCCCGACGGCGCGTTCTGCCGCCGCCGCGCTGATGACCCCGGTGCCGCCGATGAAGAGGATGTTCCTCGGGGCCACGGTATCCGCCGCAAGCAGGGTTACCATGCGTAGTCTTCCGGGGCCGTACGGTGCCCGGGGAAGATGTCGTCCAGCCGTTTGAGGGCGTCGGCGTCAAGGGTGATATCCAGTGCGCGGATGGCGGCGTCCAGTTGTTCCTGCGTACGCGGGCCAACGATCGGAGCCGTCACGGCTGGCTGGTGCAGGAGCCAGGCCAGGGCGACGTCGCCGGGTTCGTGGCCCAGTTCGTCGGCGAAGTCCTCGTACTGGCGGATCTGGTCCTGGTGCTTCTTCAGGGTTTCGGCGGCCCGTCCCTCGGTACGGCGGACGCCCTCACGTTCCTTCTTCAACACCCCGCCCAGCAGCCCGCCCTGCAGCGGCGACCAGGGAATCAGGCCCAGCCCGTACTGCTGTGCGGCGGGGATGACTTCCAGTTCAACCTGGCGCATGAACAGGTTGTAGATGGACTGCTCGCTGACCAGGCCGGTGTAGTTCCGGCGGCGGGCAGCTTCCTGCGCCTGGGCGATGTGCCAGCCGGCGAAGTTGCTGCTGCCCGAATACAGGATCTTCCCCTGCTGGACCGCCACCTCGATGGCCTGCCAGATCTCGTCCCACGGCGTATCGCGGTCGATGTGGTGGAACTGGTAGACGTCGATGTAGTCCGTCTGCAGTCGCTTGAGGCTGGCGTCCAGTGCGCGGCGGATATTCAGTGCGGAGAGCTTGGACTCGTTGGGCCGGTCGGTCATGGTGCCGTAGAGCTTGGTGGCCAGGACGGTGTGCTCCCGGCGCTCGCCGCCCTTGGCGAACCACCGCCCGATGATCTCTTCGGTCCAGCCGCGGTGCTCGGCTCCGCCATAGACGTTGGCAGTGTCGAAGAAGTTGATGCCGGCCCCGTGCGCGGAGTCCATGATGCTGTGGGCGTCCGCTTCCTCTGTCTGGGGTCCGAAGTTCATGGTGCCCAGGCAAAGGCGGGAGACTTTCAGGCCGGAGCGGCCCAGATGCGTGTACTGCATGGAAAATCCTTTCAGGAGGCCTGCGTAGTTGGCAGTGGCTGCCGGTGGTTGTGCTGTCCGGCCGGGTGTTGCGCTTGTCGAAACCTACATCTGGGTGAAGGAGGCGACGGCGGGGTCCGAGCCGATGCGCGCGCCGGACTCCAGACCGGTGATGGCGGCCAGTTCGTCGTCGGACAGCTTCAGGGACGCGGCCGCAAAGTTTTCCCTGATCCGGCCAGGGTTCGCGGACTTCGGGATGACGATGTTTCCGTTGGCCAGGTGCCAGGCGAGCACCACCTGGGCGGTGGTGGCATAGTGGGCGGCGGCGATCGAGGTCACGGCGTTTCCATTGAGGTCCCCGCCCTGCCCCAGGGGGCTGTAGGCTTCGACGGCGATTCCCAGGTTGCGGCACTTGGCGGCAAGGTCGGCCTGCTGGTAGCTGGGGTGCAGCTCGATCTGGTTGACGGCGGGCACGGTGTCCGTGGATTCCAGCAGGGTGTCCAGGTGGTCGGAGAGGAAGTTGGAGACGCCGATGGCGCGGATTTCCTTGTTCTCGTAAAGCCGTTCCATCTCCTTCCATGCCTGGACGAAGAGGCCCTGCGACGGAACCGGCCAGTGGATGAGGTAGAGGTCGATGAAGTCCAGGCCCAGTGCCTTGCGGCTATTCTGGAAGGCCTCCTGCGCCCTGCCCTGCTCTCCGTTGCGCAGCTTGGTGGTGACGAAGATGTCCTCGCGCGCGATGCCGGTGGCTGCGAGGGCCGCCCCGACTCCTGCTTCGTTCCGGTAGGCGGCCGCGGTATCGATGTGGCGGTAGCCCGCTTCCAGGGCGTCCTCCACCGTCCGCTGGGTGTCTTCCGGCGGAACCTGGAAAACACCGAAGCCAAGCTGGGGGATGGTGACGCCGTTGTTGAGTGTCAGCTCTGACATGGGAGTGCTCCTTCTGGAATGTGTTGCTGGAAGATGCGTGCTGGAGGTTGCTGCCGGTTGCCACGGGAGAGAAAGCGGTTTCCACCGGCTCACTCCCGAGCCTATGCACTTCCGGCCACCAAGTCAGCAGGCAAGGCTGTTCCTGTTTTTCCTAGGACTGCCAGTCCTACCTTCGTGGTGGAGCAGGCCGTCCCGCGCAGGCACAATGGTCTGCATGGGTCAAAGCGCCGAGTTCGGAAAATTCCTCAAAGCCATGCGGTCCCGGTTGAGCCCGGAGGTCGCCGGGTCGGGACCGAGCACCGGGGCGCGCAGGGTTCCCGGCCTGCGGCGTGAGGAGGTGGCGCGGCTGGCCGGCGTGAGCACCGACTACTACGTCCGGCTGGAGCAAGGCCGGAACATCCACCCGTCCCGCACTGTCCTGGACGCCGTGGCCCGGGCGCTCCGGCTGGACAGCAGCGAGCACGCGCACATGCTGGACCTGTTGGAGAACTGCGCCGGTGCTCCCCGCGAGCCCGGCGCCAACGCTGCCCAGGGCGTCCGGCCGGCACTGCGCCAGCTCCTGGACGCGGTGGGGGAGGTGCCCGCCATGGTGCTGGGCCGCCGGAACGACGTCCTGGCCGGCAACAGGATGGCCTTCCTCCTGTTTGCTGATTTCCCCTCATTGCCCCCGGCAGAGCGGAACCTGACCCGCTGGACCATCCTGGACCCCGCTGCGCGGGAGCTGTTCAGGGACTGGAAGACGGTTGCCGCCGAAGCGGCGGGATCCCTGCGGCTGGACGTGGGCCGGCACCCCAACGATCCCCAGGCCAGCCACCTGGTGGGCGAGCTGGCGGTCCACAGCGAACACTTCCGCCAGTGGTGGGCGGGGCACCGTGTGGCCACGCGGGCTGCCGGGACCGTCCGGCTGCACCATCCGTCCGTGGGGGACCTGGAACTGAACTTTGAAAACCTGGTCCTTCCGGAGGATCCCGACCAGACACTGAGGGTGTATTCCGCCCGGCCCGGGACGCCGTCGTCGGACGCCCTGGCCCTGCTGGGAAGCCTCGGCGCCGTGCCGGAGGTTGGCCTGGGACGGGACGCCGCTGCCTCAACCCAGGCCGAAGCCACGGGCTGAGCAGTCCGCCCCGCGGGGCCCGGGTGTGAGCTACTGTACATTCGTCCAGCGGAGGGGGGTGATTCTGGCCAGCCGCCCATTGGTCGGCCGCCGGTCCTTCCCTAGGGTGGGAGTACATGCTTACCCACGCCCACTTTCAACACCCAGGATGGTCTCAACGATGAAACGCATCGCCCTGCTGAAGGAACGCCAGGCATCCGCCGGCGCCGCGTCCACCGCTACCGGTTCGCACTGCCCGGCATCGGGCCTGTGGAGCCCCGACCTGGACCCACACACCGTCCTGTCGTTCTTTGAGGGCCATGTCTTTCCGGCGTTCGACGGCGTGCCCACCGTCTGGCGGCGGCGCAGCCCGGGCACCGCGAACTAGGGCCGCCTTAAACAGGGCTGACCCGCCGCCGGCACTGGGAAGGTGCCGGCGGCGGGTCAGTTTGCTTGGCCTAGTGTTCTTCGAGCCGGAAACCGATCTTGATGGTCACCTGCCAGTCCGCGATTTTTCCGTCCTCAAGGTGGCCGCGGACCTCCTTGACCTCGAACCAGTCGAGGTTCCGCACGGTCTTGGACGCCTGGGCAATACCGTTGCGGACGGCGTCGTCCACTCCCTGGGTGGAGGTGCCGACAATTTCAGAAATGCTGTACGTGTGGTTGGACAACTTCGCTCCTCGTGATCATCGTTGCTCCCGGTTGCGGGCCGTCCCTGAAGCCTAGTAGGCCTGCGGGAGCGTTGAACAGGGGTCCGCGGCAACGTGAACCGCGCCGAAAAGCTACTTGACGTCCAGGACCAGCTGCTTCAGGTCATCGAGCGTCTGCTGCATGTGCGCATCCATGGCCTGGCGCGAGCGGGCGGCGTCGCGGGACTCCAGTGCTTCGGCGATGTTCTGGTGGTGGCCGATTGCGTGCTCCTGGATTGCCGGAACGGCGGAGGTCTCGGCCCTGCGCTTTTCCAGTACCCGGTGCAGCGGCTCGAAGAGGACGGAGACGAACACGTTGCCGGAGGCGCGCAGGATGACGTCGTGGAAGGCGAGGTCTGCTTCCACGAAGGCTGCGACGTCGTTGATGCCATGGGCGGCTTTCATGGCCGCAACGTAGTTGAACAGGGAAGCGATGTCCTCCTCGGCGATCCGGCCGGCCGCCAGTTCGCAGGCGCCCGTTTCGAGCATCCGGCGCAGCTCGATGAGCTGGATGGAGGCGTCGGCGTCGTTCTTGCCCTCGGACGCGGCCCGGAGTACTGCTTCCAGCGAGGCCCAGCGGCTCAAGGGATTAACGAAGGTTCCCCTGCCGCGCTCCACGCTGAGGATGCGCTGGGCCTGCAGTGTCTTCATTGCCTCACGCACGGTCATGCGGCTGACTTCGTGGCGGGCGCTCAGCTCATGCTCGCCTGGGACGATGGAGCCGGGCGGAAACTCGCCTTCGATGATGCGGTCCAGCAGCTCGTCGGCCACCACGCCCACCAGCGACTTCCTTGCCATGTTCCCCCCGATCACTCTTTCCGGCCGACGCCTGGCGGATATGTCAGACAAGTGTACTTGCGCGTCCGTATGCCGTGTGCCACACTAATTTTCGAATGCAAGATGTCTGACATCTTACAGTTACCTTTACATCAGGATCCGCGAGCCCGGATCGCTACACAACGGAGTGCACTGTGACGCTTGAAGCAGACGTTCTGGCCGCCTATCCGGCAGACCTCGAGATTCCCGCCGGGCTGGTTGCTGCCACGCTGGCCGCTTCCAACGCGGACGTTCCCCGTGTCCTGGTAGTGCTCGACGATGACCCCACCGGCACGCAGTCCGTGGCGGACCTGCCGGTGCTCACCCGCTGGGACGTGGAAGACTTCACCTGGGCCTTCGGCCAGGGCAAGCCCGCCGTGTACGTCCTGACCAATACCCGCAGCCTTGACCCGGCCGAGGCGGCAGGGCGGAACGAGGAAGTGGTCCGCAACGCCCTGGCCGCTGCAGGCTCCCTGGACAAGCTGCGCCTGGGCTTCGTCAGCCGCAGCGATTCCACCCTCCGCGGCCACTTCCCCCTGGAACCGGACGTCATCGCAGCCACGGTGGCAGAGGTCAGCGGCGAAAAGACCGACGGCGTCGTCCTGGTACCCGCCTTCCCCGACGCCGGCCGGCTCACCATTGGCGGCGTCCACTACATGCGCGGCACCGGTGACGCCACCGGAACCCTGGTCCCGGTCTCCGGGACCGAGTTCGCCAAGGACGCGTCCTTCGGCTTCAGCACGTCCGTCATGGCCGACTACATAGCAGAGAAGTCCCAGGGCCGGTTCCCGGCAGACTCCGTGATCGTGCTGGACCTGGACATCATCCGTGCAGGTGCCTCCGCGCAGGACCCGGCCATCTCCGCCAAAGCGATCGCGGACGCCATCGAGCCGGCCACCGATTCCACCCCCATCGTCGCGGACATCGTCACCGAGAACGACTTCCGCGCGCTGGCCCTTGGCCTGGAAGAAGCCGAGCGCCGCGGCAAGAAGCTCCTGTACCGTGTGGGCCCGCCGTTCGTCCGCGGCCGCATCGGCCAGGAAGTACGCACCGCACTCACCGCCGAGGAGGCTTACGCCGGCAACACCCCGTCTGAGGCCGGCGGCCTGATCGTGGTGGGCTCGCACGTTGGCGTCACCACTCGCCAGCTCAACGTCCTCACCGCGGAGCACGGCTCCGCGCGCATCATTGAGATCGACGTCGAAAGGCTCCTCGCTGAGGAAACCGAAGCCAAGGCCCACCTGGACCAGACCGTGGACGCCGTCGTCGAGGCCCTCCACGCCGGCGACGTCATCGTCCACACCAGCCGCCTGCTCATCAAAACCGACGACCCCGCCGAAAGCCTGCGGATCGCCCGGACCGTCTCAGCCGCTGTCGTGGACGTGGTCAACCGGACCCTGAAGACCTTCCCGCCGCGCTTCGTCATCGCCAAGGGCGGCATCACCTCTTCGGACGTCGCGGCCCACGGCCTCGAAATCCGCCACGCGATCGTCCGCGGTCCCATGCTGCCGGGCATCGTCTCCCTCTGGGAACCCGTCGATGGCCCCGCCAAGGGCATCCCGTACATCGTCTTCGCCGGCAACGTGGGCGACGACGACTCCCTGGCCCAGGTCACCCGCAAACTCAGCAACACTTTCTAGTCCCCACCGCCTCCCAACCCTCGCAAGCTCGGGCCGGGTCCCTCGCCCGCGTGGGCCCGCCCAGCAAGAATTCAACGGAGAAACACCATGACCAGCAACTACACCGTCACCGTCCTGGGCCTCGGCGCCATGGGCCTGCCCATGGCCACCCGGCTGGCCTCCCAGCTGACCGTTCACGGTTTCGACATCGCCGAACCCCGTCTGGAACTGGCCCGCGAAGCCGGCATCGCCACCTTCGGCACCGCCCGCGAAGCCGCGAAGGGCGCCGACGCCGTCCTGCTGGCCGTCCGCAACGGCGAACAGCTCAACGACGTCCTCTTCGGCGAGAACGGCGTGGCCTCCGTGCTGGAGCCGGGCGCCGTCGTGATCCTGGGCAGCACGGTAGGCACCGACGCCATCCCCGCCACGGTGGCCAAGCTGGCCGAATACGGCGTGGACCTGGTGGACGCCCCGCTTTCGGGCGGCCCCAAGCGTGCCGGCGAAGGCGACCTGCTGATCGTCGTCGGCGCTTCCCCCGAGGCCCGCGAAAAGGCAGCCCCGGCCCTGGACCTGCTGGCCTCCACCCTCACCGTGGTGGGCGACAACCCCGGCGACGGCCAGGCCCTGAAGACCGTCAACCAGCTCCTGTGCGGCGTCCACATCGCCGCCGCCGCTGAGGCCCTGGCCCTGGCGGACGCGCTCGGACTGGACCAAGCCAAGACCCTCGCCGCCCTGGAAGCAGGCGCGGCCGGTTCCTTCATGCTCTCCAACCGCGGCCCGCGCATCCTCGAGGCCTACAACGAAGAAGGCGCAGAGGTCTTGTCCCGCCTGGACATCTTCGTCAAGGACATGGGCATCGTGGGCAAGGCCACCCGCGCCGCCGGCCTGGCAGCCCCCGTGGCCGCCGCCGCCGAACAGCTCTACCTGCTGGGCCAGGCCCAGGGCCTCGCCGCCGCCGATGACTCCGCCGTCATCAAGGTGGTCGCGCCGGCCAAGCGCACCAAGTAAGCCAGCGCACCAAGTAAGCCACCCTCCTGCCCTCGCGGCAAAAGGTACGACGACGGCGGTCCCCCCTCCGCCGTCGTCGTACCTCCCAGCGTTGCCGGCGCAGTCCCGCGACGTTCGTTCCCCACCCCACCATTCCCTGCTGCCGCCCTGCCCCGGGACCGGCACGTCAAAGGAGACATCCCCCTGTGAACCACCTGATGAACCCGCTGCTGCAGCGGGCGGCCGATGCCCCGGCCATCAAGCCCGCCGTTGAGCTGGGCACCCCGGTACTGCTCACCATCGCAGCGGTGGGCATCGCCATCCTGCTGGTGATGATTATCCGCTTCAAGATCCAGGCCTTCGTGGCCCTGCTGACCGTCAGCATCCTGGTGGCCGTGGCCGCCACTATTCCGCTGCAGGACATCTTCACCGTGGTGTCCAGCGGTGTGGGCAGCACCATGGGCAAGGTCGCCATCCTGATCGCGCTCGGCGCGGTGCTGGGCCGCATGATCGAGGTGTCCGGCGGCGTCCAGTCCCTCGCGGACCACTTCACCCGCAAGCTCGGCGCCCGGCGCGTGGCCGTGGCGCTGACCGCCGTCGGCTTCCTGGTGGCCATCCCCGTGTTCTTCGAGGTGGGCATCATCGTGCTGGTGCCCATCGTGTACGCCTTCGCCAAGATCGCCAAGGTCCACCCCGTGAAGTTTGGCCTCCCCATGGCCGGCATCATGCTCTCCATCCACGTGGCTGTCCCGCCGCACCCGGGAATCGTTGCCGGCGCGGGCGTGCTCGGCGCTGACATCGGACTGATCGCCCTGATTTCGCTCCTGATCTGCGTGCCGCTGGGCTTCCTGTCCTACTGGGTGGCTTCCATCATGAACCGCAAGGACTACGAACTGCTGCCCGCGGTGAAGACCCAGGTTGAAGAATTCGGTTCCAAATCACTGGTCAAGGCGGGCCATGACGGACCCGGCGCCGCCGCCATCGCACCCCCACGGCCGGGCCTGATCATCTTCCTGATCGCAGCGCCCATCGTGCAGATCCTGCTCGGCACGGTTGGGACGCTCGTCATCCCTAAGTCCGATCCGCTGTATGGCCTCGCGTCCTTCATCGGCAACCCCTTCCTGGCCCTGCTGGTGGCCGTGGCGCTGTCCTTCTTCCTGCTGGCCGTCCGACGCGGCTGGTCCTTCAAGGAAACCGGTGAAATCTTCGAGGGCTCCCTGCCTCCCATCGCCTCGATCCTCATGGTGGTGGCGGCCGGCGGCGTGTTCGGCAACGTGCTTCAGGTTTCCGGCATCGGCGGCGCCCTCTCCAAGACGCTGGACACCCTCGGCGTGCCGCTGCTGCTCCTGGGCTTCATCATCTCCCTCGCCCTCCGCGCCGCCCAGGGTTCGGCCACCGTGGCCATCGTGACCACCACCGGCCTGCTGTCCGCCGCGGTCAGTGGCGGTGGCTACAGCCCTGCACAGATCGCCGTGATCGTCATCGCCATCGGCTTCGGCGCCCTTGGCCTGTCCCACGTGACGGACGCCGGCTTCTGGGTTGTGGTGCGCTACTACGGCCTCACCGTCTCCGACGGCCTGAAGACCTGGACCGTGCTGACCACCATCCTGGGCCTGGCCGGCTTCGCGCTGACCTTCGTGGCCTGGATCCTGGTGGGAGGCCTGGGCGCCTGATGCATACCAGACTGGACCACCTGGTCACCTCCGCCCTCCACCAGGGTTCCGCCGTGCCGGCCTTCACCTGCTACGACTTCACCACCGCGCTGGCAGTCGTGGCCGCCGCCGAGGAATCCGGCCGCGGCGTGATCCTGCTGGTGGCCCCCAAGACCGCCGCCACCCCCAACGGACTCCGCCTCATTGCTGCCCTCCGTGGCCTGGCGGACGCCGCGGCCGTCCCGGTCGCCGTGCAGCTTGACCATGCTTCAGACCTGAAGGTGATGGCCGACGCCGTCGCGGCAGGGGCGGATTCCGTCCTCGCCGACGGTTCGTCCCTCCCTTATGAGGACAACATTGCGCTGGTCCGGGCTGCCCGGGCCCTGCTGGGCGACGACGTGGTGCTGGAAGCCGAACTGGGCGGCCTGGCAGGGGATGAGGACCGTGCTTTTGAGGCCGGCCAGTCAGGCGTCGACGTCGCGGGCCTGACCGACTCCGCGCAGGTGGAAGACTTCGTCTCACGCACCGGCGCGGAACTGCTGGCCGTTGCCGTGGGCAACGTCCACGGCAAGTACAAAGGCGAGCCGCGGCTGCGCTGGGACGTGCTGCAGGACATCGCCGCCCGGATCCACATTCCGCTGGTGCTGCACGGTGCCTCCGGCATCCCGGCCGAGGAGCTGGTGAAAGCCGCCGCCATGAACGTGGGCAAGGTCAACTTCAACACCGAACTGCGCACCGGCGTGTTGGCCACCCTCCAGGACCAGCTTCCCGCCCACCGCGCCGACGGCGAGAACCTGCAGGGCCTGCTGGCGTTGTGGAACCAGTCGGCCAAGGGGTTTGCCGGCACCACGCTGGCCACGCTGGCGCGATAGGACAGTCCCGCTGAGGGGGAGGCTAGGATCGAGCAATGATCCTGGCCTCCCTTCTTTTTGCCTTCCTCGCCGGCGCGCTGCACGTCTTCATCTTCTCCATGGAGTCCCTCACCTGGACCCGGCCCGCCACCTGGAAGCGGTTCGGTGTCGCCTCCCAGCAGGACGCCGAAACCACCAAATCCCTGGCGTACAACCAGGGCTACTACAACCTGTTCCTGGCCATCGGGGCGTTCATCGGGGTGGGCCTTGTGGCTTTCGGCGGTGCCGGATCGGCGCAGGCCGTGGCAGGCTGGACCCTCGTCTTCAGCTGCTGCGGCTCCATGCTGCTGGCGGCCGCCGTCCTGGCGCTCACCGGACGCAGGTACCTCCGCGCGGCCGCAACCCAGGGCACCACGCCGCTGCTCGCCGTCGTCCTGGGCGTCCTGGCCACACTGCAGTAGGGCATCCCGGGCCTTATGGTCCTAAAAACCTGCCTGCAACGGGGGCACAATAGAGCCGTGGGCAGCGTCGAATCGTTGTAGGTCCCATGCGCAGCACCGTAGGGCGGGGGACAGGAACCGGGGCGGACACGGTGGACCGTGATCCGGCCATCGACCTTGTCCGTTTCATCTGCCTGGCGCTGGTGGTGGTGGGCCACTCCATGATGGTCAGTCCGGTCCTCCGCCCGGACGGGACCGTGACAACGGAGAACACCCTTGGCGACCAGGACTGGTTTGTCCCCGTCATCTGGATCTTCATGGTGATGCCCCTGTTCTTCGTTACCGGGGGCGCGACCGGCCTGCAGTCCTGGCGACGGCTTAAGGCGCGGGGCGGCACGGCGGCCCAGTTCATCCGTGCACGGCTCCTGCGCCTGCTACGGCCCACTACCGCCCTGCTTGCGGCGATGGTCCTGGGATTGTCGTTGGCCCGTGCCCTCGGGGTAGACCAGCAGGTAGTCCAACTCATGGCCACCGGTGCGGGCATGCCCCTGTGGTTCCTGGCGGCCTACCTCGCTGCGCAGCTGAACATCCCGTTGCTGGCTGCGCTGCACGCGCGTTCCCCCTGGCTGGCGCTCGGCCTGCTCCTCGGCCTCGTGGTTGCCGTGGATTGCCTCCGGGGGGCGCTGCCGAACCTTGCCTACGCAAACCTGGTGTTCGTGTGGTGCGCAGTGCAGCAACTGGGTTTCCTGGCGGTGGACGGCTGGACGTCGCGGCTTTCCCGTTCCGGGCTGCTGGCCATCGCGTTGGCAGCAAACCTTGCGTTGGGCCTGGTGACGGGGCTGGGGCTGTACACCGGCAACATGCTGGTGAACCTCAATCCACCCAACCTCACCCTGGTCCTTTTGGGCGTTTCCCAGCTGGCCGTGATGGAACTGGCACGGCCGGTCCTGGCGGCGCTCGCCGAGGTCAGCTGGATTGGCCGCCTCGTGGCCATGGCGGGCAGCCGGTCCTTGACGGTGTACTTGTGGCACCTGCCGTTGCTGGGCGCGATGTCGGGGCTGCTGCTCCTGGTGCCGTTCCCCAAGCCCGCCGCCGGCACCGCCGAATGGTGGTGGTCCCGTCCCCTGGTGGTGCTGGCGCTGGTCATCCTGCTCCTGCCGGTGGCCGCAGCCTTCGGCCGCATGGAGGACCGGACGACGCCGGCCCCCACCATCCGCTGCCGGCCCGCCGTGGCGGGGGCCGCCGTCGTGGTGGTCTTCATTCCAGTGGCGGACGCCGCACTCAGCGGACTCTCGCTGGGCCTGCTGGCAGCCGGAACCGTGTGCTTCTCGGCGGCCCTCCTGTTGCTGCGCGGTTCACCGCTGGGCCGCCGGCAGCCGTTCCGGCGCCGCCATGGCCGAAGGACCATTGCCAGCGGACTGAAGTAGTGCCAGTGTCGAACCATGACCGAGAACACCACGTCCGCGGAGGACAAGTTCACCGCCAACGTCTCACTGAGGCGCAACGACGAACAGCATTGGTACGAGCTCCTGGTGGACGGACGGCTCGCGGTGCAGGCCTTCTTCCACGACCTTCCCGGTCACATCGACTTCACCCACACCGAAACCGGCCCTGACTTTGAGGGCCAGGGACTGGGAAAGGTCCTGGCGCACTTTGCCCTGGATGACGTGGTGGCCACCGGCAAGCGGATCATCCCGCACTGCCCGTTCATTTCCAGCTACCTTCGCAAGCACGAAGGCTACGAGCAGTTCGTCGACTGGCCGGAGGGCTGATCCCGGTGCGCCGGCATCAGTCTCGGCGCGAGCGTCAGCTGGCGGTGGTTCAGCTGGCCAGGGCCTGGTCGCTGAGCGCAGCCGCGGCACCCGGATCGTCAATGGTGAAGCCGCACGCGCAACGGTAGGTGACGATGCTCTCCGGGACGGAGCCGGGACGCAGGGCAACCACCGTGTTGCCGTCCACATAGACGGGCTGCCGGACCGGAAGTTCGTCCGGGTCGACGCGCTTCATCGGCGTACGGCAGTGCATCCGCGAGTTCAAGGTCTTCAGCAGCCCTGCGTCCGCGGATACGGTGGCGGACAGGAGCTGGCCAGCTGCTTCAGTGCGTTCCCCGGACGCTGTCAGCTGGTATTCCATTGCGGTGGTCATTATGTTCTTCCTTGGGCTTCTTCACGGAACTGCCAACACTGGCAGCCCCGCCGCGAACTGCTTGCGGAGGTTCATCTATCACCATAAGCAAAGCATGCTTACTAAATGTTGCACAAGTTGCCCGTGGGAAATTTTTGCTCAGCCGCGCCGGCGCTGCCACTGCCAGGCGTGCCAGAAAAGCAGGATGACCAGGGCAGCGAAGCCCATCAACACCAGGTGCGGCGCGAACGTGAACAGCACGAAGTCGAGGGATAACCCGTTGCTCATGGGACCTATGGAGATGGGGCCCCGCAGCAGGGTGCCCAGGCCCGCCGCAATCATGGCGGCGCACAGCAGCCACAGCACCACGATGAACGGGTTGGGCGCCCGCAGGCTCCATGCATTGACTTCCGGCCCAGCAGCATCGGCTTCGGGCGCTACGGGCTGCCCGTGCCCGTCCACTTCACGGAATCCGAGCGCCCCGGATTGTTGCTGTTCCATGTTTCCCCCTTCACGGCAGCAGCCCGGACGGCTGCCGGCGGTACCAGCCTAGCGGCCCGCAAAATACATTCGCTGGCTAGGCTTGCAGCATGACGCCAACCAGCACCCGAACCACAGCACTCGTCACCGGCGCCAGCGCCGGCCTGGGCCACGAATTCGCAAAGCAGCTCGCCGCGCAGGGACATGACCTGGTGCTGGTGGCACGCAACGCCTCCCGGCTGGCGGAAACGGCGGAGGAATTCCAGCGCAGCTACGGTGTTTCGGCTGAGGTCCTTCCCGCGGACCTGACCAACGACGACGACGTCGCAACCGTCGTCGAACGCCTCAAGGACGCCGCACGGCCGGTGGGGATCCTGGTGAACAATGCGGGGATCGGCCTGCTGCACAATTTCGAGGACAACCACCCGGCGGAGGAGGCGAGCCACCTGAAGCTGCACGCGGAAACGTCCATGGTGCTCACCCACGCGGCCCTCAAGGGCATGCTGGAGCGCGGGGACGGCAGGATCATCAATGTGGCCAGCGTGGCCGCGTTCCTGCCGCGCGGCACCTACTCGGCTGCGAAGGCGTGGCTGGTGAGTTTCAGCCGGTGGGCAAACCTGGCCTACCGCAAGCGCGGCGTCAGGGTCACGGCTGTCTGCCCCGGTTTCACCCACACCGAATTCCACGACCGGATGGGGATGGACAAATCCGTGGCCCCGTCCTGGACGTGGCTGCGTGCGGAGCGGGTGGTCAGCGAAGGCCTGGCGGACAACGAACGAGGCAAGGCGGTCTCTATCCCGTCCAAGCGCTACAAAGTGGTGGCAGCGGTGGCCAAGGTAGCTCCGGCGCGGCTAATGGCCGGACCGGCGCGGAAGCCGAAGTAGGGGGGAGGTCCTGCCCGGAGGGCGGGGAAGGCCCTTCCGCGGCCTCGAACCGGACCTGCGGAGGGCCACCACCACCAGGATCCCCAGTAGCGCGCCGACCAACGTCTCCACGGCCCGCTCGAGGATCAGGACCTTCGGTTCGATGGGGGAGGCCAGCTGGGTCATCAGCAGGATCACGGGGGTGAACCAGACCATGGCCAGGCCATAGTGCCGAGTCATGAACAGTTCGGTGGCGAATTGGAAGAGGAGCACCAGCAGGGCAAGCACCACCGCCCGGTGTACCGGCTCCTGCAGCGCCGGGTACAGCGCCGAGAGGGTCCACGGCCCGGGAATGAGGACGACGGCGGTGACCCCCAGCCCCAGGAACGTCCCCACGATGCGGTGGATACCCCGCCTGACGCTGCTGGGCAGGTCCGCCCCGGCCAACGGAACGGCGGCCGCAGCCATGGCCCAATGCGGGTGGCCTGAGCCGCTGGTGACGCCCACCGCCCCGGCTGCACCCACCGCCAGGACATACCGGGCGGCGTGGACTGACAACTCACGGCGGCCCGCCGCCGAACGGCGGGGGACGCTCCGGGTGGCCCCTGGCTCCCAGGACCGTTGCCGCACCCAGCCGCTGAATCCAATCAGGATGGAGAACACCGAGGATCCCACTGCGATCAGCAGGGCCGCGTACCAGGGGACCGCGGTGGGAACGGAAGCGCAGGCGCCCAGGGCGAGGATTCCGAAGAAGGGCCCGTTTGGTTTCAGCCGCACCCTGTCCGCGTAGACCGAGCCGACGCCGGCCAGCGTGGCTTCCACGGCCACCAGCCACCAGGAGTGGATGTGGTTGATGGACAGGGCAACGCCCACGGCCACGCCGGTGAGCAGTACCAGGGCACCCTGGCCCTGGTGGCGGAGCCGCAGCTGGTGAGGTTCGTGCCGGCCGTACATGCCGGTCAGGGCGCCGAAGACGGCGTAGATGATCAGTTCCGGCCGGCCCAGGGCCAGCAGGAACAACGAGGGGACGGCCACGCTGATGGCCACGCGGAGGGCGGCAAGGTGGTCTCCGTTCGCGGGTTCGAAGCGATGGAGTGCGCGCACCTGTTCCTTTACGCGCTTCATGGTCGACCTGCCCTGTTCGTTGGTTTGCTGCAGCCCGGAGGCCTTTGTGAAAGTATCACCGCGCCGCGGGCACCGTCACATGTGGCCAGTCATAAGGGGACATCGGGGCACGCAAAAGCCCGCCCAGCGTGGTTCCCCCAAGGAACCACGCGGGACGGGCTTGTGAGCGGGCTACAAGAATGCCCGGGCGCCGGTGGGACTACGCCCCGGCCGGGACCCCGCGGTGGGACTGGGGGTCGGTACCGTCGTGGGTGTCGAACGGCAGCTCGTCCAGGTTGATCAGCGGGTTCTCGTCCTGGGTTGCCACCAGTTCCTTCGCCTCGGCCTGGGTGTCGACGCTGGGCATCGATCCCGGGAGCGGGCGGTTGGCGGATTCCTTCAGGAAGTAGATGGCGATGGCACCTGCCAGGGACGTGGCCATCAGGTAGTAGGCGGGCATCATGTCGTTGCCGGTGGCGCTGATCAGCGCGGCAACGATGAACGGGGTAGTGCCACCGAAGATGGCCACCGCGAAGTTGTAGGCGATGCCCATGGCGCCGTACCGGCTGGACGTGGGGAACTGGGCCGGCAGGGCCGAGGCCAGGTTGGCCACGTAGAAGGTCACGGGGAACGCAATGAGCGCCAGGCCGGCAAGGGTGGACCAGATCTGTCCGATGCCGATCAGCATGAAGGCGGGGATGGCGAGGACGATGGTGCTGACCGCGCCGATCCACAGCACGGGCCGGCGGCCGATCCGGTCGGAGAGCTTGCCGGTCAGCGGGATGCACAGGCTCATGACCACCAGCACGGGGATGGTCAGCAGGGTGCCGTGCACTTCGTCGTAGCCCTTGGAGTCAGTGAGGTACGTAGGCATGTAGGACGTCAGCGCGTAGCCGGCCGTGTTGGCGGCGGCAACAACCACCATGGCAACGATGATGGGGCGCCAGTGGGCCTTGATGATCCCCACGGGGCCCTTGGCCTGTGCGGTCTCACCTTCGGACGCGGTCCGGGCATGCTCTTCCTGGGCGTCAAGGGTGGCCTGGAACTGCGGCGATTCCTCGATCTTGCTCCGGAAGTAGACGGCGATGATGCCCAGCGGGCCGGCCACGAGGAACGGGATGCGCCATCCCCACTCCTCCATGGTGCCCTGGCCAAGGGTCAGCTGCAGGACGGACACCAGTGCGGCGCCGATCGCGAACCCCAGGTAGCTGCCCAGGTCCAGGAAGCTGGCAAAGAAGCCGCGGCGCTTGTCAGCGGCGTATTCGCTCACGAACGTGGTGGCACCGGCGTATTCGCCGCCGGTGGAGAACCCCTGGACGACCTTGAGGAGCACCAGCAGGGCGGCAGCCCACAGCCCGATCTGTGCGTAGTCGGGCAGGAGGCCGACGGCGAACGTGCTCGCTGCCATGATCATCAGCGTGGTGGCGAGGATCTTCTGGCGGCCGATCTTGTCGCCCAGCCAGCCGAAGATCACGCCGCCCAGCGGACGGGCGATGAAGGTGGCTGCGAAGGTTCCCAGCAGGAACAGCGTCTGGGTGGTGGGATCGGACTCGGGGAGGAAGACCGGGCCCATGGTGGTGATGAGGTAGCCGAAAACGCCGACGTCGTACCATTCCATGGTGTTGCCGACGATGGTTCCGCCGAGTGCCTTCTTCAGCATCGGCTGGTCAACCACGTTGACGTCGGATTCCTTGAGCCGGCGGCGCGGCAGCAGCCTGGGCTTCTTGGCAGCCGTGGGGGCTGCCGGGTCGGTTCCGCGGGCGTTCCTGGCGCCAGCTGGAGAGTGGTTACTGCTTCGGTCTGTGGGCATTTGGGCAACTCCTGTGGAGGTCATTTGCTTGCGACTTGTAGCTGCCCCGCTCCGGGCAGGCCTTCAATTTTACGGGAGATCAGTACCGTAGGCTCGCCGGATGGCCTAGGATACGCCCGTTTGAACCCCTGGATCCGGTGCGATCCGAAGATTTTTTCCGGCGGATTTCCCGCGTGATCATTGGGAAGCAGGCTGAGGAACCGGATCGTTACCGAATTTTTTCGATTGCAGCCGGTTTCCGGGCTGTTTTGGCCAGCTGAGCCGCGGCAAAAGTGACCGCGGCCACCGTCCATGGAGGGGGTTCACAGGAGCGTTTGACATGCCTATGGTAGAGCGATGAACACACTTCTTTCCGGGCGGTAGTCCACGCGCGCCCGGGCGCTTTTGGTTGGCGTTTCGTTTCAAGGAAGAACGAGGGAAAGAAGGAAAACAGACCATGGAAGAATCCAGCCAGTTCCACATCAAGCCTGAGGTCGCGGACCACCTTGCCGCAGCCATGGACGCACCGGTAACGCCCGGACCCGCGGCAACCGGGGCCGTCCCCCTGGCAGGGCAGGGCGGTTGGCCGGACGGCTACGGCAAGCGGCGGCACCCGAAGGACCGCAATGCAGGCCATGGGCGGATGGGCCACGAGGCCGCGGTGGTGGCGGTTCACCGGACCGGCCGACCGCAGATGCCGCACTCGTCGTAGGTGACACCTAAAACCGCAATCGACACGCAGATTACCTGGCGCCCCCGAAAGTCTGGGGGCGCCAGGTAATTTGTGCGTCGAGGACCGTTAAGCGCGTCGAAAACCGGCCGCCTCGCGGTTCACCGGCCGCCAGAGTCAGCTTTCCCGCACCACGTCCGCCGGATCCTTGTCCACGCGCCAGCCCCGCCAGCGCGGATGCCGAAGCCTGCCCGGCCCGGTCCATTCGCTGTAGGTCACCTCGCCGACCAGCTCCGGTGACACCCAATGCGCATCGGCGGAATCCGGGCGCGGCACGTCGTGGAAGGGCGACGTTTTCCGGCCAAGGCGTTCCACCGTCTGCCGCAGTTCCGTCAGCTCCCGGCTGCTGAAGCCAGACCCCACGCGGCCCACGTACTGCAGCTTGCCGCCGTCGGGAATCCCCACCAGCAGCGATCCCACGGTGTCCTGCCGGCCACCCTTGCCCGGCCGCCAGCCACCCACCACCACCTCCTGGGTCTGCTCCGTCTTGAGTTTGATCCAGGTCCTGGTCCGCTGCCCGCTCACGTAGCGGCTGTCCGTCCGCTTGGCCATCACCCCCTCCAGGCCAAGCTCCCGGGCGCTGTCGAGAAGGAGGTCCACCGATTCCTCGAGTACCGTGGACAGGTCCACCGGGCAGCCGGAGGGCGCAAAGAAGTCCTCCAGCCGCTGCCTTCGGGTGCTGAGGGGGAGCCGCCGGAGGTCCTGTCCGTTGTGGAACAGGAGGTCGAACAGCATCAGCTGGACCGGGATGGCGGCGCGGGCCTTGGCGACGTCGGCCGCCCGGGTGAGTTTCATCCGCCCCTGCAGCAGGCCAAAGTCGGGCCGTCCGCCAGGCCCGACGGCGATAATCTCACCATCAGCGACGAACGGCTGCTCCGGCCAGCAGGCGCGGTCCGTGAATTCGGGGTAGGTCTTGGTGACATCGTTGCCGTTGCGGGAGAAGATCCGGATCTTTTCGGCGTCCGCCACCAGGAGGGCCCGGACGCCGTCCCACTTGAGCTCGTACTGCCACGTGCTTCCCTGCAGGTCCGCCGCGCTCCCGGCGGTGGCCATCATGGGCGCGTAATCCAGGGGATTGGCGGACATACTGGTGGCTGGCGCCTTGGCGGCGGCAGGCTCTTTCCCGCCGGTGTTCCCCGGTGGTTCCTGTGCCGCCGGAGCCGCCTGCCGCCGTCGTCCGCCCCGCTGTTCCTGGTCCATCAGGTGGATGAGCCACTGGCCGCCGTCGTCCGTGCCCTGGCCGCGTCCGGTGTGGATGAGTGCCACTTTTTTCCTGCCGCCCAGGCCGCCGCCTTCGGAGCCGGCCAGCGTGACGATGACTTCCCTGCCGTTGATCCACTTGTGCAGCTCGTAGGTGCCGGTGTCCCAAATGGTCATCTCACCCGCCCCGTACTGCCCCTTGGGAATGGTCCCGTGGAAGGTGAGGTAGTCCATGGGATGGTCCTCGGTCTGGACAGCCAAGTGGTTCTTGTCCCCGGACCCGGGGATGCCTTTGGGCAGGGCCCATGACGCCAGGACGCCTTCGTGTTCCAGCCGCAGGTCCCAGTGCAGCCGGCTGGCGTGGTGCTCCTGGATGACAAAGCTGTTGCCGCCGGAGGGGATCCCCGCAAATGGTTCCGGTGTTTCCCGCGGGTCCCGCATGGAGCGGTACCTGCCCAGGCGCGGGTCGCCGTCGTGAGTGTCCTCCTGGCCGGCGGCACCTGCCGCAGCGTTGACGACGGCGGCGAACGGGTCCTTGCCGTCGCGCACCCGCCGCAGTACTTCCTGGTAATCCAGGTGCTTGAGCTTCGGCGACTGGATTTCCCGCCACGTCCGCGGGGCGGCCACCATGGGCGTGGGCCTGCCGCGCAGCGAGTACGGCACGATGGTGGTTTTCGCGGCATTGTTCTGGCTCCAGTCGACCAGCACCTTGCCCTTCCGCAGCGTCTTCTTCATGTCGCTGACGGCAAGGTCCGGGTGGTCCGCCTCCAGGGCGCGTGCCAGTTCCCGGGCAAAGGCGGAGATCTGTTCCGAGGTCTGGGTCCCGTCCAGTGCCGCGTAGAGGTGGATGCCCTTGCTGCCGCTGGTGACCGGCACCGGGTCCAAGCCCACGTCCTGCAGGACGGCCCGTGCCAGGAGGGCCACCTCGCGGCATTCCGGCAGTCCGGCGCCTTCTCCCGGGTCCAGGTCCAGCACCAGCCGGTCCGGGTTGAGCTGGTTGCCGTGCGAATCCACGCGCCACTGGGGCACATGGATTTCGAGCGAATTGATCTGGCCGAACCACGTCAGCGTGGCGGCATCATTGACCAGCGGGTAGTGGATGGTCCGGTCCTTGTGGGTGATTGCCGCCCGCGGCAGCCAGCCGGGCGCCGAATCCTCCAGGTCTTTCTGGAAGAACACCTCGCCCGGTTTGTCCGCGGTGCCCACTCCGTTGACCCACCGCTTGCGGGTTGCCGGGCGGTTGGCCGCCGCCGGGATCAGGACGTGGGCCACCGCGGCGTAGTATGCCAGCACGTCGGCCTTGGTGGTGCCGGTGTCCGGATAGATGATTTTGTCCAGGTTGGTAAGCGTCAGTTCACGTCCCGCCACCCGGACACGTTCCCTGCTACCTGCCACGGGTCTTCACCTCCGGCCCGCACTGATGTTGACTGTAGGAATGAGAGCCATCTGGAAAGGTGCCATCGCGTTCGGCCTGGTCAACGTGCCCGTGAAGGTCTACAGCGCCACTGAGGATCATGACATCAGTCTGCACCAGGTCCACAACGCCGACGGCGGCCGGATCCGCTACCAGCGCCGATGCGAGGTCTGCGGCGAGGTGGTGGACTACTCGGATATCGAGAAGGCGTTCGAGGAGGACGGCCGCACGGTGGTGCTGTCCAAGGACGAGCTCAAGTCGATTCCCGCCGAGAACAGCCACGAAATCGAAGTGGTGCAGTTCGTCCCGTCCGAGCAGCTCGAACCCATGATGTTCGAGAAGAGCTATTACCTGGAACCCGATTCCAAGTCACCCAAGGCCTACGTGCTCCTGCGCCGGGCGCTGGAGGACACGGACCGGGTGGCCATCGTCCAGTTCGCACTGCGGGAGAAGACCCGGCTGGGTGCCCTGCGGATCAAGGACGACGTCCTGGTGCTGCAGTCCCTGCTCTGGCCCGACGAGGTGCGCGAAGCAAGCTTCCCGTCGCTGGAGGCTGACATCAGGATCTCCGCGCAGGAACGCGACATGTCAGCGGCCCTGGTGGAATCCATGGCGGCCGACTTCGAACCTGAATCCTTCACCGACGAGTACCAGGTGCAGCTCCGCCAACTCATCGAGGCCAAGCTGGAACAGGGTGAATCGCTGGACACCGAGGAGACCTTCGGCGTCGAGGCCGGGGAAGGCGGCAAGGGCGAGGTCATCGACCTCATGGAGGCCCTCAAACGGAGCCTGGACCGGAAGCGGGGCGGCGCGGAAGCCGCCTCTGCTGGTGGCACGTCCGACGACGAAGCGGACGCCGGGGACGAAGGAACCGGGGCAGCCAAACCGGCACGCAGGACCTCCGGCACCAAAGCGGCCGCGTCCAGGACGACGGCTGCGAAGACCGGGACGGACGATGCAAAACCTGCCCGGTCATCAGCGAAGTCGACGTCTGCCGCCACCAAATCCACGGCCTCAAAATCCACAGCCTCCAAGTCGACGGCGTCCAAGTCGGCCGGAGCGAAATCGGCTGATGCCAAAGCGTCCGGGGCGAAGGACGCGGCGAAGCCCGCGGCCAAGACCACCAGGGCCCGCAAGCCGGCGTAATCGGACGGGCTGGACGGGGCTGCCCAGCGGCCGGTCCGGCGCGCTTTCGGGAAACCCTGCCTTTACAGCGGCCTCCAACGCGCCCACAATGAGTCGCATCACGGCCTCCGCTGTGCCAACAGCGTGCTGTCACCGATGAACCGGACACGTAGAGGGGCACGTACATGAGCCAGCAGACCGATGCAGTGGAGGCGGACCGGGAGCTGAAGAAGAAGCACCGGGCCATGTGGGCGTCAGGGGACTACCCCGCCCTGGTGGACGAGATGCTCCTGGAACTCGGAGCCGTCCTGGTGGAGGCCTGCGGCATCAGTTCGCGCCAAAAGGTGCTGGATGTTGCCGCGGGAACCGGGAACGCGGCCATCCCGGCAGCCATGATGGGCGCCAAAGTGGTGGCCAGCGACCTCACCCCCGAGCTTTTCGAGGCGGGGCGGCGGGAAGCGGCCAACCGGGGCGTCAGCCTGGAATGGCAGGAAGGGGACGCGGAGGCCCTGCCATTCGGCGATGCGGAGTTCGATGCTGTGATGTCCTGCATCGGCGTGATGTTCGCACCCCACCATCAGGCCGCCGCCGACGAGCTGCTCCGGGTCTGCAAACCCGGCGGTTCCATCGGCCTGCTGTGCTGGACGCCGGAGGGATTCATCGGGCAGATGTTTGCCGTCCTGAAGCCTTTCGCCCCGCCGCCCCCGCCGGGTGCGCAGCCCGCCCCGCTGTGGGGGAGCGAAGAGCATGTCCGTGAACTGCTGGGCGCGGGGATCACGGACGTCCACACCCGCAAGCAGAACCTGGCCGTCACGAGCTTCCACCAGCCGGGGGACTTCGTCAGGTACTTCAAGTCGCACTACGGGCCCATCATCTCCGTGTACAAGTCGCTCGCTGAGGACCAGGAAAAGGCCAAGGCCCTGGACAAGGCCCTGGCCGACCTTGCGGATTCCTTCGGTGACGCGCACGGCGATTCCCCGTTCCAGATGGAGTGGGAGTACCTGCTCTTCACGGCAAGAAAGGCTGCACCATGACCGGAAACCACGTAGCAACGTCCGTCACCACCATCGATGCCGCGCCGGAACGCGTGTGGGAGGTGATTACGGACCCTGCCGCCGTCAAGGAGTTCATGTTCGGCGCCACCCTGCAGACCGACTGGAAGGTGGGCAGCCCCATCACCTGGCAGGGTGAATGGGACGGGAAGCCCTTCCAGGACAAGGGCCGGATCCTCACCGTCGAACCTGGGCGGAAACTGGTCTACACCCACTACAGCCCGTTGTCCGGCCAGGCGGACCAGCCGGAGAACTACCATACGCTGGAGTGGACGCTGGAGGACCAGGGCGGCACCACCCGGCTGGCCTTGGCCCAGGACAACAACCCCAGCGAGGAAGCCGCGGCCCACTCCAAAGGCATGTGGGACAAGCTCGTGGCGGACGTCAAGGCGCTCGCGGAGCGCGGCTGACTACTGCCCACCCCGCCCAAGGCATAGGTGAACGCGCGGCTTAAAGCCAAGCGGCCGTCGTCGGACGTCTCCCTTTCGGAGGAAAGCCCGACGGCGGCCGCTTGCGTTGCGCTGCTTGAGGCAGCGTGGCTGCTACTCGGCGTCGTGGTCCGTTTCCAGGATCTGCACCAGGCGGTCCAGCGCGTCGTCCGCACCGGCACCTTCGGCGCGGAGGACCACCACGTCGCCGTGCGAGGCGCCCAGGCTCATGAGGGACAGGATGCTGGCGGCATCCATGGCCTCATCGGCCGGCTCGCCTTCACGGGCGATGGTGATGTCCAGGTCGAACTCTCCGGCTGCCTCGGCAAAGATGGCGGCCGGGCGGGCGTGCAGGCCCACGCGGCTGGCAACGGTTGCGGTGCGTTCTGGCATTTTTGCTCCTTTAGTCTTTCGGCGTGCTGATGGTTCAGCGCCGGGAAGGTATGTGGCTAAACCGGATCAGACGGTTACGGGAACCGGTTCAACCGTATCAACGGTCTTCTTGACTGCCCAGCGCTTCAGGGCGATGACCGAGAGGGCGGTGATCACCGTACCGACGGCGATTGATACGACGAACATCAGGAAGTTGTCGATGGCGAAGAAGACGAACAGGCCGCCGTGCGGTGCCTTCGATCCGACGCCGGCAGCCATGGAGATGGCGCCGGTCACCGCGCCGCCCAGCATGCTGGCGGGGATGACGCGCAGCGGGTCGGCGGCGGCGAACGGGATGGCGCCTTCGGAGATGAAGGACGCGCCCAGCAGCCAGGCTGCCTTGCCGTTCTCCTGCTCAGCCAGGCTGAAGAGCTTCTTGTTCAGGACGGTGGAAGCCAGCGCCATGGCCAGCGGCGGAACCATGCCCGAGGCCATGACGGCGGCCATGATCTGCCACGGTGCCTGGTTGTCGATGGTGGCGGCACCGAGGCCGGCGACGGCGAACGAGTAGGCAACCTTGTTGACCGGGCCACCGAGGTCGAAGCACATCATCAGGCCGAGGATCACGCCGAGGGCGATGGCGCCCGCACCGGTGAGTCCGGAGAGCCAGCCGTTGAGGCCCTTGGTGATCGCCACGATCGGGCCGCCGAGGATCAGGAACATCAGGCCGGACGCCACCAGGGATGCCAGCAACGGAATGATCACCACGGGCATCAGGCCGCGGAGCCAGCGGGCCACCTGCAGGCGTCCCACGACGTGGGCGATGTAACCGGCGAGCAGGCCGCCGACGATGCCGCCCAGGAAGCCGGCACCCATGAACCCGGCGACGGCACCGGCAACGAAGCCGGGGGCGATGCCCGGGCGGTCAGCGATCGCGTAGGCGATGTAGCCGGCCAGCGCCGGGACCAGGAAGCCCAGCGAGAGCGCGCCGATCTTGAACAGCACCGCACCCAGGTAGGCTCCCAGCGGGCCCCAGGCGTTGTCAGGGAACTCGGTGGGCAGGTTGAACAAGCTGTTCTGGACCACGATGTTGTCCGCGTACTTGGTGATCAGGTAGCCGCCCAGGAGGAAACCCAGGGCGATCAGCAGGCCGCCGCCGGCCACGAACGGAATCATGTAGCTGACGCCGGTGAGCAGGGCCTTCTTGAGCTTCTGCCCGATGTGCTCGCCCTTCTCCTCGGCCTCTTGCTCGGCCTGCTCCTCCGCGCCAAAGTGCGGGACGCGGCGGGCGTGGGGGTTGTCGGCGGCTGCGAGTGCTTCCTGGACCATCTTGTCCGGTTCGTCGATGCCGCGCTTGACCGGGGCGTTGATGACGGGCTTGCCGGCGAAGCGTTCCTTGCCGCGCACGTCAACGTCCACGGCGAAGATCACGGCGTCTGCGGCCGCGATGACGGCGGGGTCGAGTGCCTTGGCGCCGGAGGAACCCTGGGTTTCCACCTGCAGGTCAACGCCTACTTCCTTGGCGGCTGCCACCAGCGAGTCGGCCGCCATGTAGGTGTGGGCGATGCCGGTGGGGCATGCGGTCACCGCTACGAGGCGCTTGGGGCCGCGGCCTGCGGAAGCCGCCGGGGCACCTGAGTGGGCACCGGCAGCGGCGGCACCTGCGCCTCCCGCAGCCGCGCCGGCGCCCACGGGCACTGCGTCGGCAGGGGCAGCTGCAGCGTGCGCGGCAGGCTTGTCCGCCAGTGCGCCGTCCACGAGCTCCACGATCTCCGCCTCGGAGGAGGCGTTGCGGAGGGCCGCGGTGAAGTCCTTCTTGATGAGGGACCGGGCCAGCTTGGAGAGCAGCTTCAGGTGCTCCTGGTCCGCGCCGTCCGGAGCGGCGATGAAGAACACCAGGTCAGCGGGGCCGTCCTTGGCGCCGAAGTCCACCTTCGGGTTCAGGCGGGCCATGGCCAGGGTGGGGACGGTGACGGCGGCGGAGCGGCAGTGCGGGATGGCGATGCCGCCGGGGATGCCCGTGGCGGTCTTCTGCTCGCGGGCGAAGGCATCGGCGAAGAGGCCTTCGACTTCTGATGCGCGTCCGGTGGCAGCTACCTTGCTTGCCAGATGCCGGATCACCGTCTCGGGGGCGTTGCCCAGGTTCTGGTCGAGCTCGACCAGGTCCGTGGTGATGAGCTGGGTCACTGTCAATCCTTTCGAAGGGCCGTGATGGTTACGGCATCCGGGGTGGTTTGGTTTACTGCCGGCACAGTGGAACCCGGCAGCGAGGCAGCGGCGGCACCGTGGGCCACCGCCTGGCGAAGGCAGTCGGCGGGGGCGGCGCCCCGGCCGTGGGCAAGCAGGTAGCCGGCAAGCGCGGAGTCGCCCGCGCCCACCGTGCTGACTGCGGCGACCGGCGGATGCGTGGCCAACCACGCGCCGTCGGCCGTGACGAGGACAGCTCCCTTGGAACCGAGAGTTGCCAGCACAGCACCCACACCGGAACGGACGACGGCGGCCGCGGCGGCTGCGGCAGCCGTTGGGTCCGCTTCCAGTTCGTCACCGGACGCCGGCGGGAAACCGGCAGCTGCGGCCAGCTCAGCCAGTTCCTCGGCGTTGGGCTTCAGGAGGTCCGGCATGCCTTCGGCCCCGCCGGAGAGGGCGGCAGCGAGGGGCAGTCCGGACGAGTCGACGGCGATGCGCGGGGCGGCGCCGTCGGCGGAGGAACGCAGGCGGTGGGCCACCGTCGCGTAGAAGTCGGCGGGGAATCCGGGCGGCAGCGAGCCCGCCAGGACCACCCAGCCGGCGCCGCGGGAGCTTTCCACCAGGAGCTTGATAAGGGCTTCCTGCTGGTTCTCGTCCAGTGCCGGGCCGGGCTCGTTGATCTTGGTGGTGACTCCGCCGGGTTCGGTGAGCGCCACGTTGGTGCGTAGCGGCTCGTCGATGGGAAGCGAAACGAAGGGCACCGCGCTTTCGCGCAGGCCGGCCAGGACTGGGTCGCTGTCTGCGCCGGGGAGGACGGCGAGGGATTCCAGTCCGGAGGCCACCAAGGCACGGGAGACGTTGACGCCCTTGCCGCCGGACTCCTGCCGGACGGAGACGGCGCGCTGGACCTCGCCGCGTTCCAGCGGGCCGGGGAGGGCTACGGTGCGGTCAAGGCTGGGGTTGGCCGTGAAGGTGACGATCATGCGACCACCACATCAACGCCGGCCTCTTCCAGGGCTGCTGCGAGTTCAGGTCCGGGTTCACTGTCTGTTATCAAGGTGTCCAGATCTTTCAGGGAGGCGAACTGGACCAGGGTTTCCGTGTCCAGCTTGGAGGAGTCGGCCAACACCACAATGCGGCGTGCCGACTGGACGAAGGCTGCCTTGACGGCGGCTTCTTCAGGATCGGGAGTGCTGACGCCGAAGGTGGCGTGGATGCCGTTGGTCCCGATGAACGCGATATCAGGGCGGATCCGGGCGGCAGCGTTGACCGTTGCCTGGCCTACTGCCACCTGGGTGAGGCCGCGGACCCGGCCGCCCAGGATCTGCAGGGCAACACCGGGGACGTTGGAGAGTTTGCTGGCAATGGGTACGGCGTGGGTGATGACCACCAGTTCGTGCCGGGGGCCCGTTCCCTCGGAGGGTTCGACGGCGGCGCGGCGGGCCAGCAGGTCGGCAAGCACCTCGGTGGTGGTTCCGCCGTCCATCAGGACGCTGGCGGATGAGTTGCGGGGGATGAGGGCAAGGGCTGCCTCGGCGATGCGGACCTTCTGGTCCGGCCGCTGGATGGCCCGTTCGGTGACGCTTTCTTCCGTGGTGCTGAAGCGGTCTGCGGCTACGGCCCCGCCGTGGACGCGGCGGACCGTGCCGGCGTTTTCCAGGGCGGCGAGGTCGCGCCGGACAGTTTCGGTGGTGATGCTGAAGCGCTCAGCCAGCAGGGTCACGCTGACCCGGCCGCTGCCGGCGATAAGCTCGGCAATCTGTTGCTGGCGCTCTTCGGCGAACACGTACCCTCCGTTGCGTAGGTCCTGCTGGGTGCCCGCCTGTTCCGTTCCCGGCTTAGCGTGACTGGCATCACATTGATGTTGAGTTACTTGACTTTATCTTTGCTTCTGTTGGTTTGTCAATGGAAACCAACATGAAACAAGATCTGGCGGAACTCTTTGCGCGGACCCAAAAAAGCCGGGCCGGACCCTTGAAGGTCCAGCCCGGCTGTCGGGTCCATCGGCCGCGCCGCGGGATCCCCGTCCCCGCCGCGCCTGGCTAGATGCCGCCGTCGCGGCTTTCGTGCCGGGTAATGCGTTCGCCGGTGTTGGGATCGATGACGGAGCGCGATTCGCTGACCCGGCGGCTGCGGCCGGGGGAAGCGAGGATGAGGGAAGCGATCAGTCCGATAACGCCCACGGCTATCAGGATGTACCCCACCAGTTGCTGGTCCACGAACGGGATCAGTCCGGGGGCTACCGCCCAGGCGAGGATCGCGCCAAGGGCGATCAGGAAGATTGATGAACCGATTCTCATGACTTGCTCCTTATGGCCGCGGCCTGCGCGGCGCTGGTTGGGCGATACGGGAGGGTGGTGCGTACACTGCCAAAAGCCAAGCCTGCTGTCTATCAAGCGTCACGCTACCTCCCGGTGATTCCCGTTTCAATCACCCTGCCGGGACGGCGTGCTTCCGCGTGGTTAGGCTTGACCAGTGGAAACAGTTGTGTGGTCCAGGCCGGAAGGCCAGCGAGCCGGCACTCCCTTGCTGGTGATGATGCATGGTTACGGCACGGATGAGTCGCGGATGGTGCGCCTGTTCGACTACCTGCCACAGGAATTCACCTTCGCCGCGCTGCGGGCCCCGATGCCCATCGGTGACCACTGGGGCTGGTTCCTGCTCGACTACTTCCTGGCGAACGATTTCGCTGATGTCATCTCCGCCGCCACAGCGGTCCGGACCTGGATCAGCGGAGTGAGGGACCAGCACAGCAGCGTCACCCTGATGGGGTATTCGCAGGGCATGGCCATGGCCAGCACGCTCCTGCGGCTGCACCCCGATGACTACCGTGCCGTTGTGGGACTCTCCGGCTTCGTGCTCAATAACGAGCTCCTGTCGGTGACGGATGCCTTCGAGGACAAGCCGCCGTTTTTCTGGGGCCGGGACAAGGCGGACCTGGTGATCAACGAGGACGCCGTGGCCTACACCAAGGAATGGCTGGAGAAGAACACGCAGCTGACTGCCCGGACCTACCCGGGGATGGGGCACGCCATGTCCAAGGCCGAAATGGTGGACGTCAGCGCTTTCCTCCGCCACTACGTCCTGCGCTGACTGAATACCGCCCCGAGCGGTGGGTAAGAAAGAACAGTTGCCAGCGAAATTTGCAAGCGCTTACACTCGTCTACGGCCATGATCGGTCCTGCAGTGGGCGGACAAGGAAGTGATGCTGCACGCATGAGGCGCAGCCGAACCATCCTTCAGGCTGCCCGGCAGGGCCGGCTGTCCATCAACCGAAAGGACACCGCACTGCCGATGACACCGGAAACTGCAGCCAAGCCCGCCGACTGGACCGGCGCCGCGGCAATCCTGTTTGACCTGGACGGGGTGCTGACCCCCACGGCCACCGTCCACGAGCGCGCCTGGCAGGAATTGTTCGACGGCTACCTTGCCTCGCACCCGGAGGTCCCCGGATACCGGGAAAGCGACTACTTCGACCATATCGACGGCAAGCCCCGCTTTGACGGGGTGCGCGACTTCCTGGCGTCGCGGGGAATCACGCTGCCGGAAGGCCCCCTTGACGACGATCCGGCCCACGAAACCGTCCAGGGCCTGGGCAACCGCAAGAACGCCATCTTCAATGCCATCGTGAGCGCCGGCGTCGAACCGTTTGAAGGCTCGGTGCGCTTCCTCGAAGCCGCGCTTGCCCGCGGACTCAAGGTCGCCGTCGTCTCTTCATCCCGCAACGCCCCCGCCGTCCTGGAAGCGGCCGGCCTCAGCCGCCACTTCCCGGTTGTGGTGGACGGTGTGGTGGCCGCAGAGCAGGGCCTGCCCGGCAAGCCAAGCCCCGCCACCTACGAATACGCAGCCAAACTGCTGGACCTCTCCAGCCCTGAGTGCGTGGTGGTGGAGGACGCAGTGTCAGGGGTCCAGGCCGGACGCGCGGGCTCCTTCCACTCCGTCATCGGCGTAGACCGGGGCGCTGGCCGCCAAACGCTCCTCGACGCCGGCGCCACCCTGGTGGTCAACGACCTCCAGGAGCTCATCCCCTAAACGCCGCAGGACCCCCGTTGCCTTCCCCGGGGCAACACCGCTGCTTCCCCGGCAGCTCCCATCCGAGTACCGACCCTTCCCCGAATACTCCGTGCCGGCCAGCCCGGCACCACAGCAAGGCCAAAAGGACCCCCAACCATGGCACTGATTTCCGCGGACCGCGACCGGTTCCCCGACACTCCCTGGCAGCTCGTCGAAACGCGCTACGAAACCGATGCGGCGGGCACCCTTGAGACCCTGTTTGCCCTGGGCAACGGGCACCTGGGCATCCGGGGCGCCCACTGGGCAGTGGCTGATGCCGAGCTGCCGGGCAGCTTCATCAATGGCCTGCACGAGATCTGGGACATCAAGCACGCCGAAAATGCCTTTGGCTTCGCCCGGACGGGCCAGCGCATCCTTTACATCCCGGACGCCAACAACTTCGCGGTGGTGGTGGATGGCGAAAGCCTGGCCCTCGCCGAATCGGAGGTGCAGGACTACCGGCGCAGCGTCGACTTCTCCACCGGGATCTACGAGTGCCGCATCACGTGGCAGTGCCGGTCCGGCGCCATGGTGACCACCACTGAACGCCGCGCCGTTGGCTATGAGTCCCGCGGCAGCCTGGGTATTTCGCTGGAGGTGGCCGCGGACCGGCAGATATCCCTGGACGTCACCTCCGCCGTGATCAACCGGCAGGACCAGCCGGTGGAAGACCACTCCGTGCACGATCCCCGCCGGGCCGGACGCCACGCCGGCAGGGTGCTGCTCCCCGTACGGCTCGACGGCGGCGACGGGTCACTGCGCCTGTCCTGGGAAGCGGCTGAATCCAAGCAGCGCGTAGGCCTTGCAGTTGACCACTGGACCTCCGCCGGCCACCAGCCCTTTGAGACCGTGGTGGACCAGGACCTCAGCACTGTCCGCTACGTCCTGGCGGTTGATCCCGGCGAGCCCTTCCGGCTGGAGAAGAGCGTCAGCTACGCGGCCGGGCGCAGCATCCAGGACCCGGACGTGGATGCGGCCGCGGTGGCTGAGGAAGCGCTCAGCCCCGTGGACAGCATCTTTGCCGAGAGCATGGCCCACTACCGCGGCTACTGGGCCACCTCCGACATTGTGGTGGAGGGCGGGCGGCCCGGGCTGCAGCAGGCCATCCGCTGGAACCTGTTCCAGCTGGCCCAGGCCACGGCGCGCGCCGATGTTGCCGGCATCCCCGCCAAGGGCGTCACAGGCTCAGGCTACGAGGGGCACTACTTCTGGGACCAGGAGGTGTACCTGCTGCCGTACCTCACCTACACCAACCCCGACGGCGCCCGGCAGGTCCTCGAGTTCCGCCACGGCATGCTCCCAGAGGCCAGGATCCGGGCCAAGGAACTGAGTGTGGACGGCGCCCTCTTCCCGTGGCGCACCATCAACGGGCTCGAGGCCAGCGCCTACTACGCGGCCGGTACCGCGCAGTTCCACATCGCCGCCGCCATCGCCTTCGCCACCAACAGGTACCTCTGGGCCACCGGGGATTCAGCGTTCCGGGACGGCATGGGCGCGGAACTGCTGATCGAGACGGCCCGCATGTGGATCTCCCTGGGCTTCTTTGGCAAGGACGGGCTCTTCCATATCCACGGCGTCACCGGCCCTGATGAGTACACGGCCGTGGTGAACGACAACCTGTACACGAACGTCATGGCCCGCTTCAACCTGCGCGCTGCCGCCGCCCTGGAGCACGCCGGCATCACCCAGGAGGAGCGCCAGCTCTGGGAAGCGGCGGCCAACCGGATGAACCTTCCGTTCGACGAGCGCATGCAGGTGCACTCGCAGGACAACGACTTCATGACCCTTGAGGGATGGGACTGGACCACCCCGAGGTCAAAGTACCCGCTGCTGCTGCACTTCCACCCGCTGGTGATCTACCGGCACCAGGTCCTCAAGCAGGCGGACACCGTCCTGGCCATGTTCCTGCAGTGGCAGGACTTCACGGCCAAGGAAAAGCACCGGGCCTTCGACTTCTACGACCCCATCACCACCGGTGACTCGACGCTCTCCGCCTGCGTCCAGGGGATCATGGCAGCCGAGGTGGGCTATTCGAGGGAGGCGCTGGAACACTTCACGAATGCCGCGTTCATCGACCTCGACGACACCCACGGCAACACGATCGACGGCGTGCACATCGCCTCCACCGGGGGAGTGTGGAGCTCGCTGGTCTGCGGGTTCGCCGGGATGCGGGACCAGGGTCCGGTCCCGTACTTCGATCCCCGCCTGCCCGCGGAGTGGGACGGGCTGGCCTTCCACCTGAAGATCCGTGGCCGCTTGCTCCTGGTCCAGCTCGCCGCCGGATCCATCACCCTGACGGTCCAGGACGGCGGGCCGCTGGAGGTGGATGTCCGCGGCCGGCGCGTGACGGTGGACAACACGCCCGTGGAGCTGCCGCTGGAGCCCGTGGCGGTACCGGAACCCACAGTATTCCCCAGCGGGCTGCCGACGGCGAGCATCCCCGTGGTGCGCGGCAACAGCTGAGCGGCTTGCGCCGTCGCGGCCCCGGCACCTTGCGGGACCGTCCCGCCTTTACTGCCGGCGTGCCGGCCTGATGCCCCCCAAAACAGCACCAGGCCGGCACGCGGCCACCTAGCCGGCGAGGAGGGTGGCGGCTTCCTGGCGGGTGGTGCCGGAGTCCTGGATGCCTTCTGCGATGTGGGCGAGGTTGTCGGGGATGTTGCGGCCTTTTTTGCGCATGGCGGTGGCCCAGAGCCGGCCGGCGCGGTAGGAGGAGCGGACCAGGGGTCCGGACATGACGCCGAGGAAGCCGATTTCTTCGGCTTCGTGCTGGAGGTCCACGAATTCCTGGGGTTTGACCCAGCGGTCCACGGGCAGGTGCCGTTCACTCGGGCGGAGGTACTGGGTGATGGTGATCAGGTCGCAGCCGGCCTGGTGGAGGTCGCGGAGGGCTTCGCTGATTTCCTCCCGGGTTTCGCCCATGCCCAGGATGAGGTTGGATTTGGTGACCATGCCGTGGTTGCGGCCCTGGGTGATGACGTCCAGGGAGCGTTCGTAGCGGAACGCGGGGCGGATCCGCTTGAAGATCCGGGGCACGGTTTCGACGTTGTGGGCGAAGACCTCGGGCTTGGAATCGCAGATCGCCTTGATGTGGTCCGGGTTGCCGGAGAAGTCGGGGATGAGCAGTTCGACGCCGGTGCCGGGGTTCAGTTCGTGGATCTTGCGGACGGTTTCGGCGTAGAGCCAGACGCCTTCGTCTTCGAGGTCGTCGCGGGCCACGCCGGTGACGGTGGCGTAGCGCAGGGCCATGGACTGCACGGAGCGGGCCACCTTGGTGGGTTCGAACATGTCCACGGGGGAGGGTTTGCCGGTGTCGATCTGGCAGAAGTCGCAGCGGCGGGTGCATTCGGAGCCGCCGATCAGGAAGGTCGCTTCCTTGTCTTCCCAGCATTCGAAGATGTTGGGGCAGCCGGCCTCTTCGCAGACGGTGTGCAGGCCCTCTTTCTTGACCAGGTTCTTCAGCCCGACGAACTCGGGGCCCATCTGGACCTTGGCCTTGATCCACTCCGGCTTGCGCTCCACCGGGACCGCAGCGTTGCGCTGCTCGATCCGCAGCATCTTCCGGCCTTCAGGTGCCAGCGTCATGATCTTGTTTCCTTTGTTCGGGTCTTGCCGGTGGGGAGCGGGACTTGGGTCAGCATTCGACGACGTTGACGGCGAGGCCGCCCATGGCGGTTTCTTTGTATTTGTCGGACATGTCTTTGCCGGTTTCGCGCATGGTGATGATGACTTCGTCGAGGGAGACGCGGTGGGTGCCGTCGCCCCAGAGCGCCATTTTCGCGGCGTTGATCGCTTTCGCGGCGGCGATCGCGTTCCGCTCGATGCAGGGGACCTGGACCAGTCCGCCGATCGGGTCGCAGGTCAGGCCCAGGTTGTGTTCCATCGCGATTTCCGCGGCGTTCTCCACCTGCGCGGGGGTGCCGCCCATGACCTCGGCCAGGCCCGCGGCGGCCATCGAGGACGCGGAACCGACCTCGCCCTGGCAACCGACCTCCGCCCCGGAGATCGAGGCCTGCTCCTTGTAGAGCACCCCGACGGCGCCGGCGGCGAGCAGGAACCGGACCACCACGCCATCCCGGTCGGCCTGGGTGGCCTGGTCCATGCCCGGGGCGAAATGCAGGGCATAGAACAGCACCGCGGGAATGATCCCGGCCGCCCCGTTCGTGGGCGCGGTGACCACCCGGCCGCCGGAGGCGTTCTCCTCGTTCACCGCCAACGCCACCAGGTTCACCCACTCCTGCCAATACCGCGGGTCGTAGTGGTCCTGCCCGTCCTGGCCGGTGTCGTCGGGGCGGGCGGTTTCCTTCTTCAACCGCTCGTACCAGTCAGGGGCGCGGCGGCGGACCTTCAACCCGCCCGGCAGCACCCCCTCACGCTTGAGCGAGGTGTGCACGCAGTTCTCCATCACGGACCAGATGTGCAGCAGCCCCGCCCGGATCTCCGCCTCGGACCGGGAAACCAACTCGTTCTTGAGCATCACGTCCGCGATGCCCAGCCCGGTCACCGCGCAGTGCTCCAGCAACTCCGCCGCGGTCCGGAACGGCAGCGGCAGCTCCTCCTTGGACGCGTCCAGTTCCTGCTGCGCGGCGTCCTCCTCGCCCTCCCGGACGATGAACCCGCCACCAACCGAGAAGAACGTCGCCGCGTGCACCACCTCCCCGGCAGGATCGGTGACGGTGAACGTCATCCCGTTCGTGTGCCGCGGCAGCACCGTCAACGGCCGCAACACCATATCCCCCACCCCGTAGGGCAGGGGGACCGAGCCGGCCAGGTTCAGGATCCCGGTCTCCGCGATCGAGGCCAACCGCTCCTCCACCTCCCCGGGCAGGATCAACTCCGGATGGAACCCCTCCAACCCCAACAGGACCGCCGTCATCGTCCCATGCCCATGCCCCGTCGCGGCCAACGACCCATACAAATCCACCCGCAACGACGCCACCGAAGCCAGCCTGCCGGAGGCCTTGAGCTCCTCAGCGAACACAGCAGCAGCCCGCATCGGCCCCACAGTATGCGAAGACGAAGGACCAATCCCGATACTAAACAGATCAAAGACTCCAACAGCCATGACGGGGATTCCTAACTACAAATTCAGAGGGAGCGATCACGCGGGCGACGTGCGCACAAGGGGCCGGCGGAGCCGGACTTTTCGAAAGCGTGCTCCCCACCGTCTCCCTAGCCTCGCAAGCTCGGCCAGGGAACCCTGACGGCGTGGGCCCAACGCACGCGTGAAAATGTCCGGTCCACCGGTCCCGGAGGTGACTACAGGCCCGGGTAGAGCGGGTGCGCCGAAGCCAAGGCCTCGACCCGGTGGCGGAGCCCCGAAAGGTCGGCGCCGGCGTCGGCAATCAATGCCTCGGCGATGATGTCGGCGACCTCGCGGAAAGCAGCCTCACCGAAGCCACGGGTGGCCAGGGCGGGGGTGCCGATGCGCAGGCCTGACGTCACCATCGGCGGACGCGGATCGAACGGTACCGCGTTGCGGTTGACCGTGATGTCGATCGCGGCCAGGCGGTCTTCTGCCTGCTGGCCGTCGAGTTCGCAATTGCGCAGGTCCACCAGGACCAGGTGCACGTCCGTCCCGCCGGACACCACGCTGATGCCCTTCGCGGTGACGTCCGGCTGGACCAAGCGCTCGGCGAGGATGGATGCGCCTAGCAGGACGCGTTCCTGCCTCTCCTTGAACTCGGGGGATGCTGCGATCTTGAACGCCACCGCCTTGCCGGCGATGACATGCTCAAGAGGCCCGCCCTGCTGGCCCGGGAACACTGCCGAGTTGATCTTCTTGGCGATGTCGGCGTCGTTGGAGAGGATGATGCCGCCGCGCGGACCGGCGAGGGTCTTGTGCGTAGTGGAAGTGACCACGTGGGCGTGCGGGACCGGGCTGGGGTGCAGCCCGGCGGCCACCAGGCCGGCGAAGTGCGCCATGTCCACCATGAGGTAGGCACCCACGAGGTCGGCGATCCGGCGGAACTCTGCGAAGTCCAGCTGGCGGGCGTAGGCCGACCAGCCGGCAACGATGAGCTGCGGCTTGGTTTCCAGCGCCAGCCGTTCCACCTCTGCCATGTCAATGGTGTGGGTGTCTTCGCGGACCTGGTATGGAACCACATTGTAGAGCTTGCCGGAGAAGTTGATCCGCATGCCGTGGGTCAGGTGGCCGCCGTGGGCCAGGTTCAGGCCCATGATGGTGTCGCCGGGCTTGATCAGTGCGTGCATCACTGAGGCGTTGGCCTGGGCGCCGGAGTGCGGCTGCACGTTGGCGAATTCGGCACCGAACAGTGCCTTCACGCGGTCGATGGCCAACTGCTCGGTGACGTCCACGTGCTCGCAGCCGCCGTAGTAGCGCTTGCCCGGGTAGCCTTCGGCGTACTTGTTGGTCAGGACGGAGCCCTGGGCCTGCATCACGGCCACGGCGGTGTGGTTCTCCGAGGCGATCATTTCCAGGCCCCCACGCTGGCGGCCCAGTTCGTCGTCGATCTTGGCGGCGATTTCGGGGTCCAACGCGGACAGGTCCGCGTTGAGGCTCGGGGAGACTACCTGCTCGAACACTGTGGTGTCAGCGGGGGCACTCACAGTTCGCCGCCGTTCGCTTCGGCGTATTCCTGTGCGGACAGCAGCGGGCCCTCTTCGGTGACGGTGACCTTGAAAAGCCAACCGGCGCCGTAGGGGTCGTTGTTGATCACGGCGGGGTCGCTGACGACGTCGTCGTTGACTTCCGTGACCTCGCCCGTGACGGGGGAGTACAGGTCCGAGACGGACTTGGTGGACTCGATCTCGCCACAGGTTTCGCCTGCGGTCACCGTGGAGCCAACCTCGGGCAGGTCCACGTACACAATGTCGCCCAGGGCTTCGGCGGCAACAGCGGACACGCCCACCACGGACGGGCCGGAGCCGTCGGCGGCGATCCATTCGTGCTCGGCGGAGTATTTCAGTTCAGCGGCAACTTTAGCCATGGTGTTATTCCTTAAGTTTGGTGTTCAAAAGTGGGGAAGCGCAGACGCTACTTTTGGCGCTTGTAGAACGGCAGGGCAACAACCTCGAAGGGCTCGGCCTTGCCGCGCAGGTCCACATCCAGTGCGGTGCCCAGCTCAGCGTGCTCGACGTCGACGTAGGCCAGTGCCACGGGGTAGCCAAGGGTGGGGCTCGGCTGGCCCGAGGTCACCTCGCCCACCACGTTTCCGTCTTTCAGGACGGGGTAGCCGCCACGGCCGGCACGGCGGCCGTGCCCTTTCAGGCCAACGAGTTTGCGCTTGGGGCCGGCTTCCTTGGCTGCCTCGAGTGCGGCCCGTCCCACGAAGTCGCCTTCCTTGGACTTGAGGGCAACTACGGGGCCAAGGCCGGCGTCGAACGGCGAACGCTCCAACGAGAGCTCGTTGCCGTACAGTGGCATGCCCGCTTCAAGGCGAAGCGAATCGCGGGATGCGAGGCCGCAGGGGACAATGCCGAACTCTTCTCCGGCCTGGGCCACGGACTCCCACAGGGAAGCGGCGCCTTCGTTCGGGAGGAAGAGTTCAAAGCCGTCTTCACCGGTGTAGCCGGTGCGGGCCAGGATGACATCGTGGCCGGCCACGGTGACTTCGTTGAACGCGTAGTACTTCAGGTCGGTGACCAAGGCGTGTTGGGACTCGTCCGTGAGCTTGAGCAGGATGGCCTCGGCCTTGGGTCCCTGGACTGCGACGAGCGAGGTTGCCGCCGAAGCGTCCTCCACCGTCGCGTCGAAGTTGGCTGCCCGGTCGGCGAGGGCTGCCGCCACGGTGGGGGCGTTGCCGGCGTTGGGTACCACCAGGTACTTTTCGTCGCCGAAACGGTAGGTGATGAGGTCGTCGATGATGCCGCCGTCTTCGTTGCAGATCAGCGAGTACTTGGCCTTGCCGTCCGCGATGGCGGACAGTTTGCCCAC
>NZ_JBHVTN010000007.1:0-310213 GCF_042884655.1 Pseudarthrobacter sp. NPDC058119
AACTACAAATCGGTTATCCTCTTGAGAAGTGCCGTCCGGACGGCGGCATGACGCTTATCTCAGGGACCCGTTTCCCCACGAACCGCGAAGAGCCCCCTAAGGTGGACGCCCTCCATCTCGGAGGTGCCGTCATTGGCGCCGCCTTGGGCGCAGTCATCTTCGTACGGACGACTTTGCGCGAGGGCAGACACCGCCGAGAGTACTTTGTATGGACAGGTGGCGACCCGACCGGGATAACCGACATGATGTTCGGAGTCATGCGCGGGGAAACCGAACGGAAGAGGGCAACGGGGTTGCCCCCGAGCAAGGTTGCGGCGATTACCAAGGCATTTGACGGTGTCGGAATACGCCCGAGCCGGGTCTTGGCGCAGCTACTTCTACTCCCGTGCTTTAAACGCCGATAATTTTGCGCTGCGCCGCCTTACTGAGATTTCTCGCTGCCGACGCTGGACAGATGGCGGCGCAGGTGGTCGGAGGCTTCTTGAAGATCGCCCGTGAGCAACAGCTGCGCGAGTTCCACGTGTTCGGCGCACCTGAGGACGGCCCGCTCCGGCACCAGTGCCTGGCGGTATTCAATCAGCCGGCGGAGACGGTTAATGCGCGCCAGGCTTTCGATGAAGAAGTCGTTATCGCTGCACTTGGCGACTGTTTCGTGAAACCGGGTATTCAGGTCAAAGAGTTCGGAACCTGAAATGGTCCAGATTTTGCCGTCCACGAGTTCCTGCTGTTCCAGCATCCGTTCGCGTACAGCCTCACGGTCGAGAACAAAAGTATCCTCGAGGATGGCCGCCGGTTCCACGACGAGGCGGAAGTGGTAGCTGTCCCGGTAGGACTTAACGGACGTGAGCACTGGGAGGAATTCCCAGCCGTATCCAGGAAGCGGCGCGATCCAGCCTTCGGCTGAGATCCGGCGCAGGAGTTCGTTTACCTGCCCACGCGTGAGGTCGTAGCGGCGCATGAGGCCGTTTTCCGTCACTCGCTCCGGCAGGATTCCATCGAGGCGGTCGGCCGCAATTCTCATGTACGCGGCAGCGTCGTCACCCTCGTCCAATGCCTCTTCTGGCAACACAACGTCCGGCCCAGTCCGCGCCACGACATAGCCCCCGCCCTCGGCACGGGAAATCGTCCCTTCGCGCTGCAGTTCCTGGAGGGCCTTGCGGATGGGGGAGCGGGAGACCCGGAGCCGCTCGGCCAGGAATCTTTCAGTCAGCCGCTGCCCGACGGCGGGAGTTTCATCCCGCAGGTAGGTGCGGATCCTGGTTTCAATCATGGAAGTCAGCTCTGTACTTCCGGTGGCGCCAGCTGGCACGTGTACTCCTTTTGCTGCAGCGGACTAGTCCACCATACCGGGGAAGAATGGCCGCCATTGCGATTTCAGCCAGTGTGGTTTTTTTGTTTGCAAAAAACCAAGCGTAGGTGCATAGTTGTTGTGTACGTCACCGACGTCACCTCACAGAGCAGTCAGGAAGCAGTACATGTCCAACGTGATTCATCGCGTAGTGCCAGCGGGTTCAATCGACACCCACGTGCACGTCTTCGATCCCAACCGGTTCGCCTACGCCTCCGGCCGGGACTACACCCCCGCCTCTGCAGACCTACAGGACCTGCAGGCGTTTGCGGGCACGCTTGGACTCGAGCGGTTCGTCTTCGTCCAGCCCAGCGTTTACGGGACCGACAACTCCGCGCTGCTTGCCGCACTGGAGGTGACCGGGCCGGAGCGTTCCAGAGGGGTGGCCGTAATTGGACCCGAAACCACGGATCAGGACATTGCGTCCCTCCATGCGGCGGGAGTGCGCGGACTGCGCCTGAACGCAAGTTCAAATCCCGACGGCGGCGCGGCAGACGTGCGCGAAGCCTTACAAACGCTTATGGCCAGGGCAGAACCGTTGGGACTTGCCGTGGAGCTCTTCTGCAGCAGCACTTCGCTTGCGGCAGTCGAGGACATCATTGCCAGTTCCCCGGTTCCCATCATTCTGGACCATTTCGGCGGCGCTACAGTGGCAGACGACGGAACGGTGGTCGGCTTGGACCAGGTCATACGATTCCTTGCCCTGCCGCATGTCTGGGTCAAGCTCTCGGCCGCCTACCGGATTGCCAAAGCAGGCGCCGCGGCGCCGCAAATCCCTTCGATAGTCCGTGCACTCGTCGAGGCCCGGGCCGACCGCCTGGTGTGGGCCTCGGACTGGCCGCACACCGGCGGCGGCGCGGCCCGGAAACGCCGTGGGCCTGCCGCCGTCGAACCCTTCCGGGAGATCGATGACGCCGCCGAAGTCTCTACCTTCCTCACGTGGATCGGCCCTGGGGAAACAGCGCGGCAGATTCTGGTCGATAACCCGGCCCGGCTGTTCCGTTTCCCCTCTTCTTAATCCCCAACAACTCCCCAAGGACGACGATGTCTTCTCAGACCGAACCCGCTACACCGCCAAAAGAGGCCGCCGAAGCCCCAGCGCCTAAAGGCCGGGCCTTTTGGTGGAAACTCATGGACACGGATGTGGGAATCATCCCGCTGCCGTTCTACCTGCTCCTGATCATCCTGCTGATCGCCTTCACCGCCACCAAGGGCGTCACCGGCGAACTGGCGATGGTGATCGCCATTTCCGCTGTATTCGCCTTCACGCTCGGTGAGATTGGCAACCGGCTGCCGCTGCTGCGCAAGATCGGCGGCGGCGCAGTCCTGGTCACCTTCATTCCTTCACTTTTGGGCTATCTGGGCTGGGTTCCGGAGCCGATGAAGAAGGCCGTGGGTGATTTCTTCACCACCAGCAAGATCCTGAACCTCTTCATCGCGGCCGTCATCGTCGGCAGCATCCTGAGCATGAACCGGCAGGTTCTGATCAAGGGCTTCGTGAAGATCTTCGTTCCGCTGCTGGCCGGAAGCGTCCTGGCCGTTGTGTGCGGAACCGCCGTTGGCACCGCGCTGGGCCTGGGTCTGCACGATACGTTCTTCTTCACCGTGGTGCCGATCATGGCTGGCGGTGTCGGCGAGGGCGCAGTGCCCCTGACCATCGGCTACTCACAGATTCTCGGCATGGAGCAGGGTGCTGCACTGGCCCGCGTGCTGCCCCCCATCATGGTGGGCAACCTTACCGCCGTGATCCTCGCCGGGGCCCTGGCTCTCGTTGGCAAGAAGTTCCCTCACTTGACCGGCAACGGGCAACTGCAGGCCGGTGGCGGCAGTGACGACATCCTGAACCTGGAAGAGGGCAGGAAGCCGGAACGGTTCGACCTCAAGGCTGTCGCCGCCGGCGGCATCGTCGCAGTCACGCTGTACCTGCTCGGGGTCCTGGCAAACAAACTCCTTGACTGGCCCGCCCCCGTGGTCATGCTGTTCGCTGCAGTCCTGCTCGCACTGGCCCACGGCGTCTCGCCCCGCCTCCAGGGTGGTCTCAAGATGGTTTACCGGTTCGCCCTCACCGCGGTGGCTTTCCCCCTGCTCTTCACGTTCAGCCTCATCCAGACACCGTGGCAGAGCCTCGTTGCAGGCTTCGCTCCGGCAAACCTGATCACGATCGTTACCACGGTTGTTGCCATGGTGGCCGGTGGCTTCTTCACCGCCCGCTGGGTCAAGCTCCACCCGATCGAAACGGCCATGATCACCAGCACCCACAGCGGCATGGGCGGTGCAGGCGACATCGCCATCCTGACCGCCGGGGACAGGATGCGTTTGATGCCCTTCGCCCAGATCGCCACCCGCATCGGCGGTGGGCTGACGGTGGCCGGAGCCCTCATCCTCATCAGCATCATCAAGTAACAGTCACCCCTCAACGACTCCACCCAGAACAGCTTTGAAAGGCACCACCATGAAGATCCTCGTACTCCCGGGCGACGGCATCGGCCCCGAAATCACCGAAACCACTCTCGACGTCCTGAAGGTCGTCGACCAGGCCCACGGCCTGGGCCTGGAATTCGAGCAAAAGGACATCGGGCTGAAGAGCCTGGCCGAACAGGGCACGACCCTCCCCGCTGCGGTCATGGAACGCATCCCGCAGGTGGACGGCGTCATCCTGGGCCCGGTATCGCACTACGAATACCCCTCCAAGCAGGAGGGCGGCTTCAACCCCTCCGCGGAACTGCGGGTCCAGTTCGAACTGTTCGCGAACGTCCGGCCCTGCCGGTCCCGTCAGGGACTCAGCATCCTGCGCACCCCCATGGACCTGGTCATCGTCCGCGAGAATACCGAAGGCTTCTACTCGGACCGCAACATGTTCGCGGGTACCGGGGAGTTCATGCCGGACGAGAACATTGCACTGAGCGTCCGCAAGATCACGGCCAAGGCATCCGAGCGGGTGGCCCGAGCCGCCTTCGAAATCGCCCGCGGACGCAACAAGAAGGTCACCGCCGTCCACAAGGCCAACGTCGTCAAGCTGTCCGACGGCCTCTTCCTCCGCGAAGTCCGCAAGGTCGCCGCCGAATTCCCCGACGTCCAGCTCGAAGAACTGATCGTTGACGCCGCCGCAGCCTTGCTGATCCGCAAGCCGCACGAGTTCGACGTCATCGTCACCACCAACATGTTCGGCGACATCCTCTCCGACGAAGCCTCCGAACTGTCCGGCAGCCTGGGCCTGGGCGGCTCCCTGAACGCCGGCCATGACATCGGAGTTGCCCAGGCACAGCACGGCTCCGCCCCCGACATCGCCGGCAAGGGCATCGCCAACCCCACCTCACTCATCCTCTCCGCAGCGATGCTCCTGGACTGGCGCGGCCGCCGCGACAACAACCAGGCACTGATCAACGCCGCCGCGGAGATCGAAACGGCCGTCGAAACCGTCCTGTCCAACCCTCTGACCCGCACCGGCGATATTGGCGGATCCCTGGGGACCAGCGAGTTCGCCGACGAGGTCATCGCGTCCCTGACCCGGGAGCCCGTCAGCCAGGCCACGGCCTAGTTCTTCACCAGCAAGTTAGGAAAACCCCATGATTTCAACGGTCAACCCCGCCACTGGCGAACAACTGATCGTCTTCGAAGCGCACACTGAGGCCCAGGTAGACGCCGCACTGACGGCCGCCGCCGAGGCGCAGAACGCATGGCGCCTGATCCCTGTCGAGGAACGTGTCCAGGTTCTGCGCAACACCGCCAAAGTCCTGCGTGAGGGCAAGGAAGAGTACGCCCGCCTGATTACCCTGGAGATGGGCAAGCCCATCACCGAAGCCGAAGCCGAAATCGAAAAGTGCGCCCTGACGGCCGACTACTACGCCGAAACCGCTCCCGCGCACCTGGCCCCTGAGAACATCGCCTCCAGCGCCGAAGACAGCGGCGTCGTCTTCGACCCCCTCGGCGTCGTCCTGGCAATCATGCCGTGGAACTACCCGTTCTGGCAGTTCTTCCGCTTCATCCTTCCCGCCATCGCGGCGGGCAACGGGGCCATCCTGAAGCATGCCAACAACGTCCCCCAGGCAGCCCTCGCCGTTGAAGAGATCATGGACAAAGCCGGTCTTCCGGAAGGTCTGTTCTCCACGGTGCTCATCGAGTCGAACCGGGTCGCCGCGCTCATCGCCGACGACCGGATCGCTGCAGTCACCCTGACCGGCTCCACCCAGGTAGGCCAGATCGTCGCCTCCCAGGCCGGCGCCGCGCTCAAGAAGCAGGTCCTCGAGCTGGGTGGCTCCGACCCCTTCATCGTGCTGGCCGATGCCGACATCAAAGCAGCGGCTAAGGTCGCCGTGAAAGCACGCTTCACCAACAATGGGCAGTCCTGTGTGAACGCCAAGCGCTTCATCGTCGATGAAAAGATCGCCGACGAGTTCGTCGCCGAGTTCCTCGCCAACACCAAGGCGCTCGTCGTCGGGGACCCCCACGACCGGGCCACCACCATCGGTCCGATGGCCCGCGAAAACCTCCGTGCCGAACTCCACGATCAGGTCACCCGCACGATTGAAGCCGGCGGCAAGGTCCTGCTCGGCGGAAACGTTGTTGATGGCCCCGGCTACTTCTACGAACCGACCATCATCGACCACGTCGTTCCCGGCCAAGCCGCCTTCGACGAGGAAACTTTCGGCCCCGTCGCCGCAATCGTGCGTGTTTCCTCCACCCAGGAAGCCATCGCCTTGGCCAACCAAACGGAGTACGGCCTCGGCGCCGCCCTCTGGACCGGTGACACCGAAACCGCAGCCCGTGATCTTCTGCCAAAGATCGATGCGGGTGCCGTCTTCATCAACGGTATGGTCGCCTCCGATCCGCGCCTGCCTTTCGGCGGTATTAAGAAGTCCGGCTACGGTCGGGAGCTGGGCTCCTACGGCATCCGCGAATTCACCAACATGAAGACTTTCTGGACCGGCCCGGCACCCACTCCCGCCGCCGTCGACTAAAAGGACGACACCTAATGACACGCATTAGCACAAGCATCAGCTCTGTGGACGCCGTGATCCTGCGCCCTGACGAGCTGCCCCGCAAGGACCGCGGCAATGGCGCATCTACGGTGCCGCTGGTCGGCTCCCATCTTGGAGCTACGGCTTTCCTGAACGGGATCACCACCTTCAACCCCGGCGCTGCGATCGGCCACCACAGCCACAACGTGGTCGAATCCGTAATGGTCATCGAAGGCACTGCCTGGGTGGATATCGACGGCACGGAGTACTTCCTGAACACCTACGACACTACGTTCGTGCCAGCCAACATCATCCACCGGTTCCGCAACGCCTCGGACACAGAAGAAATGAAGATCTTCTGGACCTACGCAGCCATCGATGCCACCCGCACCATGGCCGGCAGCACGGAACGCAACCGCATCGACGAAGAGCAGGCCAACCAGGCCGCACTGACAGAAGGAGCGACGGCGTGATCCACGAAATCGCCTCCCTCACCATCAAGCCCGGCTCGGAAAAGGACTTCGAAGAAGCAGCTGCCCAGGCAGTGCCCTATTTCCAACAGGCCCAGGGTGCACTGAGCTTCCGGCTGGACCGCACGGTGGAGATTCCCAACGAGTACACCCTCACCGTTGGTTGGGCCACCGTCGGGGACCACACCGAAGGCTTCCGCAACTCACCCGGCTTCGCCAAGTGGCGCCAGCTTGTCAGCCCCCACTTCGCGGAACCGCCCCGGGTGAAGCATCTTCAGCACGCCTACACCGGGTTCTGATCATGCCAAGGAAACTCCATAGCGCCCAGCCGAGCGCTTCCGTCCTGCCTAAAGGGCGGCCTGTCCGGAAATGGACACAACTATTTCCCGACGATCTGGTCGAAGTGCTGGACGAGACCGGAATCCTGACAACGGCATGCGTGGATACCCTGAGCCCGGACGGTTCAATGATTTGGCTAACCCGCCGCGGAACCGGCTACCGAACACTTCACCTGTCCACAGACCCGATCACTCTCTACCGGGCCTGATTCTGATGCTCCGGCTTTCCAGGAGCCGGAGCATCAGCGTCCAGCCCATTCCAGGGTCCATACCCGTCCCAAACGAACAGAGCGAGCACAACCTCCCGAACAAATGATTCAGCCGAGCGACTGCCACGTTCCGGCGGCCCGCATCGGTCACCCGTGGCGGCGGCGCGGGTAGGGCCGCCTTGTGCTCTTGGCGCAGGCCCGGGTCCTGCTTGCCGGCGATGGACAGGTGGTTGCGCACCACAGACGCCGCGCCCCCGGCTCCCGCCGCAATTTTGGACGCGGGGATGCCCTTGCGGTACATCAGGACCGACTCCGAGTTCGGTGCGCTGCGCCTGCCGTCGGTCATGTTAATTCGAGGCTTCGCGCGCAAGTACGGCTTGGCCCACCCGGTTGCCGGCCTCCGTATTGGCGAGCCACATGATGGCTCCCGGGGTCGGGACGGTGTCCCGCCAGTCCGTCCGCCACGTGCGGGTCATCTGCTCGACGGCATCACCCGGCGAGTGGGGCCAAGGATGGTGCCCGTCCTCGTCAACGTCCCCGGCGATCATCAGTCCCTCGACGAGGAGTTCGGCGATCAGACCGATGGTGAGCGTCCGTCGAAGAGAGGGGTCAGTGATTCCGGCGACGTGTGTACTCGCATTTACCCAGCCAGGGTAGGCCCAGTCATCCAGGCCACCGACAAGGACGTCTTCTTTGGGCGTACGGCTGGCCATCATGCTCATGCCGCTATTCAACCGGGTTCCGCGCGGCCCGCTTGAGCTCGGCGATCCGCAACCGCAGGAAGATGATGACCAGTACCAGGGCGTACACCGCCATCATCGCCAGCACCACCGTGAAGACGGCGTACAGCACACCCGGACGCCGAAAGCCGGACTCAAACTCATTACTACCCCCAGATAGTCGTTGGCCTAAGCCTAGGGGACGGTGATGGTGAGGGTGTCTCAGGTCACGAAAAAGGCGCGCCCCGTTCGCTGAGCGCGCCCTTCCCATGATGTCTGTCAGTGCTTGAAGGCGTCCTTGACCTTTTCGCCGGCCTGCTTCACATCGCCCTTGGCCTGGTCAGCGTGGCCTTCGGCCTTCAGGCTCTCATCGCCCGTGGCGCTACCGGCCGCTTCCTTGCCCTTGCCGCCTGCCTTCTCGGCAGCGTTCTCAATCTTGTCGCCCAATCCCATGGTTTTTCCTCCCCTGGTTGGTAGCCGTTCGCATTCAGCTACCCCATACTAAGCATGCTTAGGAATTGGAATGCCAAGTCTCAGCCCCGGTTTGAGTGTGTTCTCTTCTCCGGAACGGGCGCCTGATGGGTGGAGGTTGTTTCGTGTTCCGCAACTTAACACGGACTGCCTTCCGTTGGCACGGCCTTGCTGTTCCGACGGCGCGTAGCCGGAAGATCTATCACGATGAGGGCAGACTGATCCAGGCCAAAGCCGGGGCCAGGACAAGGAGCACCTCCACCAGGTTGCCCATGGAGAGCAGATGCAGCGCATGTCCTTGGCCGAAGACACGGCCGCGGCTGGCTGGCTCTGCAGTGCCGGTGGAACCTACCCCACGGCCCCGGCGGACGTCGCCACGGGAAGAGGGATTACTCATTGGCGCCGAGTGTGGGGAGGCCGCCTCGGCGACGGTCAGCCGCACGGTACTGCCTGTTTTCACTTCGGTGCCGGCAGCCGGGTCCTGGTCCGTCACCGTCCAGTTCGACGCCACGAGGACCTTCTTGCCATCCCCGGACACCGCCTCGTGCTTCAGCTTCAGCTGGTCCAGAGCGTTCTCCACGTCGTCGAGCCTGTCTCCCACAAAGTTCTCCAGGATCACCTTCAGCGGTGAGGCCGCTGCTGGCGGCGACACAGGCGGCGGAGCCGACGGGCCCGACACCGGCTCGGCGTGGCAGCCGGTCAGGCCCATAACGGCGGCGCCCAGCATCGCGCACGTCTTACGCATGGTCGAAGCCTAACTTGGGTCACCTGCGGCACCTTCGAATTAATTCGATCGGCGTGAGTTTTCCCAGCCGTCTTTGCCGTCGCCGGCGGTGGTAGGTCCGCTCAATCCAGGTCGTGATTGCCAGCCGGAGTTCCTGGCGTGTGAGCCACCGCTGACGGTCCAGGACGTTTTTCTGGAGCAGCGAGAAGAACGATTCCATGGCGGCGTTGTCCGCGCGCACCGACTCGGCCCATCGATCCTGTGAGCCCGTGGTGCCGGAGGGATTCGACGAAGCGGCGGGACCGGAACTGGGACCCGCGGTCCGAGTGCACCACGGTGCCTGCCGGCCGGCGTGCCCGGACCGCGTTCTCCAGCGCGGCCACCGCCAGCGAAGATTTCATCCGCGAGTCCATCGAGTAGCCGACGATCCTCCCGGAATAGACGTCCTTGATCGCGCAGAGGTAGAGCTTCCCCTCGGCAGTGGGGTGCTCGGTGATGTCGGTCAGCCACAGCTCGTTCGGCGCCCCGGCGGTGAAGTCCCGTTCCACCAGGTCATCGTGGACAGGCGGTCCTGGCTTCCGGTTCAGGCCACGCTTCTTGGAGAACACGGACCAGATGCCGTGGTCCCGGCACAAGCGCTGAACCCTGTTCTCACCCGCCATGATGCCCTTCTCAGGGAGCTCGTCGGCGATAAACCGGTACCCGAACGCCGGATCGTCGGCATGGATGTCCAAGGCGGCCTTGACCAGGTGCGCGTCCGCCCAGTCCCGGTACGTCAGCGGGCTGGCTCTCCACCGGTAATAGCCTTGCTTGCTGAATCCCAACACCCTGCAGGTCACCGCCACTGGAACACCGTCGGCGGCAAGATCCGTGACCAGCGGGTAGATCTGTAATGGTCAGGTGCCGGCCCGAGGTCGGCTGGCAGGCTGGTCCCGGAGGACGGCGTGTGACTCAGGGTATATCCGACCCGCTCAGGCGGTGTCTTGAAAATGACTTGTCCGCACCATTCTCCGGGCACGGCCTGCCCGCGCGGATGACCTGATCAGAAGACTGTCCACCAGTTGGGTGTGACCCGTTACAGATGCGTCTCCAAGCGACCCAGGCAGGTTCCTGTCACCTAACCGGGTTAATAAGAAGAGGAGAGCACACAATGGCGATCATCGCAGAGGAATTCGAGTTCGTCGTCGGAGTCGACACCCACTCCCGCACCCACACATTCACAGCCGTTCACTGCGCGACCGGTGCCGTGGTCGACACCGCGGTGTTCCCAGCCACCTCCGCAGGAATGGACCGAGCTATCACCTGGATCCGGCGCCGCACCGGCGAGGAGAAGGTCTTCGCAGCGGTCGAAGGCACATCCTCCTACGGCGCCCAACTCACCCAAGCACTGCTGGCGGTCGGCATCGACGTGGGCGAAGTCAGGCCACCGGCACGCTCGTCACGGGCCCTGACCGGCAAGTCCGATCCCATCGACGCCGAAGCCGCCGCCCGCTCGGTCCTTGGACGTCCCCGCGAGCAAGTCATGGAACCACGCGCGGCCGGAACCCGGGCAGCGATCAGGATCCTGTTGGCCTCCCGGTCCCTGCTGGATCACCAACGGACAGCCAACCGCAACGCCCTCACAGCCTTACTCCGCGGCACCGACCTCGGAATCGACGCCCGGTCATCCCTGCGGGATGCTCAGATCAGCACCATCGCAGCCTGGCGCAGCTCCAACACCGTGGACCCCATGCTTCGAATTGCACGGGCCGAAGCCAAACGCCTGGCATCGGCCGTCAAAGACCTCACGACTCAGCTCGCCGAAAATCACAAGGCCTTGGCCCAACTTACCGAAGAACTGGCTCCAGGACTCCAAACCACACCCGGAGTCGGTCCCGTAACCGGGGCGATCATCATCTGCGCCTACTCCCACCACGGCCGGATCCGTTCAGAGGCGGCCTTTGCCGCCCTCGGAGGTGTGGCGCCACGCCCTGCATCCTCCGGTAACACCACCAGACACCGGCTCAACCGCTCTGGCGACCGTCAACTCAACCGCGCCTTCGACGTCATCGTCCGCACCCGAATGAGCTTCGACCCCGCAACCAAGGACTACGTCGCCCGCAGCCGGGCAACAGGCAAATCAAACCGCGAGATCCGCCGGAACCTCAAACGCTACGTCTGCCGCTCCATCTTCCGCCAACTCCAAACCACCATGGCTTGACAGACGCCATAGAAGAGTCATTTTGGGTTGATGTCCCTCGCCAAATAGGCAGCAGCCCGGCGCAAAATCTCATTCTCCTGCTCCAACAGGCGGTTGCGCTTCTTCAGCTCCCGCACCTCCGCCGACTCACCCGCTGCCGGGCCAGCGCCGGTTTCCTTGCGTTCGGCGATAGCAATCCACCGCTTCAGCGTCGTGACCGAAAGCCCGAAATCCTTAGCAATTTGCGCCAGCGGCGGCGCCTCGCCCTTGCGGGCCACAGCCGTGAAGCAGGCCGACTGCCCTGCTTCACGTACCTGCCTGCGCCCGCGGTACCAGCCACGGACGATGCCCGCCAAAACGCAGGGTGGGACGGGCCATCTTAGGTACCTCCCACTAGTCCTGTTCAACGCCGACAATGGTGATTCGGGCAATCAACAGTGCACTACGTCGCCCACTGTCCCTATACCGATCCGGACCAATGGCCCCTACCAAAATCACCCTTGTCGATACGGACAGCTTTACGTCCCCGCGGTTTCCCTCGGTGATCTCGAGGCCACAGAGCCTGTCTTCCTGATCACCGTGCCTGGATGGAAGGTCCGTTCTCCACCCGGGCGAACGTTGAAACCACGGCAAAACGCACCGTGTCCTTCGAAGGAGTAGGAATCCGTGGAGTGTCTCAACGCCTGGTAATGAGCCGGAACTTCCAGAGTTCCCGGGAATTGAACGGGAAGCTGCTCCAGGGATCATCCGTGTGGGCCTGAGTGCTGCTTTGGGGAAGGACCTTGTCCCTAGTGGTTTCAAGATGGGCACGTATCGGTTCACCGGGCGCGTGCAGCAATCCGACGCTCAGAAGAACCGCCGGAACAAGCGTCATGCAGTGCTGAGTAAAACCATACCGAGAACTTTGCAGCGGCATAGTTACCTACGATTCTTGCGGTTCGCAGGCGCCCCCCACACGGCAAACTATGAAAAACCCGGTAGCCAGAGACCTGATCTAAATATACTGCCGGGCTTCCTCCTTGCATACGGACTAATGCCCGCAGACCGAGACAAATCGCCGGCCACATGGAGTCCCTTCCCAGCCCTCGAATCTACTGACAGCCCGATGATCTTAACGCCGCGTGATCAAAATTCGAATTTGATGGTTGCCAGGTACGACTTCCACGCGTCCGGACATGACGTAATGGACCATTGCCATCCCGGCTCCGTTCTGCAGGTCAACGAGGTCCAGTTTTCCTTTGCCGTCCCCGAAGGACCGGGTTCCTTCTGGTTTGCCGGGGCTTTTGCGGATCACTCTGCCAGGGCGCTCTCGATTCCTTTCGCGGCGGCCTGAAAGCGTTGCGTCAGACGGCCGAGTTGGGGGTGAAGTAGTTGGCGACCTCGTAATAGGTGGTCGTCGGGGGTGCAGGGAAGCCGGCCTCCATGCTTAGCGGCCCGATTTTCTCCTGGGCGAACTTGTCGTACTGTTCGCGGGATTCCCATACGTCGGTGATGAGCAGCTTGCCGTCCGTCTCGGCGGCCCAGTGGGAGATGGATCCTGCCGGTCCGGGGCCGCCCGGGGTGAGGCCCATTTTCTGGTTGACTTCTTCGTATTGCGCCAGGGTGGCACCGGGGAATTCCATGATGATTGCGACAGCCATTTCGTGCTCCTTTGCATTTGCGGGCACGCAAACCGCGCCCGCGATCGAACTGACAGTCCCGGTTTACGCTCGGCGCGCGGCACCGTCAACGGTCTTTCGGCATGTCATGCGGGGCCCTGCATCACAGGTTCTCCAATCCGTTCACGGAATGGAAGGGCGGGTGTGCGTAGGTCGTAGCCCTCAGACCTGCCCTGGATCTTTTGGCTTCCTTTAAATCACTACCGGCAATGAACTACTCGCAATGGGTGGTCGAGATCATCGTCTCAGCTGAGCCCTTGACGATGCCTTCGCCTGCACGTTTTGGCCGCGGACAAGGCACTGACCGTCGTCGTTCGACCACACGAATAGACTGAGGAAACTGGCGCCGCGAGCCGAAGGACAACCCTTTCAGACTCTCTTCACCGGCTCCTTTCACGTGCCGATAATCGAGACTCCGTCAGGGGGCGATTGTGTCTCCGAAGGCACGTCGCCGGCGAGTTGCGTTGGACGCGGGCGGGGCAGAGAGGCAATCCGTGCCGCTGGTCTCCGTCCTCGTCTGGTGCACCTAAATCCGAGATACGAATCGACGTCAGAATGACGCGGAATACTCCGTTTTACTGACAGTGGCTCGCGACCTTCTCAGATCTCATCCCGACAGCAAAAGGGACGTGGATTCGGGATGCGACAGTTCGAGAGTCGCCGAAATGGTTCCGTAAAATTGGATTTGATGAGGGTGCGCCTGGCGCAGGGGCTGGGATGAGAGTTCTAGTGACTCTGCGGCGTCCCCAAAATATGACCGACCCCGATCGACGGGCCTGAGTCCTCCCTAGTCAGGCAACCCCTACGTCAGGGTGGGGTGTGCTGTAATCGGATTCCGCCTGGAGGTGGCGGCTGTATTTGGGCGTTGTCGAGGAGCGTACGGTCGTCTGGTTGCCATCCTGGCCGTCTGACCGGGTCGCACACGTATTGGAATGAAGTGGCGAACGGTGGACGCTAGTTTCTCCTTACTTAGTACCTTTCCCAATGCCGCCGCAACGAATTGCACGCTGCCCATCCGGCGCTCCAAGGAACATTTGCCACCAGTACGAGAAGGATCCCCAACATAACCGGGCAGATCCTGGGCCGGGACCGCCGAGGTCAAAAGCGTCCAGCAATGATCTGGTAACGAGTTGGCCCCACACCCGCATGCGCCGAGTCGGCTCTCCCACGAGCGGGCCTGGTCGGAGGCAGGCCCGGGGAACAGGAGACAATAACAAAACCCACCTTGACGGGGCAGCTACGCAGAACACCAAGTCTCCACCGCCCAAGACCCCGCCGACGTGTGGTCCTCACATCGCCGGCCCGGGAGGAGGTTGTCACAAATTCCTTTCGGCGCACGGCCGTCCCAGCAGGTTCCCCGTAAGGCCCCCGTGATCAGGTCCACGCTACCGCCTTGAACGTCCGCGCGCTTTCCACCGTCCGGCTTCGTCCACCCGCGCTGCCTGGGAAGAGACACGGCACTCAGCGGCGTTGCTGAGACGGCCCTTCCGGCCGCCGGTGCGTGTCGCGGCGCGTGTCGTATGAGTGGTCCGATTCGTCGGCGGCGTCCGAAGGCCCTGCTTGTCATCGCTGCTCGCAGCCTGACGCTAATGGCGGTGAAGCGCCGGCTCTGCTCGGAATCTGCCCTGGCCGGGTGAGTCGGGATCCAGTGGGAAGGAGGACCCGCAACAATTTCCCGAGCGCTGTGAAGGTGCTGCCGCACTTTCTGACCATTTCTTTCTCTTGCTTTGGGTTTTTTCCCAGTCTGTCGTGTGAGACTCAGCTCACACTGCCGTGTGGGCGGTGTTGACGGGAATCGAGTGAGGGAGTGCAGCTGTGAGTACAGGAGAGGTGACAGCCCCGCCCTTCACGGGACGGATGTTGAGTAAAGTCCCCGAGATCACGGTCTGGTTCTGGGTTATCAAGATTCTTTGTACCACCGTGGGGGAGAGCTTCGCTGATTTCATCAACGTGGCCCTCGGCGTCGGGCTGGTCCCGACCGCGATCATCTTCACTGTGGTTTTGGCGGTCGTGCTTGCTGCGCAGATACGTCTGCGGCGTTACGTCCCCGCCGTGTACTGGCTCACCGTCGTCGTGATGAGTATCTCTGGAACCCTTTACACTGACCTGCTCACGGATCAGGCCGGCGTGCCGCTGTGGCTGAGCGCCGTGGTGTTTTCTGCCGTGCTCGCCGTTGTCTTCGGCATCTGGTATGCCAAGGAACGGACCCTTTCCATCCACAGCATCGTCTCCCTGCCACGGGAGGCCTTCTACTGGCTCGCTGTTCTTGTGACTTTCGCTTTGGGCACGGCCCTCGGGGATTGGACTCTCGAACTCACCGGCTGGGGCCCTGGCAGCTCGATCCTGCTGCCCCTGGCACTCATCGGTATCGTGACCGCCCTTTGGCGCTTTGGTGCCGACCCCGTCCTCGCGTTCTGGATCGCGTACATCCTCACCCGTCCCCTCGGAGCGAACACCGGAGACTGGCTCGGGCTGGCCCCGGACGAGGGCGGACTGGGCCTTGGCACCCTGACGACGAGCATCGTCTTCCTCGTCGCTATCCTCGTCACCGTGGTGTATCTATCGATCAGTAAAGCCGACATCGCCCAAAGCACTCAAGGCGCGTCGGGACCGACGCCCCCGGCCGCGGCCCCGGCACGGCGGCGTGCCGCACTGGGGATCCTCGCCGTCGTTGCTGCGGCCACGATTGCGCTCCTCGTATTTACGAACAGCCTGCCGCACGCCAGTGTGGCAGCCGAAAAGGGGTCGGCACCAAGTTGTGGTCCCGGTTCCGCCGCACTAACCCAGGCAGAGGCACAAACAGCGGCGCAGGCGCACTTCCCGGCCACGGACATCGAAGAGTTCCGCACCATCGCCTCCGATACTCTGGCCCTGGTTCAAAAGGGCGACAAGTCCGCAGCCTCGAGCCGGGTAACGGACCTTGAGACAGCCTGGGACCAGAAGCAGGACGCGCTGAACGCCGCCGACTGCGCCGCGTGGAACTACATCGACAAGCAAATCGACCCGGTCCTGTCCGCGGTCCGCTCACACGCCCCGAACCCGGCCACAGAGCAGAAAACATTGAACAATCTACTCAGAACACTCGGGGGCGCTTAGGGCATGTTTTCTATATCCTGACGTCGGCGTCCTGGGCGCTTGATGGGTGTCTCGTACTTCTGTTTTAAGTGTGGGCAGTGGGCCCGCATGCACTCGTTGCTGCCGTTCTTTTCCGGCCGGCGGGGTCGCCCTTTTCGGGGCAACCGCCGGGTGTTGGAGGGCATTCATCGCTAGAATCGGTAACCGGGGCATCCAGGACGCCGGGGAGCTCGCGGCAGCGGTCCAGGACCTCGACGCGTTGAGTCGGCCCCAGGCAACTCCCGGATGGTTTCAATGATGGAGGCGCGCGTCAGGACCTGGCTATCGGCTGCGGCTACCCCCGTCTGGCTTGGTATGGGGCCAAACCACGCCAGCAGCCGTATTCTGCCGATGATGGCTGTCGCGTAGCGGTTCCAGGGGCCCGTGAAATAGAGGATGGCGCAGGAGGTCGTGGCAATGGATGCAAGCACATCGGCGGGGTAGTGAACGCCAAGGTAGAGCCGCGATAAGGCCACAACGAAGACGATGACTATTCCGAATCCCAGGACGGGCCGTGGCCAGGGTGTTCTCCGCGCGAGGTAGTACAGGGCGAAGGCCAGTGCGGTAGCCAAACAGACTTGACCGCTGGGAAAGCTGTGGGTAGCTGGCGCCGTGATGAGCGGATCCGCCAAAGGGCTTTGGTCGGGACGTGGCCGGGCCACCAATGCCTTGACCAGATGGCAGGACAGCCAGCCAACAGCAGTCACAGCGCCGAACGCGATGGCGTTTACGGGCGAGCGGCGAATGACCAGCAGAAACAGGCAGAATCGCGCCGTTGCGGTCCCCGAACGCGGTGTCTCCCCTCGCAGCCGATGCTGAGCAGGTGGGGCAACGGTGAAATGTAGGTCAGCAGCGCCGGGGGAGAGGTCAGCCTGGTTAAGTAGTAGGGCACGAGGCCACTTGATCGGGCGAGCCCGAATGGTGCATCCATGACACCACCGCCCTGAGGATCAGTTCAAGCAGGAATTCCATGGAGGTCCAGCGCTATTCCTCATGTAGGTAGTTCGGTGCCTGAGGGGCCGGGCCGCAGGGGGTTTATTTAGTAGCCGAAGGCGCTCCGCATGGATGGTGCGGTGGCCGCGTTGCCCAGGTGATTGGTGATGCCCAGGACGTCCTCCGTGTCACGGAGCATCGAGTAATGGTTGAAGGCCGTATTGGACTGAGTCCCAGCCGGGATCGTCGGGGCGATCACCGCCGTAGCCACGGCTTGGGTGGACGGGATGGTGGCGAAGTCCTCCGGCTCATCCCAGGTCACGTAGACCAGTACAGTCCCTGCCTTGTAGGCCGTGCTGTTGGTGATCTTTGGAATCCAGCGCTGCAGGAACAGGTCGCCGGGACCGGGGTCGACCTCGCCGCCGCAGGAGGAGCATCCGCCGTCATCGGTTGGACCGAGGGTCGCAAAGGCGGGCAGGGTATCGGTTTCCAGGGCTGTTGCAAGGGGTGAATTGGTCACGTCCGTGGTGTCTGTGACCAAGTTCGGGCTTCCGACCGGAACGTCCCAGTTGGGACAGTCCTCGGCGATATTGGAGTAGTAATTCGCCGCTTCATGGTGCGCTGTGTAGATTTTGTTGGCGCTGTCGTTGTGGTCGCAGTTGGAGGGCATTCCAAAGGCGTAGTTCCGCCATTGCCGCCCGGACTGCTTGACCTGGTTGTAGATGTTGTCTGCACCCAGCATGCCCGATGAGTCCCCGGTGATGCCTTGGGTCGAGCCGGAGGTCATCGCGATGTAATTGGGCAGGGACGGGTGCAGTTCGGTCGTGAAGTTCGTGGCGAGTCCGCAATTCTTCACCACGGTGCCGTTGAAATACGGCATCTTTTGCTGGGCGTGCTGCAGGGTCAGGTTCTCAAAGGTGATCCAGATTACATGCTGGTACTGTGTCGGCGCCGGTCCGGGTGCCCCGCACATTCCGTTGGCGGTCTGCGGTGTCAGGATGGGTCTGGTTGTTGGCGTGGGCGTAGGGGTACCTGTCCCTTGACCGTTCTGTGTCTGTGCAGTAGGGGCCGGGGCTGTGGGCTGCACCGGTGTCGCTTGGGGTTGACAGGCCGAAACCGTAACCAGAGCCAGCAGCAGCCAAACGGTAGGGGCCCGTCCGTGGGAGCTTCGTATGCCGGCCCCGGGCCTGCCTTGTAAGGAAATCCTCACGCTAATGTGTTCCTTTCACCTCGGAGGAGGGCATCGGAACAAAGAGTGTTCCGATGCCCGAGAAAGGTCAGGGCTGCGTCTTGAGACCATCGACGCAACCGGCCGCGGCCGCTCTTCCTAGGCTGTGGATTGGTAGACGTCCTTGCCGAAGGCATCAACTCCCGGCTCACCCGCGCCGGCCAGGCGGGGGAGGGAGAAGAAGCCTTCAATGCTGGCGAGCAGACTGTAGTGGTTGTAGGGGTGATCCGAGGTGCCCCCAGCCAGGGTGAACGGTGAAATGACCAGCGCTCCGACTTGGCCTCCTGAGGTTCCGCCTGTGACGCCTGTTGAGGGCCCGACGGTGCCCCCGTCCGTTTCGTCGAAGGTGATGACGAGCATTCCGTCCCGTTGGAATGCAGGGGAGGCCAGGATTCCGGGGATGTTTTCGCGCAGCCAGGTGTCGGCTGCTGGCAAGCCGCCGGGGGTGCCGTCGGCGCAGGGGTTGTCGTGTCCGTCGTGGCAAAGATTAGGGGAGATGTAGGAAAGGTTGGGGGTGTTTCCGGCGGACTTCAGGTCTTGCTGGAGGGCAGAGAGGTTGACGACGTTGCTCTGGCAGGCAGGCGTTGAGGTCACTGATTGGAAGTAGACGAACGGGTCATGGCGGGTCGCGTATTGGTCCCTGGCGGTGGCTTTTGTGTTTTCGTCCGCGCCGTCCAGGGCCGGGTGCTGGCATGGGGTGACATGTCTTCCATGTACGCTTTCCAGGTTTTGCCTGCGTCCGTGAGTTGGCTGGCGATGGTTTGAACGTTGCCCGGGTAGACGCAGCCGGTGCCCAGCAACTTCCCCTGTGAGTCTGTTTTGGATGACCTGAACCGGGTGTAGGTCGGGCAGTCTTCTTCAGTGCTGCTGTTGGGTGGCTGGCCTGAGATTTGGGCCAGATAGTTCGGCAGCGAGTTGTGCGCGATGCCGTAGTAGTTGCTCAGCAGGACGCCCTGCTGCCTGAGTGTTGTGGACAGGTAGGGTGCACGGGACTTGCTGCCCCACACCTCGTCGTACCCCTTGTTCTCCAGGTTGATCACGAAGACGTGTCCTGGCGTGCCGGCCTGTGCTATCGGGGCCGGTGCAGACGGGGCGCACCCGGCAGCGACGGCCGTCAGCAGGGCCAGCACAATGAATACTGCCGGCAGCTGCCACCGGGGCAGCCTCCACGAGCCTTGTGGTGCCCGCAACAGTCGTGTCGTGTCCATGTGGCGCTCCTGATGGCTGGGGTACAGGACTTGCCGATTCCGGTACTATCGCACAGCCATCCCGGTAACGACCCGGGTAACGTCTGGGAGTTCACCACGAATCCCGCGCCGTTCGGGGACCTGCGCCGTTGTTGCCGCCGCAGTGGCGGTTTCATGCCTAGCCGGCACGGACGGTGGTGCGCCGGTTAATGGTCTTGTCCTGGGAGAGGCCCACGCCGAGCAGGAGGGCGCTGATGCCTGACCCTCGCTTCCCGGACCGGGGATCCGGCCAGCCGGAGGGCTTGTTCGTGCAGCCGGGCGGCGTCACGCCACCGGTAGCGTCGCTGCAGGATGCCGGCCAGAACGAGAAGCAGCTCCGACGGCTCTGCCGAGCTCTCCAGCAAGGCGAATCCTTCCTCCAGTGCCTGTTCCTCCTGACCGAGCAGCGTCAACAGCCACAGTTTCTCAGGATCCGGGCACACAGGGATTCTCGCCCGTGCAGCTGCGGCATCAACGATGTAGTCACGCAGGGGTCGCGGGGTCAGTCCGCCATAACTGTTGAGCGCTGTCCATCCCCACCGTCCTGATCACGGGCCGACGGCCTTGGTAACAGAAGAGTAGTCGCTGACCCCGCGGCGCGGGCCGGGTTTAGTGCACAGGAAGGACTCTGGACGCCCCCACCGCGCCCGCCTGGAAGGGCAACCAGTAGCTGGTGGCAAGGAAAGCCTGCCGGTGGGGGACCAACATCACGGGATCACAGCGGAGCCCAAGCGCAGGGCGGCCATACCTGATACGGCCCGCGGCATGGGCCGAGCGGGTTGGGGACTGTGACCCACGGCTTGGATACCCGGATGGGCCGTCCCGGGGCCGGTTCCCGCCCCCGGTGGGTTTTCGGATTAACCTGTGGTGCCGGCTAGAGGCCTGGAGTCTCGTATGACCCGCTGGTGTCGTTTTCAGAAGCTGACTGCACAACGAACCGCTGAATTCCGGGGTTTGTGCAGTCGGGTTGTGATCAGTCATTGCCCGCTACTCCTGTGCACAAGGGCACGCTTGCCTGCACACCTGTTCACAAATCACGACATCGATTCGTCCGGAACGTGGCCAATGCACGATGGCTGGACTGCAACCGTGACCCGGCCTCGTGAAGGATCCCTCAGCGTTCAATACAACCTTTGGCGTCGGTGAGGGTTCTCCTATCGGGGGAGATTGGCGCCGTGTCAGACTATGGCCATGCGCATTGAGGATTGGTGGCCGAGGCTGGATTCGTCAACACAACAATGGTTGATCAACAACAACGGTGACGTCGTGCCACCGAACATTCTGGATCAGATCACTGCTGTGGCAGGCGTACCCACAGCAGATGCCTCGTGGGTTGGGGACAATGTTGCGGAGGGTTTTTTCCTCTCGGATGATGCAATTGACTGGATCGAGGAAACGGCAAACGATGAGGTTGCTGAGGACGAGTAGTTAATCCGTGTCCGGTTAATCGGTCTCGGGACTGCTTACCAGGGCGATATGAAGGGCACGGACCCCAAGCGCACCAATAGTCGATCCGCTAGCGGGCGCTCTCATGATGAGGGATGCGGGGCATAAATTACTTGATGGTGAGTTTTGCAGGGGTGACCGTTCGAAGGTTCAAAGCGGCTAGAAAGGCCACCATTTGGTAATCGCCGGCGGGCAGGTTCTTTAGCTCGGGGTTGTTGCGAAAGGCTGGAAGCGTTGTTTTCTGCCCAGGTTGAAGCGTTGGTAACTGCGGGGTGCTCCCGGTGGCGTACCAGCCGTTTCCGATTTGCTCGCCGTTTTGAGTCAGCACTAGGCCCTGGACATGGGAAGTGTCTTCTTCAGTGGGTGTCCACTCCCGCAATGAATCGTTGACGAGGACAACGTTGATCTCAGTCATAGATCCGATCGACATTGAGTAGGTTGTTTTTGCCCAGTCCAAACGCAGGCCGGCCCGGCGTACCTCTTTAGCGGGAATTGGCCCGCAGCTGGTGAATGGTAACGCAAACTGCCAACCGTTGTCGTCTCGGGACAGCTGAACGAGAACCCACCTGTCGGATTCCGCCTGAGATGGGGCGCCGAGGATCATGGCCTCGTGGGCCCACTTCGGGTGGAAGGTGTGGACAACTCTCCAACCATTCGACGGAAAGTCATCCGGAGCTCTCGGTGGACGCCTGTTCTCCGCCGGCAACCAAGCGGAGACGATTCCGTCCCAAACGGCACCCGGCCCTTCCAATAGCGAGAGCTCTACGTCCCAATATCCGAGCTGAACTGATCTTGGCGCCCCGTCATCATTCCCCATGACTTACATTCTGCCTCGCTACTACGAGGTGCACCGGCCGTAAGCGGATCCTTCCCTGAGACTGATGAGCTAACGGTGGCCGCCTGCGTACCCTCATTGCATGGGTGAGTTCATTCGCTATCAAAGTGCCGTCCCTAACCGTCGCGGGCGATGCCCAGGCGTGTTCGCGATGGCCAACGGTCTTGGAACTGAGGGGCTTCTGAATGAAGCCGATAGGCAATGGCTGCGGATAGGCAACGCCAACGCCTCTGCGAATTATGTGGACCCGACAACCGCGGCAGCGGATTGCTTAGACCTACTAGACCGAAACGACATCCCTTGGACGGCCCTTCGCACCCGTAACCCCGGTCGGATCGTCTACGAGGACGAGGTGCAAGTCGTTGCTGTTCCGTACACCCATGAAACTCATTGGCCATTTCGACCGCGCCGGAAAGGGATCCATTACCGTGCAGCCCATCGGCTTCTAGGAACAGATATTGAGAAAAACCTGTGGCACCCGGATGAGCAAGGAAAGTGACGACGTGGCCATTGTCATCGCGAAATACAGCTTTTGAGCCGGACACAGGTACGTCCTAGTCATATTGAGAAGTTGCGTGGATTCAGCCTTGAACCACGACCTGGCGCCAGGGTTGAGTTCAGAGTTGAGACATCGCGGATTAGAGGCTTCAAAAGGCAATTGTGATGACGACGGCCGCGGCCAGGCGCGGAGGATCAGCCGCGTGTAAATATCCCTTGTTAGCGGGAAGGACTTGCCGGCGCGCTTAGGTGTTTCCGCTGAGGTGGACCGTGACCATCGTGCCAGCACCGGAGTTCGAACTGATGTCCAGCCGTCCGCCTGCTGCGGCGGCTATCCGGGCACAGGTTGCCAGGCCCAGGCCCGTTCCCGGTGGGTCGTCTTCGCGGTGCAGACGGACGAGAGGATGGAGGACCCGTTCGCGGTCGGTCTCGCTGATTCCCTTGCCATTGTCGGTAACCCGCAAGGTTGCCCCCTCCGCGGTTCGCTGACCCGTAATTTGGATGACCGGCGGAACGCCGGGTCGACCGTAGGCGATCGAATTGTGGATCAGGTTCTGCAGCAGCACACGGATCTGCACGGGATCCGCGCTGAAAGCCAGATCCCCGCAGTCCACCGAAGCGCCGCTCGTTTCGATGCTTGCCGCCAAGTCCTGGACCACATCGGCAACGATGGCGGTGAGGGAAAGCTCTGCTGGGCGAATATCACCGCCGATGGTCGCGTAGGCCAGGACGTTTTCGACCATGTCCAGCATCCGCTGGCCCGAGCTTGCCACCACGTTCAAATATGTCGCGATCTGGGAATTGGGTCCGTCAGCAGCTTCCATCTGGCTCAGTTCCACATATCCGAGAATCGAGGTCAAGGGGTTGCGCAGATCGTGACTGATCCGGCCGGCGAAATCGGCCAGCAGGGTATTGCTGCGCTGGGCTTCGGCCAGCGCCCCGGCCAGTTGGCGGGCCCGGTGTTCGAGCTCCAAGGCTTCCACGATTTCCGCCGCCAGGATTTCCAGGCCCTGGCGTTGCCTCTCCGACAACTTGCCGGTTTCCCTTGCCCCTGCGCACAGCGTGCCCAGGACAAAGCCTTCATCGGTGACGAGCGGGATGGACGCGTAGAACCGGATGGCACCGCGGCGCCCGTCAACATACGGGTTGCTGCTGTAGCGCGGGTCGGCGGATGCATCCTCCACGACTGTGGATGTGCCGTTCAAAAAACCGACAGCGCACATCGAATCCTCACGGGTGCATAGGTAAGGTTCCATGCCCGCGGTTGCAACCTGGTACTGAAGTTCTTCGGTAATGATATTGATGGCCGTCACGGGTTGACCGCACACGGTCCGGGCTAATTCCACCAGGTTCTGCAGCCTCTGAGAGGGCATCGGGACAGTTATCTCCAACCCGGAGCCTGGAACGGGGAGTCCCGTCGCGGCCAGGACAGCGTCCCGGACCAGCTCGTCGACGCTCATACTTGTTGTCCCAGACCGGACGATCTAACCGAACCGGCCCCCGCTGCATCCCCAGTCCACCCGTAATTTCCACCCATAAAAACCATCATTGCAGACCCCCTAGATCGATGCGTCGAAATGGCACACCGTGACCGTCGCCGACCCGAACCGCCCTACCACCGGAGACTCCCGCAACCTCCGGGGGGCAGGCCTGAAAAACTCCTGCCTGGCGCCTCAATGCCGCGACTGCCGGCGCCCGAACCCGAGGTGCTCCCAGGTCCGTGTTCAGGGCTACAGGAAACGCCACACAGATGTCGTCAGGTACTGTGGCTACCCATGCGGAGCAGCGACCGCGAGAAGCCCGCCTTCCACGCGTCGGGGACGGCCGTGGTGTGCCTAACGGCTCGGCCCCCGGCAAGGGCTCGCGCCGGACGAGGGCGGGCTGGGCCTGGCCACCTTCACCACGAGCATCATTTTCCTCGCTGCAATCCTTGCGACCGTCGTCTACCTTCCGACCAGTAAAGCCGACGTCATCCAGGGTAAGCGGGGGGCGTACATCTCCGGCAGCCGCCCCTGGACACCGGCGAGCTACCTTGGGGATCCTGGCTGCGGTAACGGCGGCCACCATCGGGCTTCTTGTCTATGCGAACAGCCTTCCCCGCACCAGCGCCGCCGCGGAGAAGGGACCGCCACCCAGTTGCGCTCCCGGCTCTACTGCATTGACCCAGTCAGCGGCACAATCGGCGGTGCAGGCACATTCCCTGTCTCGAACACCGCAGAGTTCCGACTTATCACCGCGGACACCCTCGCACTCATCCAAAAGGACGATCAGACCGCGGCACTAACAAGGGCAACTGGCCTCGAAACCTCTTGGGACGAAAACCAAACACACGCTTAACACTGAGTCCTGAGCCGCATGGAACTACCTCGACAAGCAAATCGACACGGTCCTGAACGCTGTCCGCTCACACAGCCCAAACCAGCAACAGAAAAGAAAGCCTTGACCAACCTCCTCGCCACCCTCGGGGGCGCCTGAGCTCCAAGGGCGTATCATCGCCAACGCTGATGCTGCGATCAAACAAGGAGCATGGCCGGCTGACTGAAACAATCCCGACGCCGGGCAAGGCGCCCAGCAGCAACACGCAACTTCGGCCCTTGCCCCAACCGGAACAACCGGGGCCGGCCGGGTCGAGGCCAGACAGGAGCTTGGCTTCCCAACCGAACGGCCGTGAGGGAAGTTCCCGCCCGCGCGGCACCGCTCTTTCCCTGTGCCGACCAGCGGGGTGCTACTGGGCAAGCAGGGACACTGCATGCGCGATGACAAGTGCCAGCAACACGAAGCCGCCAAAGGCCTCCAGCCCCATCAAGGATTTTGCCCTCGCGGAGAGCGGCATAGTGTCGGTGGGGCTGAAGGCCATGGAATTGGACAGTGAAAAGTAAACGTAGTCGATGAACGAAGCAGTCCAGCCGGTCTTGACCGACGACCTCGCGGCCACCTCCTTCACAGCATCGTGGTCCTCGTCCTGTGGAAAACGGAAGTCCGCCCGGGGAAGCTCGTGGCGCGGAGAATGCCGTCGGGCGACAGGACCACCCCGGTCCAGCTCCCAATAAACCAAGGCGAAGCCAATGACGTTGGTCACCCACACCTGAAGTGCGGCCAGCAGAAGGGTTGGGCCGTTGCTGTTGGATGAGCTCGTGAGCGCGACAACCAACTGAACCAAGGCCGTCTCATTGGCTATCACCAACAGCAGAGCCTGGCCAACCGAAAGGTACCTGGACCAGTGCGTTTCGCGGACAAGGCGACGGGGATTCAGGGCCACGAGTGGGATCAGTAAACCCACACCGATGATGACGACCGCGAAACGAACACCCGGCAGGAACGTCGTCGGCAAAGTCGCATACAGGCCCAACGCAATCAGCAGGCCAATGACTGCCGGCCAGCGGTGCTCCGCACGTGCCTGCCATTCCCTCTCCATCGTCATACTCAGGAGTTTAGGCACCGAACCGGCTTAGTTCCCGCATGCTCCTACCGTTGGCAGTCTTCATCACGGACACCAAACGAAGGAGACCAACAGCCGCGACGACGCATATGTGTGACTTTCGGCGGTAAATGACGGCCTTTTCACGGTGCTATCTGTCGCTTGGTGCCGCCCGGCTGTCGCCGATATCAGCTGTCCTGCAGAAGAAGGACCGGATTAGTGGGATAGGGGTCCCGGCATCCCAGTCAGGAAAACCCAGTAGCTAGTTCACTGACGGGGCTTCCGGTCCCGGGCAGCCCGCAGGCACCACGGAATGTAGAAGATGCAGAACAGCCCCAAGGCCACGATGCAGGCCCCGAGCAGGACGCTGTGAGTGTTTAGGTAGCTTTGCCTGCCGAAGGATTCAGGTTGCCCGTATCCGACCTCACCCGACAGCAAGGGCCCGGCCGCATCCACCAGGATGAGCGCGAAGGTTCCCAGACAAACCACCGGAAAGATGAAAAGGACTGACCAAAGGGTCGATATAAGGTGGTAGCGCCTGCGGCGGGCTTTCCATGCGCCCATGCGCTCCTCGATGGGCTGCTGCCAGTTCGTCGTCACTAAATTTTCATGCCCCCGCTGTAACGGCTTGTGGGCCACCTACCTAGCAACGCTAATTCACTTCTCGTCCAGCGTTGGAATGCCGAGCTGCGCGCAGACCTCTGCGGGTCCCCGCAGCTCACCGATGTTGGGCTAGGAAAGATCAATGCGGGACAGTCCGGCGCGGCCGCCCCGATGAAGATGGTCTTCTTCTTTGCGCCATAGGCCGAACTGCACAATCTTTAAGGGCTGCCGCCGTTCTTGAACTTGCCACGCTCCCAAACGGTGAACTGTGAGTCTTGCAGAGGTTGGTCTGGGACTAACTGGCAGTGTTGATGCCGGTCGTTCTGCCCGGTGCGTGACTCGAAAAACAACTTGCCCCTTTGAGGGTGCGTTTCCCCCGACTTGTCCGCAATGGGTGGAGCGGTCGGCGTCGGCCTGTTCCACGTTGGTGGCTTGATTAGAAGCTTGCCCAGCCTTTGGTGGTTGTGGCTCATCACAGTATTGCCTCGAGGTGACTCTTCCCAGGTCCAATACCGGCCGCTATGCGGCCGTTCTTGCCCGTTCGAAAGGAAGGAGGGTCACAGCGTTGACAATCGTTGCTCAGACCCGACCGTTCGTCATCGGCGTGGACTGCCACGCCCGCACCCACACTTACGCCATCATCGAGGCCAGCAGCAGACGACAAGTCGCGAGCGGGCAGTTCCCGACCACCCTGACAGGGATTTCCCGCGCACTTGCCTGGGCAGGCCGTAGGACAGACGGGGATACGGCGAGCTTATGGGCCATTGAGGGTGTCGGCACTTACGGGGCACGTCTGGCCAGGGCAGTAACCGACGCCGGCTACGATGTCGCCGAAGCTCCACGGATGAACGCCCGAAGCCGCCGCGGTCTCGGTAAATCCGACCCGTTGGACGCCGCCGCCATCGGAACCGCTGTTTTGGGCCCGGAGGAGTCGCAGCTCCGAGCTCCGCGTCGTGACGAAGGTACCCGTGCCGCACTCAGGATCCTAAGCGCAGCTCGGGACCAGTTGACCCGGGACCGGACAATGAATGTCAATGCACTCGTCGCGTTGCTCCGGGCACATGATCTTGGAATTGACGCCCGTAGAGCACTGGTTCCCGCCCAGATCGCGACGATCACCAGATGGCGGGAACGGCAAGAACCGATCGAATTGTCGATTGCGCGCGAGGAAGCAATTCGGCTGGGCCGCCGCGTTCTCGAAGTGACCACCCAACTGGCTGCGAACCAGAATCGCATGACAGAGCTCATCAAGGAAAGCCCCGCGGCTCCGCTGTTGGAGATTGTGGGTGCCGGAGCGGTCACGGTAGCCACTGTCCTGACGGTGTGGTCGCACCCAGGAAGGGTACGCAGCGAAGCTGCCTTCGCGTCACTGGCAGGGGTGAATCCCGTGCCGGCCTCAAGCGGTAACACAGTCCGGCACAGGCATAACCGGGGCGGCGATAGGCGACTCAACCGGGCTCCGCACACCATCGCCATGACCAGGATGACCCACGACCCCGGAACACGGGACTATGTTGCTAAACGCACTCAAGAGGGTCGTAGCTATCGCGAAATCCGAAGATCGCTCAAGCGCTACATCGCCCGGACCCTCTACCGACAGCTCAACACCCTGTACGCCACCGCAGGACCGGCCCCATCAGTGTCGCCGGGGTAGGACGTCATAACGAGAGCTGTCATAAGGGGGTGCACCCGCGCTGAGGGTGGTGCGGATTAACACGTCGATGTGGACGAACCGCTCCAACAGGTCCCACCCGAGTATTGACACTGTGCCTCTCCAATCGGGTTCACGGTAGCACGGACCAGATCACCACGATCAGCCTTGTGCGGGGCGGTTTGGTGCTTGGGAACCGTGGGCCCCGATGGACGGGCGATTACGCCCCTGTGGTGGTTTCCCGTGCGGCGATGCCGTCAAGCCTCAGCGTGTCGGAGGCATCTCGGTGTACGCCGTCGGATCTTAGGTGCTTCGAGCTGATTTTGGGTCCTTTGGTAATCACGTGTACCAGCGCCATCCCGTGGCCCCGGCCTACGCCGTAGTCATCCTTGAGCCAGGCCAGGATGTCACCTGCCTTGGTACCGGGGGCGTCCAGTGCCGCGCTCATGTGCCTTCTCGACCAGTTCTGCCGGCGTCAGGCCGGTCTTTTGTTCGATCGCATCCAGATAAGCCTGAAAGGACATGTGTCCCCCTCACGTGAGTCCTGAACGGTTTGCCTCCGACAGGACTGTAACAGCGGAAGGTCCTGTGCGGGCCGTTTAGGATGGGAAAAACAGCAGGTCAATGGGGGTTTTTTCTGTGGCGGGGGATGAGCAAGGACGGGCAACGACCGGGCGTCGTGGGGTCGTGATGGACAGGCTTAAGTCCTGGGCACTTCCGATTGGTGTGGCGGTGGTGGCTGCCGGTCTGGGCGCTGCCAGCATTGCGGGTGCCTTGGCGGACCGTGACCGCAAGGCCCAGGAATCAGCGGCGAGCCAGAGCGCTGCCGCCACCCCCAATTGCAAGGTTGCGGACCGGAACACCCTGGTGCCGGCGTCGGGCGCGTTGTTTGGGGTGAACCTGAACCTGGACGCCAAGCCGCTGTCCCAGTACGCCGCTGATCTCGGCCATAAACCCGCAGTCAGCGTTTCCTTCGCCGATTTCCCCTACACGGATCAGGAACGGACCCACCTGCAGCAGGCCGCTGCGCAGATCCGCGCCGACGGGCACATGATGCTGCTAACGCTTGAGCCCAAGCAGGGGCTGGCCGGCGTCACTCCCGAGGTGGTTAACGGTCTGGTGAAGGACCTCTCGTCGATCAACAGCCAGGGCGTGCCGGTGATTGTCCGCCTTGCCCATGAGATGAACGGTTCCTGGTACCCCTGGTCGCAACAACCGCTGGAGTACAAGAAGGTGTTCACGCGGGTGGCGGACGCCGTGCACAGGGACGCCCCGGGGTCGGCGATGATGTGGGCGCCCAACTATGCCGGCGGGTACCCGTTTGCCGGCGGCCAGTTCGAGGCCAAGCCGGGCACTGCTGATTTCGCTGCCTTGGACACGGACCACGACGGCGCCCTCACCATGGCGGACGACCCCTACGCCCCGTACTATCCCGGGGACCAAGCGGTGGACTGGGTGGGCATGTCCCTGTACCACTGGGGCGCCAAGTACCCCTGGGGCGAGAACGAGATCCCCGAGGCGGACAAGTTCGCCCAGCAGCTCACCGGAAGCTACAACGGGGCCAACGGCGATGACAGCCTGCTGCCGGACTTCTACGGCACCTACGGCAAGGACCACAACAAGCCGGTGGCCATCCCGGAAACGGCTGCCCTCTACAACCCCGCCGCGGGTGGCGCTGCAGAGGTGGACATTAAACGCGTTTGGTGGGAGCAGGTGTTCGGCCCCCGGACCCATGCCCAGTTCCCCAACTTGAAGATGATCAATTGGTTTGAGTGGGACAAGAACGAGGTTGAGGTCAACGGCAGGATCGACTGGACCGTCACCAACAGTCCTGCCATCCGTGACGCCTTCACTGCTGCGCTGCCGGACTGGCTGCACTACGGGACAGGCGCCAGCTGCCGCCCGGCCGGCACGTAACGCTACCTCGTCCTTCCCCAAGCGCCTTGTGCTTTTTCCGGCTCTGGACGGGGCCCCGATGCTACGTAACCGCTTTGCGCAGGGTTTCGTCAGCAGACTGTGACGGGATTTGGGTCGCTGGACCAGGCGTAGCTGGTTCCGGGCACTTTGTATTGGGCGTCAATGCTGTAGGTCCACTTGTTGCCCGCGCTCGGTGAGGTGTAGCTTCCTCCGGGGTTGAGTGTCACGGGGGTGGCTGCGAGTCCGGTGGAATCCTTGACGACCAGGACGTAGTTGTTGGCTTTGGCGACTGTTCCGTGGCTGGTGACCGTGAGCGTGAGCCGGAACTTCCCGCTGTTGCCGTTCGGGGTGCAGGTGACGGTGACGACGTTTCCCGCGGGGCTGGCCAGCTTGTAGGTGCCCACCGAGGTCGTCCCCGCGCTAAGGGTCCGGGTGAACACGGCGTTGGCAGCGGGGGCGCCGGCCATCAGGCATGCGGCCAGGACACCGGCGAGCAAGAGCTGCCCGCGTCGTCCACGACGCCTGATGAATGCCACACCTGTCCCCTTTCACGTACCCGATTCCGCACCGACAGGGGTCCCTGTTCAGTTTCCCGTATCAACCATCCCGTCCGGACCTCAAGGAAGGGTCAAGGGTCCATCATGTTGTCCGAAAGTCGGTCCTCCACACCGGCCTGCTGCGGGAAAGTGGGTCTGACCTGCAGAAACTTTGACCTTCTCTTGATGGAAGATGAAGTCCTTCCTTGATGGTCCGGCAGCACAGTGGACCCAGGACAGGCCAACCGGGCCTGTAGCAACCGCGGCCGGCCCTACTGGGGGAAGGCCTTCCACTCAGGAGATCATCATGGGTATCACTCTGAAAACCACCACCGGCAAGATCATCGCGTCCGTCGCGCTGGTCGGCACTGCCGCCGGCGTTGCAGGCCTGGGCACCTTTGGCGCCTTCACTTCCACTACGTCAGCCAGCCAGGCTGTCACCGCCGGCACGGTTACCATTGCCCTGCCGGCAGCTGGGGTGGACAACACCCTGAATGTCCCGGTTACCGGAATGCTGCCCGGAGATAAGGTCGAAAAGCTCGTCAAGCTCTCGAATACCGGCAACTCCGATCTGAACAATGTCACCCTCGCTACCGATGCCGGTACCACTGGCTCCCTGCTGACTACTGACGGCACCAACGGACTGCAGCTGGCCATCGAAAATTGCAGCGTCCCGTGGTCCGGAACGGCCGGCGCCTACACTTGCACCGGCACCCAGTCCACCGTCCTCGCCAGCGGCCCCATCATCACCGGCCCCGCGAAGACCCTGGCCAATCTGACGGCACTGACCTCCGCGAAGACCGACAACCTTAAGGTGACTACGGCCCTGCCGGCTACGGCTGACAACACCTTCCAGGGCCTGACCAGCACCGTGGGGTTCACGTTCACCGCCACCCAGCGCACCGCCGTTTCCAAGTAACCCCCTGACCCCGGAACGAGGACCCACCCATGAGCGCCGCCATCAGCAACCCACGCCTTCCCCTCGGGACGGCGAAGGCCGACGACGCAGGTCCTCGTTCCGGCGCGGCAACTGCCCTGAAGCGACTGCGACGGGTCTTGTCCTGGCTCGCGACAGGCCTGCTGCTCCTTGCCGTCGCAGCGTTCCTGGCCTTGGCGGTCGGGCCCCGGGCACTTGGTTACCAGACCTCCACCATGCTGACGGGCTCAATGTCCCCCCTGATCAACCCTGGCGACATTGTTGTCACCCGGCCCGTCCCCGTTGCCGAGATCAAGGTTGGGGACATCATCACCTACCACATCCCGGTCGAGGATCAGCGGGTCGAGACGCACCGGGTGACCGAGATAGCGGCGCAACCTGACGGCACGTGCGTTGTTCAGACCAAGGGTGATGCGAATAACGGCCTGGACCCTTGGAAGGCCACGATCAGCAGTCCCACGGTGGACCGGCACGTCCTGACCGTCCCTTACGTCGGAGAAGCCATCAGGGCCATCCGGCAGCCGGTGGTACTGAACACGCTCATGTACGGCGCCCCCGCCGTCCTGGTCATCAGCATGCTCGCCAGTATCTGGCGCAAGTCACCGGAGACAACAACATCAAGTAACGATGCCTGACCGACGAGCAATGCCTGACGAAGCCCTGTTCGATGCCGAGGTCATCCACACCCTTGCAGGGAACCTGGGCAACAAGGCCTTGGCGTACCGCTTCCTGAGTGATTACCTGGATCTGCTGCCAAGGCGGAAAAGCCGCATCATCGACGCCCTCGGCGACCAGGACCCGGAGGCGGCGATGGATGCCATCCTCAGTCTGAAAATAACCTCAGCCATGGTCGGTGCCCACGACACCGAGGACCGCTGCCGCATTCTGCAGTCGTTGGTCATCCGGGGAAATCTCACAACCGCGGCATTGGAAGCCGCTGCCCTGGGCAGCACCATCGAAGCTTTGGCCGCCCATGCGCAGCGAATCCTAAGTCCCACGACCTGCTGAGACCGGTGGTAACTAACAGTTCGCTTCACTCCGGGGCGATCCCAAGCCATTGTTGCTCGGCGTCTCCGGAGCAGCGTGTCGATGTGGACGTGGCGACCCTGTGGATCTGAAGGGCCTGGGTTGGACCTGCAGTGTCGGTTCTACCCGGGGCCGGCTGCCGTTATTCGGCGAGCTTTGCCACCGATTGGGCCCAAATGAAGAACTTGTTGGTGCCAAGGTCTTTCACCGTTTTGATGTTCAGCGCTTCTTTCAGCTTCTGGGCATCGCCCTCGGAGAGACCCTTCAACGCCTCGACGGGCGCCTTGGCCAGCTCGTCGATTCCTTTGTTCAGGTATTCCTTGTCGAACTTCGCATTGATTCCAGCCACAGCTTCTCCTGATGCTCGGTAGGTCCTGAAAGTGCCGGCGCGGCACAGGCCACATCCAAGCACGGGCACATGCCTCGGCAACACCCCGGCGATGCCCCCCGACAAAGTTTGGGCCCAAGGGGGTAAGGGCCGGAAGCGGTTTGAGTGCTCTCGCCGCCTCATGAATGCCTCGTGCTGCCGGCCATCGTCCCATTTGTAAGGTCCTGCCCCGACGGCGGGAACTTGTTCTCCACGCTAGGACCTGTCCCGCATTGGCCACCCACATTGGCCGCAAGGTTCGCTCAAGACTCCAGTAGGAGTCTCCTCTACGCATGCCTGTTCAGCGACGGACGCATTGCCAGAGATAGGCTGATTCCATGACGTTGGGGGACGCGGCGGAGCCGCTTGTGCACATTCAAAACTTCCGCATGGACTTCGGGGACACCACGGTCATCAAGGACCTGTCGTTCGATGTCCAGGCGGGGGAGACCTTCGGTTTTCTGGGTAGTAACGGGTCGGGGAAGACGACGACTCTGCGGGCGCTGCTGGGCATCTACAAGCCCACGGCCGGGACCCTGCACATCGGCGGGAAAATTTTCGAGCCGAGTGATGGTGCGCGGCTCGGTTACCTGCCGGAGGAGCGCGGCCTGTACAAGAAGGAACCGGTCCTGGACGTGATGGTCTACTTCGGCCGACTCAAGGGCCTGTCCAAGGCCGCCGCCCGCACATGGTCCGAGACCTACCTCGAGCGGGTCGGCATTCCGGAAAAGGCCAAGACCCGCCTGGACAGGCTCTCCGGCGGCCAGCAGCAGAAGATCCAGCTCGGGGGGACGAGCATGAACAACCCGGAGCTGCTGATCCTGGTCGAGCCCCCAAGGGGTTCGACCCGGTGAACCGGCGGCTGCTGATGGACATCATCGAAGAGCACAAACGGGCCGGCGCGACCGTCATCATGGTCACCCACCAGATGGAAGAGGTCGAACGGCTCTGCGACCAGGTGATCCTGCCCAAGGACGGGGTCTACCGCGCCTACGGCACCGTCGAAGAAGTCCAGGAAGAGTTCGGCGGAACCGTCTACCGGGTGACCTACGACGGCGTCCTGCCCGCCTCCGACCTGTACGAAGTCATCACTGCCGGCGAAGGCCGGGCCGAACTGGCACCAGGCCAGGCGGCTTCCGAGGAGAAGGTCCTGCGCGAGCTCGTCGAAGCCGGGGTGGCCTTGCGGTCCTTCACCCCGGCACGGATCTCCCTGGACGAGATTTACGGCGAGCAGCACGAACTGGCGGAGGCAAAGTAATGGCACTGGCACGGCACAACCTCGGAACCGTCATAGGGTTCGAATTCGTCAGGACCATCAAGAAGCGCGGCTTCGCGATCGCGACCCTGGCGATCCCGGTCCTGCTGATCCTGGTGTTCGCCCTCATCTACGCTTCCAACACCAGCACTCACGCCACCGCAGAGGCGCAGAAGAGCGCCCAGTTCGCCTTCACCTACACCGACGCCTCCGGGATCATTCCCGCAGCCGGCGCCGAGGCTGTGGGAGGGACTCTGGCCTCTGATTCGGCGGCGGCGATTGAGGCGGTGAAGAACGGAAAGAGTGAGGCCTACTTCGCCTACCCGGCCGACCCCGCCAAGAACCCGTAAAGGTTTACGGGGCGGACAAGGGCATGTTCGGGAACGGCAAGTACGAGGCGGTGGCGAAGCAGCTGCTGGAGGCCTCGGCGCAATACCAGGTCAAGAACCCGGGCCTGGCCGCTGCCCTGACCGGGACGGTGAAGTTCGATTCGGAGACCTACAAAAATGGGCAGATTGCTGCCGGTGTTGGGGGAGTGGTCCCGCCGATGCTGTTCCAGGTCGTGTTCTACCTGTCGATGATTCTGCCCTCGAACCTGATGTTGAACTCCATGCTGGAGGAGAAGGAGAACAGGGTCACCGAGATGATCCTGACCACCCTGAACCCGACGACCCTAATCACTGGCAAGATCATCTCCCTGTTTGCCGTCGGGCTCGTCCAGATCCTGGTGTTCCTCGCCCCGGTCGGGCTGGCCTACCTGTTCTTCCGTGACTCCCTGGCCCTGCCGGATCTGAACCTGTCCCCCCTGGTCTTCGAACCCGGCCCCATGCTCATCGGCGCCCTGCTGCTCATTGGCGGTTTCACCGTCTTCACCGGGGTACTCGTGGCCATTGGAGCGATCATGCCGACCGCCAAGGAAGCCGGCACCATCTTCGGGCCGCTGATGGCCATGATGTTCATCCCCATTTACACATTCAGCATGGTCATCTCAACCCCGAAGCTCTCATCGTGCAGGTCTTCACCTACTTCCCGCTCACCGCCCCGGTCACCGCCCTGCTCCGCAACGGCTTCGGCACCCTGAGCCCGCTGGAAGCCGGCATTGTCATCGTCGAACTGTTCGTCGTCGGGATCCTCATCCTGCGCCTGGCAGTCCACCTGTTCCAGTAGGGGTCCATCGAGTACGGCCGCAAGCTCTCCATCGCCGGCACGTTCCGCCGCAAAGACCTGGCCACTACATGAGACGGCCGAAAAGGGGTTGGCTTGCCCAGAGGCGTGGGTACACGGCCCCAAGCCCTTACCGGCAGCCATGGGGATCGCGTTCCCTCTATCGGCGGTATGGGTCGTGTGGGGACTACTTTGAAATGTCTACAAACGCCGCTTTCAACAGGAAGAGGTCTTTTTCAGATGCTTCACCCTCCCCGTGGATCAGGGCGTGAAACTCCGACGGCCCGGCCCGGCCTCCGTAGTCTTGGTATTTGCGCCAGAGGTCCACAAAGTTTTCGGGGCGCCTTGCCACGAACTCCCTGGCGATCGCCTGCGCATATTTGGTCCACTCCATGCTCAAGATTACTTCCGGGCATCGCCCAAACCGAGCCAGTTTCCTCCATGAGGATGCTGGTGCAACGGCAGCCATGACTGCGGAAATTGGAGGCACATGAAACTCACCGCCCACATCAAAGACGCCACAGATGGGTGGTTTGATCTTCGGACGCTTGAGCTGCCGGAGTTGCAGGCCACCGCCCACAGGGTTGAGGACATTCCGGAAGCAGTGAGGGAAGCCGCGGCCAAAATAACGGGCAAGCCCGCATCGGAATTCGACGTCGAGGTCAGCTACTAACCTCTATTTCAGGATGTGGGCTGTCCTCCTACCAAAGTGCAGGGAAGGATTGCAGGAATTATGCCGGAGGCAACCTCGAAACCTTTAATGGTCCGGACTCTGATGCCCGCCCGATACCGTGCCTTGCTGGCCGCAGTTGGACTCGCGGCCGTATCGGTTCTGATGACCATGACTCCGTGGCCCGGGCTGGCCGTGGTGATCGCCACGGCCCTTGCTGCTGCCATGATGATGACTGTTCGGATTCGGCTGGAGCAAACGTGTCTATCGATCCGGGTCGCCGCCGTATTCCGAACCACCATCCCCTATAGGGACATATTTGCCGTCTCCGTGGGACCAACCACAGGAATTGTCCAGGGAATGGGTTTGCGCTTACTCCCGGGTGAAGGCACCGGATACCTGGTTGGCGGCCCGTCTATCCGCCTTCGAAGCGGCAACACCACGATCATTGCCTCATGCGCTGCGCCCGAGGAGCTCGTTTCCCTCATCACCGCGCGCATCACGGAGCCAACGAAAGGAGCAACCAGCCCTCGCTAAGGCACCCTAGGGGCGAGCAAGCTGGGCTGTTAGTAGTCCACGGGCCCTGGACGGCGGGCGTCTTGATACCGCCCGTTGACCTCCTGCCTCCGTGTCTTGTAAACCAACAGCTTTTCAAGACACTGACCCGGCGCTCGGTGGGGCCAGCAACGGCCGGGCGAGTGGGCAGAATAGCCCGGTACTCGGCGTCTCGTAAAGGCGTCTCGCAGTAAATCGTCTCGCGGCAGCTACATCGGGGCTTTTAGCGTCAGAGTTGCTTTGTGAGGCTACTGGGTTACACCCGCGTCAGTACTTCCAGCTGCAGCTGAATGAACTGGTCGCGACGGGTCTGCAGTAGCGCGATGTCTTCGCGGTTGTGACTTCGGTAGCAAGGCGGTGGCCGATAAAAGGACTTCTCGAGTACGCCGAGGAAGTCGACATAGTAGTTATGTGCGGGTCGACAAGCTGGCCCGGACACTGATGGATGTCCTGAACACGCCGGCCCCACCGCGGTGGGGGTATCCACGTCCGGTCCGCTAGTCCAGTTCGGGTACCGGTTTGGTACCATGGCCGTCTGGCTATGAATCTTCGTGTTCCTGAAGATCTCGATCGGCGGCTGGAGAAGTTGGCTGCCGAGGAACATACGTCGAAGGTCCGCGCTTCTGTTGCTGGGGGCAGAGTTGGTTCTGAAGCGCCACGCGCGCCGACGCGAAATCAGTGAGGGCCTCGACTTTGTTATGAGTCATGACGCTGATCTGCTGAAGCGCCTTGAGGACGCGTGACAGCGTACCTGGACATTGAGGATGCACTTCAGGTAGTTGATCGGTACGGCTTCCATATCCGCGACGTTGGATTGCTGGCCTCAGCATTGGCCAGGCCGGCTACAACTGTCATGGGCGCGGAAGCCTATCCGGAGCTTGCGGCGGTGAAGGCGGCAGCCTTGTTGGAGTCGGTCGCCCAGTTCCGTCCACTCATTGATGGCAACAAACGGACTGCGTGGACGCTCATGGTGCTGCTGCTGTGGATTAACGGGTACCGGCATGGCTTCACCACGGTTGAAGGCTTCGATCTTGTCTTCGGAGTCGCCGCGGGCACTATCGGTTTGCTGGACTCTGCCGCCGAGGTCTCCAGGCATCTGGTGCCCAGGTAGTCCTCCAGTGCCCCCGAAAGGGGTGTGGACAATGTCCACACTTTTCGTCTCGGACTGCCTTGTAAAGCATTCGAACTGCCCCGGATTCCACATGTTTTCGCGGGATCCCAGTGTTTGCAATGGCTGGAATGTAGTTCGAGTCCCACCTCGGGCACAGTGTTTCCGCAGGTCAGAAGCTTTCTGTCTTTTCTCTGTTGACAAACCTTGACTTTTCCGTGTCGCGCGATCTCTCAGTCGTCGATGCGACGGATCTATAGGCGAGAATGGGCATCTAGGCCTCCGACTCCGGCAGAAGGTCACCGGTCGCAAGGTCGAGATGTACGGCAATACTAAGGACCACTTGACCGAGTTCCTTGCCAGCACTCGCTTCACAGACGCGTACAAGCTCATGCCGAACCTCTATGAGAAGGACGGATACCGCGACTACGTGCTGGTCTCTGGCGGTACCGCCGTGGACTCATATGACGTGATCCTCTTTAAAGACGGCGCCCAGCTCACATACCTGCTCGGCCCGACACCGGATACCGCGTACCGGGATGCGTTCCGCTTTCTGGAAGAGGAGTCGGCGGCCGCCGCGCACTCACGTACGGCCGTGACGCATTTCGGGAGTGGCCGATACTGCGAGGCCGTGCTCTCCGCACGTCTCGCGGTCGAGATGGCCAGCGGCGGGGGTGGTTCAGACGTGAAGCGTCGTCTCGCTGGGGCACACCAGGATGTTTCGGCAGCCGGCCACGCCATATGCGAAGCGCCATGTCGCCGTCCATGAGGGCGGCACAAGAGTCGAACAGCAAGACGCCCTGGAATCGATCCGCGCGATGACGCGCCTCCTTGACTAGCTAGAGCTGAAGAGCGGCCAACCGTGACTGTCGAGGCAGCGGCTCGTGCGCCTCGCAAAGCCACCACAGACAGAGCATAGGCGCTGATTGCCGGTTTGAATTGCGTGGGTACCTTGCCCGAGTTTCCGCTGAGGGATCGGCTTGCGGACAGTCGAGGTTGCTTTAGAGGTCGGCTGTCGTACTCCGAGGACTCATCCGCGTCCTGTGGCCAGTCTGAAGATTTCGGTTTCGACTTGCGCTCTCGTTCGACCGTACGACTCTCCCCAGTTTCCGAGCAGGTCCAAGTATTCGCCGTAGGAAACGGTGCTGTTCTTCTCAAGGGGCACTCCGGCTGGGTCCTCAAGCCACCCGACGATCCGGTCGTCGAAGATCGGGGCGGCTTTGGGATCATCAGGGCCGTCGACGGCTGAAGTGAAGTACAGCCACTTGGTGAAATAGGAGGACCTGAGGTGGAGGATGCGGCCCTCGTTGTTCATTAACCGGAAAGCCTCAAGAGCCCCGTCTGCGCGCACGGACCTGGCTCCTGCTTCCAGCTGGTCTGCGACAGAGGGATCGACCGGTTCCGAGATCGCGTCTGTGCTCTTGGCCTTGGTCTGCGTGAGTATCCAACGTGTCCGCAGAGCACCCATGCCAGCGGTGGTGCCCCAACCCCACACCATCGCCGCGATGAATGCGGGGAGGACCCTGCCGGCTTTCAACTCTGCTGAGACAGCATCAAGGGTTGACTGCCGGCTCACCCTCTCGGGAAGACGTTCGAGGAGCGACAGAACGTCCGGTAGGTCGTGCATTTGGTCGAGCCACGGCTGCTTCGTCCAAAGGAATGGACTCTGCGGCCGGGCTTCGCCGTCGAGGGCTTCCGCCAATACGGCGGGGATGAGCGTTGTCATGGGCCAATTCTCGCCCAGGGCAGGGACATTTTCCCGGCGTGCTGGCATGTCGTTGGCAAAGAAATCGGCGAACCCGTCGCTTTCAGTCCAAGCGGGGCCGGAACTGTCCCGGTGACGGTTCCGAAAACGGAACGGCAAAACCGCGACTTCAGGCTGCGATTTAACCGCTGTCCCGGGTTAACAGGCACAACCCGTGCACCGTGCCGAAAGTTGCACCTGTGACGGGTCATTGCGGCGGGGGTTGTGGAACAACATATGAGACGGCAAGGTTGCGCGGTGGGCTGCTTTTCGCGGTCAGCGGGGGAGCGTCTCACTATGGCTGTCCCGGTTTCAAGGAAGTGGGATACCTCGTACTGGATACTGTGCGTTTCTGGCGATGGCCGGCCGCTAGGGTAAAGCAACCACCAATCTGCGATCGGAGTAAGTTTCAATGTCAGTAGCCCGACGGCACCACACCGTGCCGAACTTTTACCTCAAAGGCTTTGCCACTGAAGCTAACCAGATAGGCGTCGTGCAGTTGCCCGGAACGCGTCGATTCATCCAGGCCACTAGTGACGCGACCATCCAAAAGGATTTCTACGCCATACCCGGTCATGCCGACGGCCCTGACGTATTCGAAAAAGGCCTGTCGGAGCTCGAAGGCGACGCAACCAAGATCTTCAGGAAGATAACAGACGACGGCGTTTGGCCCTTATCCCAAGCTGACAGGGAAGTCTTGGCCACATTCCTGACCGTTCAGTTTCTGCGGGGGCCGGATCAGCGCCGCCACATGGAGCAAACTATTGCCTTGCTGACTCGGCTAGAGGTCGGAGCAGGCGGGAAGGCAGGAGTGAAAGCCTGGGCGAAGAGAGAACACGGCCTGTCGGTATCCCCAGATCAAGCCGAGCAAATTTGGAATGAAGCGACTCAGCCCGGGGGGCCGCCCATCAAACTTGCACCCGTAGGTCACATCCGGCAGATGCTGGAACTGACACCAGAACTAATTAGGTACTTCGCGGCAAGGCCCTGGCAGATTTACCAGTTCTCCCGCCGTAGCCTGTTGACTTGTGATGCCCCTGTCAGTCTCATCCCGAACCAGCACGCGCATGGGGACGAAGGAACAGGTCTCATGAATGCCTGGGCTATAACTGTGCCGCTTTCTAGGAGAACAGGCCTGCTACTGGGAGATCCTGAGGCCCTCTTCGGGAAAGTCAGTGGAGCTGAAGTATCAACTGGCCGTTTCGACCACCGGGGGGAACCCTCAACGGCCGTAGCCCGAATGTTCAACGACGCCACAATCGGGAATGCCCGACAGTGGATTTACCATCATCCGGATGATACAGCGATTGTGCCCGAGAAGTTGCCGGAGCCAAGAGCGATGGAAATACAAACCAGTGGGGCACCAGAGCAATTTTCAGGTGAGCCCTTTTTTGGACGTCCTTCGGAAACCGCGTCCTAATAGCTGCGATCCTCCTGTACGACCCAGCACGCGGCGGGAACCGAGCATCACGTTGATCTCATCGGCGACCCTTCCGATCTCGTGCACCTCGCGCGCGGCCGAAATGACGACGCTGGCGCCGGCACGGGCCAGGCCGAGCGTCATTGCCTGCCCGAGTCCGCGTCCGCCGCCAGTAACGATGGCGACCCTGCCCTCCAACAATGCCGTGTTCATTCTGCCTCCCTGGATGTACTGTCGCGCTCGGGGTGCGGGCTACATCGTACCTCCCGACGGTGATGCCCCTTGGCGCCCCGTGTCCCCAAGGTGAACCACATTGTGAGCGGCAGCGATGCTCCTACAGACTCCGTAGGAGCAGTAAGGGATTACGAGGACTACGTCGCCGACGGGATCCGAAAGGGCTGTCCTAGAATGGCCCGAAGGCTTGATCCGCATTATTGACCGGGAGGTTCATCACCGTGAGTCATGAAAATGTAGCGCCGGCAGCCACCACCGCGGCCCGCACCCTGTTCCGTGCCGCACTCGGCGGTGTGCTCGTCGCCCACGGATCGCAGAAACTCTTCGGATGGTTCGGCGGCGGCGGTATTGAGGAGACCAGCAAGGGGATGGATGCCATGGGCTTCCGCCCTGCGAAGACGAGTGCCATGTTGGCCGGTCTCGGTGAGGCGGGTGCTGGACTGGCGCTTGCTTTGGGCTTCGCCACGCCAGCGGCCGGAGCGGCCGCCGCCACGACCATGGGGGTCGCTGCCAGCGTGCACGCGCCGAACGGCTTCTTCGCCATGGACGGAGGCCTGGAATATCCTGCAGTGCTCGGGCTCGCGGCGACGTCCTTCGCGATCGGGGGACCAGGGCGGGTTTCCCTGGATGCCCTCACCGGTCATGTTTTGGACAGGCCGTGGATGCGCGCAGTCGCCGTTACTGCCATACCGGTGGTTATCGGTATCCAGATCTACCGTCGCCGCCGGGCCCTTGCTGCAGACACAACGCCTGCATCGACCGCCACCGCGGCCGATGACGAATCGCCTTTACAGGCCTGAATCGACCTCGGGCTGCCCCGGACCGCGTCACGACAACCACTATGACGTGGCCGTTGCCTGCAAAATGGCCACTTCCGTTCGCGGAAAATGGAGCTGAACCAAGAGGAAGTGTGGACAATGTCCACACTCTTCGTCTTGGACTGCTTCGTAGAGCTTTCGAACTTTCCCGGACTCTGCATATTTTCGCGGGTTCCCAGTGTTTGCAATGGCGGGAATGTAGTTCGAGTCCCACCTCGGGCACAACAGGTCGCCTCGTCAGGGGCGATTTTGCTTTAACGTGTTGACAAAGCTTGCGGTCGCGTCGCCTGACGGGTTGGGTCGCGGGCTGTAGCCTGGCCGCCGCAGGGGTTATGCAGGTGTGTGGGTGGCGGGTCCAGGATCCTGGCTGGTGGGCCCTCCGCGTGCTGTTTGCTGGGGTTATACGGCTCCTCGCTTCCGGTCTTGTCGGGTAGGCCCCGGGGTGGCCTACACCTATTCATGGGCCGGGGGAGAGACGACGACATGACCGCAGCGCGTTTGATTCGCGGCCTCCGATGCGAGGTTTCGAGGACCCAGAAAGCACCTTGCGTTAATCGCTAGGTCCAGCCAGAGTAGGTGTGGAGACTGTCTACACATACTCTGATTTGATGCTCTGCCCGGCGCCGGCCGGGAGTTCGAGGTCTCGCATTCCCGCTTGCCGTGACTTAGCACAGGGCCGTCAGATGAAAGACTGTTGGACTCGGCGGTGTGCCGCTTTTCTCCCGAGGCAGGTGGGAGGGTCAGCTTGAGATATATCGCTGCTGGGAGTCGGTGTCCAAGGGCCGTAATCCGACTCTAACCTGACGCCGTCGGACCGTCAGACTGACGTCAGGTTGGGGTGTAGTGCACTCGGATTTGCTTCTGGTTGAGCCAAGGTTGGCCTCCCGGAGGCTTGTCCGCTGCGCAGGCACGGCCGGTGGAATGTACCGCATCAATGCCAGCGTCTCCCCAGGACCGTCACAGCGGCGGTGATGGCGATGCCGAGGCCGATCGGAACGCTGAGATGGATCTGCAGCAGGAGTACTCCGATGGCGGCCCCGGCGAACATAGCGAGGACAGCGCCCAGCCGTCGGTTGAGTAACCGGGGCCGTTGCTTGCCCACAAGTGACTCTCCGGCGAGGGAGGTCATGGTGGAAGTAATGACCACTGTGGTCATGTCTCGTACGCCCAAATGCCGCGCAATCAGGGCCTGGGAGCCCATGTGCATGGCGATAAGGGCGGCAACAATGACACGAATGGACTGGTGGCCGACGTCTTCCACGATGAGAGAGATGGCAGCGGTTCCCGTCAACGCGATACAACCCGCTGTGAGAAGGAGCGTGACCCTGCGGTTCCAGCCTTTCGGGCTTGACTGGAGCGTAAATCCGGCGGCTGCAGCGCCGAGGAGAAAGGCGCCGAGTGCTACCAGTGGGCCCAAAGTTGGCAGGTTCGCGGCCCCGGCCAACGCCATCGCAAGAATTACCACGTTGCCGGTCATGTTTCCGGTGAAGACGCGATCAAGTCCAAGGTAACCGACGGCGTCAACCACACCCGTAACGAGCGTGAGGGCCATCATGAGCATCAGTCGGAACTTTTCCGGAGACGGATTTTCTTGCGGAGTAGAGGTGGTTTTGGTACCTGAGCTGGCTACGGCTGATGTCATGGTTTATGGAATCCTTCATCGTGAGGGGTGGTCTCTATGACCATCCCTCGGACATGCTTGTTGGTCATCGTCAATCAGGCCCTCGTCAAGGACGTGGTCGTTGGCCGTCTGTGCGTCCATGCCGCCAAACCACGAAGCGCGAATGGCGGCAGTTATACTTCCGCCGTCGTGAGCCTTCCTGCTTCCTGCCTCGCATTGTTGGCGCGGCGCTCAGCCTCCAAGCTTGGAATGTTCGCTCAGGCGGTGCCATGAACGGTTGTGGTAAACCAGGGCGTCGCCGGGTTCGCCCGCTTGGACGTCACGCATCACCTGAGACTCCAGGGCGTGAACGGCGACGATGGTTGAGGTTCCCACCTCCATGCGGTCGATGACGGCGCAGCGCACCCAGGCGCGCACATCCTCATAGACCGCTTCGCCGGTCGCCAGAGCCGACCAGCGGTGCGTCTGGTCAAAGCGGTCGGCGCCGGGGGTCGCACCGAACTTCGCCAAGTCGACGTCGTGCGCGTCCAGCAGGTGCACGACGACGGTTTCGGCGCGCGACAGCACCGCGGACGCAGAGGACAGTGCCGAGACCGAGAAAATGAGCAGCGGAGGTTCTGCGCTCACTGACACGACCGACGACACCGTCAGCGCCACCGGTCCGTCGCCTGCATCCGCCGTGACGACGGCGACACCTCCCGGGTGGCCACGGAACAGTGCTTTGAATTCGTCGGCCGAGAGGGAGGACGGGAAGCTTTGCTCCGGGCCGCCAAGCCACGTGTCCGTAGGGTAGGCGTGAAACATCGCTATGACGCCGTGGGGGCGGAGCGGGCGAGTTCCTCGCGGATGATGTCCGTCCCTGCACGGAGGGCACTCAGCTTGGCGAGGGCGACATCCCGGGGGAACGGGGCCATGCCGCAGTTGGAGCTGGGGATGAGCTTGTCCGCATCGACGAACTGCAGTGCCTTGCGGAGGGTGTCGGCGACCTCCTCCGGCGTCTCGATGGTCTCGCTGGCGACGTCGATCGCGCCCAGCATGACTTTCTTTCCGCGGAGGAGCTCGATGAGGTCCATGGGCACGTGGGAGTTCTGGGATTCCAGCGAGATGATGTCGATGCTGGAGCTCTGCAGCAGCGGGAACGTTTCCTCGTACTGCCGCCACTGTGAGCCGAGTGTCGCCTTCCAGTCATTATTCGCTTTGATCCCGTAGCCGTAACAGATATGCACGGCGGTCTCCGCCCGTAGTCCCTCTGCCGCTCTCTCAAGAGCAGCCACGCCCCAGTCCTTGACCTCATCGAGGAAGACATTGAACGCGGGCTCGTCGAACTGGATGATGTCCACGCCGGCGGCCTCGAGTTCTTTTGCCTCCTGGTTCAGGATCGTGGCGAACTCCCAGGCCAGCTTCTCGCGGCTCTTATAGTGGTCATCGTAGAGCGTGTCCACCATCGTCATTGGACCGGGGAGAGTCCATTTGATCGGCTTGTCGGTGGTTGCGCGGAGGAATTTTGCGTCGTCGACAAATACCGGCCGCTCGCGGCGCACCGGTCCGACGACGGTCGGTACGCTTGCGTCGTAGCGATCGCGGATGCGCACGGTCTTGCGCTGTTCAAAGTCGACGCCGCTGAGATGCTCGATGAAGGTCGTCACGAAGTGCTGGCGGGTTTGCTCGCCGTCGCTGACGATATCGATGCCGCGCCGGCTCTGCTCGTGGATGGCGATGCGCAGCGCGTCCTGCTTGCCCTCGAGCAGCGCATCTCCCTCCAGCTTCCACGGGGACCACAGAGTCTCCGGCTGCGCGAGCCACGATGGTTTCGGCAGGCTTCCGACAAGGGTGGTGGGCAAGAGTGTGTTCATGATTGACGATTCTCCGTTGGTCAGTTGACGAGAGCGGGGTAGTTGGCGGTCCACTGGTCCAACAGGTCCTTGTGGGGCGTGATGAAGTGCTCCTCCGTGAACTTTGCCTGCGTGAGCGCGAGCTGGCTGCGCTCGACGCGGTCGTACGCGATCTGGGTCCGCGAGTAATCCTGCTCTCCCAGGCTTGGCTGGTAGACGGGGGCGGCGGCCGAGTTCGCGTTGTAGACCTCCGGGCGGTAGATCTTCTGGAATGTCTCCATGGTGCTGATCGTGCCGATGAGCTGCAGGTTGGTGTAGTCGTTGAGCAGGTCGCCGCGGAAATAGAAGGCGAGCGGAGCCACACTGCCGCGCGGCATGAAGTAGCGGACCCGCAGCCCCATTTTCGCGAAGTACGCGTCTGTCAGGGAGTAATCGTCCTGCTGGTACTCGACGCCCAGAACCGGGTGACGGTTCCCGGTTTGCCGGTATGTCTTGCTTGTGGAGACGCTGATGCAGACCACTGGCGGTTGCGGAAAGTGTTCCTGGCCTACCGGGGAATCGAGGAAGTGCTGGAATAGCTTGCCGTGAAGGTCGCCGAAGTCTTCGGGAACGGTGGGCTTGCCGGAGTCACCAGCTGCAGCCGGCAGTACGACGCTGAAGTCGAAGTCACGGACGTAGGAGGAGAAATTGTTCCCCACGATCCCTTGGTGGCGGACCCCGTTCAGCAGGTCGACGATCTGGATGTCGAGAACCTCGAACAGCGGGAACTGCTGATCCGTGCCTTCCGCAGTGAACTCAATCCGCGCGGAGACGATATTGAGCTCAAGCGTGTAGCGGTCCCGGTCCGGGTTGTCCCAGTCTGCGAGATCGTTGAACCGGCGCCGGATCATGGTCAAGGCGTTGCGGAGGTTCTCCTGACGGTGCTCGCCCCGTGCCAGGTTGGCGAAGTTCGTCGTGATCCGGGAACCTTCCGATGGGGTGTAGTCCTCGTCGAAGCGGGTGGTGGTGATGCTGAACGTGAAGTCGTCTGCCATGCGCTGCCAATCCATTGATCGTGGGCCGGAGACGGCCTTCCAGAAGGTGATGCCTCCATCGTGCCGCCTTCCTAGGGGTATCGGGTAACTAGACGCTGCTATGCATTCATATAGACTTTTCCTATGGCTCAGATTTCGAGCGGACTGACCCTGCAGCAGCTCCGCTACTTCATAGAAGTTGCGGCCGAGGGGTCGATCTCCGCGGCTGCCGATCTTCTCTACGTAGCGCAGCCGACCATGTCCGCAGCGATGAAGGACCTTGAGGCGCGGGTGGGCCGTGCGCTCCTGCTTCGCTCCGCGCGGGGGGTTACCCTCACCGCCGATGGGGCTGAGTTCCTCGGCTACGCGAGGCAGGTGGTCGAGCAGTTCGCCCTCCTTGAGCAGCGCTACCTTGGCAGGCCGCCGACACGACGTCTGCTCGGGGTGTCAACGCAGCACTACTCTTTCGCGGTGGACGCCTTCGTCCGGATGGTCAAGGCCAGTGAGGTGGCCGAGTACGAGTTTTCGCTCCGGGAATCCCGCACCTGGGACATCATCGAGGATGTCCGGACACTCCGCAGCGAGATCGGCATCCTTTACCGGAACGATTTCAACCGGAAGGTCATCGACAAGCTGCTCCGGGAGTCCGGGCTCGCGTTCACTCCGCTTTTCCTCGCCGATCCGCACATCTTCATCTCACGCAAGAACCCGCTCGCTTCAAAAGAGCGTGCGACCCTCGCCGATCTCGCCGGCCTGCCGCGGTTGACCTTCGACCAAGGGGCCAACAACTCCTTCTATTTCGCCGAGGAGATACTCTCCACCTTGTCCAGCAAGCAGGAGATTCGGGTCTCTGACCGTGCCACGATCTTCAACCTCATGATCGGGCTCCACGGCTACACGATCTCGACGGGCATCATCAGCGGGCAGCTCGACCCGGAGATCGTCGCCATTCCACTGGATGTTGATGAACGCATAGAAATTGGCTGGATCGGCCACGCCTCGATTCCGCTTACCGACCAAGCTCAGCGCTACCTGAGGGAACTGCGGGCCGTCGTCGCTGAGTTCGGCCTAGCGCTACTCGGCTGACTGCAGTCGAGCGGGCGGGTCTTACCCTCCCGGTGATTGGACGTGTTGTTGCAGCCGAGCGGGTTGCTGGCGTCGAATATGCCCGTCGCCGTCGCCGTCGTGGCATGGCCCGGGCGAACACCAGCGAGGCCACCCGCCTGTTCCCGGCGGTGACGATCCAGTCCGGGGACAGTAGGCCGGGCCTGTGAGGCCGCGGTGCCGTCCTGGGCGCCAGCTGTGGAGGCCATGGAGCGGCAAACTGATAGTGGCGAGGTGCCGACTCTACAGCGGGCCGTTCACTCGACAGGAATTTTAGTTATCACTCCATCCACCTGAGCTTCAAAAAGACTCCGATGGGGAGGCCATCGGTGCATCCGCTGGATTGGTCGCCCTGAGTGATCCAACCGACCTCGGTTTCGACGGTTGAGCCATAGGTGCTGCGCACCGGCGCGCCACGAGTCTTCGGACGGCAGCGAGATCGGTGCGGGGCGCCGGAGTGCCCGGACAGGAATACTGGCCGTATTGCAAGGCCAGTGGACCCGGGGCAACATATACTTCAGCAGCTGAGGCAGCGCGCATGCAGGCATGACCGATGACAGGCCGGGGCGAAGATGACTGAGGAGTACCAGGATCACCTGCTGACGCAGTCGCTGCTGCTTGATGAAATCGGGCAGTCTGTGATCGGGTTGGACGGCAGCTGGCGAGTCACGTACTGGAACCGTGCCTCCGAGCGCTTGTACGGCTTTACAGCCTCCGAGGTCCTGGGACTCACTCCCCTCGAGCTCGGGATCGTCGGTAACTTCAGGACCCTCGCGCCCGGGCCAACGGGAGAAGAGATCGCCGAGCGGATCGCCAGGGGCAAGGACTGGTCGGGAGAGTTTTGGGTGCGGGACCGGGCTGGCAGGGAGTTCCCCGTCCATGGGACGATCAGCCCAATCAGGGGCCAACACACGGTACCGGTAGATATTGTGGCCATTTCAAAAGACATCACCGACCGGAAACACCAGGAAGCGATCCTGCGCCGGCTCTCGGCGATGGTGGAGTCATCCGGTGATGCGATCATCAGCGCTGACATGGACGGGAAAATCAGCAGTTGGAACGCTGGCGCCGTCAGGATGCTTGGCTGGGGTGCAGGGGAAGCCGTTGGCCAAAACCCGGCGCTCTTCACAACCCGGGCACCGGAGGACGTGGCCGGGCGGATTGCCGATCAAATCCGAAGCGGCTCCTTCGTCACCGGCTTGGAAGCGCGCTGGCGACGCAAGGACGGGTCGGTCATTGACGTTGAACTGACAGTGTCACCGGTCTACGGGCAGGATGGGACACTGGCCGGGGCGTCAGGAATCGCCAGGGACATTACCGAGATCAAGCGGCTGCGCACCGACGCTGATGCCGAGCGGCGTAGATTGTTGGCGGCACAAGAGATGGCACACGTGGGAACCCTCGAGTACTCGGCCGATCTGGGGACCGTATGGTACTCCCAGGAGCTTGGCCGGATCGTGGGCCTGGCACCGGGCGAGCCATTGTCGTGGGAACGGATGATGGAGCAGACCCACCCGGAGGACCGTGACCTGATGCACCGGGTATGGCAAGGTTTGCGGGTAGGGGCAGGTTTCGCGGATGTTGAATACCGGCTCGTGCGGCCTGATGGCAGGCAGCGGTGGCTGCATTCGAGGATTCGCAGCGTCGATGGCCCCGACGGGACACCACTTCAGTTCCTCGACACGGTGTTGGACATTACCGAGCGGAAAAACGCGGAGCAGATCCTGGAATGGCAAGCCCGGCATGACGCCCTGACAGGATTACCCAACAGGTACTGGATCACCGAGGTGCTTCAGGGTTTCCTTGACCGAGGTTGCCACCCGGCCGTCATGTTTGTCGACATTGACCGGTTCAAGCTGGTCAACGACGGTATTGGCCACAGCGGTGGAGATAGAATCCTGATGCTCGTCGGTGAGCGCCTGAAGAAAGCGGTGCGGGCCGGTGACACAGTGGCCCGCTTCGGGGGCGATGAATTCATCATCGTTTGCGAGAACATGGGCATGCGCGCCGCTCAGGTGCTAGCAGGCCGGATCCGTGAATGCATCCGGGCCCCTTTCGAGGTCGACGAGCGGCAGATCTTCCTGAATGTCAGCGTCGGCATCGCTCTTGCCGGGCCCGATGACACCGCCCAGACCATGTTGGGCGGCGCGGACACTGCCATGTACCGGGCGAAATCTGCCGGTGGAGACGCCTCCGCGATCTATCACTCCCGTATGACCCGACGGGCCAGCGGACGCTTGGACCTGGAATCGGACCTGCGATTGGCCTTGGAGCGGGGGGAACTGCGCCTGGACTATCAACCGATCATCGACCTTGATTCGGGCGCGACTCTGGGTTTCGAGGCACTTCTGCGGTGGGAGCACCCGGACCACGGTCTCATATCCCCGGAAGCCTTCATCCCTATCGCCGAGGAGACCGGCCTTATCATTCCGATCGGCACCTGGGTCCTGCACGAAGCACTGCGCCAAGGGCAGCTCTGGCGAAATCAGACAAGCGGCGCAGCGAACCTCACGATGGCCGTGAATATCTCCGGGCGCCAGTTGGTGGCGAAGAATTTCCCTGACGTCGTCGAAGCTGCGATCGGGGAGACGGGCATCGACTCTGGAGCAGTTCACCTGGAAATCACCGAAACGGTCCTCATGGATGAACCGGACCTGCCCAGGGAAACCCTGCGACGCCTCTCACGCCTGGGAGTTTGTCTCTCCATCGATGACTTCGGCACAGGCTACTCGTCCCTTAGCTACTTGAAGTGGTTGACAGCGAAAACGTTGAAGATTGACCGCACGTTCATCGAGGAACTCGGAGAAGACCCCCGGGCCGGAACGGTCATCGAACTGGTCCTTGGCATGGCGAAAAGCCTCAGACTTGACGTCATCGCCGAAGGCGTTGAAACGCCCACCCAACTCGATGAACTGAGGCGTCTGGGCGTGACCCGGGCGCAGGGTTTCCTGTGGAGCAAACCCATCCTCTCCGAACGGGTTCCCGCCTGGCTGGACGCCCGGTCTCGGGAACCCCTCCAAGAGCAGCCGCGGTGACGGGGAGAGTGCAAGCATTTCCCACCCTTGTGATGCCCGGGAAGTCTGCCGACGTGAGATCGGCAGACTTCCTGTAGCCGGCACAGGCAATAATGCAGGTCAATCTTGCAGGAGTAACGCCTCGAGCTCGGGAAGCCGCTCGAACAGGTCGGGAAGGCCGCGTATCCCGTTGCGTACGGCTTCGTGCGATAGCGCGAGGCCAGGGCCAGTGGTCGTCTCCACACCGGCGAGACATCTGAGGATGTTCCATCTCGTGTGCGCCAGCCACGCGCTGATCATGTATGCAAACCAGTGTGGACCTGGCGGCGGCAGCGCTCCGCTGCCCGCGACGTAGCCGTCGAGAACCGACCGGAAAATTGCGGGCTTGATGTCGTCAAGGCCAGGTCCTTTGGCGAGGCACAGTGCGGTCGAGCCAAGCTCACTGGATAGGTCGAGCATCCCCGAGAGCTCCCAGTCGAGCACCACCGGCCGGCCCTCTTGAACGAGCAGGTTCCAGGGTTGAATGTCCCTGTGGGTCAGCACGACGGGGCCCGGCCGTCCGCTGGTGTTAACGAAGTTGGTGATCGTGAGGAAGGTCTCGACGTGGGAGGCGAGCTCGTCGGCCCAGGGCTGTCCGGTTGCCTTCGCCTGCCGGGCCAGCACGGACCAGTTCCTTGGCATGTGGTCCTGGATCGGCGGAGGGTTCCAGCCGCTGTGGAGTGTATGGATGCGCGCTAGGATCTCACCTATCTCAAAGGCGTACGCCGCTGACACTGGCGCTTCGGGCACCTTCTCGCCCTCGACCCATCGGTGAACGAGCGTCCCGTGGCTGGCCGAGATCGGCTCTGGCATTGGAATGCCGGCAACGAAGGCCGCCCGCTCAAAAGTGAACACGTCCTGGACCGGATAGGTCATGCGGCGGTCGTCAAGGTTCAACTCCTTCACCGCAAACGATCCCTGATCCGTGTCGAGCCTGTACATCCGGTTGGCGAACCCGCCGTGGATGCGAGTCATCGGTCCGATCGGAGCGCCCAAATGCGAAAGGTCCACCCTTTAATCCTAGGAGCCGGCGGTTCATCGATGCATCGAACTGGCTTGGAGCCGGACACTCCCCGGGCTGCTTCAGGGAGCCGACACTTGACCTTTCGCCGACCTTCGTGGGTGGGCATATAGGGGCCAAGGCCTCTTGAGGTCGTTCACCGTCGATTCCAGCATCTAAATATGGACCCAGACGTTTGGCAAGGGTACTTCTAGAGCAAGACGACCTTTCGCTCACGGAGCTCTGGCTGTATTACTGGCGCAACGGCGGGGATGCCGGAGATGGAATTTGAAGCATTCATCAACGGCATCGAAGTCCTCCCGCCACTTGACCTGGACGCGCTCGCCTTTGTCCGGGACGACGGTCTTCACACCCAGCGTAGGAATCGGAACAGGGACGCCGAGGAAAAGGGGTCGTAACCTACCCGGCCAGCCAAGTCCCTGGCAGGAGCGGCCAGGGTCCGGTCTGTGATCAGCTCATCCAGGACCGGAGGCTACCAGGCGCACATGACGGTGAGATGGACGTTCGGCTACCTGTGGGACATCTGGCAAGGGCAGTGCCGGCGCTTGTAGTGCTCGCTTGCGCATTTTCAGGAGAGGACAATCATGGCCGAAGGGCTTCTTCGTCCACCGCCACCAGAACACAGTCATCGAGGAAGCTGGATGTGTGGAAGCCCGTTCCGCGCGGAGAGGTGCACGCAACCATCCAAATCGACCAGTCGATGGCGTGGCGTCAGCCTGTCTTACCGGCAGAACACGCCCCGGCGCTGCCAGGGATCCTTGGATTAGTGGGCCGGCCAGTGCCGCAGCCTGCTCATCTAATCGGGAACCGGCCCCCATTTATTGCCTGGGCGGTCGTGCGCCGACAGGTGCCCCGACCATTTGGCGTTCTGGTCATACCTTCCGCACTTAGTACAGCGCCGACGGAACCCTCCATCGGAGTCGGTTTCTGCCAGCCAATGGTGCCCAATATTGAGCCTGCACAGCAGGGCCTGGATCATGACCGCTCCTCTTCGAGAATGTGTATCCCAGCCCACTTCAATTATGTTCCTGAAACGCTTGAATAGATCGTTGGCAGCCATGATGCATCAGCAGAGATTCCTGAAGGATCGTGACCTGGCTCCAGCATCCCAGACATCGCTTTCCACCACGACCTGCTGTCCGTCGACAATCCAAAAAAGTTTCCTCAATATCGGTAGCTGGACCTCGTCGGATCCGATAGACAAGGTCTGCATCTTGGCGTCCCGGGGCTCTTCCAATGCTATGGAGGATGGCGCAGGCTGCGTCAGCGGGGCTTGGACGGTCTTTAGTTGGCGGGTGTGCAGAGCCGGTCGAGGGTCTCGTTGAGCGTTGACTCGATTTGGCCGTTGAGGAGATCACGCTTGTTCGCAGTGGAAGGATCCTCGAATTCGGTGGGCATTGGTGGAGTTGTGACTGTCATTGCTGCCTGGTAGAGGCCGTCTGCGCTGCTCACTGCTACCGTCTGGTAGTCATCGAACGAGCCCAGGCCCTCGTGTCTTGACTCTTTCGAGCATCCGTCCGCGTGCTCCCAGACGCCCAGCCCGTACGGGCCAAAGCCGGGGCTGGTTTTCATCTCCTTTAGCGAGGTCGGAGAGACGGCCCGCCCCTGGAAGATGCCGGCCAGGAGGAGGTTCAGGTCTTCCATGGTCGATACCGCGCCACCAGCCGGGTTGCCGACAGTGAAGGTGTTGTCTGTGGTGTCGATGCGTTCTCCGCGGAGGGTTACGTAACCGTGCAGTAGCCCGTTCTCGTGAGGGTCGAGATGGTCAAGGCTGGTGTGCTTCAGACCGAGGGGGTCAAAGACCTCCTCCTGCATGACCTGGACGAAGGGCTTGTGCCGCAGTGTCTGGACGAGGAGACCAAGGGCGAGGTAGTTGGTGTTCGAATACTTGAAGGTTCCGACACTGGCCGGGGCCCAGGGGAGGGTGCCTGCCAGTTCCAGGCCCCGTTCCATGGTGAGTGTCTGTGAGAGCACGGGGCGGAAGTCGACATCCTTGGGCAGGGCATCGTTGACCTCGGGGATCCCCGATGTGTGGCTGAGCAGTTGCCTCGCGGTGATGGGGCCCGGGGGTTTGAGCGCGGATGTGAACCCGGGAATGATGTCGTTGACGGGATCGTCGAGGCCGATGAGGTGGTCGTCCACGAGTTTCAGCACGGTTACGGCTGTCATCGTTTTGGTGACGCTGGCGACCTCGGCCCGATCTGTGGGCTGTGCCGGGGCCTTGGATTCGAGGTCACGCACGCCGTAGGCCCTGGACCACTCGCCCTCGGGCCAGCGGACCTGTACGACGGTGGCCACCGCGCCCTCGTCCATGAACAGCTGGATCTGATTTTCCAGGGGAGCGAAGGGACTGGGTGAGCTTGACGAGGGCTTTGGCTCATCAGGGGAATAGGTGCAGCCGGATAGAACGAGGGCCAGGCCGAGGGCCGGCGGCGTCCAAACGTGATTCTTCGTGCGCATTTTCCGCATCCGATTCGGGACGAGGTTAGAGGTCAGGGGCCGCCTTCGGCACCGGGCCCGGCCAGACCTGTGATGGCACCGTCGCCCAGCCCCGCAATTTTATGACTGGCCCTCGTGGCCGGGAAGGCTTGGACAGTGCCAGCCCCTACTTACCCAGCAGCGCTCGGTCGGCTGTTCGCGCCCGCCGCGGCCGTCCCTGCCGCCAGCCGAAAATGGTCGCGAGTGTCCCCTTAGCCCAGCTTCAACGACGAAGTGCGGCAAGAAGCTCGTTGACAAGTGGCTGCCCAAAGACACGGAAAGGCGCGCTCCGTTCCCTGAGCACGCCTTTCCGCCGCCCCCGGTTCCTGCCTACGTCTTGCGGCCGGGCAGGAGCAGGAGGGCGTCCCCGACGGGGCGTTCGCCCGTGACGTCCGAGGGGGAGTTCACCACCTGGCCACCCTGGACCATGGTGGTTGATCCGCCGCCGTCCAGGTTCATGGCATTGACCATGCCGAGGGACTTTGCCACGTGGGCTTCTTCGTTCAGGCTTAGGCCCAGGGATGTGGTTTGGCGGCCGTCGGCGGTGACGACCAGGGTGCGGCCCTGGGCGTCCACGCCGGCGAAGGTGCGGGGGTTGCGCTTGTGGACCCAGCCGTAGAAGAAGCTGTTGCTGTCATTGGTCCGGACCATGCCGTCGCGCTTGGCCGTGACGTCCAGCTGGCCATTCTGGACCAGGGTCGGGCCGCCGTTGACGACGTCTGTCGTCGGGGTGGTCGTCAGGGTCTTGCCGTTCTCGGTGAGTAGATCCGTGTCGACCTTCAGCTTCTTGCCCCGTACGGCGAGGGCGGCGAGCTTGTCGACGTCGGTGCCGATTGCCTGCACTGTTTGCCCGCCGGCGGGCACCGCGGTGCCTCGGGTGTGGTTGACGGCGGTGACGGTTCCCTGGGCGTCAAGGACGACTTCGAGTCCGGGGCCGGCCGGGGTGGCGGGGCCGTATTCGGGGGTGAAGGAGACGATCTCGTTCGCGTCTGTGCAGGTGAAGTCGTGCAGGGGCAGGTTGGTTGGGGTGTCATTGGTGCCGCCACAGTTGCGGATCAGCCCGGGGACCCGGTCGACGCCGTCCAGCGGGAGTTCGGGGGCGCCCGGCGCGGAGACGGCGCCGTGCCAGTGCAGCCGCTGGATGGAGGTGCCGTTCTTGTCCAGGACCAGTGAGGGCCGGTCGCCGACGGGTTCGCTGATGACCTTGCCGTCGTGGACGGCGGCGCCGGCGGGGTCGCCGGGAGCGCCTGCTGCCGGGTCCATGGTGAAGAACCCGCCGTTCACCGCGGCCAGGGCGCCGGTGGCGGCGGACAGTTGGCTTGTGGTTTCGCGGTTTTCGAGGTTGGGGCCGAACGAGGCGGTGAGGTCGCCCTTGAATTCTTTCGGGTCAATCGTCAGCACCTGCAGGTTCCAGGGTCCGCGGTCGTCCTCGCTGGTGCCGGCGTCGCCGTCCCAGCCGGTGTAAATCACCGAGGCCTTGTAACCGGCAGCCTTGATCTGATCGACGGTGCCGGTGCCGTCGGCCTTGGTCCCGAACTGGCCGACACGGACCCGGTAGCCGAGGTCCCCGCCGGCGTCGGCGAGCTGGGGTGACTGGACGTGCTCGACCCGGGCGATGAGGCCCGCGGCGTTGAGCTTGTCGGCGACCTTCTGGGCCTGCGCCTGGGTGGACAGCGCTGAGGCCGGGGCGTCCGGGTCCGGGGAGGTTGACGGGACCGCGACTTCGGCAGTCCAGAAGAAGTCCTGGTTGGGAGTGCCACGGGTGATGGTGGTCCGGGTCAGGCCCGGGGCCAGTGTTGTCACGTTCCGCGTCTCGGGCTGATCTGCCGCTCCGAGATCGAGATGACCGGTCGTTGACGCTGCGGCCTGCTGATCGGGTGCGGGCGCTGTGGGCGCTGCGGAGGACGGGCCTGCCGGGGTGAGGAAAGCGAAGGGGAGGGACACGGCCAGTGCGGTGATAACCGCACGGCGGTGACGCCCCGCCGTCATTGTGAGGGAGCGGGTTGCTGTGGAGCTCATTGTGGGGGCCTCTTAAGGTTGGGGTCTCAACAGGAGCTCTCAAGTTACTAAGCGGTAATTAACCGGATGTGGCGGCATAGTGAACAGAGGCTCCTCATGCACACCATGTTCGGGATGGGCGGCCGACGGCTGAGCGGAGTTCGAACCGCAGAAGGTGACCTCGCGTGGGCACGGCAATTGCCTCGGCGGAGGTCCTTGGCGATGCTGCTGGTGCAGTTTCTTCCCGAAGCCATGGCCTGGCCGGCAGGTGTGAACTGTGCCCAGGGCACGGTGTTGGCGGTCGGGAAGGCTGTCGTCCGCTTCGGCTCAGCGTTTCCGTTGGAAGGAGCGCACCGCCTGGCTCCCTGTGGGGTATTCGTCCAGCTGCACCAATTCCGTCGAACGCCATGGTGTCGATTCCGGTTACGGTTTCGGCTGCCAGCACCACGCGTTCGGTGCCTGGCGGTGCTGCGTCCAACGTGTCCCGCACGAACGTTCCCAGGAGGGCGCCGTTGCCGGAACAGCGGTGTGTCGAGGCGCAGGATCAGCAGCCCGGGGATGCGGTCGCCCTCCGGATGGTGGCTCGCATCGTGGTAGCCGGGGATTCCGTGGACGTCTACGAGTTCGGTACGGTACGGGTCCCAAGGCCGCCGCAGGAAGCCCGGATTGCGAGATCGACGGCGACAACGATGCCCGGGAGGACGCCCAGGACGGTAACTCCCAGGAAGGCCGTGAGCATCACCAGTGATTCGCTTCGGCTCATGCCAGGTTGGCTGAGCCCCGAAAAGGACCGGGGAACCGCTCGTCTCAGCTGCGGCCAGTCTGTGGGGGAACCTTGACGAGGACTTCAAGTAGATTGCCGAAGAACCAGTGCGCATGCGTGAATTCCGCGACATCCACGAGCTGATCGGCCAAGACATCGCTGGAAAGCTGAGGGAGTCTCATGCCGAAACCCACGCCTCCTGCCGACGGAGCGGGTCGGTATCCCCACCATCCTCGGATCGCTCCAATCATGCTGTGACAAGTTGCGGTGCGGCGTTCCGTCGCCGCCCCATATGGTAGTGATTCTGGGCCTCTGAGGGCATTGAAGTATTCGGGTAGCAGTCCGTGGGACATAGAAAAGGTCCCAGCTCAACGTGGAGCCGGGACCCTCTCAGCACGTCCTAGTCGCTGTTCAGGCTTCGCACGGGAGGGCCGTGGGCCGACCGGCGGTCAGGAGCATGGTCAGCCGTCCTCGTGGTTGGTCGATCCGGCGGGGATACCCGGGACGTCGTCGGGTCCGTAGATCTTCTCATCTCCAGGGTAGGGGGTTGCCCAGTTGTGGGCCTGGTACCAGGTCCAGCGGTTGAACAGGTTGGGGTCCGCGTAGTCTTCCTTCGCACCGTTACCTGTCAGGTGCTGATTCTCGGACCAGTCGTCCCACTTTTCGGCGGTGTCCTTCATCGGGGCCGGGACGGCGGTGGCTTTGGCCGCGGCGTCGTTTACCGCGGCGGCATCGGCTCCGGTCTGGCCCAGGGTGTCGGGACCGCAGGCGGGTGCGGTTTTGACACCCTCGGTGAGCGGGACCTGGTTCGGGACCGCAGAGTACGGTGTCAGGTCGGGCTTGTTGGTGAAGGCATCGAACATGGGGGTGGCCGCGGCGACCTTCTGGTTCAGCGGCTGGGTACCCAGGATCTGCTGGATAGTCCGGACCATGTTGATCTGGGAGTAGAAAGTACTGACCGTTTTGCCGTGCACAGCGTAGGGGCTGATGACCTGGACCGGGGCACGGTGGCCGTCGACGTGGTCGGTGCCGTTCTGACTGTCGTCCTCGGCGATGAAGATCGCCGAGTCCTTCCAGTACTGCGAGTGCGAGATCTCGTCCACGATCTTGCCCACGGCCAGGTCGTTGTCGGCGACCTGGGCTTCGGGGTCGGCTGTCCCGCCGGTGTGGTCGCTGGAGAGCCAGGTCATCTGGAAGTTCTTGGGGCCGTTCTTCTCGAAGTCCTGCTTCCAGGTTGCATAGCGGTAGATGTCCGGCACCGAAGTGTCGAAGGGTGCCGCGTTAGGGTCCGTGATCTCGTTCAGGGATGGGATGGCCGAGCTGGCGTGCATCTGCAGCGCGGGGGTGAAGAGCTGGGCCGGGTCACCGCCGGCCATGGTGCTGGATGCGGCGCAGTAGTACTGCTGCCAGGTCGCGCCGGCGGGCTTGCCTTCCTCGGAGTCGAACTCGCCGTAGTTCCTGGCGGTTTTGCCTGCGTCCTTGATCGCGGTCCAGAGGAAGCCGGAGCGCTGGTGGCCCAGGACGTCGTCCTCGGTGTCGTAGGAGCGTTTGTACTCACCTGCGCTGGTCTCGGTGTAGGCCGGGTCGTCGCCCTGCATCATCCAGTTGTGGCCCTCGGCGGAGTTGGTGCCGATGTCGTAGGTGTTGTCGTAGAGACCGAACTGGGTGGCAAGAGCGTGCTGGTTCGGGGTGACCTTCGCGCCGAACTGTGCCAGGGAGGCATCGCCGTTGCCCTGCTTCATGTCGCCGTACACCTGGTCGTAGGTGCGGTTTTCCTTGACGATCAGGAACACATGCTTGATAGTCGACGAATCCCCGATCCGCTTCGGCACGGCGACTGCCGGGATCTTGGCGGCCTCAGCAGCCGTCGCTTCCTTGACCGAGCTGCCGTCCCAACCGTTCTGTTCGAAGACGGTTTCGGTGTTCTTCTGGATCTCTTCATCGCTGGGCAGGGTGAATTTGGTAAGCGAGGCCGTGGTGGAGTGCGTGCCGTGCCCGGTCGCAGCCGTGGTGTTCGGGCCCTCGTTGATGGTCACCTCGGGTCCGCGCGCGTCGACGCCGCGGACGTTGGTGACCACGATCTTGCCGCTGACCGCGGTGACGTTGCCCGGGTAGTAGTCCGTGGGCAGCAGGCCGATGTAACGTGCTGGGTCCTTCGGGTCCTGCTTGTTGACCCTGTAGACCGCGACCGCGTTGGCCCGGCCGAGCGAGACCAGGAGGTGGTCGCCCTGCATGGTGATCGCGGTGGGCTCGTAGCCCACCTGGGAAGAGGCCCAGGGCTGTGTGGCGATGGTCTGGAGGACTTTGTTGCTGGCCGTGTCCACCACGGAGACGGTGTCGCTGTTGGTGTTCGCAACGTACAGCGTGGCGCCGTCGAGGAACATCGCGGTCGGATGCAGCTGGACGTCGATCGAAGCAACCGGCGCCGAGGCGTTGGCCGTGTCGACGACGCTGACCGTTCCCGTTGTGGAGGTCCCCAGGTTGGTGTCTGACGGGACGTCTGTGCCGTAGGAGTTCATGGTCGGCTCCCCCGGGAGGGCCGGGCGGCCTCCTTCGTTGGAGACGTAGAGCCGGGTGCCAACGAATTTCAGCTGGCGCGGGGCGATACCCGTGCCGAAGGTCTGCTTGATCGTGCCGGCGACGGGGTCGATCGCGACGACGGTGTTTTGGCCGTTCACGGCGGCGTAGAGCGTCGAGCCGTCGGGAGAGAATGCCATGCCGGCGGTTAGGGCCTGCTTGTCACCGGCGTTGGGGATGTTGATCTTCGTACCGGCGCCCAGCGAGCCGTCCGGGTTGAACGGGTAGCGGACAATCCCGGTCGCGACAGGTTCGTAGAGGAATTTGCCGTTGGGCGAAAAGACCGGCCCATCCTGGCCCACGGATCCGTCCGTGATGTGCTGGTAGGCCATGTCCGCGTACCCGGCGTTGGACGCGGCGGTGGCAAATGCGGTGGCAGCTTGGGTGCCGGCGGCGGCTACGGGCTTGTAGGTGGTGAGGTCGAAGACCTGTAGGTCCACGGAACGGTCAGTGCTCGTCCCGACGAGGTAGCGGCCGTCCGGGCTGACGGTCGAGCCCATGATCTTTCCGAAGGGTGTCATCAGGCGCTCGCCGATGGGCTTGATCTCCTGGTTCGAGGAGATCTGCTCGCCCTTATCATCCTCGGAGCCGACCTGCTGCTGGCCGAAGGGGATAGTGGAGGCGGCTGCGATACCGGCGCCGCCCAGAACGGCGAGGGTGCAGCTGGCCGCCACGATGGCAAGCGGTTTGCGGCCTCGTGCGAAGGCTGACAGCTTTTGCAGGCTGGAGACGTGGGACTCTTGTTCAGTGGTGGGTGTACGGGCGGACTCTGTGGGTCTTTTCACGCAAGCGAACCTACGTGCCGTGTATTAATTCCAAATGACGATAACTGTTATTCCAGGCAACCATCAGGCACCTTAGTTAATACCCGGATTGATCAGACCACCAGCGTGTCCAAGATGACCTGGGAAACTCTGTAGCCGGGGACGCCACGTGGGCCGCGTCTTGTTGTCGGGGCGAGGCTTCTGTGTATCCCCGGCCAACTGTGACGTTGCACCTAGGTTGGTGTCGGCGGCTGCTGCGTCAACGCCGGCGTGACGCAAGGGTGCTGGAAGTGTAATCGACAACGGCTGGACCTTGGCCGACTTCCGCTCCCGTGGCTCGGGGTGGACTCGCCGGCGAGCAGCTCGACGGTATTCCGGAGGCTTGGCCAGTCGAGACTGTTCATCAGTGCCAGGAAACCCTGGCGGCCCTCGCGTTGGTCGCTCCTGGTGAGGGGGTGTCTATTGTGACCACACGAGTCTGCGCTTCTGTTGAAGAGGGCAGAGTTGGTTCTGCAGCGCCAGCCTGGCTGCCGCGGAGCCTGTGCAGGTGTGTGGGGTGGCGGGGCTGTGCCCTGGCCGGTGGGCACTCCGCCTGCTGGATTGGGCGTTTTGTGTTTCCTCGTTCCGGTTCTGTTAGGTGGGCCGGCATTGGCCTTCACCTATTCACGTGCCGGGGGAGGAACGACATGATGTCGGCGATCTCGCCATGGGGAGTTCCGGGAGTTGGATCTTCGGCTCGCCTGCGAGAGCTAGGAACGGCTCTTTGTCCTGCTAAAGAGGGCGTGGACAGTGTCCACACGTGGTCCGATTGTGGCGCCCTTTCATAAACACATCAGAGTGCGCAACACATGTCGAGGGCTCCAAGCTTCCGCCCCGCAACTTCTAGAGATGTCCGAATACGCACCGACCTTGGTGACATCCGCCCGCAAGGCCGTGCTCGATCAAACGCAAACCCCCCAGGTTGCTCTCGGTCTGTAAGTAAGGGAGGCCCTGTGCCGCCGCAGTGGGGTTTCGGGCCCCCTCATCCACCCGCTCCAGGCCCGGCCTGTCAGGGTTGCTCGGCGCTCGTATTGCCTGAAGTCGCGTCTAACGGCAACGAAACGCTGGCGGCCATGCTACACAGCTTGGAACTCCGAGAATTGGGTCGTCGCAACCTGGTATGCCTGCTGTCCGGCCGGTTAGCCCCATTCTGCCGGCAAACCGCAGCTGTTTCACATTGGAACACCGCGGGCTGTGAGCCGCCTCTAGCGTTGATATGGAAGCCGTGATCGTCATCACACGCATGGAAACTTCGGCTCGCTGTCCTTGGAATCCCGGCCGAGCGGTCGGCATCCCTACGTAAGTCACTGAAAGAGCTGTTTCAAAGGAGAAACATATGACAAGCACCAAGACGTCGCCGCCCGCGATGACGCCCCGCCGCGCGGCGATTGCCGCGCTCCTTGGCAGCGCCCTGGAGTACTACGACTTTTTCGTCTACGGCGCGGCAGCCGCCCTCGTCTTCAATGTCCTGTTCTTTCCAGCTGGGGACCCGGCTGTGGCCCTGATCGGGTCGTTCGCCACGTTCGCCGTCGGCTATGTTGCCCGGCCTGTGGGGGCCGTGGTGATGGGCCACTTTGGCGACCGTCTGGGGCGCAAACGGGTCATGCTCGCCACCGTGGTCCTGATGGGCGTCTCCTCCTTCGCCATCGGATGCCTTCCCACGTACAACCAGGTGGGGCTGCTGGCTCCGGCGTTGCTGGTGGTCCTCCGCGTGGCCCAAGGCTTCTCGGCCGGGGCCGAATCTGCGGGAGCCTCCACCCTGACCGTGGAGCATTCGCCGGCCGGGCGGCGCGGCTTCTTCACCAGCTTCGTGATGGTGGGGTACGCCGTCGGCTGCTCGCTGGCAACCATCGTCTTCCTTCCCGTCGCGCTTCTTCCCGCCGAGCACCTTTACGGCTGGGGCTGGCGCGTGCCCTTCTGGCTCAGCGCCGTCGTCGTCATCATCGCGTACTACGTCCGCAGCCACCTGGAGGAGACGCCGGTCTTTGCCGAAACCAAGGACGACAGCGCGGTGCGGAAGCTGCCGGTGGGTGATGTGTTCAAGCACCACTGGCGCAGCGTGGTCTGTGTTGCCGGGGCATCACTCATGGCCGCGATGCAGACGCTGTTCGCCGTGTTCAGCCTGTCCTACGCCACCTCTGCGGGGGTGGACCGCAGCGCCATGCTCGGAATCATTTCCGGTGCCATCGCACTCTCCATCATTACCCTGCCGGCCGCCGGCTATCTTTCCGACATCATCGGCAGGAAGCGGACCATGCTGATTTCGTCCGTTGGCTGCGCCCTAACTCTTTTCGGGTACCTGTGGGCCATTTCGACGACGGACGTCCTCCTGATTGCCATCTTTGCCTTCCTCAACATGACGCTGTTCTTCAGCTGCTACAACGGCGTATGGACCTCGTTCTTCGCTGAGCAGTTCCCGGCACCGGTCCGCTTCTCCGGCATGGCCGTCAGCAACCAGCTGGGCAATCTGCTGGCAGGCTTCGCCCCGATGGTCGCTGCGATGCTCCTGGTACCGGTGCCGTCCGGATGGCTGCCGGTAGCGATCTTCGGCACGGTCGCAGCCGGCATTGCCGCTGTCGCCGTGATGGGAATGCGTGAGACGTCCAGAACCCCCACCGAACTGCTGGGCATGCCATTGCAGGATTCGGGGAACTTCCAGGTGGTGCAGGACCACACCGCGCCGCCGGTGCGCAACGTTGGCGCCATGATGGACTGACCCCCGACGTGAAAACGGGCTCCCGACGCAGTGTCGGGAGCCCGTCTTTATGTGTGGCAGTGAGCGGAGTCTGCTTACGCGCCGGGGAGGATCATCCGTTCGTCCGCGTTGATCTTCAGGGAACGCATTTTGCGGTACATCGTGGTGCGCCCGATGCCCAAAATCTCCGCTGCCCGGGACTTGTTGCCTTCGGCTTCCGCCAGGGCGGACACAATGGCATCGCGTTCGGACTGCTCGTAGCGGCTCAGCGATGGCAGGGACGTTTGCCGCATCGCGGTGGGCAGGTCCTTGGTCTCCACCAGGCCGTTCCCGGCCGAATGCCGCAGCGCGGCAAGGAGCCGGGCCAGTTCCCCGACGTTGCCCGGCCAGCGCCAGGCAAACAGGCACTGCAGTGCGGCCGGGGAGAACCGTGGGGCCTGGACACCGGGGAAGAGCTCGGCGGATACCTCCCGGATAATTTCGGGGAGTTCTTCCCGCACGTCACCCAGGGAAGGAACGTACACGGGCACGGGCAGGCCTGGAACCTCTTCACCCTGGCCCTCCCAGCCTGTTGGCCGCTGCGTGAGGATGACGCGTGCGCCGGGGTGGGCGCCCGGGGCGCCCGCCCTGGCAAATGTGATCAGGCGCTCCAGCAGCCCGTCCGGGACGGTCTTTCCCTCGACAATCACGCCGCGCCCTTCCGCCAAGGCGGCCTGCATGCGGGTCCAAGCCGAGGCGTCGCTTGTGAGCTCGTCCGAAGTAAACGTGTCCGGTTGGCGCCCGGCGCGCTGCCGCAGCCATTTTGAGGACTGATGGCGCTTTCCGACGCCGGGGCCGCCCATGACCCGGATGAGCCCGTCGAGGGCGGCGGCCTTCGAGATTTGCTGCTGAAGGGCGCTGTAGGACGTCGTGGTGCGCGCCTGCCGCGAGGACAGGCCGTTCAGGACCTCCCGGAGTCCCGGCGCATCAGCTTTCTGCGGGGTGCGGGCTGTCTCCGGTCCGGCGCCCTCCGCACCTGCCGGCCTGGTGAATTCGAGCGCGAAGATGGCGTCCTGGCCCGGCCGGCCCAGCCGCCTGATCACGGCTTCGGTTCCGAGCAACGGGAGCTCGAGCTGTACCTTGTCCTGGTCCCACTGGTGCCGGCGCAGCATCTCCCACAGGTACGCGTGCGACTCTGCGTCGAAGTGGGCCAGTGCGGGGAGGTCTGTCATGACGGTTTCCGAATTCATGACCAGCACCGGATTCTTGGAGGATTGGAAGCGGCGGTAGGTGCGGGCCAGTTCCAGGTTCCGTGAATCGGCCATGAGTTCCAGTGCTTCCGCGATCTGGTGGCCCGCCTGGCGCGCCATGGAGACCATCAACGGACTGGCGGCATCAACGTGGGAGGCGATGGAGAGCGAACCGACGATCCGGCCGGTGATGGGGTGTTTGATGGGGGCGCCGGCGCAGGCAAGTTGCGCCAGGGCGTCGTTGAAATGCTCGGTCCCGCGGACGAACACCACGCCGCGCCCTTCGATGGGGGTCCCCAGCCCATTCGTTCCCAGGGCCTTTTCGGAAAAGACAAAACCTTCCGCGGCGTAGGCGTTGTCCAGGGTCCGGGTGTCCTGGGCGTCGATGATGCGCCGCGAAACAATCCGCCCCTCCTCGTCTGCCAGGAAGAGCGCCATGCGGGTGTCCGTCAGGTTGTCCTGCCACTGGTCCAGGATTCTGCCCGCGGCCCGCAGGATGGCACTGTCCGGATCGATTTCGCCGAGGATGTGCGGCCCACCTGTGGGGTTTACGTGGTGCGAAACGGAACGCCGCCAGCTCTGTTCGATTTCCTCGGGCACAAGGGACGCCGGAACGGAAGCCCGGAGGAGGCCTTCCGTATGAGCCGCTCCCGGGCCGACCGGACCGCGTCCTCGCGGTGTGACTTGTCGATCACTTTCCCATTCTCAAGCAGTCAGGACAATGCGTCCAGCAACCCCGCCGCTGGTCAGGTCGTCCAGGGCGCGTGACACTTCGGCGGCTGTCAGGGACCTTTCGGACACCGGGATGCTGGGCAGTTTGCCCGCCTTGGCGATTTTAACCAGGTCCCGCAGCTGCGCCAGGGTTCCCACGAAACTGCCTTCGATCCGGATCATCCGCAACGCCAGCATAGCCGTCGGAATGGTGACCTCGCCGCCAAAGAGGCCCACCTGGATCATGGTCCCGGCTTTGGCGAGGATGTCGAAGGCGGCAGTGGCAGTGGCGCCGTTGTTGACGAAATCGATGACTGCGCTGGGGGCGCCGCCGGCCGCCCGGCTAATGTCCCGGGCGTCCTTGCCGGGACCCGACAGTGCGGTGCTGGTGGCGCCCATGTCCCGGGCGAGTTCAAGGTTGCGCTCAGCGACGTCCACGGCGCAAATGTTCTTGTGGCCGCGTGCGCGCAGGACGGCGATGGCCGTCAGGCCCAGCCCGCCGGCGCCGAAGACGACGACGGGTTCATCCGGTTCAAGGGGAAGGACCTTGTCCACCGCGCTGTGGGCCGTGAGGCCGGAGCAGGCCAGGGTGGCCGCCCAGCTCGGATCAAGGCCTTCGATGTCGATGAGGTACTTTTCGTCGGGCACCATGATGTATTCCGCGTAGCCGCCGTGACGGGCGACGCCCAGGTTCCGGCCGGCAGCGCATCGGTTGTCGTGGCCGTTCCGGCACTGGCGGCATTCACCGCAGCCAATCCACGGGTAGACAAGGCGGGTATCGCCAGGGCGGACGGTGGTGGCATCGGCACCTGCCCGTTCCACGATTCCCACCACTTCGTGGCCCAGGACCATCGGGTACTCGATGCCGCGGTCCTTGAGGCTCATCTGTCCGCGGCTGCCAAGGTCGTAGCCGCCTTCACGCAAATGCGTGTCAGTGTGGCAGACCCCCGCGCGCAGCACCTTCAGGAGGACCTCCCGGCCGGAAGGCTGCGGCGTCGGCAGCTCCAGGTCGTGGATGGTTGCATCGTCTGGCTGGACGGCAAATGCGTGCATGCGGGTACACCTCTTCATTGGGGCAAATGGGTATCAACCAATCATGGCCAACTATTGGTGTAGCTTCCAATACCAATTCAGCCACTCATTACCGCCGCTTCGGGTATCAATTTATGGGGCGGGCGATTGTTTCACATTGGAACACCTGTGGCATGGAACACACCCCTACCTTTGAATCAACGCCGGGGCGGCCGCTGGAGCAGCGGGCCGCCGGCAGTCCAGACCAGAGTCAAAGGAGACCATCATGACCGCCAATGTTGTTGAGCAGACCACCGCCCCCGCCGGTGCCGAAACCCAGGACGTACTGCGCGACCTGTACGCCGACTGGGCGCGGATCATGGAGGCCACGCCGGACCTGACCATGCGCCTGTTCCGGTCCATCTTCGATGAGTGGCACCAGCCCACCGTCGAGCCCGAGGGCGTGACGTACCGCGAGGACACCGTCGGCGGAGTTCCCGGTATTTGGTGCCTTCCGCAGGGCGCGGACACCACCAAGGTCCTCCTCTACACCCACGGCGGCGGATTCGCCGTCGGCTCTGCCTCCAGCCACCGCAAGTTGGCCGCGCACGTCGCCAAGGCGCTGGGCTCCGTAAGTTTCGTCCTGGATTACCGCCGTGCACCCGAGTTCCAGCACCCGGCCCAGGTGGACGACGGCGTTGCGGCCTTCGACGCGCTGGTCGCCTCCGGGATCGCACCGGAGAACATCACCACTATCGGGGACTCGGCCGGCGGCAACCTCGCCATCGCCATCGCGCTGGCGCTCAAGGAACAGGGCAAGGAAGCCCCAGGCCGGGTCATCGCCTTCTCGCCGTGGCTGGACATGGAAAACAAGGGCGAAACCCTGGTCACCAACAATGACACCGACGCCCTCATCACCCCGGAGCTGCTGGAAGGCATGATTGCCGGTGTCCTGGGCGGATCGATCGACCCGAAAACCCCGCTGGCCAACCCGCTGTACGGCGACTTCAGCGGCTTCCCGCGGCTTTACATCACCGCGGGCAGCGTGGAGTCCCTGCTGGACAACGCCACCCGGCTCGAAGAGCGGGCCAAGGCCGCCGGCGTGGACGTCACCCTGTCCATCGGCGAAGGCCAGCAGCACGTCTACCCGTTCCTGGCAGGGCGCTCGGCGCTCGTTGCCCAGGAGTTCGGAAAGCTCGCCGCCTGGTACGCGGAATAACGCGCACCCACACCACTCATCCCCCTGCATCGGAACGATCAAAGGAGTTCGCCATGACTGCACAGAGCATTAACCAAACTGCCGGCACCATCCAGACCGTTGACGCCGTGGTTATCGGCGCCGGCTTCGGCGGCATCTACGCCGTACACAAGTTTGCCAACGAGCAAGGCATGACCGTTGTCGGCTTCGACAAAGCGGACGGTCCCGGCGGCACCTGGTACTGGAACCGCTACCCGGGCGCGCTTTCGGACACCGAAAGCCACGTCTACCGTTTCTCCTTCGACAAGGACCTCCTGCAGGACGGTACATGGAAGCACACCTACGTCACGCAGCCGGAGATCCTTGAGTACCTGGAAGGGGTGGTGGACCGGTTCGACCTCCGCCGCCACTTCCGCTTCGGCACCGAGGTAAAGTCCGCTGTCTACCTCGAGGACGAGCAGCTGTGGGAGGTCACCACCAGCGGCGGCGCCGTCTACCGCGCAACTTATGTGGTCAACGCCGTCGGGCTGCTCTCGGCCATCAACTTCCCCAACCTCCCCGGCATCGACACGTTCGAGGGCGAGACCATCCACACGGCGGCCTGGCCCGAGGGCAAGTCGCTGGCCGGACGCCGGGTGGGTGTGATCGGTACCGGTTCCACCGGCCAGCAGGTCATTACTGCCCTGGCTCCGGAGGTGGAGCACCTGACGGTGTTCGTCAGGACCCCGCAGTACTCAGTGCCAGTGGGCAAGCGCCCGGCCACAGAAGAGCAGATCGCCGGGATCAAGGCCGACTACGACAACATCTGGGCACAGGTTAAGCGCTCAGGCGTGGCGTTCGGATTCGAGGAAAGCACCGTTCCCGCGATGAGTGTCACCGACGAAGAGCGCCGCAGGGTCTACGAAAAGGCCTGGGAATACGGCGGTGGCTTCCGCTTCATGTTCGAAACCTTTAGCGACATCGCGACGGACGAGGAAGCCAACGAGACTGCGGCAGCCTTCATCCGCAACAAGATCAGCCAGATCATCGAAGATCCGGAGACTGCACGCAAACTGACGCCCACCGGGCTGTTCGCCCGCCGCCCGCTCTGCGACGACGGCTACTTCCAGGTCTTCAACCGGCCCAACGTCGAGGCGGTAGCCATCAAGGAAAACCCCATCCGCGAGGTCACGGCCAAGGGTGTGGTCACCGAAGACGGGGTGCTGCATGAACTGGACGTCCTCGTCTTCGCCACCGGCTTCGACGCCGTGGACGGCAACTACCGCCGCATGGAGATAGTCGGCCGCCACGGGCTGAACATCAATGACCACTGGGATGGCCAGCCCACCAGCTACCTGGGTATTTCCACCGCCAATTTCCCCAACTGGTTCATGGTTCTGGGACCCAACGGCCCGTTCACCAACCTGCCGCCGAGCATTGAAACCCAGGTCGAATGGATCAGCGAGACCATCGAATACGCCGAACGCGCCGGCATCCAGGCCATCGAACCTACGGCGGAGGCAGAGGCCGAATGGACCGAACTGTGCACCACGATCGCGAACATGACGGTCTTCACCAAGGTTGAGTCCTGGATCTTCGGCGCCAACGTCCCAGGCAAGAAGCCCAGTGTGCTGTTCTACCTGGGCGGCCTGGGGAACTACCGCGGTGTCCTCGAGGACGTCACCGCCAACGGATACCGCGGCTTCGAGCTCAAGCCGGCCGCCGCCGTCGCCGCCTGACACGGCACCGATCCACCAGCTTCCACCACAAAGGAGAACAGACCATGGGTGTGTACACCACCACAGATCCGGCCACCGGGGATGCCACCGCAGAATACCCGGAGATCTCCGACGCCGATCTGGACAACCTGATCGGACGCAGCGCCGCGGCCTACCGGTCCTGGCGCACCGCACCCCTGGAACAGCGCCGGGCCGTCCTCACCCGGGCCGCGGAGATCCACCGGGAACAGGCCGATGAATTGGCCAAGCTGCTCACCCTTGAGATGGGCAAGCCGATCGCGCAGGCCAGGGGAGAGGTGGAACTGGTAGCCTCCATCTACCAGCACTACGCCGACCACCTCGAGGAGTACCTCGCGGACGAGGAACTGACCATCAAGGGGCCCGGAACGGCAGTGGTCCGCACCGAACCCATCGGTCCGCTGGTGGGGGTCATGCCGTGGAACTACCCGTACTACCAGGTGGCACGGTTCGCGGCCCCGAACATTGCGCTCGGGAACACGATCATCCTCAAGCACGCCCGCAACTGCCCGCAGTCGGCCCTGGCCATTGAACGTGTCCTGGGCGAGGCCGGGCTGCCGGACGGGGTGTACGCCAACGCCTTCATTTCGTCAGCCCAGGTGGCATCCGCCATCGCTGACCGGCGCGTGCAGGGAGTGTCGCTCACCGGCTCCGAAAAGGCAGGGGCGGCTGTGGGCGAGGTAGCCGGCCGGAACCTGAAGAAGTGCGTCCTGGAACTGGGCGGTTCGGACCCCTTCATCGTGCTGGACGACGCCGACATCGATGCTGCAGCCAGTGCCGCTGCAGTGGGCCGTCTCGGCAATGGCGGCCAGGCCTGCACGGCGTCGAAGCGGTTCATTGTGGCGGACAGCGTCTACGACGAGTTCCTGCCGAAGTTCGTCGACGCGATGGCGGGGTGGCAGTTGGGGGACCCCACCAGTCCAGAGACCAAGCTCGGGCCACTCTCGTCCCTGGCAGGGGTGGAAGAACTCGATGAACTGGTCCAGGATGCCGTGGCCAAGGGGGCTTCCCTGCTGTTGGGTGGTCAGCGTCCCGACGGTCCCGGCGCCTACTACCCGGCAACGGTCCTGGCCGGCGTCACGACGGACATGCGGGCCTTCGCGGAGGAACTGTTTGGGCCGGCTGCCGTCGTCTACCGTGTCGGCTCCGTTGAGGAAGCGGTGGAACTGGCCAACAACTCGCCGTTCGGCCTGTCCTCCAGCATCTTCACAGCCGATACTGCCAAGGCTGAGCGGCTGGCGGGGGAGCTCGAAGCGGGCATGGTGTGGATCAACAGCACCAGCAAGAGCTCGGCAGACCTGCCATTTGGTGGCGTCAAGGGTTCGGGATTCGGCCGGGAACTGGCCCGGTTCGGCTTCAATGAGTTCGCCAACAAGAAGCTGGTGCGCAGCCCCGGGACGAAGTAGTCCTTGGGTCTGCCGGGCGGAATCAGTGCCGGGTTGCGGGTGAATTGCCCGCAGTCCGGCACTGCCGGTTTAAGCCTGCGCCTTCTTGGCGAAGGCCGGGTAAAGGGCGGCGACGAGTTGCCTTCCGAACTCCCCGTCCAGTGGCTCGCCGCTGAGGAACAGCCGGTAGTAGATGGGCCCCAGCAGGAGGTCGGTGACCAGGACCGGATCCAGCCCGTCCCTCAGTTCACCGCGTTCGACGCCGCGTTCCACCAGGGCGGTGACCTCGCGGACGCGCTTGGCCACCACAGTCTCCCGGTAGGTCTTGGCGAGTTCGACGTCGGCAGCTACTTCCGAGACCAGGCCCTGCATAATGCGCCCCAGCAGGGAGTGGGACATCAGGTCGACGGTCCGGTCCACCAGGCGGGCCAGCTCGGCCCGGGTGTCCTTGGCGTACGGCATGGTACTGACATCGCCCAGCATGTCCAGCAGGACGGCGAGGGCCAGGTCGTTCCGGGAGCGGTAGCGGCGGTAGATGGTGGATTTCGCGACGCCGGACCGCTCCGCCACGCGCTCGATGGTCAGGCTGCCGAACCCGGAGTCCGCCAGCAGTTCGCGCGTGGTGTCCAGGACCAGCCGTTCCGTACGCGCGCGGCGTTTCTGGTGACCTGAGGCTGTTGCCCCGGCCGGGCCGCCGTCGGCCGTGTCTGAACCGTTCATCGCCACAATAGACCCTTCCGTCCGCACAGGCTGAGTGCTAATATTGAAACGCAACGTAGCGTTCTATAAATGCTACTCAACAACTCCTCTACACAGAAGCCTAGAAGGGCAGCACCATGAGCACTGACCGTTACCAGCGCGGACTCGACCGGATGATGGAACTCGTCTCCAGCGAACACACCAACACGTTCGACCACGCCAAGCTCGTGGAATCCTACGCAGCCCTCGACGCCGATCTCTCGGACTACATCGTGTCCTTCGCATTCGGGGACATCTACTCCCGGGGCAGCCTGACCCGGCAGGAACAGACCATGGTGACCATCTCCACGTTGGCGGCACTTGGGACCGAGGTCCAGCTGAAGCTGCACATCAACGTCGGCTTCAACGTGGGCCTGACCAAGGAGAAGATCGTGGGTGCCCTGATCCAGTGCATCCCGTACATCGGCTTCCCGCGCGTCCTCAACGGCCTGACCCTGGTGAAGGAAGTCATGGCGGAGCGCGGCATGGCCACCGAAGCCACCAACAACTAGCAGCGAAAGGGATTCATCATGAGCAAGAGAATCGGATTCGTCGGACTCGGAACCATGGGACTGCCCATGGCGGTCAACCTGAAGAAGGCCGGATTCGAGGTGATCGGGTATGACGCCTTCGAAGGCTCACGCCAGAAGGCGCGTGCGGCGGGAATCACCATCGCAGAATCCCTGAGGGAAGTCGCCGAAAAGGCCGACGACGCGATCGTCTCCATGGTCCGCGACTACGCCCAGAACGTGGACGTCATCCTCGGGGAGGGCGGGCTGCTGTCCGCGGGACCCAAGAACGTCACCATCATCGTGATGAGCACGCTGGACCCGGACACCATGAACGACCTGGGCCGGCAGGTAGAGGAGAACGGCTACGCGAAGCTGATCGCCGCCGCAGTCAGTGGGGGAGCCACCGGTGCCGAGGCAGGCACCCTGTCCATCATGACGTCCGGCCCCGAAGCGCAGGTGACGGCCGCGCGGCCGTACTTCGACGCCGTCGGCTCCCAGGTCTTCTACTACGGCGCCGAGCCCGGCAACAGCCAGGCCGCAAAGCTGGTCAACAACCTCATCCTGGGCATCACCATGAACGCCGTGGCCGAGGGGCTCAAGTTCGGCGCGCAGTACAACCTGCCGCAGGACGAGCTGCTGAACCTGTTCCGGGCCAGCACCGGCGACAGCTGGGTGGCCCGGAACTGGGACTCCGTGTCTGAATGGAACGCGGATACCGCGCTCGCAGTGCTGCTGAAGGACCTCAAAGCCGCCCACCTCAAGGGCCTCGAACACAACGTGGCCATGCCCTTCAACGCCCTGTCCTCCACCCAGCTGTTCGACTCCATGGGCAAGAAGCCGAAGGCAAAATAGCAGGCACACGCCGAACAGCCGACCGGGATCCTCCCCGGCCGGCTTTTCAGTTCCCGTTACAGGTCAGCTCCAGTCGAAGAAGCCCTTGCCGGTCTTGCGACCCAGTTCGCCGCGGGCAACCTTGTCGCGCAGGATCTGCGGCGGGGCGAACCGGTCGCCCAGGGTGGCTTGGAGGTATTCGGCGATGCCCAGGCGCACGTCCAGCCCAACGATGTCCGTGGTCTTCAGGGGACCCGTCGGGTGCTTGTAGCCCAGGACCATGGCGTTATCGATGTCCCCGGCCGACGCCACGCCCTCCTCAACCATCCGCATTGCCTCCAGGGCGATGGCCACGCCCAGCCGGGATGACGCGAAGCCCGGCGCATCATTGACGACGACGGCGGTCTTCCCGAGTGCCTCGACCCACTTTTTGGCGGCGTCGGCGAGTCCGGGTGCGGTTTGGTCGCCGAGCACCACTTCGATGAGCGTGGACGCCGGTACGGGGTTGAAGAAGTGCAGGCCCAGGAAATTCCCTGGCCGCTGCAGTTCCTTGGCCAGCCCGTTTACGGACAATGACGATGTGTTCGAGGCGAGGATCGCCTCGGGTGCAAGGCGTTCCTCGATCCCGCGCAGCGAAGAGACCTTCAGGTCCCAGTCTTCAGGCACGGCCTCGACCACCAGTTGCCGGTCCTTGAAGGCGTCATAATCGACGCCCACGGTCAGCCGCGAAGCCAGCTCATCCAGGTTCGCGTCCACCACGCCACGCTCGATGCTCTTCGCCGCGGCGGACTCCACCCGCTCCCTTGCGGCCCCGGCAGCCTGTTCGTCACGCTCCACCACCAGCACGTCAGCGCCCTTTACCAGGAACGCATGCGCGATGCCGGCCCCCATCCGGCCGCCACCCAGGACGCCAACCCGTCCGGGCAGGCCATCGGCAATTGCGGTGTGGTTCATATTCATTTCTTCTTCCGGTCGAGGAATGCCTGCATGCGGTCGAACTTGGCCTGGGATTCAAAGAGCATTCCCTGGGCAAGGGTGTTGATGACGGGATGGGCTTCCCGGGGAGCATGGAAAACGGATTTGGTGATGCGGACCGCCAGGGGGTCCTGGGCCGCGATGGTGTCCGCCAGCGCGTGGGCGGCGTCCAGCAGCCCGTCCGGGGAGGCAAGTTGGGTGATGAGTCCGGTGGCCAGGCACTCCTGCCCGGTCAGCACCTTGCCGGCAAGGAGGATGTGCTTGGCGAGCGGCTCGCCTACCAGTTCCTTCAAACGCCAGGTGGCGCCGGCTGCGGCGAGGATGCCCAGGTTCGTCTCCGGGTTGCCCATCCGCACGGCATCGGTGCCGATACGGAAATCGGCGGCATACGCCAGCTCCGCTCCGCCGCCGAGGACAAAGCCGTCCAGGGCGGCGATTACGGGCATGGGCAGCTTGGCGATGCGGTCGAAGATGCCTGAGTTGATCCCGGCCAGCGCATCATCACGGCGCCGCTCGCGCAGCTGCGCGATGTCGGCACCCGACGCGAAGACGGCCTTCGCGCCGGTCACAGGATCCGCAAAAGTACCGGACAGGATCAGGATCTTGGGCGTCCGCTCCAGGTAGGCGCACACCTGGTGGAGCTCATCAACCATCTGCTGGTCGATGGCGTTCCGGACCTCCGGGCGGTGCAGCTGGACCCTGAACCGGTCGTCGCGTTCCTCCACCAGGAGCGTGGCGAACGCTGAAGCGTCAAGGTGCGTGCCGGCGTCGTACAACACGTCCGTCACGAGAGCCCCTCCAGCAGCAGCGCCGTACCCTGGCCGACGCCCACGCACATGGTGGCCAGCCCGAGTTTGCGGCCGTCGCCGTCTTCGCGCTCGAGGCGCCCCAGCAGCGTGATGACCAGCCGCGAGCCGGAGGAGCCGAGCGGGTGGCCCAGGGCGATGGCGCCGCCGGAGTTGTTCACAACATCCGGTTCGAGTTTTAGTTCGCGCATGCAGGCCAGGGCCTGGGAGGCGAAGGCTTCATTAAGTTCGACGGCGGTCAGGTCGCCGATGGCGAGGCCGGTCCGGCCGAGGACTTTGCGGGTGGCGGGGACTGGGCCGATGCCCATAATTTCCTGGGCGACGCCGGCGGAGGCGCCGTCGAGGATGCGGGCGCGCGGGGTGAGGCCGTACTTCTTTACCGCTGCCGCGGATGCGACGATGATGGCCGAGGCGCCGTCGTTGAGGCTCGAGGCGTTACCGGCAGTGACCACGCTGCCGCCCTTCACCACGGGCCGCAGCCCGGCGAGGACCTCGGCGGTGGTGCCCTGGCGGGGGCCTTCGTCGGTGTCCATGATGGTTTCGGTTCCTTTGCGGCCCCTGACCGGGACCGGGACGATTTCGTCATCGAAGTGTCCGGCGGCAATCGCGGCGAGGGCGCGTTCGTGCGAGCGGACGGCGAAGTCGTCGCAGTCTTCCCGCGAGATGCCGTACACCCGGGCCACTTCCTCTGCCGTTTCGGGCATCGAGAAGGTGGCCTTGCCGTCGCGGCTTAGCTCCCCGGATTCGAAGGCCGGGTTGGGGAAGCGCCACCCGATGGAGGTGTCCGCCACGGCGCCGGGCTTCGCGAAGGCCTTGTCCGGTTTCTCCATGACCCACGGGGCGCGGGACATGGACTCCACGCCTCCGGCCACCACGATGTCCGCGGCGCCGGCCTTGACCATGTGGCTGGCCATGATGATGGCGCTCAGGCCCGAGGCGCAGAGGCGGTTGACGGTGATGCCCGGGACGGTGTCCGGGAAGCCGGCCAGCAGCCAGGCCATCCGGGCGACGTTGCGGTTTTCTTCGCCGGCTCCGTTGGCGTTGCCCAGGATCACCTCGTCCACGGCGGCAGGGTCAATGCCGGCGCGTTCGACGGCGGCACGCACCGTGAGTGCGGCGAGGTCGTCCGGGCGGACGGAGGACAGGGCGCCGCCGTAGCGGCCGACGGGCGTGCGGGCCCCGCCGATCAGGAAAGCTTCAGTCATGATGTTGGTTCCTTGGTTTTGGTGTCCGTGTTTAGCGGAAGGCCGAGATGCCGGTGATGTCGCGGCCCACCAGCAGGGCCTGGATGGATTCGGTGCCCTCGTAGGTGGACACCACTTCCATGTCGGTCAGGTGGCGCGCGACGTGGTTTTCGAGCAGCAGGCCGTTGCCGGCGAGCATCTCCCGGGCCTCGTTGCAGATCCACTTGCCTTTCTGGGAGGTGGCCATCTTGACCATCGATGCCATGGCGTTGGTGAGCCTGCCCTGGTCGGCGAGTTCGGCCATGCGGTTGCACATCAGCTGCATCGTGGTGAGTTCGCTGAGCATGTTGGCCAGTTTGTGCTGCACCAACTGGTAGCCGGCGATCGGATTGCCGAACTGTTCACGCGTGGCGGCGTAGTCGGCGGCGATCTCGAAGCAGGCCATCGCGTGGCCCACGGCCTCCCAGGCGGCACCGCCGCGGGTTGCCTGCAGCACCCGGGAGACGTCGGCGAAGGAATGGCAGTTCTCCAGCCGGTTGGCCTCCGGGATCCGCATGCCCTGGATGACGATGTCCGCCTGGAGGATGGCGCGCTTGCCGATCTTGCCGGTGATGACGGTGGGGTTGTAGCCGGACGGGTGGTTGCCGTCCGCGTCTTTCTCGACCACGAACGCGTTGACCTTGCCGTCCCCGGTGTTGCGGGCGAACAGCACGATGACGTCCGCGGCGTGGCCGTTACCGATCCAACGCTTGTGTCCGTTGATGACCCAGGTGTCGCCGTCGCGCGTTGCGCTGGTTTCCAGGGCCACGGAGTCTGAGCCGTGATTCGGCTCCGTGAGGGCGAAGGCGCCGGTCTTCTTCAGCTGGGCCATGTCCGGGAGCCAGCGCTGCTTCTGTTCGTCGCTGCCGAGCATGTTCAGGGCGCCCATGCAGAGGTTGGAGTGCACACCCAGGAAGGTGTTGATGCTGCCGTCCGCCCGGGCCATTTCGCGGGCCACCATGCCGGCGGCCTTGCGGCTCATGCCGGGGCAGCCGTAGCCCTGGATGAAGGTGCCGATGATCCCCAGTTCGGCGAGGCCGGGGATCAGTTCCGCCGGGAACTCCGCCCTTTCCCAGTACCCGTTGATGATGGGCAGGACGCGGTTTTCGGCGAAGTCGCGGACCTTGTCCCGAATGGCGATCTCTTCCGCGGTCAGGCCGTCGTCGAGCAGGAAATAGTCGGAGATGGCGGCGGCCCGGGTTTCGGTGGTGGCGGTCATGGCTGGTCCTTTTTGTAGCTGGGGAGGTCAGGAGTGTGGTCCGGTGCAGCGGAGCCACTGGACGATGTCGTCCCGGTCGGCGTCGATGCCCGGGGGCACGAGGTCGTAGCTGGCGGGTGTTGCGGAGAAAGTGATGGGGTTGCGGACTCCTGGTATGGACTCTTCGCCGGCACCCACCTCCACCACGGGTTCCAGGCCCAGGCGCTGGGCGAAGTCGATGCCGCCGCGGACGTCGTTGATCGGCGCGCAGGGGAGCTTGGCTCCTGTGAAGACGTCGAACCATTCTGCGGCGGTTTTGCCGGCCAGCAGGTCCACGAGGATGGGCCGCAGTTCGGCGCGGTTGTGGCTGCGGTCCGGCGGTGTGGCGAAGCGCGGGTCCGTGGCCAGGGCCGGTTGGCCGAGGACGGTGCAGAGGGTGGTGAACTGGCGGTCGTTGCCGATGGCCAGGACGATGTCCCCGTCCGCTGTGGGCAGCGGCTCGTAGGGGTAGATACTGGGGTGTTCGTTGCCCATCCGGGTGGGCACGTTGCCGCTGAGCAGGAAGCCGCCGGTTTGGTTGACCATGCCGGACAGGGCTGAGGACATGAGGTTCACTTCGATGCGCTGCCCCCTGCCGCTTTGGCTGCGTTCGTGCAGAGCCGAGAGAACGCCGACGGCGGCATGCAGCCCGGTGATGACGTCGAAGACTGCCACACCGGACCGGTAGGCCGGGGTCTGCGGGTCACCGGTGAGGCTCATGAGCCCGGACATAGCCTGGACCAGCAGGTCGTAGCCTGGCAGGTTGGCTCCGCCCGCGCTGCCGAAGCCCGTGATGGACGCGTACACCACCGAGGGATTGTCTTCGGCGATGGTGGCGTAGTCCAAGCCGAAGCGGTCCAGGCCGCCGGGCTTGAAATTCTCCAGCACCACGTCGGCGCCTGCAGCAATCCCGCGGGCTGTAGTGACGTCGTCGTGATCTCCGAAATCCAGGGCGATGGAGCGCTTGTTGCGGTTGATGGAGAGGTAGTAGGTGGACTGGCCGTCATAGACCGGGGGCTTCCAGGCGCGGGTTTCGTCGCCGGCCGGGCTCTCCACCTTGATGACGGTGGCGCCCATGTCTGCCAGGAGCATGGTGCAGTAGGGCCCGGCCAGGACGCGGCTGAAGTCCGCCACCACGATGCCGGCCAGGGGTCCGCTGGCTTCGCGGCCGAACGCATCCCGGCGTGCGCCTGCCGGTTCGGCGTCGTGCTCTGGGTGGTGCGGCGCCGCTCCCGGCGGCGGGGGAGCGGCGTTGCTCTGGAGTGTCATGGGTCCTCTTCCAATGGGATTCCTTTGACTATCGCACCGGGCATTACAGCGCGTCCAATACTTATTCCCTCCTCGATTATTGCCCCTTCTGCAATAATCGGGGGATGGAGATTCAACAGCTGAAGGTATTCCTGGCGGTGGCGGAGGAACTGCACTTCGGCCGTGCAGCCCAAAGGCTGCACATGGCCCAGCCGCCGGTCAGCCGAACGGTGCGGCAGCTGGAAAGCGACGTGGGAACGGACCTGTTTGTCCGGAGCACCCGCAGCGTGCAGCTGACTGCGGCAGGGATGGCGCTGGTGGGGTCGGCCCGCGAAATCCTTGCAGCTGCGGAGCGGGCAAAAGCAGCCGCGCTGGCGGCCGGTCGCGGCGAGGTGGGGATTGTGAAACTTGCCTACGCGGGAGCGTCTACTCACGTGCTGGTGGGCGTGCTGGCGCGGGAAGTTCGCAAGGCACATCCGGGCATCGAGATGCGGCTGAACAGCCAGGACTTCGCGTTGCCTGCCCTGGCGCGCGTGCTCCGCGGTGACGTGGATGTCAGCCTGGGCCGCTGGGATTTCGTCCCCGCCGGAGTGGAGTCCCGCATCATCGTGGAGGAACACCTGGTGCTGGCCGTTCCTGCCTCACACCCGCTGGCGGACCATGGCGAGGTCCGGATGGGAGACCTGGCGGGGGAGCCCTTCGTGGCCCTGCCCCCGCACGAGGGGTCCGTGCTCAGTGACAGGCTGCGGCGGCTGAGCCTGGGGGCGGGCTTCGATCCGGACATTGTGCAGCGCGCCCCGGATTCCTGGACCGCCATGGCGCTGGTGGGGGCCGAGGTGGGCTGCTCCCTGACGGTGTCCTCGGTAGCTGAAAACGTGACCGACCCGCATGTCCGCTTCCTGAAGGTGCTGGACGAAACCCTGCCCATCTACCTCCGGATGGCATGGCGCGGCGACTCGGACAACCCGGCGCTCCCGCCGGTCCTCACGCTTGCCGAAGAGGTCTGGCCCGGCTGCGATTAGCAACGCCGGCGGGTAGCGATAGCCGAGACTCGAGGCAGCTGGTCCTTGCGGAACTTGTTCCACGACATGAACACGTAACTGTGGTTACGGCCAAGTAAGGTCGCACCATGGAATCCTCAGATATAACTTTCCGCACTCGTAAGTGGGTGCGGCCTGAAGACCTCAACGCCAACGGCACCCTCTTTGGCGGAAGCCTTCTCAAATGGATCGATGAGGAGGCAACCATATATGCCATCATCCAGCTGGGCAACGGCAGGGCGGTGACAAAGTATATTTCCGAAATCAACTTCGTCAGCTCCGCCGTACAGGGGGACCTGATCGAAATGGGCCTTACAGCTACTAAGTTTGGCCGTACTTCGTTGACCATGCGTGCGGAAGTCAGGAACATGATCACCCGGCGCAGTATCCTCACCATTGAAGAAATCGTGTTCGTGAACCTGAACATCGAGGGAAAGCCAGAGCCGCACGGCTACACGGAGATCACCTACGACAGGGACAGGATCCCCAGACATCACTTCATGGAAAGTCCACCCGCCTGACATACAGCGGTCGTTCGCCAAAGACACCCGCACTGCCGCGAGGTAAGAGAATGCCATCCACTGATGTCCGGGCAAAATCCGACAACGGTGATTCCGTAAAAGCGCCTAGCGCCTCGACGGTCCTGCCTGTACTCGACTGCGGGGACTCAGTCCGCGGGGGCGACCCCGAGGTCCGTGGCGTGGCGGCTGATGGTGCGGGCCAAGTCTATGTCGCGGCTGGTGATGCCGCCGACATCCTCTGGCTGATTCAAAACGATGGCCGAGGCAGGACGCTGTTCCTGCACCGCGACGGCGCCCAGATATTCAGGCTCCCCGGGAGCAAGTCCCGGGCTTGATCATATTCTCCCGGCTTCACATGTCCGCGACGGCGGGGGCGTTACGGAAGTGGCCGAAAACGATGAGAATTGCGCCGGCTACAGCCCAGCCCGCAAGCACAAGCCAGGCGAAGATTGTGGATGTGTCGGGGAAGTAGGAGAGGTCGCGCAGAAGTGTCCCGGAGGCGCCCGGGACCAGCCATTGGCCCACATCGCCCCAGGGTGCCGGGAGGAATTCCTTAGGTTGGGTCAGTGACGAGAGCGGGTTGCCAATGAAGAGGGTGATGACGGCGCCCACTGCAATGCCTGCTTTTCCAATGAGCGCGTTCAGGCCGATAATGATGGCTGCGGTTGCAACAATGCCAAGCCCGATCGCACCGGCGTTGGCCCAGAAGCTGCCTTGGAGCGTGTGAAACCAGCCCTGCAGGATGCCGGCGAGTGCGAGCCCTGCGATGGCGCCGTAGGTGAGGATCGCTCCGAGCCGGCGCCATGTGCCTGAGACGAGCAGTGAGATAAGTACGCCGCCGATCATGCCGCCCATTGCGAGCGGCAGGCCGGCGACGGCAAGACCAGTGCCACGTGCGTCGTCAGGGGAGAGAGGTACGACGTCGGTCAATGCCACTTGGGGGACCGCGGCGGGTTGGGTGCCTTGCTGGGACGGCACCACTGGACGGTTCTGCAGTGCTTGCCCATTCGTGGCCGCCTGCACGGCCTGCACCGCTTGGGAGAGCGCAGCCTGGAGCTTGGTGATGGCTTGGGCCTGGATTTGTGATTGCATCGTGGCGCCCATTTGGGTCAGGGCCTGCGATGCGACAGGACTTCCGGCGCTGGCGACGAGGATTTCCGGCGAGGCGCCAAGAACGATCGCGCCGTATACATGGCGCTGCTTGATCAGGTCAACTGCCTCCTCGCGGCTCGACGCGATGAGCACGTCCAGTGCGCCCGCCGGAGCGTTGGAGGTGACCTGGGAAATTTGTTCCGGGCTGCCCACCGCGGCAATGGGAAGGTTCTGGACCTTGGCCGTGACGCTTGGCCATGCGAAAGCCAGCAGGACCGTGCAGACGGCGATGGCTGCGAGCAGGGCGGTGCGCAGTGCGTGGGGCCAGGGGGTGTGCGGTCCGGTTGCCGGCCCGGCTGTACGTGCTGGGGCTTCCGCGCGTTCGGTGGTGCTGGACATGGGCGTCCTCCCGGAAGGCTAGAAAAAGAATGTTCGTTCTTTATTATTATTATTCCCTGACAAGGCGCAGTCAAGAATGATCATTCGTTTTCTTTCGCGTACGGTGGACCCATGCCGAAAGTGAGCGAGGAACACAGGGCCGCCATGCGTGGGCGCATCCAGCAGGCCGCTTTGGCGTGCGTGGCGGAAAAGGGCCTCTCAAATGTTTCGATGGGGGACATCATCGCGGAAGCCGGCCTCTCGGCCGGTGCTGTCTATGTCTATTACCGCAGCAAGGAGGAACTGATTGTCGACGCGGGCCGGCGTGTGTTCGAAGAGCGCATGGAGGCGCTCGAAGGACTGAGCGGCCATGATTCGGTTCCGCCGCCGGCCGAGGCGGTCGTGTCCCTCATGTCCGGCTTGATGCAGATGGACTTCTTCCCGGGTGTCGCGGTGCAGGTGTGGGGCGAGGCCGTCCGGAACGACAAGTTGGGGGCGGTTGCGAGGGACATCCTCACCCAGATCCGCGGCAACATCGAAAGCTACTTGGAAGCGTGGCTGCGCGCATCCCGCCCCGCCGACGATGCCGCCCCGCAGGCCCGCCGCCTCGCTCCCGCCGTTATGGGCCTCATTCAGGGCTACGCCGTCCAGACCGCACTCGGGGAAGAAGGATCGGGGCCGGCTTATCTTGAATCAGCCCGAGCCCTCCTCGCGGGCCTGTGATCGAGAGGGGGAGGACGCCCCTGCCGGCATCACCCTCCCGCAAGGCCGACAACGGTTATTGTTTTGTAGCTGCGTCTGCGCGTGCCGGAAGAGGGCCGAACCACGCCAACAGTCCTATCCTGCTGATGAATCCCCGCGCGTACCGGTTCCAGAGGCCCGAGAAGTAAAGGATTGCTGAGGTGGTCGTGGCGATGGACGCCAGGACATCGGTCGGGTAGTGGACGCCAAGGTAGAGCCGCGACCAGGCCACCATGAGGACGAACAAGATTCCGAGTCCCAGAGCCCGTCTTTGCCACCGTGTCCCTCGTGCGAGGTAGCAGAGGGCGAAGGCCACAGCGGTTGCCAGACAGACCTGGCCGCTGGGAAAGCTGTGGGTGTCCGGTGCGGGAATGAGCGGATGAGTTAGAAGGCTTTGGTCGGGCCGGGGACGGGCCACAGCAGCTTTGACCAGGTGGCAGGAGAGCCAACCGACTGCGGTAACGGCACCGAAGGCGATGGCGTTTACGGGAGCGCGGCGGACGAGCAGCAAGTACAGGCTTGCCACGGCGAGCAGTATCGCGCCGCTGAGATCCCCCAAGCCCATGTCCAAGGCCAGGGCCACGGCGTTGAGCGGGGGTGTGTGGTGGGCGCTGAAGAACTGGTCGACGGCGGCCTCCACGGATGTTGGTCCGCGAAGGTTCTTCATGGTGAAGCCGAGTGCGAGGACAGCAGTGCCAATTACGACAGGCCAGAACACCCAGTGCCGTACCTGCGGCAGGACGGCCAGGCGCATACGGGCACTCTCAGCTTTGCTGCGGGCTGCTTCCTCAGACATGGAAACTGAGGCTACCTATGGCATGGGACCGGTGGCACGAGTACGGTGTACTCGAATTTGAGGCCGACCGCTTACGGTAGTACTCCTTCGGACCATATGAGTCTCCCGGGCGGCGTTGGTAGGGGAGCGGCAGGTCATTTCGCCGCATGGTAGCCGCAGCCGCGGAAGGACCTGCCGGAACGCTGCGCTAAATCGCTGCACTGATTTCGTTGATGGTGAGGTTGCCGAAAATGGCCGTTCCTTCGTTGGCGTAAAGCCGGATGTTGTTGTCACCATCCAGGGGGAACACGCGGTGTGAGTGCACCACCCGTCCGTCGCCTACGAACATTTCGACGCTGGTCCGGTCCACCAGGAGGCGCAGTGCGAGGCGCCCTGTCGAGGGATCGATGGGCGTCTGGCTTTCCCCGCCGGTCGGGTTGATGGTGGGCCGCCGGTTGACGTAGGCGAAGGGGCCGCGGAGGAACGCACCGGCGGCGACGTGGCGGCCCCCACCGGCTGCACGGCAGATCTCAAGGCCGATGTTGGACGGAGGGGCCGCCGGGTCCCACACGAGCTCACAGGTCAGGTCATAGGCCAGTGACCTGACCTCAAGGTCGCGGGTTCCCGTGACCGTAACGTCACCCAGGTGGTGGCTGCGCTGGATGTAGTTGGCCAGGCCGGCGGTGGGGGTGGAGACGAGGTGGTAGCCCCCGTTTCCCTTCTTCAGGCGGATGTCCCGCACGATCATGTCATCGCCGTTGTAGGTGTCGGTCGCCAGGGTCGGAGTGTTGTGGGGGTAGTCCCAGAAGTTCGCCCATCCAAGCGCCCTGCGCAGGGTGGCATCCTCGGCGCCGGACGGGTCGTGATGGGGGTAGGTCACTGCGCCGTAGAAGTCATAACCGTAGTCCAGCCATTCCGGCTCGGCATGGTCGGGAGCAAACGCGGTGCCGTTGAAGGCTCCGGTCCAGTACGCGTATGTTGCCGGAAGGCCGCGGCCTTTGCCGTTGGCACTGGTACCCAGGATCCAGTGCGAAGTGCCGTCGTCGGCGGTCATGCGGAAAAGATCCGGGCACTCCAGCAGGCCCAGGTCAGTGCGGACGAATTCACCGACCCGCTGCCAGGAACGCAGGTTGGGCGAGGTGTAGAAGCCGAGCTTTGTCCCTTCGGCGTTGACCATGAACCATTGGCTCCGGTCGGTATCCCAGATGACCTTCGGGTCGCGGAAGTCCTGCACGCCGGGGTTTGGCAGGACTGGGGCAGTGCCACCTGGTTGGAACGAACCCCCGCGGTCTGTCGAGTACCAAAGGTACTGGGCCTGGCGGCCCTGGGGTGCCTGCGTCACGAGGGCTATGACCGCCCCCTCTCCGTAGCCGGCGGTGTTCCGATCGTCGACAACCAGGCAGCCCGACCAGCAGTCGCCGTTGTCGTTGCTGAATTTCGGGATGGCCACGCCGCGGTCGCGGAAGGAGACGTGGTCGGTGGTGGTGGCACGGCGCCAGGATGTGCCTCCACCGCCCTGCAGGTAATCAGCGTTGTAGAGGTAGTAGTAGTGGTATTCGCCGTCGATGTAGATGGGCCGCTGGGGGTCGTTCTTCCAGTTGTCGGGGACGCTGAAGTGATAGGTCGGGCGCATGCGGGTTGTTCCTTTGTAGGGCGGCTTGGCCGGTGCGGTGGCGGGGGCGTTTGGGGGTGCCGCTGCCGCTGGCTGGGCGAATGGCGTTGAGAGGGCGAGCGATCCGCTGAGGGCAACGGCCCCGCTTCCGGTCAGGAGGGCGCGCCGGGATACGGCGGGTGAATCTTGCATCGGATACCTTTCGGTGGGCAGCGTCGGTGCTGCCAGGGCGTTAATGGTGGGGCTGTGGGAACGTCAGTCTGCAGGCTGGGGTTCTGTCGCCAGTGCATGGCCGCCGCCGGCCCGTGGGCGGTAGAGGTGGCAGCGGACCCAGTGGCTGTTGAGGGGGTCGCCCACCTGGTGCCGGACGGGTTCTTCGGCTGAGCAGCGTTGACCGGGATCGTTTTCAAAGGCGCAGGCGGTGGAGGCCATGACGGCCTGCCGGAGCTGGGCGCGGTGAACGGGGTCGTAGGACCCGGCCCGGGCCGGGTCGGGGACGGCTGAGACGAGCAATTGGGTGTAGGGGTGGCCAGGGTTGGCCAGCAGGTCCAGTGATTCACCCTCTTCGACGATTTCGCCGGCGAACATGACGGCCGTCCGGTCCGCGAGGTACCGGGCGGAGGCGAGGTCGTGGGTGATGTAGAGCATGGAAATGCCCTGCTCGTCCCGCAGTTTCCGCATCAGGTTCAGCACGCCGATGCGGACCGATACGTCCAGCATGGATGTCGGTTCGTCGGCGAGGATGACGTTTGGCTCCACGGCAAGGGCCCGCGCGATGGCGACTCGTTGGCGTTGCCCGCCGGAGAGCTCGTGGGGGTAGGAGTCGAGCATGTCGGGCTGCAGACCGACGGTGGTCATGAGTTCTTCGAGGCGGAGCCTGGTCTGCTCTTCGGAACCGCGTTTGCCGGAGCCGCCTTTGCCGTGGATGGTGAGGGACCGGCGGAGGAAATGCTCGATCCGGTGGGCAGGATTCAGCGAGCCAAAGGGGTCCTGGAACACCATCTGCAGTTGGGACCGGAACGCCCGTGAGGCCTGGAACCGGTCGCGTTTGAGGACGTCGACGCCGTCGAGCAGGATGGCGCCTTCGCTCGGCTTTTCCAGGCGGGCGGCACAGCGGGCCAGGGTGCTTTTGCCTGAACCTGACTCCCCGACCAGTGCCACAATCTCTCCGCGTCCAATGGTCAGGTCGACACCGTGGAGCGCCCTGACCGTCTGGCCGGAGAAAAGGCCGCCGATGTGGAACGACTTGCCTAATCCGCGCACTTCAAGGGCCGGGGTCTGGCTCGAAACATCGGGCCGTGTCGGGGAGTGGACGGCGTGGCTCATTGTGCTGCTCCTTCTAAGACGGCGGCTTCGGCGTCGGAATCAAACGGGGCCACGAAGTGGCCGGGCGCAACTTCGGCGGGGTCCGGAATGTTCCGGAACTTCACGCCGTCGGGCAGGCCCGTAAGCGGAATCCGCGGCCCGGTGAGCGGCGGGAATGCGCCCATGAGGGCTTGGGTGTAGGGGTGCCCGGGCTTGGTGTAGATGTCGTGGGCTTTGGCGGTCTCCACGATCCGGCCGCCGTACATGACGGCCATGCGGTGGGAGAGTTCCACCATCAAGGACATGTCATGGGTGATGAACAGGACCGAAAAGCCCAGCTCGCGCTGCAGGTCCTTGATTTGGGCCATGATCTCCTGCTGCACCACCACGTCCAGCGCAGTGGTGGGCTCGTCCAAAATCAGCAGTGACGGCTTCAGTGCTACAGCCATGGCGATAACGGCCCGTTGCCGCATCCCGCCGGAAAGTTGATGCGGGTAGGACTTAAGGCGTGCTGGATCGATCCTGACAACTTCCAGCAGCTGCGCCGCGCGTCGCAGGGATTCTTTGCGCGAGTAGCCGGCATGGGTGGTGAAGATGTCTGCCATCTGTTCCCCGATGGTGAGCACCGGGTTCAGCGAGTTCATGGCGGACTGGAACACCATGGCGACGTCCTGCCAGCGGAAACGGCGCAGCTCGTCCTGGTTCATGGCCAGCACGTCCTTGCCGCCGAAGGAGATGCTGCCGGCGGCGATCTTCGCCGGGTCCTTGAGCAGCCGCATGATGGAGTTGGCGATGGTGGACTTTCCGCAACCGGATTCCCCGGCCAGCCCGAACACCTCGCCGGCGCCGATGCTGAACGATACGTTGTCCACGGCCGTAGTCGAGCGGGTGTCGCCGATGTACTGGACGGTGAGGTTCTTGACGTCGAGGACGGGTTCGTGGGAGCCGAAGGAGGTTTGGGAGACGGTCACTGTACCGCGCTCCTTTCGGTGGTGGCGGGCTTGCGGATCTTCCGCAGCCGGGGGTTGGTTACTTCGTCGACGGCGTAGTTGATGAGGGCCAGGGCGAAAGCCACCAGTGCGATGCACAGGCCGGAGGGGACGAAGACCCACCAGCTTCCGGTGAGCAGGGCGCCTTCATTTCCGGCCCAGAAAAGGTTGTTGCCCCAGGAGACGGTACTGACGTCACCCAGTCCAAGGAACTCGAGGCCGGCTTGGGCCCCGATGCCGTAGATGACGCAGGCTAGGAGTGTTCCCATCACAATCGATGCCATGTTCGGCAGGATTTCCCGGAACATGATGCGGCCGGCGCGTTCACCGGAGACGACGGCGGCGGCGACGAAGTCCTTGGAACGGATGGACAGGGCCTGTGCCCGGAGAACGCGCGCTGATCCTGCCCATCCTGTGACGGTGAGGACGAGAATGACCGTGCCCAGTCCTGGTGGCAGGAAGGCGGCCAGGATGACGAGCAGCGGCAGGCCGGGGAGGAGGAGGAAGACGTTGGTCAGCAGCGACAGTGCTTCGTCGATGAATTTGCCGAAATAGGCCGATGCCAGGCCAACGAGGATTCCGATGAAGGTGGATGCGAACCCGACGGTAAGCCCTACGAGCAGGGAACTTCGGGCGCCGTGGATGGTCAGGGCGAGCACGTCCTGGCCCTTGGCGGTGGTTCCGAGCCAGTGTTCGCTGTCTGGTTCCAGTGATGCCATCCCGGTGATCCGGGAGGGGTCGTCCGGGAACAGTACCGGTGCGGCCAGGGCCAGGACGATGAAGACGAGCATGATGGCCATGCCGGTCATGGCCTTCCTGCTGGTGAGAAGTCCGTGGATGAAACCGCGGTTGGTTTTGCGGGCAGCTTTTGCTTCAGTTGGCTGCTGGAGGATAACGCTGGTCATGGTCGGTCCCTTGGTTACGGGGTACGCACTGCTCAGTTGCTGCGCACGCGGGGGTCGAGGCGGACGTAGAGGACATCCACCAGGAAGTTCGCCAGCAGCACGGCGGCGGTGATGGTCAGGAACAGGCCCTGCATGAGCGGGTAGTCGAGGCCTTGCACGGCGTTGAGGAGCTGGTAGCCGACGCCCGGGTAGGCGAAGACGACCTCGGTGAGAAGGGCCCCGCCGACGACGAAGCCCAGGCCCATGCCGAAGCTGGTCACCGAGGGCAGCATCGCGTTCCGGGCGGCGTACCGGAGCATGATCCGTCCGGGGCGCAGGCCTTTGGCTTCGGCCATGGTGATGTAGTCCTCGGAGTTGGTGGCGATCATGGTGTTCCGCATGCCCAGCATCCAACCGCCAATCGAGACCAGCACGATGGTCAGCGCCGGGAGTACAAGGTGGGCGGCGGCATCATTGAGGAACTCCCAGGTGAAGCCGGGCTCCAGGCCATCGGTGAATGCGTGCCGGATGGGGAACCAGCCCAGCACGACGCCGAACAGGTACAGGGCGCCCATCGCGAGCCAGAAGTAGGGGAACGATCCGATGAAGACGAGCACGGGTGGCAGGGCCGAGTCGATGGCGCCGCCGCGGCGCCACGCTGCCAGGATGCCCAGCAGGTTGCCCACGACGGCGGCAATCACCAGGGCGGTTCCGCCGAGCAGGAGGGTCCAGCCGATTTGGGACGAAATGACTTCCGTGACGGGGGTGGGGAAGCGGGTAATCGATACCCCCATCTGTCCGGTGAGGATGTTCTGGAGGTAGCCGCCGTACTGTTCCCAGATGGGCCGGTTGTCCACGCCAAGCAGCTTGCGCAGGGCCTCAAGCTGTTCGGGCTGCATTCTGTCCTGGGTACGGGCGAACATGCGTGATACGGGGTCCCCGGGCATGAAGCGCGGGAGCAGGAAATTCAGGGTGATGGATGCCCAGAAGGCAAGCAGGTAGAAACCCAGTCGGCGCAGGATGAAGCGCACGGTTTCCCTCCAATTCGGGAGTGGTGAAGATTTGGGTACGCCCGACGGCCGGCTGATGGCATGGCCAGGCCGTCGGGCGTTGAGTGGCGGTGGGGACTACTTGCGCGGTTCGAGGCTTGTCAGCACCAGAACCGTGGTGGGTGCCCGGACGGAGAGGGTGGCGTAAGGGTTGTCCTGGGTGGGCCAGCCGGTAAAACGGGTGTCGTTGTACGCACCCCATTCCGGGCCGGAGAACAGCGGCACCAAGGGCGCGGCGTCGTTGTATTCTTCCTGCAGCCTGTTGGCAATGTCCTTTTGCTTGGACTGGTCCGTGGCGGTAGCGAACTCCGTCAGGAGGGCATCGGCTTTGGGGTCGCCGAAACGGTGGTAGTTGTCGAACGTCTTGGTGCCCACCGGCTTCACCGTTGAGGAGCCCATGGAGGTGTTGAAGTACTTGTACGGGCTGGGGTCGTTGGCGCTCCAGACGATGCCGGAATCAAAGCCACCGGTTTCGTACCCTGCCACGACGGCAGCCCAGTCCGGGGAGTCCACCTTCGCGGTCACGCCGACCTCTGCCAGGTTCTGGGAGATCACGTTGGCCACGGAGAGCCAGTCGGACGAGGTAGCACCCACGGAGATCTTGAACTCGAACGGTTTGCCGTCCTTGAGCGTGCGCTTGCCGTCGGGGCCCTTGGGGTAGCCTGCCTTGTCCAGCAGGTCGTTTGCCTGCTGGACGTCGTGCTTGGTCCACGTGCAGTTGTCCCTGACTTGGGTGTTCTTCCAGGTCTCGTAGTTGCCTGAGAGGCCGGTGCAGTCGGCCGGCTGGGCATAGCCGCTCATGCCGATCTTGGTGACCTGGTCCCGGTCCACGGCCATGCTCAGCGCCTTGCGGACATCAGCATCGTTGAAGGGCGCCTTGGTGGTGTTGAGCTGCCAGTTGATCATGGCACCGGTCGGAGGGAACCAGTAGTGCCGGTGGTCCTTATCCTTTGAGACGAAGGTCTTTTCGATGTTCGGGATGTACTGGGGCGCCCAGTCCACATCGCCGTTGGCGGCGGCAAGGTTGGCGCCGTCGTTCCCGGCGAACGCGAGCATCTTGATGCCGGCAATCTTCTGCTTGTCCGGCTGCCAGTAGTTGGGGTTCTTCTTCAGCACAAAGGATTGGGCTTGGAAGTTGTCCACCTCGGTGTAGGGTCCGGTGCCGACCGGTTTGGCGTTGGCGTCCTTTTCCGGATCAGCCAGGGCGGACCAGATGTGCTTGGGCAAGATGCTGAGCTGGCCGACGTCATACAGGGCGGGGGACCAGGGCTTGTTGAAGTTGAAGGTGACCTTGTTGCCTTGTGCCGTCACGCCGTCGAGATACTCGTAGCCTCCCTTCAGCTTCTTCTGAAGCTCGAAGGTGTAGGCGACGTCGTCGGCAACGAACGGCTGGCCGTCGGACCACTTCACACCATCACGCAAGGTGAAAGTGATGGACTTGCCGTCGTCCGAGGCTTTCCAGTCCGTGGCCAGCCACGGCACCGTATTCCCCTGGGCTGGGTTGAAGACCAGGAGGGACTCGTAAATGGACTGCTGGACCATGGGGTTGACGGTCGGCGCGAACGGGTTGAAGTTCTGCACGAACGTGCCCATGTCTTCACGGGGAATGGTGAGGAACGCGCTGGCGTTGGCTGCGGCGTCGGTGCCGCCGGACTTGTTGCCGGTGGCGGCGCAGCCGGTCAGCAGCATCGCGCCTACAGCCAGTCCGGCCGCTGCAATGCGGGCGGACTTAAGGAACCTGGTTTGTGTCATGATGGGGTTTATCTCTTCCTGTCTTCATCAGCAAGGTGAAGGGTGGGTGGGGATTTGCTCTTCGACGTTGATTTCGCGGTCAGACCGAAGAGCGTTCTAACAGCGGACAGTCGACCAACTGCTGGTTGGCAGTGATCGGCTGTCCGGCTGTAAGGGCGGCGAGCGTCTGGACTCCCAGAGCGCCCATCTTTTCGAACGGCAACGCAACAGTAGTCAGCTTGGGCCTCAGGTAGGCCGCGATGAGTTCCTGGTTGTCGAAGCCGATCACGGCGATGTCGCCGGGGATGGCCAGGCCACGTTCCTTGATGGCGTCGTAAGCGCCCATGGCCATGCGGTCATTGAGGCAAAACAGGGCCGTTGGCCTGTCCCCGGCCGGGTACCGGTCAAGGATTTGGCGGGCAGCATCGTACCCGCCGTCTGCCGTCGCATACCCTGCCGCCACCAGCTCCGGATCAAGTTCCAGGCCGGCGGCGGCCAGCGCGTCCCGGACCCCCTGCAGGCGCCCGACAGCTGCCGGGATCCGCGGGTCCAGGTTGATGACACCGATCCTGGTGTGGCCGGCCTGGAGGAGGCGTTCGACGGCGACCCGACCGCCCGCGCGTTCGTCAGGGACGATTGAGGGCAGCTTCCCGTCCAGGTCGAAGCAGTTGACGAGAACCGTAGGCACTTCGTGTGCGCTGCGGGGCACATGTACGCCGCGGTGGTGCGTTGCGGCGTACAGCAGGCCTTCCACCCGCTGCTCCAGCAGCTTCTCAACAGCAGCGTCCTCCATTCCCTGGTTGGTGCCGGCCTTGTCAGCCTGGTCTGACGGTGCGATCAGGAGGAACCGACGGTCAATCCAGGCCTGGTCCTGGGCACCTTTGATGATGTCCACGGCAAAGGGTGCTGTGACGATCTCAGTGACAATGCCGTACCAATCGCTGCGCTGGGATGCCAGTGCCCTCGCCCCGGCATTTGGACGGTAGCCCAATTTCTGAACCGCTTCAGCGATGCGGGTCCGGGTCTCCTCCGAGATGCTGGCGTCTTCGCGGTTGTTCAGCACGAATGAAACAGCCGTCCGGGATACTCCGGCATGCTTGGCTACGTCATTCATGGTGACGCCACGCTGCCGGAAGGTGCCGGCTTTGTGGGAGGAGGTGGTCTTCGCCATTGAATGCTCCAGGGGTCTTCATTGAGCTGGGGTTGCCAGTACTGATGCGGATGTCGAGTGGTGGTTCTGACTTGGGTAACTCGCGTTACTTCCTGGCTGTGATCTAAGTTACCCGCGTTACTCAAGGGTGTCAACACATTTCTGATGTAGCGGATGCGGGGTTTCGGCCCTTCGTCCGGACGCGCCGGCCGCACCCGGACGAGGTGCCGCTGGCGGATTCGGACATCCCCCGTCTTACCGCCGGGACGTCCGGCGGTTAGGGGCGGGTTTTGAAGGACTCGACCTTCGCCGGGTCTTTTTCGACGACTGGGCCGAGGATGTCATCGATCCTCAGGAGCAGTTCCGGATCGAGCTTGACTCCTGCGGCCCGGACGTTGTCGACAAGTTGCCCGGGCCGGGATGCGCCCACGATGGCTGCCGAGACGTTGGGGTTTTGCAGCACCCATGCGACCGCGAAGGCTGCCATTGACAGTCCGCTCTCATCGGCCAGGGGCTTCAGTTCCTGGACGCGGGTGAGGATGTCCTCGTTGAGAAATCTGTGGTCATTCTTCAGCTCGCCGTTGTCGCCTTGGAAGCGGGAGCCTTGTGGGGCAGCCTCGCCGGAGGTGTACTTGCCGGTGAGGACTCCCTGGGCGAGCGGGGACCAGCAGATCTGGCTAATGCCCAGTTCTTCGCTCAGGGGAACGATCTCCTGTTCGATGACGCGCCACAGCATGGAATACTGCGGCTGGTTGGAGATGAGCTGGACGCCCAGGTCCTTGGCCAAGGCTGCGCCGGCTCGTATCTCGTCCGTCGTCCACTCTGACACCCCTATATAGTGTGCCTTCCCCGCCCGGACAATATCGGCAAAGGCCTGCATGGTCTCTTCCAGCGGGGTCTCGTAGTCGTACCTGTGCGCCTGGTACAGGTCGACGTAGTCAGTCTGCAGCCGGCGCAGCGATGCGTCGATGGACTCCATGACGTGCTTGCGGGACAGGCCACGGTCGTTCCGGCCATCCCCGGTGGGGAAGTACGCCTTGGTAAAGATCTCCACGCTCTCACGGCGTGTTCCTTTGAGCGCCTCACCCAGGGCTTCCTCGGCGCGGGTACTGGCATAGGCGTCGGCAGTGTCGAAGGTGGTGATGCCTAGTTCCAGTGCCTGCTTGACGCATTGCGTCGCCGCGGCCTGGTCGATCTGCTCACCGTGGGTGACCCAGTTTCCGTAGGCGATTTCGCTGATGTACATGCCGGAGGATCCCAGTTTGCGGTATTCCATTAGGCGTCGTCCTTTCCGAAGTTGGTGAGTTGGAGCACGGCGTCGGCTGTGCCGCCGGTGGAGTAGCGGGCAAAAGAGGTTTGACCGGGCTCGGGGAAGATCAATTCGGTCACGGCGACGAGCCCATCGTTCGCGAACACTTCCACCGAGCACTGGTCGATGAAGATCTGCAGGGTGTAGTTGCCATCCTCGCCGGCCGCAATCGGGGCGTGGCTGGTGGAGGGGAAGGTTTCGTGGAAGCCTGGGCCTGTAGGTCTCAGCAGTGGTGGTAACGCTGTTCATTGTTCTCTTTTCATGGCCATGCGTGAGGTTCGGAGGCCTGCGGAGGGGGGCGTGCGCGGACGCTTGGCTCGACCTGAAGAGGGAATCTGGGTTGTGTCATGATGGATTGCCTGTTCCTGTCTTCATCAGCAAGGTGAAGGGTGGGTCGGGTTTCGCTCTTCGACGTTGATTTCGCGGTCAGACCGAAGGGTGTTCAGTAGCGGACAGCCGGTCAATTGCCAGTGGCAGTGGTCGGCTGTCCTGCTGTTACGGGTGGGCCGCCTGCTCCTTCAGCCCCTGAATGGACGAGGGCCGCCGGAAGTCCCGACGCGTCGGGAGGTGCCTGGGGGAGCTGAAGCAAGGCGCTAAGCATTTCGAGTAACTCGCGTTACTTGCACTGTGTGATCTAAGTTACCCGCGTTAGCCACCCAGTGTCAAAGACTTTTCACTGCTCCTCCGGGAGATCCCACTCGCTCAGTAAGCTTTCCCGGGCAAGGGCGTAGCGGCCGGTCTTGAAGTAGTTTCCGTGGGTGGCCACAAGCGCCTGGTAAGAGTCGGGCTCTATCTCGAGGGCGAGGCCGTCCAGAGCGTTCGCGTCCTGGGTGTCGTGCGGATACGAGTAGACGGGGAAGCCGAGATAGTCCGTCCTTCGCCAGATGTTCAGCCATACTTCCGGACCGGCTGCCCCACCGCCCAGGAGGCCCGCAAGGTGGCCCTCGGACGGGACGGGCGGCGTGGGGAGGGAGCGCCCTCGCCATGGATCGCTCCCGAAAAATCGTGGTCCCTGTATACCCGGGGTTCCAAGGACGGCCGGTCCCCACAGGTCGGGGAAGAACCTGCCGAAGTATGGGCGCAGTTGAACACCGAAGGTAAGCAGTCTGATCCTCGACAAAAGATCGCTGGCACTGTTCTTGGCCGTGGCCCCGTCAGCATCCGTTCCCCTAGGCCCGGCCTCAAGATCCCTGTGTTGGGCCATGGCGGCCAGGTGGTAGATCGCGGCGATGCCCAGGACGGCCCCCAGGCTGTGTGTAGCCAAAAGGATGCGGCGCGAGGGCTGCACTTGATCGAGCACCGCGGGATCGTCCACCTTCTTCTGGTCGGTGAGCCACTGGAGCATCCGGTTGGCAAGTTCGGGAACCACGCGCTCGGAGTAGCACGCGGGGCCAAAAGGGTGGCCGGCCCGTGGCAGCCAGGCCACCAGGTCCCAAAGCAGCCCCAGCGGCCTGCCTGTTCCCACGACGGCGCTCGAAATCGCGACCCCTACTATCAACACGCCTGCGGCTGTCAGGGCGCTGGTGGCCACCCCGGTGCCGGCCGGGGAGACTGCGTTCCAGAACCAAAGGTGCCGGAGCCACTCGTGGCCGGTGCCGTTCTCGTGGAGGATGGTCAACGCAAGGACCAGGAGGACGCCTGCCAGGGTGGCTCCAGCTGCCAGCCCGACAATGCGCTCGCCGCGTTGCAGCAGGGCGCTTCTGCGGCGGACGGCCATGATTTCTGACGTGTAGGGCAGTTCGCTGTCGTCGATCGAAGGATTGGTGATTCCTTCACCGATCCAGAGGCTGCCCAGCATGAGCGCGCCCAGGATGACGACGGCGGCAAGGACCAGGAGGACCATGACTCCACCCGCTGCCCAATAAAGGAAGGGGATCGAGACGGCGGACGCGTCGTCCCTGAGCAGGGTGCGGAAGAGCGGATGGGTGCTGTCCTGTTGCCAAAGGAGGCCGCCGGCCTGCAGCCAGTTGCCGGCGCCGACGACGATGGCGCTCGAGTAGCACGCCGCGAGCAGAAGGCTGAGGTACATCATCACGGCGGGGGCCAGGCCATGCCATGCTTCTGCCTGCCGACCGAGTGGCCGCACGGGTGCCCTGTCCCGCTGGTTCATCAGGGATGCCGCTACAGCCAGCAGGCAGGCCGCGCATAGTACGAAGGCGGTGCTCACGGACATTGGTGCAGAATTCCACCGGCCAATAATGATGAGGATGCCAATGAGGGCAACACACCACAACAGTGTTCCCCAGACGACGGCGGCACTTGGGCCCAGGCGCATGAGGGATCCGGACGTCGCGAGTATCGCCAGGAGGGCAACCAGCACTGTGGGCACCAGTTGGGCCACCGTGAACGGAGCTGCTTGCCCGGCAGTAGTGGCGCGGCAAACCACTACCACCGTGTACAGGTAGACGGCCAAGCTTAGAAGGAGGAGGATAACGGCCCAGGCCATGCGGGAAAACCCGGCTCCGAAGGGTGCACGGACGCTCTCCGATCCCCAATACATGACGGAGCCGGCTACCACGGCAAGGAGCAGGCACGACACCGCTACTAAAGCCGTGGCAACAATGGCGTCGTCCTTCGTAGCTTCCCTGAAATCGGCGGCGAGAAGGAAAGCCACGAGCAACACGCTGGCGGCGATGTGTGCCACTCCTGTCGGCGAGTTGACCCGCCGGATCCACAACCGTGGTGCGGCGAGGACCGGAGTGCGCCGCAGCCTGTTTTCCATTGTGCGGCGTTCCCGCTTCTTTGGGACGGGGGAATGTCCCTGGACGCGTTTTTGATCCGTGAACCGGGTACGAAAACGGACATCACTGGACAGGCTGATAGCGGCCAGGAGTGCCACTGCGATGATCGGATAGGTTGACACTGCTGCGAGCCGTTGGCCCCGCGTCAAGCTTCTAAGGCCATCGAACCAGTGCGGCAATGCATCGCACATCTGCAGGTGCCCGTCCGAGGTGACGCGAAAGCACTGAACGGCGATGAAGTCCATGGCGGTCGTGGCGACGGCAGTCGCCAGCAAGAGCGTCAGCAGCAGGCTGAACAGACGAACCAGTGCCGCTCCTGTGCCGGGGTCGACTCCGTCACCGCGTCTATCGTCGGCTTTGAGAACACGTGCCCAGTAGGCGGCATTGGCGAAACCGAAGGGGGCAATCAAGAACCATCCAACGTTATAGAGTGCCCGGACGCTCTTGCCCACAAAACCGTTCGGCGCGAAGCGGTCCAGCTTGCCCCAACTGTATGCCTCCATCTGTGTTCCCGAATCCGGCGACGAGGATGCATCTGCGCGGGACTGCCTTACCTTGTAAAAGCCGGCCAACTTGTCAACGAGCCTGATGCCGTCATGGTCTGCCGGTTCAACGTCTGCCGGGTCGACTCCCAACATCTCGTATGGCGGGGTGTTCCGGACTCCGTGGACGCGAAGCTCGAGAATTTCCAATGCTGAGGCCATGGACTCTCCTTGGCTGCTTCCCCGGCTCGTGCGGCAGCTCAGCCGACGCTGGTCGATGAACGGGTGAGGGCGTCGTCTATGAAGGCGACTTTGGCTATGTATTGCTGATAGAGCCGGACGGCGTCTTCGGGATGCAGATGGCCGAAAGCCAACGCACCCGCGAGACCCTCCAATTCCGCACTGCAGGCCTCGGCGGCACTGACACGGGAGGCGAGTTCATGGGAGTTGGACAGACCCGTCGACACGGCCGCGGTCAGGGAACAAAGGACGGCGACCAGGCAGAGGATGCGCCATACTGTCGAGTCGTCGTCCAGGGACAGCAGAGCCTGGACGCCCTCTGTGAACTTAGTACCACCTGCGGCGGGCCCGACTGTCAGCGCTGCGGCCAGGGCGCTCCCTATGACACTCATGTTGATCAGCCTGTTCCTGCGGGGCCGCGCGCTTCGCAGGAAGGTCCTGATATTCGCCCGGCGCTGCTCAATGAGTTCGGAAAGCTGCTGACGGGTTGCTGGGTCTTCCTTCATGTCAGCGGGCGCGGACTTTGACCGCGTCCCATGCGGATGCAACGGCGCCTGCTTCGGTACTTGCTGTCCCGTAGCGCGTTCGCGCGGACCGGAGGGTGAGGCCAGCGAACGAACTGAAGGTTGCATTGGGTTTTAGTCTGGGATCAGCGAGCGTGTCATACCAGATCTGTCCGGGTGCTTCCCATGCGTTGCCTCCGATCCCGGTGGCCACGAGATAAAACGCATGGTTCGGGATTCCGGAGTTGGTGTGGACGCCGCCATTGTCGGTGGACGTCCGGACGTAGCCGTCCATCGTGGCAGGCTGGTGGTCGTACTGGTTGGCGGTACCGGGCGCCTTCATGGAGCGGAGCGCAGGGGACAGTAGCGGTCCGACGATGTCGGCGCCGATCAGCCAATCCGCTTGCTGTGCGGATTGGCCGAGGTGGTACTGCTTGACCAGGACGCCGAAAACATCCGAGCACGATTCGTTCAAAGCGCCCGACTGGCCGGAGTAGGTCAGGTTTGCTTCGTGCTGGGTCACGCCGTGGGTGAGTTCGTGCCCGACGACGTCGGTGCCTTTGGTGGTGTCGGTAAGCGTCTTGCCGTCGCCGTCGCCGAAATACATGTGGCCGGCTCCGTCGTAAAAGGCGTTGTCGTAGTCTGTACCGAAGTGAACCAGTCCCTCCAGCGGCATGCCCTGGTCATCGATCGAGTCCCGGTGGAAGATGTCCCAGTAAAGGGCGTAAGTGTAACCGAAGTTGTCATAGGCCTGGTTCACGGATTGGTCGGCGCCCGGTGGGTCTCCTTCGGAGCGCACAACCCTCCCCGGAACCTGCTCACTGGAATGCGCCTGGTCGTAAATTCGGCGGTTGGGGGAACCACCTGCCGTCGTGCGCCCAAGAACTGTGGGGTGCTGGAGGGTGCGGGCGGCGATCTCGGCCCTGAAGACCCGAAGTCCTTGATCGATGGCCAGCGTCGACAATAGGGAGTCCCTGTGGGCATCGTCCGCGCCGCGGGCCAGTTCGATCAATAGGTCCGGTGGAAGGATGCAGGCAAGGGAGTGGCGGCTCGCGGCACGTTCCAATCCATGCGGCGTGCGTGCGGACATGATGATCTCCTTACGGTCGGTTTCTTGGCGCCGGCGGCCCCCGGATCCGGCCCCTGGAGGGGAGGATCAGCTGGCCTACGGCGTGATGGATGAGAACACGGCGTCGGTCCGGTTTGATGTATTCGCGTCATTGGCCCGTATGGACAGCGACGCAAATGATGAGCCCGCGGGTGCCAGCCCGGCGTAGTCGCCAATGAAGAACCCGCGCGCGGAGGGTGCCGTCATCATGTCGGACGGGCCGTGCACGTGCGTCTCGCCGCCAAGCGCAAGAGTGCCCACTGCGGAGGACCTGAACCAGTAGTCCGTCGGAAGGCTGGTTGTGTTTCCCGCGGTGAGGTTGCGGAAGTCATAATATGCAATTCCGACTTTGCCGCCGGCGACGCGGACGCTTGGGGTGAAGGCGGGGACGCCCTGTGGAGAGTTGGCTTGTGTGGGATCGCTCCAGGTGCCGCCGCCGTCGGTCGACGTTGAGATTGCGACTTCGTCGTAGTGGCCGCCGTTGAAACGGGAGTCCTGCCACACGACATAGAGTTGGCCGGTGGCCGGGTCGACAGCGGGCTCTGGGATGATGTCCCCGGTCCGAACGGCCGCGCCGGTGTTGGGGTCGGAAACACCAGCAGTGTTGAGCTTTGCGATGACTTTCGGTGCCGTCCAGTTCGCGCCAGCATCTACGGACTTGGTGAATGCCACGTTGAGCCCGTGCAGCTGGTCCACACCGTTAGGGCCCGTGCCCAGGATGAGGTCAAAGAAGTTGTAAAGCGTTCCGCCCGGCCCAACAACTATCTGGTTGCCGATGGTCTGCTGCTTGTTGGTCGTGGGGACGATGACCTTCGGGGTACTCCATGTGACGCCTGAGTCCGTCGTTTTGGAGAACAAGGTGGGTCCTGTGAATGCGGACGCATGGGCCGAACTTCGCGGGTTTTCGTTCGGTGAAACGAGCCGGTCCCACACCGCGTAGGCGGTACCCGCAACCAAGGGGTCAGCAGTGACGGACTCTTTGTCATTGAAGAACTGGGGCGAACCGAGGTCCTCAATCAAGGTCTTCGGGGCATTCCACGTTGCTCCGCCATTAATGGACGTCGAAGCGAGAACCGCGTTGTCGTAACCGACCCCCTGAAAAGAGATGGATACCGAGTACGCCGTACCATCTGGCCCTATCGAGACCCAAGGATCCGACGCCCGGTCGTAGCGGGAAGGGCCGCCCGGGGCACACGCGGAGAACGGTTGGGCGGTCTCTTTCCAGGTGGTTCCCCCGTTCGTCGAGTAGCCGGCCACCAGCCCGCGGGCGCCGCCGTCAGACCACCGGTCCTGCTGCCACACGCCGATAACCTTATTGGGGTGGGCAGGATCGACAGATACCCAAGGCTCCACCTCGGCGTTCCGGTAGTTCACGGCGCCGGGGGCCAAGCCTAACCCGCAGGCTGAGAATGGACTGGCCCCACTCGCCACGGACAGTGGGCTGATTGTCGTAGCAGAGGCGCCGGACATGTTGAGCATGAGGGCGGCCGGAAGCATAGCGAACAGCGCGGCCCGGCGTAAGCGTTTGGCGAACCTGTTCTCTTTTGCATCCATCGTCTTCCCCGTTCCGGGGCTCGTTATAAGACTGCAGCTGCGGTGGGTCCCTCAAAAGGACCATCGGGGGCATTATTCCTACTGCGGGAACATTAATCCGCGAGAGCTTTTCTGGCCAGTGACCTTTGGCCCTGTTCAGAACCGAATCGACCCATTGCCCGATACTGAAACCAGGGACCTTTGCCCGGAAAGCCAGCCGTCGGGGAAGCAGACGTATAGCCGGCCGAAACTGGGTTAGCGCCAGCCGAGCTGTGGGGCCACCTCCTTTAGGATCGACTCGATGACGTGGGCGTTGTAGTCCACACCAAGCTGGTTGGGGACGGTCAGCAGCAGGGTGTCGGCCGCAGCGATTGCCTCGTCTTTGGCCAACATGGCAGCGAGCTCGTCAGGGGCGCCAGCGTAGGAGCGGCCAAAGATCGCCCTGGTTTTCTCGTCAATATTCCCGATCTGGTCGGAGCTCCGGCGGTCACGGCCAAAGTAGCGCCAGTCGAGGTCGTTCGTCAGGGCGAAGATGCTGCGGCTGACCGAGACGCGCGGTTCCCGCTTGTGCCCGGCCTCCTTCCAGGCCTGCCGGTAGAGTTCAATTTGCTCGGCCTGCTGAACGTGGAAGGGCTTGCCGCTCTCGTCGTCCTTGAGCGTGGAACTCTGCAGGTTCATACCGAGCTTCGCTGCCCAGACCGCCGTGGCGTTCGAGCCGGAACCCCACCAAATACGGTCCCGAAGTCCCTCCGAATGCGGCTCAATGCGCAGCAGCCCCGGAGGATTGGGGAACATCGGACGGGGACTTGGCGCCGCGAAGCCCTGCCCCGTGAGCACCTCAAGCAGGCGCTCAGTATGCCTCCGGCCCATGTCCGCATCAGATTCCCCCTCGTCCGGGGCGTAACCGAAGTAGCGCCACCCATCGACAACCTGTTCGGGTGAACCCCGGCTGATTCCGAGCTGCAGCCGCCTGCCCGAGATCAGGTCAGCCGAGCCTGCGTCCTCCGCCATATAGAGCGGATTCTCGTAACGCATGTCAATCACACCGGTGCCGATCTCAATGCGGTTTGTGCGCGCCCCGATCGCGGCCAGCAGCGGAAACGGGGAGGCATACTGTTGCGCGAAGTGGTGGACGCGGAAGTAGGCGCCGTCGGCTCCCAATTCCTCTGCCGCGACGGCCAGGTCGATAGCCTGCAATAAAGCGTCCGATGCGCTGCGTGTGCCGGACTCCGGGTGGTCGGTCCAATGGCCAAAAGACAAGAATCCGATACTCTTCACACCCAAAGCCAACATCGTGGTTCACGTTCCTATTCCGCCGGCCCAGGCAACCACGCAGAGCTTGGTTCAGCCGGTTATGCGTACTCCACCGACCGCGCCCGTCCACGGTGTATCTGCTGGCCCCGGCAAGGACAGATGCGCGGACACGTAGCCTTCCTGGAACGTGATCACCTGCGACGTTACCCCCGGGCAGTCCACAGTGAACTCGACGGGCCAGAGGGTGACCTTGGGATTCTCCTGCCGGACGAAGATTTTGGCGTTGGACCCGCCAACGCAGGCTGCCGTCACTGTGTATCGGCCGGCCGCGGGCACCTGCTCGATTGTGCCAAAACCCCGGGCAGGGCCGTCAAGTGGCCCTTCCTGAAAGAGAAGTACCGGCCCCGGCACGGACTTAAGGAGTCCGTCCAGCTCCTGGTAGTTCCTGCCCTCCCGCTCAAGGACCACCGGGTCCGGCGTTGGCGTGGCGGTCTCCGTTTCCCCGGAGGGTCCGGGTACGGGGGTAACGCCGGCTTCGGCCGATGTCCTGTTGGCCGGGTCCGGGTAGTCATAGGCACATCCCGCCGCGGCTGCCAGTGGGACCAGCAAACACAGGGACGGAACCAGTCGGTGCCGGACGGCGTTCATGGCCACAAAACAATAGTGGTCATGGCCGCCGTGTCAGGCAACCAGGCCGGACTGGAACCGGCCTGTCCGATAACTGCTACTTGACTACGAATTAAGTACAGCGGTTCTCCGGGTGTTCGCCAGCACGTCGCTTGCAGTTCAGTCCGCATGGTGAGACTCGGGCGGTGACTTCACCATGCAAGGCCCACGAGGCCGAAAGTGTTTTCCTGTCCCCTTCCCGCCGCGGCTTCCTTGCCGCTGCGCTGGCCGGTGCCGCCGTGACGCTGGCCCCCATGTCCTTTGCTGCTGCCGATACAGGAACCAGCAGAACCAAGACGATCACCGGGCACCTCGATCCCGGTGCGGCTGACTTCGTGTACCTGCCGGTCGAGGTGCCCGCCGGCGTCAACAGGATCAGCGTTTCCTACAGCTACAGCAAACCCTCGGTGGCTCCGGGACTCCTGTCCAACGCCTGCGACATTGGAGTTTTCGACGAGAAGGGCACCGACCTTGCCGGAAAGGGATTCCGCGGCTGGTCCGGCGGCTTCCGTACTGAATTCTTCATCAGCGCCGCCGAAGCCACCCCAGGGTACCTGCCTGGGCCGGTGGGCAAAGGCACCTGGAATATCGCGCTGGGCCCCTACCAGGTGGCCGAACAAGGCATGGACTACACCGTCAACGTCACCCTCGACTACGGCCCTGACGGCACCCCATTCCGTCCCCAGTACCCGCCCAAACAGGTGAACGGACGCGGGCCGGGCTGGTACCGCGGAGACGCCCATCTGCACACCATCTACTCCGACGGCAAGCGCACGCCGGCTGAAGTCGCTGCCGGGGCGCGGGCAGCGAAACTCGACTTCATGATCAGCACCGACCACAACACCCCTGCCTCCCACGGAGTCTGGGGACCCTTCGCCGGCGAGGACCTGCTGATCCTCACGGGCGAGGAAGTCACCACCCGCAACGGCCACTACCTCGCGCTGGGCATCGAACCAGGGGACTGGATCGACTGGCGCTACCGCGCCCGGGACAAGGGCTTCGAGCAGGAGGCCCAGCATATCCACGCCTCCGGCGGATTGGTGGTCCCCGCCCACCCGTACTGCCCCTATGTGGCCTGCCGCTGGAAGTTCGGCTACGACGATGCCGACGCCGTCGAGGTCTGGACCGGCCCATGGACCGTGGACGACGAATATGCCATCAACACGTGGGACTCGATGCTCGCCCATTCGGTGCGCACCGGCGGACGCTGGGTCCCGGCCATGGGCAACAGCGATGCCCACAGCGAGCCGCAGGTCATCGGCCTGCCGCACAACGTGGTCAACGCCGCGGCCCTGTCCCATGACGCCGTCCTTGACGGCATCCGCAATGGGCGCAGCTGGATCGCCGAGTCCGCCAACATCTCCCTGGACTTCGGTGTTTCAGCAGGCGGCCGTCAGGCAGGCGTAGGGGAGAGGCTCGACGTCAAAGCCGATGCACCCGTCACCGTCAGTGTGAAGGTCAGCGGGATTCCCAATGGCGTCGTCCGGATCATCACCGACGAAGGGCAGACGCAGCAAGTCACCCTCCCGGCCTCCGGACAAGGCTCGCACACCTGGGTCACCACCGCCCAGCTTTCCGCTTATGTCAGGGCCGAAGTCCGCCATCCAATGCCCGATGGAACAGCCAGCAACGGAACCAACATGGGCGCAGCCCTCTTGCTGGGCCCGATGGCTGCGTTGACCAACCCGATCTTTCTCGGGGCCAACTAACCTTCCCGGGGCAGGGGCACGCGCGCGGGGCTGTTAGGTCCTGGCTGGCGCCATGTCAGTTGGCCTGGGCTGGGCAGCTGTTCCACTGTGTCCGGCGCGGGCTGGGCGCCGCCGTCGGGCTTTTGCAAGGGACACCAACAAGGTCAGGATGGTGCCCGTCCAAGCGAGCCAGGTGAGGAACACCAGGCCGATCGCCACTAAGGGGTGCATAGCCACAGCATAGGACCGCACGCCGGGGAGAGGTGGGTGAAACTCCGCACCGCCGGGGCACGAATTCTTCCGGCCCGCGGTTGCTGCCACTTCCCGGGGCCTGTGGCATTCGTGCCTCCAATTTAGGGGGCGTCGATCACCGGGAGCTGAGCGCCTCGGTCCGGGCGTGATGGAAGGCGGCCAGTGCCACGGCGCTGGCCGCCAGCCGCAGGCTGTGGAGCCGGTACCACCGCGCCAGCAGGGGGCTGCGTTGGTCCTCCGGCAGGGGGTGCGGGCTGAAAAACAGCCGCGGATTGAGATACCGAAGAACGTAGGCGGTTGCGGCCGCGCCGGCGGCGGAACTGGCGGCGCCAACGATCAGTGACACCCTGGCGGACGGGCGGTCCCACCCCATGACGACTGCCCGATGGCTGCAGGCGCATTGAGTGGTGCAACCGGGGCGTAGTACCGGCCCGGGCTGCCTGCCCCGAAAGGGGAGCGGGGGAGTTCGCTACTGGCCTCGGCGCCAGCCACGCGGTGGGGAACCTTGACGAGAAGCTCATAGAGGTTGCCGAAAAACCAGTGCGCATGGGTGAATTCGGCGACGTCCAGGAGCCGCCCGGCGAGGACGTCGCGACGGACATGGTGGGTCTGTCTCATGTGCACAATGTACGCTCCGGGCCAGGACGGCGGAATGGAGGTTGTGCGCTTTGGGGAAAACGGACGACGCCGGGCCGGCGGCAGTGTGCGGATCGCACCGCGTGCATCGCCAACAGCGTTGCGACGCGCGGCCGGAGGGCGGGCGGCGTCAGTGCATGCGTGGAGCATGCCTGAACGGAGCATCGGCTGCAGGATAGGCCACTGCTGCCCCTGTTGTTCACGCCACCCTTCCTCAAGGACAAAGACCTGCCGGCCAGGTGGTCAAGCCGTGCCGGGCAGGGCGCGTTCGGACCGCGGCAGGCCGAGGAGGCGGGCGCCGTTCTCCCATAACACGGCCCGCAGCCAGTCTTCGCCGAGATCCAGCCGGTCCAGTGCTTCGAGTTGATGGGCGTAGGCGTACGGAATGTTCGGAAAATCGGACCCGAGGATGATGCGGTCCTGCAAGCCGGTAAGGCGGTTCAGGTAGCTGTTGGGCATGGGGGCGAAGGTGTTGGTGAAGTCGGTGCCGACCATCGTGGTGTCGAGGTAGACCCCGGGATAATCCGTGGCAAGGTCCGCGAAGGCGTGATACTCCGGCATGCCCATGTGGGCGATTACCAGGACGAGCGCAGGAAACCTGGAAAGCAGTCGCTGGATGTGGCCGGGGCCCGTGTAGGTCCCGGCCAATGGGGCCGATCCCGCGTGGATGACTACCGGGATGGCCGCGCCCTCGAGCGCTTCCCATGCGTCGTCGAGGAGCGGATCCTCGGGCGCGAAGCCGCCTACCTTGACGTGGACCTTAAACAGCTTCGCACCGGCGTCGATGGCGGCCCGGACGTACTGGCCAACACCTGGTTCGGGATACAGTGTCGCGCAGTGGAGGGCATCCGGAACGCGGCGGGCGAACTCCAGGCTCCAGTCGTTGAGCCACTGGGCCATGCCCGGTTTATGTGCGTACGACAACGCCGGGATGGCTTTGAGTCCGAAGTCCCGCAGGGACGCAAGCCGGGTTTGCTCATCGGTGCGGTAGCGGACGGGCCACGGCCGCCCGTAGTTCTCCTCTGCATGGTCAAAGTACGACCAGACTTTGCGCATCACGGGATCCGGGAGGAAATGGACGTGGATATCGGCCAACCCCGGTAAGCCCAGTGCGCGCAGGTAGGCGGGAATTTCACCGTCTGCACGTGGTCCTGCGATCGTCATGCTCCTTTCGACTTCCGGCTAACAGGCTGGAACTTCAACGGACCCGCGGCTTAGGGCAGCTGGCCGGGCTGCCTCCGGAGCGCGGCCCATGCCTGGAAACCGCCAACAAGGTCGGTGGCCCGGGCCAGTCCCAGCCGTTGCAGGGTATGGGCAGCGAGACTGGAACTGTACCCCTCATTGCAGACCACCACGATCCTCCGGTTGACGTCGTCGGCGCCGGAAATCCGGTGGGGGCTGGAAGGGTCCAGCCGCCACTCGAGCACGTTCCGATCAATGACGGTTGCTCCGGGGAGTTCCCCATCACGGTCCCGCTGATCGGCAGGCCGTGTATCCACAACAAGGGCGCCCGCTGCCATTTCCCGTTCAAGATCGGAAGGCTGGACACGCTCCAGTCCGATCCGGCACTGCAGGAGCAACTGGTCGATCGTTAGCCTCCCGGCGGGACTGGCCTGATCCGGGATGGGCTGCGTGATCGAAGCGTCGTTGCCGAACGTATGACCCTGTTCCACCGATGACCCCGCTCTTTCCCGTTCCCTGGACGTCCGACCCACAATGATGCGAAGCAGGCCGATCACTCTCTACAGATTATGGACGGAGGAGCGGCACAGCAGCCCCGCCACGCCATGTGGCCATGGGGCCATGTGGCGACCGGGAAGGCAGCGGTGCCGGCTTGGCGTGACAAAGGCCTCTACGCGGGTGGTCCGAGATGTGCGAAGCTGCGTCCTGTGCCGTACTTCCTGGAGTACGTAACTACCCATGTCGTGGACCGGGCTGCCGTCGCGGGCGGCACGCTGCATGAAGCCCTGGCCTACGCCCAGAAGACCCTGAGAGGCCTGCCCTGCATCAGTGCAGTCCTGCGGCACGCGTCCGCTGACAGCCGCCTGTACGGGGAGGGCCCGGCGTTGGCCGGCTTCACGGATGCCCACGGGTGGAGGCTCCACGGGCATCGCGTGCCGCTCGTGGTGCCGCCCCACGACGTGACCGCTGAGTGACGTCTGCCGGGGAACCTTGGGCCACGGCCGCATCCGTGGACTAGCCAACCTTCCCGGCATGCCTCTGCCGGGATTCGTGCCCGTCCACGTGTCCGCCCGGCACTGGCCTGTCGCCGCCGCGGCGCAGGCTGAGCATCACAAGGCCGGCGGCGAGCAGGCAGCAGGCCAGGAAGATGGATGTGGCCAGGAAACTGCCGTGCGTTACGTCCTGGAGATACCCGCCCACGTAGGGTCCCACGAATCCGCCGAGATTCCCCACCGCATTAATCAGTCCCATGGCGGTGCCGGCCACTGCCACCGGCATGGCGCGGGATGCCGAGGCCCAGAAGGGCCCGTCATAGGCCAGGGCTCCGGCGACGGCGATGCTGATGAGGGTCACCGCAAGGAATGGAAGGTTGTCCCCGGTGGCCACCGAGATAACCAGGGCAACTGCGCCAATGGCCATCGACAGGAGCACGTGGGTGGAGTAGCGGCCGGAACGGTCGGCGGCCTTGGCGTTGTACCAGAGGCCCACCATGGCCAGCACGTAAGGAATTGCGGTGATCAGCCCCACCTCCACCGAGGACCCGGACGTAATGGTCTTGATGACGTGGGGAAGCCAGATATTGATGCCGTAGAACCCGATCTGGATGAGGAAATAGACCAGGGTCAGCCGCCACACGACAGTGTTTGACAGGACGTGCCGGAGGCCGAGGTTTTCCTGTTGCGGATGTGCTGCGGCGTCGGCCGCCAAACCCTGTTCGATGTACTCCCGTTCCTGGTCGGAGCACCATTTGGCGTCGCGCGGGTGGTCGGCAATGAGGGCCCACCACAGCGGTGCGGCGATAATGAACGGGAAGATACCCTCGATGATGAACAACCACCGCCAGTCCGAGAAGGACAGTATCCATCCGGATAGAGGGGCCGTGATGATTGACGCGATGGCGATGTTCATCATCCAGAACGCATAGGCCCGTGCCCGTTCGGCAGCCGGGAACCAGTGGCTGATCAGGACAAGGATCGCCGGCCAGATCCCGGCCTCGGCCACGCCGAGGAAGAAGCGCACCACAAGCAGCTGGGTGAAATCCTGGATGAATCCGGACAGGACAGCAAGAACGCCCCAGACGAGCACCATGATGCCGACGAACTTCTTGGCACTCCAGTGCTCGGCGAGGTGGCCGCCCGGTATCTGCAGGACCAAATAGCCAATAAAGAAGATTCCGGCAGCCAGCCCCTGTTGGGCAGCGTCGATGCCCAGGTCCTGGTGGAGGCCGTTGAGGGCGAACCCGATGTTGGTCCGGTCCATGAACGAGATGATGTAGACAATGATGGCGACGGGAATCAGCCGCTTCCACCGGGCGTTTCCCACTGCCGTTGCTGAAATGGCGTTGCGTGCCATCGGTATTGCTCCTTCGCAATATGGGCTTATTGGATAGCACCCAGCATGCTGACGCTCTCCCGCGGACCCGGACGGGCCAGCTTTCCGTGCGGGACGGAAGGAGCGGGACTTGTGCGGGGGCCGCCACGCCGGTGGACATTAGAAACCGTCGGCTCGCCAGCGACCCTCATGCGCAAACCATTCTCTTATTCAATAGCAACTGTTGCGTTAACGCAAGGAAACTGGCGGGGCGCGAAAGGTTTTCCCTGGCCTTACCGGCCGGATCCGGGTCCGGAGCCGGGCAGTGCCGTGTCGCTCGAGCCGGGACGTGGGTGTTCAAGCTGCAGGGCACAGTGGATAAGGGGGAAGTGGCTGAAGGCCTGCGGAGTGTTTCCGAGTTGGCGGTGGTTCTTCGGGTCCCATTCTTCACTGAGCAGGCCCACGTCGTTGCGGAGCGTCAACAAGCGTTCGAACAGGGCGGTGGCCTGCTCCCGGCGCCCTATTCCCAGGAGCGCGTCGACGAGCCAGAAGGAGCAGGCAAGGAACACGCCTTCGGTGCCGGGCAGCCCGTCATTGGCCGCTTCCGGGTGGTAGCGCAGCACGAAGCCGTCCCGGGTGAGGTGCTTTTGGATAGCTTCGACAGTGCCGGTGACGCGTGGATGGTTGCGGGGCAGGAATCCGACGCGCGGGATCAGCAGCAGGCTCGCGTCGAGTTCGGTGCTGCCGTAGGACTGGACGAAAGTGTTGTGCTCTTCGTCGAAGCCGTGCGCCATGACGTCGTCGTGGATCTGCTGCCGCAGCGCCGCCCATCGCACCTGGGGACCGGGCAGCCGGTACTGCTGTATCCCTTTGACCATCCGGTCGGCGGCGACCCAGGCCATGACCTTGGAATGGGTGAAGTTGCGGCGTGGGCCGCGCATCTCCCAAAGCCCGTTGTCCGGCTGGTCCCAGGCTCCTTCAAGGTATTCCATGAGGGCCACCTGGATGTCCCAGGAATCATCCGCCGCACCGTCAGTGGCGGCAGCCCGGGTGAGTGCAAGGCCATCGAGTACCTCGCCCCAAACGTCGAGCTGAAGTTGCGGTGCGGCTGCGTTTCCCGTCCGGACCGGCTTCGAGTCCTTGAAGCCCCGGAGCCACGGAAGTTCCGCTTCGGGGAGCCTGCGCGTGCCATCGATCCCGTACATGATCTGCAGATCGGCAGGGTCTCCCGCGACGGCCCGCAGGAGCCATTCCCGCCAGGCACTTGCTTCCTCGGTATAACCGCAGGCCAGCAGGGACTGCAGTGTCAGGGTGGCGTCCCGGAGCCAGCAGAACCGGTAGTCCCAGTTGCGGCTGCCGCCGGGGTCTTCGGGCAGGGATGTGGTGGGGGCCGCCACGATGCCGCCGGTGGGGGCATAGGTCAAGGCCTTGAGGGTGATGAGGGACCGCTGGACGGCTTCCTGGTACGGACCGGAAGTGGTGTTGCGGCCGGTCCAGTGGTCCCAAAAAGCCTGCGTGGAAGCCAAGGCCCGGTGGGGGTCCGTACGGTCCGGAACTGGCTTCCAGCTGGGGGCCCAGTGCAGGACGAACGGGACCCGCTCGCCGGCCTTTACGGTGAATTCGCTGATGGTCCGCATGTCCTGGCCTTTCACGGGGGCCGGGGTGCTGAGATAGGCGGCGTCCGGACCGGCGATGGCGCTGATGCCGGTATCTGTGCGCCGGACCCAGGGAACGATGCGCCCGTAGTCGAAGCGGAGCAGCAGTTCGCCGATCATGGGTACGCTCCCGTTGAGACCCTCCACGATGCGGACCATGTCGACGGAGTCGTCGCGGGCAGGCATGAAATCCGTCACCCGCACGCTGCCGCCGGCAGTGTCCCACTCGGTCTCCAGGATCAGGGTTCCGGGCCGGTAGCGCCGCCGGGTGCAGTTGCCGGCACCGGCGGGGGCCAGGAGCCAGCGTCCCGCCTCCGGAAAGTCGAGGAGTGCCGCAAAGCAGGCCGGTGAGTCGAAGTCCGGCAGGCACATCCAGTCAATGGAACCGCTTCGGCCAACCAGGGCCGCCGTGTGCAGGTCGCCCACCATTGCATAGTCGCTGATTTCTGCCATCAGGCACCACTTGGTGCCGGACGACCTGCCGGTCCACGGTGCGGTGTCTCCATTGAACGGGTCCTTCCTCGCGTTCTGGGCTGTGGGCGGGACGGAGCGGCGGGTCAGCCCACCCGGTATCCGTCAGCCACCGCCGTGCGCAGCGACAAGCCGTTGCCGTTGCCGGCTCCGGGGCTGAGCCACCCGCCGTCGGGGTCCAGCGTTCCATCGAAGAAGAGGTTCTCGATGCGGACGTGGTCTGCGAACCACTCCAGGTGGCGGAAATTGGGGGTGGCGGCAGCGACGGCGGCGCTCAGGTTGGGAGCGCAGTGGCCGGAGACCTCCAGTCCGTGGGCAGCGGCGACCGCGGCGACGCGGAGCCATTCGCTGATGCCCCCGCACCTGCTCACGTCCGCCTGCAGGCAGTCGACCGCACCGGCCGCACACATCCGCTGGAAGTAGGGGAGGCCGGTCCCGTATTCGCCGGCGGCCACGTCGGCGTCCACCGCCTCCCTGACCTCCCGGAGCCCCGGCAGGTTGTCGCTCGAGACCGGCTCCTCGAACCAGGAAACATCCTCGCCGGAGACCGCGCGCATCACGCGGATCGCCTGCTTGGCGGTGTACGCACCGTTGGCGTCGACGAAAAGCTCCACGCCAGGGCCGACGGCGGCACGCGCCTGCCGGATGCGCTCCAGGTCCCGCCGGACATCCGCCCCGTTGTCCTGGCCAATCTTGATCTTCACCCTGGGGATGTGCTGGCCGTGGGCCCAGCCTTCGAGCTGGTCGCGCAGCTGGGTTGCCGTGTAGGTCGTGAAGCCGCCGCTGCCATAGACCGCCACCTTGTCCCTGACGGCGCCGAGCAACTTGTGCAGCGGAAGGTCCAGGAGCCGGGCCTTCAGGTCCCACAGGGCACAGTCGACGGCGGACACGGCGTAGGATGCCAGGCCCGTCCTTCCCGGGTTGCGTACGGCACGTGCCATGGCCGTCGCGGCAGCGGGAACGTCAAGTGCGTCCACGCCGCACACGGCAGGACCGAGAAGGTCCTCCACCAGGGCTGCTGCAGCCGCGGGCGCGTAGGTCCAGCCCACACCGGCCTTCCCGTTCGCGGCTGCCTGGACCAGCACCATGGTGGTGGAGTCCCAGCTGAACGTGCCGTCCGCTTCCGGCCCTTCCGTGGGAACAGTGTATGCTGCGGCCCGGACGGCACTGACGGGAGCCTCCGCACGGTCCGGCCCAGTACTGGCCAAGGCTCAGCCCTCCTTGTGGGGCAGGAATTCCTGGAGCTTGGTCCTGACCCCCTCCTTCACCACGCCCCAGGCACTGTCATCGCCCTTGACCATGGCTTCGGCTGTCTTGCGCGCCTGCTCCAGGGTGGCGTGCGGCGGGATGGGCGGTATATCCGGGTCGGTGCGGACATCCAAAACCGTGGGCCTGTCCGTGGCGAGGGCCTTCTCCCAGGCCGGCCCCACGTCGTCGGGGTCCTCAACGTGGATGCCCTGCAGCCCCAGGCTTTCCGCGAAACCCGCGTAGTCGACGTCGGGCAGGGCCTGGGACTCGCGGAAGGCCGGCACGCCACCCATGGCACGCATTTCCCAGGTGACCTGGTTGAGGTCGTTGTTATGCAGGACGGCCACCACCAGCCGGGGGTCGCTCCATTCCTGCCAATAGTGCTTGATGGTAATCAGTTCCGCGAGGCCATTCATCTGCATGGCGCCGTCGCCGGCGAACGCGATGGCAGGCCGGTCCGGGTGCGCAAACTTGGCACCGATGGCGTACGGGACACCCGGGCCCATGGTGGCGAGGTTCCCTGACAGCGAGCCCCTCACCCCTTCCCTGAACTTCAGCTGCCGGGCGTACCAGTTGGCTGATGAGCCCGAATCAGCACTGAGCATGGCGTTTTCCGGGAGCCGGCTGGAGAGTTCGGCGAACAGCCGCATGGGGTTGACGGGGTCGGCGCTGACCATGGCCTCGTCGTGCATGGTTTCCCACCAGCGGCTGACGGACTTTTCCAGGCCCTCCTGCCAGGACCGGTTCTTCTTCCGGTCCAGGTGTGGAATGAGCGCTCGCAGCGCGGTGCCGGCGTCGGCCACAATGTTGAACTCGTTCGTGTACCGCAGGCCGATCATTTTCGGGTCGACGTCGATCTGCACGCCGCGGGCCTGTCCGGGCTCCGGCAGGAACTGGGTGTAGGGGAAGCTGGAGCCCACCGTGAGCAGGGTGTCGCAGTCGCGCATCATCTCGTAGCTGGGCCTTGTTCCCAGCAGGCCGATGGAACCCGTGACGTACGGCAGGTCGTCAGGCAGTGAGTCCTTGCCCAGCAGGGCCTTGGCCACGCCGGCACCCAGCAACTCCGCCACTTCCCGGACCTTCGGGGCGGCGCCGCGGGCGCCCTGTCCCAGGAGAATGGCCACCTTTGAGCCCTCGTTCAGGAGTTGGGCGGCGCCACGGATTGAAGCACTGTCGGGTTGGATGTCCGGCCACTGGACGCCGACGCTGGAGGGGACCATCTTGAATTCGTGGGTGGGTGCGGCGTACTCGAGTTCCTGGACGTCGGCGGGAATGATCACCGCGGTAGGGGCGCGCTGCGCTTCGGCGATGCGGATGGCGCGGTCAATGACGTTGGGCAGCTGCTGCGGAACGGTGACCATCTGGACGTAATCCGAGGCAACATCCTTGAACAGGGTCAGCAGGTCGACTTCCTGCTGGTAGGACCCGCCCATCGCGCTCCGCGCCGTCTGGCCGACGATGGCCACCACCGGAACATGGTCCAGCTTGGCGTCGTACAGTCCGTTGAGCAGGTGGATCGCGCCTGGGCCGGAGGTAGCCATACAGATGGCGGGGCGTCCACCGAACTTGGCGTAGCCCACAGCCTCGAAAGCGGCCATCTCCTCGTGCCGGGCCTGGATGAATTTCGGGTGGTTGTCCGCTTTGCCGAACGCGGCGAGGATGCCGTTGATGCCGTCTCCGGGGAAGCCGAAGACCTTGTCCACGCCCCACTCGCCCAAGCGGGAGAGCAGGTAGTCAGCCACAGTAATTGACATGATCAGTCTTCTTTCATGCTCATCGGGACGCCCCTGCGGGCGCTTTGGACCAGGACACGGGCGGCGCGGGCCGCCAGCGCCATGATGGTCAGGGCCGGATTTGCGCTGCCCTGGGTGGGCAGCACGCTGCCATCGGTAACCAGCAGGTTGGGTACGGCATAACTGCGCAGGTTGCGGTCCACCACGCCGGCGTCTTCGGTGGCGGCCATGCGGGCCCCGCCCACCAGGTGTGCGTAGCGGTTGATGGTGATGACCTCCTCCGCCCCTGCCGCCGTCAGGATTTCCTCCATGACCTTTTGCGCTGCGGACATGAGCTGCCGGTCGTTGCTGCACTGGCTGTAGCTGAATCGGGCAACGGGGATCCCGTGGCGGTCCGTTTCCTCAGCAAGCGTCACCCTGTTTCCTGGAAGGGGCAGGAATTCGCAGAGTGCACCCAGGCAGGCCCAGTGCGGGTAGTCGCTCATGTACCGGCGCAGCGCCGCCCCCCAGTGGCCCTGCGCTGCAACGTGTTCCGCCCACGTTATGGGAAGGGGTGAAACAGTCTGGATGGAGAAGCCGCGCTTGTACGGCTTGCCTGGGTCTGTTTCGTAGAAGTCCTCGGTGCTGACTTCCGGCGGCGGGGCCTTCCACATCCGGACCTCCGCCTGGAACCTGCCTGCGGTCTGCGGCGCCCCCTGGACCATGAGGTACCGGCCCACCTGGTCGAAGTCGTTGCACATTCCGTCCGGGAAGCGCGACGACGCGGAGTTCAGCAGGAGCCGGGGCGTTTCGATCGAGTAGCCGGCCACGGCCACCATTTGGGCGCGCTGGAACCGGGGGACGCCGCCCTGGATGTATTCGACGCCGGTCGCCAGGCCTGTGCGCTCGTCAAACCCTACGCGGGTGGCCATCGAGTCGGCCCGGATTTCGGCGCCGTGTGCCAGGGCATCCGGGACATGGGTGATCAGGGGAGAGGCCTTGGCGTTGACCTTGCAGCCCTGGAGGCAGAAGCCCCGGTAGATGCAGTGCGGGCGGTTGCCGAAGCGGCCGTTGGCGATGGCCACCGGCCCAACCTTTGCGGTGATGCCGCAGGCGTTCGCACCTCGCAGGAACAGCTCCCCGTTGCCGGATACCGGGTGTGGCCGGTGGGGGTAGCCGTGCGGGTCGCCCCACGGCCAGTGCTCTCCCGCGACGGGCAGTTCCGCTTCGATGTCCTCGTAGAACTCCCGGAGTTCGGCGTACCCAAGCGGCCAGTCGGCGCCCACCCCATCCGCGCTCCAGGTATGGAAGTCGCTCGGATGGAACCGGGGAGTGTAGCCCGCAAAGTGGACCATGGAGCCACCCACGCCCCGGCCCGAGTTGTTGGAGCCCAGGGGAACCGGATCATTGCCGGTGATGACCCGCGGCTCGGTCCAGTACAGGCGGTGGGAGCCGGCTTCGTCGCTGACCCAGTCCTGCCCGGGTTCCCAGAACGGCCCCGCGTCAAGGCCAACGGCCCGCCACCCGGCGCGCGCGAGGCGCTGGAGCAGCGTGGCGCCCCCGGCGCCGCAGCCCACGATGACAATGTCCACCTCGTCGTCGTCGCGGAATCGGCGCATGTCCGCGCGCAGGCGCCCGTTGCTGCCGGGTCCGGCTGGCAGCAGCCACGCTGATTCGTTCCGCCCGCGCAGGCTGCTCACAGGCCGATCTCTCGGGTGGGGTCTGCGCCAGGGCGGACGTCACGCACTTCGAACGGCTCCAGCCGGTCCACGCCCAGGTTTTTGTAGCCGCGAGGGTACGCCGGGCCGGCAAAGCCGATTTCGTCCCAGGCCAGGGGATGGGAGTAGAACGCGGTGCAGGCGTACCGGGTCCAGAGGCTCCAGACCCGGTCCGCGGGGAGGCCGTGCCACGGGTCCTGGTCCAGGTCATAGATGTCCTGCAGCAGTCCGGCCTGCACTTCGCGGCTGAGTTGGGCGAAGGTGCAGTCCTCCCGGGATCGGGCCTCGTGGTCGAGCCCGGCCAGCGACGCCCGCCAGGCTTCGCCGTCGCGGGGCATGTTTCCGTAGTGCCAGCCGTCCGTTTGCTCCGCGGCAAGGCGCGCGTCCACCATGCTCACCACCGGCACCCGGGGTTCCGCATGCTGCCCCAGCAGTTGGTCGAACAGGCAGCGGGCCGCTGCCTCCTCCGCCGGGGTGAAGAAGCGCAGATCCGGAGGCGGCGCCATCCTGGACTGCACGACGGCGGCTGTCACGGGGTCCCAGTGCCGCGCCTGGGCGAGGCTGCTGAAGCCCGGGTACCGGCCGCCGCCGTCGTCCCCGCCCAAAGGGAGCGCGCTCATGGCTCCCTCCTCAGGACCGAGGCGAGGACACCCATGCCTCCAACCATCGTCACCAGCAGCGGTGCGAACAGCGGCGGACCCATCTCCAGGTTGTAGCGCAGGTTTGACAGGCCCCCCGGTTTCTGCCTGATTCCCTGCAGGTGCAGCCAAGTGCCCTGCAGGCCGTTCGCCACGATGGCTGCGCTGGCCAGCGGGAGTGCCGTCTTGGCCATGCGGCGACTGCAGACCGCGGCAATGCCTGCGGCCGCGCCAACCGGGCCAAGAGCCACAGGCGCCCACATCCACTTGTTGCCGAAACTCGCTTTGTCGTGCTCAAGGAAGATCTCCGCAGCGGTCACCAGGGCGCCCGCGGCGGTCAGCGCTGAGAGCGACCGCTCAAACCGGCCCGTCTGCACGTCCGTAATGAGCCTGTCGATGCCGTGGACTGTTCCGGCGACGGCCTTTTCTGCCTGGTGTGTTCCCACGATTCTCCTTACCTTGACCGAAAGCCCCGCGCTGGTCATTTGGAACCATCAAACTTTGCGGGAGAGCAACTATCGGAGGAAACTGGTCCCCATGGATGCTGCTGGTGGACCTGAACCCATGCCGGAACCTTCCAGCCGGGAGGTTGAGGCGGTGATGCTGGCCGCAGACACCCTTCTGGGGGTTGTGGCACGTTCGGTTGCCGAAGTCGAGGATGTGGTGAACACTCCGCAGCTGCGGGTGCTGGTCCTTATCCACACCCGGGGACCGCAGAACCTTGGCGGGGTGGCAGCCGAGCTGGGCGTGCATGCCTCCAATGCCACCCGCATTTGCGACCGCCTGGTCGCTGCCGGCCTGTTGGAGCGGAGGGAGGATCCGGCGGACCGGCGATACGTTCGGCTGGAGCTCAGCGTAAAGGGAAAGTCCTTGGTTGACTCGGTGCTGGACCACCGCCGGAAGGCGATTGCGGAGGTCATTTCGCGGATGCCGTCGGGCCGCCGCCCCGCGCTGGCTGCTGCCTTGGAGGCCTTCGCGGCCGCTGCCGGCGGCCAAGGCACTTCTGACGGCCGCTTTACGTTGGGAGCCGGCACCTGAAATAGCCGGTTTCTGCTGCCGCACGCCATATTCCATTGAACTCCCCTACTTGCGCAGACGCAATAGTTGGTGATTTGCCGTCGCTTGGTTCCGGAGGGCCGGTCCGGGCGTCCAGCGTTCTAGAGCGGGCTGATGCCCCATTCGCCCGTGTGGGATTGCCCCGGCTCGAGGGTGGTCAGGCCTTCGCCTGAGTTGAGGGCGTCAGGGGCGCATGTCATGGGTTCGACTCCCAGCCCGGAGCGGTGCCGTTCCGGCTGGGGCAGGGTGTCCCCGGTGAAGATTTCCAGGTACGGGTATGCCTCGTCCACCCACAGTTCAACTCCTCCGGAGTGGTCCGGTCGCAGGAGCTTTACCCGGGCTCGGCCGTCTCCGTCACGGACCAGGCCGGTGTAGGCGACATCGATGTGCCGTTCACCGAGCTGCTGGAGCTCCCCAAGGTCATATTCGGTGCCGTCCACCTGTTCATGCCCGGTGGGGATGCCGCGCCCATCCACCGGCAGGAAGGTCCGGCCGGGCACTTGGACCAACGCGGAGTCGATGGAACCCGGCTGGCCGACGCCGGTACTGAGATAGGGGTGCGCCCCGGTGCCGTACGGGCACGGTTCCGGGCTGCAGTTCACTGACGTGGTGCGTACGCTCAATCCTCCGTCGCCAAGCTGGTAATCCAGGCGGCAGTCGAGCACCCAGGGCCAGCCTTGGCAGGAGTGCAGGGTGTAAGTGAAGGAGATGGCGTCCTCCGTATGATGCCGCACGGTCCAGTTTCTCCACCGTGTCAGCCCGTGGATGGCTCCGCCCTTGTCCGGCTCGCTCAGGTCAAGCTGGAGACGCCTGCCTTCCCAGTTGTAGCTTCCGCCGCTGATCCTGTTGGGCCAGGGGATGAGGGACTGTCCGCGCGCTCCCGTGCACATGTCCTCCGGCCCGTAATCATCCAGGAGGTTCCTTCCGTGGTGCCTATAGCTTCGGAGGGCGCCTCCGACCTCAGTCACAAGAACTTCCTGCCGGCCTGAGGCGATGGCGTATTGCTGCCCCGAGGGGAGCCGGCGGTCCGTTCCGGCGGCGAAGTGGGCGGGTTCCCCCGTCATGGCTGCGGGCTCCTTCCGCGGGGCATGTCGAGGACTACCTTGACGTCGTCGGGCCGGTGCTGGAAAGCGACTGCGAAGTCCTCCAAGGGAATGCGCCGGCTGATGAGGCGCCCCAGCCAGCCGCGGTCCGCCGTGGCAAGTACCTGGGCGGCGGCGTCGTAGTGGCGCCGGTTGGCGTTGACACTGCCAAACACCACACCATTCATGAGCACCTCCTCGCGGTTGAGGGCGCCGACATCCACTTTTGTCTGTTTTCCGGTTCCCGAAACACCGGTGAGGCAGGTGATGGCGTCCTGGTCCCGGCACTTGAGGGCATCGAGGACCACCGGAGTGACTCCCGTGCATTCGACCAGGACGTCCGGCTTCAGGCCTGATTCCGGAAGGGGTTCGCTGTGGTAGGTCGCCCCCAGGTCGCGGACAAGCTGTGGCTTCGGTCCGTCCGTTACGACGTCGAATACGTGGACGTCCAGGCCCTGCTGGATCCCAGCCAGTGCCGCGAGCAGGCCAACGGGCCCAGCCCCGGTAACCACCGCCGTGTGGGGATCGAAAAAGGCACGCTGCCCGATCCTGTTGATCTGTTCCCAGGCCTTGGCAACGATTGTGGTGGGTTCGAGCAGCACGCCCACGTCCTCCAGGCCGGAGTCGAGTTTGACCATTGCATCGGCGTCCGCCCGCCAATGCTGCCGCGCGAAACCGTCGAGGCCTTTGATGCCGTGCTCGGTGTAGTTCCCGTTCAGGCACATGTCCCATTCACCCGCGGCGCAGGCCTTGCAGGGTTCCGGGTCCGGGCGGCGGACAATTCCCACCACCAGGTCACCCTTCTCCAGGCTGGAAGCCGGGGGAGCGTCCACTACCCGGCCAAGATTCTCGTGCCCAAGCACAAGGTAGTCCTGGCCCGGTGGCGCTTCCCCGTACTCTGCTTTGATGATCTCGGTGTCGGTCCCGCAGAGCCCCACCGCCAATGCCTCCACCAGCACCGGGCCCTCGTTTTCCGGCGGTTCCGGGATATCGCGCAGGCGCAGTGAGCCTGTGGAGCCCGGTGTCACTGTCAGTGCACGCATCGTCCCTCCTCAAATGGACAGTCCGTACAGCCAGTCTCGTTCTTTAGTTGCGTTGGCGCAATGATCAGTGGGCTGTGAATATTATCTGCCGCCCGGGGTCCGGTAGGAACGCATGCCCGTGATGTCCGCCTCCGTTGGCACCCGGAGGGAATATCCGGGCCTGCTTTCGCCTTGTTGATAACGAGGTGCCGGACCGCAGGCTGCCTCGTTCGAAAGGACTCCCTTGCCCGTAGCTTTCATTCCATTCACCATGCACGCCTCCGCGCGGCATGCCCACCAATGCACTTTCCGCACCGACATCGAACGCCTGACCGACGGACATCTCCGGTCCACGCCCCTGGATGTGCTCAGGTCAACGAACACCCAGGCTGTGTTCCGCGGAGCAGTCCCAAAGGGCGCGCATACCGCCACCGATGCCAGCCTCGCCCAGTACCTCCAGGAGCGGCTGGCGAGCGAGAACATCCACCTCGACCTCAGCGTCAGTATCGAGCGGTAAACGGACCGTGCAGCCCGCGGCGCTGGGCTGTTCCATTGGCCGTTGCAGCACCGGAACGTCCCGGCCTGCAGCGGCCTTTTTTGGGTGTTGCGCACGACGACGGCAGGACCGGGAGACACGCCCCGCCCGTCCTGTTGCTCGTGCCGCCCTCTGGGATATGCTCCAGAAATGGCACCGCGAAGTTTTCTTCAATGGCCGGTCGTCCGTCAGTTGACCACGGGCGACCTTTTGGGCCGTGGTCCGTCGGTTACCTCGGCCAGGACGGAGGCAATCGCCCCCCGGACCGCCACCGCCGACCGCGTCGTCCAAAGCGTGTGCCCCTACTGTGCTGTGGGGTGCGGCCAGCGCGTCTACGTCAAGGATGAGAAGGTCGTCCAGATCGAAGGCGACCCGGATTCACCCATTTCCCGCGGCCGGCTCTGCCCCAAGGGTTCCGCCAGCGAGCAACTGGTGAATTCGCCGGGCCGGCAGACCAAAGTCCTTTACCGGGCGCCACGATCGACGGAATGGCAGCGCCTGGACCTGGCCACCGCCGTCGAGATGGTCGCGGACCGTTTCATCGAGACCCGCCGCAGGACGTGGCAGCAGGAAGATGAACACGGCCGGCTGCTGCGCAGGACCATGGGTATCGCCTCACTGGGCGGGGCAACCCTGGACAACGAAGAGAACTACCTGATCAAGAAGCTCTTCACTGCCGCCGGGGCGGTGCAGACCGAGAACCAGGCGCGTATTTGACACTCCGCAACGGTTCCCAGTTTGGGAGCCTCGTTTGGACGCGGTGGCGCTACGCAGTCACTGCAGGACATGGCCAACGCCGATTGCATCATCATCCAGGGTTCCAACATGGCCGAGTGCCATCCCGTGGGATTCCAGTGGGTTGCCGAGGCTAAAGCCCGCGGGGCGAAGGTCATCCACATCGACCCCCGGTTCACGCGGACGTCGGCCGTCTCGGACAAACACATCCCAATCCGGGCCGGCTCTGACGTTGTGCTCCTTGGCGCCCTCATCAATTACGTCATCGCCAACGACCTGTGGTTCAAGGAATACGTGACCGCGTACACCAATGCGGCCACGCTGGTCCATGAGGACTACCGCGACGCCGAGGACCTCGGTGGCCTGTTCTCCGGTTTCGACCCGGAAAAGGGCGGTTACGACAACTCATCATGGGCCTACGACGAAGCCAGTGATGGCGCCATCGGCGAACCGGCCGGTCCGGAGCACGGCGCCGAGGCCGGCGCCCGGGCGTCCGGTGATACCTTCGGCAGCGGCGGGCCGCCCCTCGAACACGCCGAGGTCATGCGCGACGACACGCTCCAGAACCCCCGGACTGTCTTCCAGATCGTGAAGCGGCATTATTCCCGCTACACCCCGGAGATGGTGCGCGACATGTGCGGCATCAGCGAAGCGGACTTTGCCTACCTGGCCAAGACCATTACGGAGAACTCCGGCCGCGACCGGACCACCTGCTTCGCCTACGCGGTCGGCTGGACCCAGCACTCGCTGGGGGCACAGTTCATCCGCGCCGCGGCGATCCTCCAGTTGCTGCTTGGGAATGTAGGACGCCCCGGCGGAGGCATCATGGCCCTGCGCGGCCATGCCAGCATCCAGGGCTCCACCGACATTCCCACGTTGTTCAACCTCCTGCCCGGCTACCTGCCCATGCCCAGCGCCGGCCGGCACGACTCCCTGGAGGAGTACCTGAAGGCCAACGCCTCGAAGAACCAGAAGGGGTTCTGGGCCGACGCCGACGCGTACACCATCAGCCTGCTGAAGGCCTGGTGGGGCGACGCGGCGACGGCGGACAACGACTGGGCCTACGACTACCTGCCCCGGTTGACCGGTGCGCACGGGACCTACGAGACCGTGATGAGCATGCTGCGGGACGAAGTGGAAGGCTACTTCCTGCTCGGCCAGAACCCGGCTGTCGGCTCGGCCCACGGCCGGATGCAGCGCCTGGGCATGTCCCACCTGAAGTGGCTGGTGGTCCGCGATCTGAACATGATCGAGTCGGCAACGTGGTGGAAGGACGGCCCGGAGATTGAATCCGGGGAACTGCGCACCGAGGACATCGAGACCGAGGTCTTCTTCCTGCCCGCGGCGACCCACGTGGAGAAGGCAGGGTCTTTCACCCAGACTCAGCGGCTGCTTCAGTGGCGCCACCAGGCGGTGGCCCCGCCGGGCGAGTGCCAGAGCGAACTTCAGTTCTTCTATGAACTCGGGCACCGGATCCGGGAGAAGCTCGCCGACTCCCAGGACGAACGGGACCGGCCGCTGCTGGACCTGACCTGGGATTACCCCACGGACGAGCACGGCGATCCGGATCCCGAGTCGGTGCTGGCGGAGATCAATGGCCGTCACCTCACTGGCCCGGATGCCGGTAAGCCCCTCTCCGCCTACACCGAGATGCGCGCCGACGGCTCCACGTCCGGGGGTTGCTGGATCTACACCGGCGTGTACGCCGAGGGCGTCAACCACGCCGCCGACCGGAAGCCGGGCCAGGAGCAGGGCCCAGCAGCCACGGATTGGGGCTGGGCCTGGCCAGCCAACCGACGGATCCTGTACAACCGGGCCTCCGCCGATCCGGCCGGCAAGCCGTGGAGCGAACGCAAGAAATACGTTTGGTGGGACGAGGAGCAAGGCAAGTGGGTCGGCGACGACGTCCCCGACTTCCCGCCGACCCTGGCCCCCGGCAGCAAACCCGACCCTTCGGTGGGCGGCCCGGCCGCGCTCAGCGGGGACGATCCGTTCATCATGCAGTCCGACGGCAAGGGCTGGCTGTTCGCCCCCAAGGGGCTCGTGGACGGCCCGCTGCCGACCCACTACGAGGCCCAGGAATCACCCGTGGCCAACGGGTTGTATCCGCAGCAGCAGAGTCCGGCGCGATTGAAGTACGCCCGCAAGGACAACCTCAGCGCACCGAGCGCCGGTACCCCCGGGGCGGATGTCTATCCATTCGTCTTCACCACATACCGGCTCACGGAGCACCACACGGCGGGCGGGATGAGCCGCTGGCTGCCGTACCTCTCGGAGCTGCAGCCGGAGATGTTCTGCGAAGTGTCGCCCGAGCTGGCCGCCGAGCGCGGACTGGAACCCTACGGGTGGGCCACCATCATCTCGCCCCGCTCTGCCATTGAGGCGAAGGTGCTCGTGACCGACCGGATGAGGCCGCTGGCCGTTGGCGGCCACACCGTGCACCAGATCGGCCTGCCCTACCACTGGGGCGTCGGCAGCGATGCTGTGGTCAGCGGTGACGCCGCCAACGACCTGCTGGGTGTGACCCTTGATCCCAACGTCCAGATCCAGGAATCCAAGGTGGCGTCCTGCGATATCCGTCCAGGCCGCCGGCCGCGCGGGGAGGACCTCCTTGCCCTCGTTGCCGAGTACCAGACTAGGGCCGGGCTGACCATCGAGACCGGCAACCAGACGGTCACCGACCCTGAGACGGAAGGCATCGAGCCCGCACGCGAAAACGGCGACGCCGATGGTGGGCCGCGATGATGAGGGTCATCCTCCGTCCCGCCGACGCAAACCTTGCCCGGCCCGGAACGCAGCCGCAGTGCAGCGTTCAGGGCACCGACCCGACGTTGGAGAACTAGATGGGCCAGCTGTCCGGACCGACCGATCCCACCGCCGATGCCCACTGGGAACACAACCATCCGCGTAAGGGATTCTTTACCGACACCTCGATCTGCATCGGCTGCAAGGCCTGCGAAGTGGCGTGCAAGGAGTGGAACCACAACCCGCAGGACGGCAGCCTCGAACTGCTGGGTTCCTCCTACGACAACACCGGTTCGCTGGGTGCCAGCACGTGGCGTCATGTCGCCTTCATCGAACAGGGCCAGGAACGCATCGTCGAAGCCCGCGAATCCGGCCGGGCCCTGGTCAGCCTGGGCATGCCCCGGATCGGTCCCCCCACGCCGGCTGCGATGGACCAGGCTGACACCACCCCGCCGGACACCGCCGACTTCCGCTGGCTGATGTCCTCCGACGTCTGTAAACACTGCACCCATGCCGGGTGCCTGGACGTATGCCCCACCGGCGCGCTGTTCCGCACCGAGTTCGGCACCGTGGTGGTCCAGGACGACGTCTGCAACGGCTGCGGAACCTGCGTGGCAGGGTGCCCGTTCGGCGTGATTGAGCGCCGCAGCAACGGCACCGTCAAGGTCGCCACCAGCCGGGAGGAACAGCACGCCAAGCATCCCGCAGTCCCCAACGAGGGCATCGCCCAGAAATGCACGCTGTGCTACGACCGCCTGGTGGCCGATGAGACGCCTGCGTGTGCAAAGGCGTGCCCTACGACGTCCATCAAGTTCGGCGACCACGACGCCATGGTGGAGACGGCCCGGGAACGCGTTGACACCCTGCACGCGCAGGGAATGACCGAGGCCAGGCTGTACGGCGCGAATGAGAACGACGGCGTCGGCGGCACCGGATCGGTGTTCCTCCTCCTCGACGAACCGGAGGTCTACGGGCTTCCGCCGGACCCGCGGGTACCCACAGCTGACCTGCCGACGATGTACCGGCGGGCCGGCCTGGCAGTGGCCGGAATGGCCGCCGCTGCTGCCTTGGCTTTCCTGGGAGGACGCGCGTGACACTTTCCGAGTTCGACGGCTTCCGGCCGTCCGAACCTGCCCGCCGGCGACGTGAGGGCGGCAAACGTGGCACCGGCCGCCGTCGGGACAACGGTGACGGTTCCCGGGAAATGCCGATGGTTCCGGAGCCGGAATTCACTTCCTACTACGGCCGTCCGGTGGTTAAGCCAGCCCCCTGGGGCGACGACGTCGCGATCTACCTTTTCCTGGGTGGCGTGGCTGCCGGCTCGGGCTTCCTTGGGCTCGGCGGGCAGTTGACCGGACGCCCGGTGCTGCGCAGGAATGCCCGGCTGGGCGCCCTGGCGGCAGTGGGCGCCGGAGCAGTCTTCCTGGTGAAGGACCTGGGCAGGCCGGAACGCTTCCTGCACATGCTGCGGACTTTCAAGGTCACCTCCCCGATGAGCGTCGGCTCGTGGATCCTGAGCGCCTTCAGCGCCGGCGCAGGAGTGTCAGCCGTGGCGGAAATCGACCGGATGAGCGGTAACCGGCTGCCCTTGGGTCCCTTGCGCAAGGTCCTGCAGGCGGTCGAAGGACCAGCCGGCATTGAAGCAGCAGTTTTCGCCGGCCCCCTGGCTGCCTATACCGCCGTCCTCCTGGGCGACACTGCCACACCGACATGGAACGCCGCCCATGAGGAACTGCCGTTCGTTTTCGTGAGTTCCGCCTGCCTCGCCTCCGCCGGACTGGCCATGGTCACGACGCCGGTGCGGGAAACAGGTCCGGCGCGGAATCTCGCCGTCCTGGGCGTCCTGGGCGACGTTGCCGCCATGAAGGTGATGGAGCGCCGGATGGACCCGGTTGCCGCCGAACCGCTGCACCAGGGCAAGGCCGGGGCAATGCTCACATGGAGCGAGCGGCTGGCCGTCGCCGGCGGCCTCGGCGCGCTGCTGGGCGGACGGAACCGTGTGGTGGCCGCCGCCTCGGGACTGGCGCTGCTTACCGCTTCGGCGCTGACCCGGTTCGGTGTGTTCGAGGCGGGCCTCGAATCGGCCAGGGATCCGCGGTACACCATTGAACCGCAGAAGAACCGGCTCGCGGCCCGCCGCGCGGCGGGGGTCACTGGGGACTCGATCACTACCGGCAGCTGACCGGCTGCCCGCGGGGCTTTGCGGCTTAGCGGACCTCGATACCCTTTCCTGCGGTGGTGTGCCCAATAACGGGGTGCCCGGGGATCTCGCCCACCACCAGCAGGCCACCCGAGGTCTGGGCATCAGCCAGCAGCAGCAGGTCGTCGTCGCTGACGCCGGGGGTGGCGCTGAGATGCGGCCTGACCCAGTCCAGGTTGCGCCGGGTACCGCCGGAGACGAAGCCGTCCCGGAGCGCCTCACGGGCTCCCTGGATCACCGGTACCGAGGCCAGGTCAATCACTGCTCCCACGCCCGAGGCCCGGACCATCTTGTAAAGGTGTCCAAGAAGGCCGAAACCGGTCACGTCCGTAGCCGCCCTGGCACCGGCAGCCACCGCAGCGTCCGCCGCGTCCCGGTTCAGGGAAGCCATGGTTTCCACAGCCTCAGCGAACACCTCACCGGTCTGCTTGTGCCGGTTGTTGAGAAGCCCGACGCCGATCGGCTTGGTGAGCGTGATGGGCAATCCGGGTAGGGCGGCATCATTGCGGAGCAAACGGTCCGGATGGGCCACGCCGGTCACTGCCATGCCGTACTTTGGCTCCGGATCGTCAATCGAGTGGCCCCCCAACACCGGGCAACCCGCCTGCGAAGCCACACTCAGGCCGCCACGCAGGACTTCGGTCATCAACTCCATGGGCAGGACGCCGCGGGGCCAGCCGACGAGGTTGATGGCCGTGACCGGCCGCCCGCCCATGGCGTAAATGTCCGAAAGCGCATTGGCCGCGGCAATCCGGCCCCAGTCGAAGGCGTCGTTGACCACCGGGGTGAAAAAGTCCGCGGTGGTCAGGACGGCAAGGTCCTCGCGTACCAGGACCGCCGCCGCGTCGTCGCCGCTGTCAAGGCCCACCAGCACCTCGGCCCCGGGCTGGCCGATCAGGCCACGGACCGCATCTTCGAGCTCGCCCGGGGGAATCTTGCAGGCGCAGCCACCCCCGTGGGCATAGTCGGTCAGCCGGACTGCGCCGGCAGCACCGTCATCGAGTTGCTGGATTGACGTCTGGGCCTCATTCACCTGCCCAGCGTACCTTCAAGGCAACCCTGCTATATTGAGGCGCGGTGGCGTCCGGGTCCTGGTGGGCCCCCCGGTCTTCAAAACCGGTGCGGCTGAGCATCTCGGCCTGGCGGGTTCGATTCCCGTCCGCCACCGCCAACTTTCGGCAACGGATGCCGCGATACGAGGAGGGCTGTGGACCAGGTCGATCCCCGGCGCCTGATTCCCCGCACGAACGACCTGCTGGCCTTGCCAGCGGTCCGCGAGGCCCGCACCCGGCTCAACGGGCGGATCATCCGCGAACTCGTCCGGGAAATCCAGGAGCAGGCCCGGAGCGGCGGGCTCCCGCCCGGCCAGGTGGAACCTGCCCTGCTGGCAGCCGTCGCCGCCCGGACAGCGACAACCCTTCGCCCGGTCCTGAATGCCACCGGAGTTATCGTCCACACGAACCTGGGGCGTGCCCCGCTTTCCGAAGGCGCGGTTGCTGCCCTCGTGGCGGCCAGCGGTTACGTAGACGTGGAGCTGGACCTTTCGGACGGCAGCCGTTCCCGCCGCGGCGCCGGTGCCCGTGCCGCCCTTCTCGCTGCGTGTCCGGCGGCCGGGGACGCGCTGGTGGTGAACAACGGTGCGGCAGCGCTGGTGCTCGCCACGACAGCCCTTGCTGCCGGCCGCGAGGTGGTTCTGAGCCGTGGTGAACTGGTGGAAATCGGTGCCGGGTTCAGGCTCACCGACCTGATGGAATCCACGGGCTCGAGGCTTCGTGAAGTAGGCACCACCAACCGGACCCACCTCCATGACTACGCCGGGGCACTCGGACCGGATACCGGGTGCATCCTCAAGGTCCATCCCAGCAACTTCCGCGTTGACGGCTTCACTTCGGCCGTCCCCGTGGATGAGTTGAGCCGCCTGGCTACGGACCACGGGGTGCCCTTGGTGGCCGACCTCGGCAGCGGACTGCTGGCACCGGACCCTTTCCTGCCTGACGAGCCGGATGCCGCCACCGCTTTGGTGAGCGGGGCCGACGTCGTCATTGCCAGCGGCGACAAACTGCTGGGCGGCCCCCAGGCCGGCCTGTTGCTGGGCCGCAGGGAAGTCATTGCGCGGCTGGCCCGCCACCCGTTGGCCCGCGCGGTCAGGGCCGACAAACTTGCCCTCGCCGCCCTGGAGGCGACCGTTGCCGGCAGCGCGCCGCCGGTAGTCCAGGCCCTGCACGCCGACGCCGGGCAGTTGCGCCGCCGTACCGACCGGCTTGCCCAGGAACTCGGCGCAGCCGTGGTCCCGCACGACGGCAGGGTAGGCGGCGGAGGTGCTCCAGGGGTTCCCCTGGCCGGGTGGGCGCTCCGGCTCCCGGAAGGCGCCGCCCGGCTCCTGCGGACCGGGGATCCGGCCGTGCTGCCGCGTGTCCACGACGGCTACTGCCTGGTCGACCTAAGGTGCGTCCCCGAACAGGACGACGTACGGATCGCAGCGGCGGTGCGGAAGGCCCTGGCAAGCCTCGGAGCCGCGGATGCCGGCGGGGCGGGCTGAGCGGTGCACGTCGTTGCCACGGCCGGACACGTCGATTCCGGTAAAAGCACCCTTGTCCGCGCCCTCACCGGAATGGAACCGGACCGTTGGGAGGAGGAGCGTCGCCGCGGGCTGACCATCGACCTTGGCTACGCCTGGACCACGTTGCCGTCTGGCCAGGATGTCGCGTTCGTCGACGTACCCGGCCACGAACGGTTCCTCGGCAACATGCTGGCCGGTATTGGACCGGCGCCGGTGGTGTGCTTCGTGGTGGCCGCGGACGAGGGCTGGCAGGCCCAGTCCAGCGACCACCGCGACGCCGTTGCGGCGTTGGGCATCGACCACGGGGTCGTGGTGTTGAGCCGGGCAGACCGGGCCACGGGACAACAAGTTGCCGACGTGCTCTCGCGGACCCGCGCAGAGCTGGCCGGGACAGGCCTGCGGGACGCCCCCGCGGTGGTGGTGTCCGCCATCGACGGAACCGGTCTTTCGGAGTTGCGGTCAACGCTCGACGACGTCCTGGCCCGGGTGCCTGCACCGGCCACCACCGGGCGGGTCAGGTTGTGGGTGGACCGCTCGTTCACCATCACCGGTTCCGGAACCGTGGTGACCGGAACCCTGGCGTCAGGAACGCTGACCCAGGGCGACCGGTTGGAACTGCTCGGCCACACCGATACCCGGCCCGTGGTGGTCCGTGGCCTGCAAAGCCGCGACACCTCCTATCCTTCCGTGGAGCCGGCCAGCCGCGTGGCATTGAACCTGCGCGACGTCGCAGCAACGGACATCCGGCGCGGAGATGCCCTGGTCTCCCCGGGCGCGTGGCCCACCACGGCCGTGGTGGGCATCCACCGCACCACGGGGGTGGCCTACACCGACGTACCGGAACAAATCATGGTCCATGTCGGTACCGCATCCGTGCCGGCCCGGCTGCGTCCCTTTGGGGCCGACCACGCCCGGCTGGTCCTTGACCGCCACCTGCCCCTGGTCCTGGGGGACCGGCTGGTGCTGCGCGACCCCGGAAGCCGCTCCGTGCTTGGCGGCGCACGCATCCTCGATGCCGACCCCCCGGCCCTGCGGCGGCGCGGTGACGGCGCGCACTGGGCGGAGCGCCTGGCGGGCATGGACCCGGCCGGTGATGTGCTGGGGGAGGTGGCGGCCCGCAGGGCCGTGCAGTCAGAACACCTGCGCCGGCTCGGAGTGTTGTCCGGGCATGACGCCGAGGCACCGGCCGGCGTGCAGGTCTTTGATGACTGGTGGGTGCACGCTCCCGTTCTTGAAGCCTGGCAGCAGCAGCTGCGCGGCGCGGTCCAGACGCTGCATGAGCGGGACGCGCTGGCACCTGGCCTTTCCATGGGTGCCGCGCGGGACCTGCTTAAATTGCCCGACGAGAAGCTGCTTATCCACGTCATCCGCGGGGCCGGCCTGGAACAGGACGGCGGGCACGTCCGGCTGCCCGGCAGCGAGGGCAACCTTGGCCGCATCGAACCGGCCATCGCCAGGCTGGAGGGCAGGCTTGGCGTGAACGCCTTCCGTGCCCCCGAAGCCGATGAGTTGGCGGCCCTCGGCCTGGGTGCCCGCGAGCTCGCAGCGGCCGAGCGCACCGGACGCATACTGCGGCTGCGCGACGGGGTGGTGCTGCTGCCGACGGCGCCGGCACTGGCCATGCGCACCCTCGCCGGCCTGGAGCAGCCTTTCACCACGAGCCAGGCGCGCCAGGCTCTCGGCACGACACGCCGGATCGCCGTTCCGTTGTTGGAACACCTCGACGAGCGCGGCTGGACCAGGAGGCTCGACGCCGGTCACCGCACCGTGGTGCGCTGACCCGCCGTCGGTCCGGAACCCGGAAAACCCGGCTACCCGGGTCCGCGGTCCTCCGTGACATGGCGCAGGATGTCGTCCACCACGCGGGGGAGCGGCGCGGAGGCATCGATCGAAATGCCGCCCGGCGGGATTTCCTCCCTGGTTTGGTGCAGGCGTTCGATCAGCTGCCGTTCCGCCCGCCGGCCGCCCCATTCGTCCGGCGGCCGCTGGTCGAGTCGCCGGCGCAGTGTTTCGGCATCCGCCTCCAGGACGAAGACGGCATCGAACACGTCTATGAAGGAGGGCAGGTTCCTGGACCCGCCGCAGAAAAATGTCACTGGTTCCCCCTGGTCTGCGGCCAGCTCCCGGACGTCGGCAACCCGCCAGAGGTGATGGCTGTGGACAGCGGTTCCGGTGATCCCAGAAACCGCTTCGCCGGTTTCAGGGTCCCCTTGGTAGGCGAGTTCACGGTCTCCGTTGATGGCCTGGTAGCCGCGCCGCCGCAGTTCATGGCAGACAGCGGTCTTACCTGTGCCGGAGCCGCCCTCCACAAGGTAATTCTTCCTGCCCATGCCTGATGGTACCGGCGCATGGGAGGGGTGTGATGGTTTGATTGGTCAGTGCTCCGTGTAAAACGCTTTGTGGTCTTCAGCCTGTTCGTGCTCTGTGCCAGCGCAGCGTTCTCGTTCTGGATGGTGGGCCAGCCAGGTGCCGGGGCCAACGCCGCCCCGCCGGCACCGCCCCGCGCTGCGGCCCGGCTCCAGGCGGCGGACGGGCTGGCTACTGCCGTCAACGTCACGCCGGTCCCGGAGACCGGGTGGCTTGGAAACGCCGCCGCGGCAACCGGGATCCCCGGCCGGGCGCTGCGCGCCTACGTCAATGCCGCCGTCAGCGCCAACCAGGCCGCTCCCGCATGTGGAATCGGCTGGAACACTTTGGCCGCCGTCGGCTTCGTCGAATCAGCCCATGGAACGTATGGCGGCGGCAGCTTGAGTTCGGCCGGCCAGGCGAGCGGGCCGATCGTGGGCCCTAGCCTCAACGGCGGGGGGTTCGCTGCCATCCCTGACACCGACGGCGGGGCCTTGGACGGTGACGCCCATTGGGACCACGCGGTGGGCCCGATGCAGTTCATCCCCTCCACGTGGCGGATTGCCGGTATGGACGGTAACGGGGACGGGGCAGCGGACCCGTTTAATATTGACGATGCCGCCTTGAGCGCGGCCACCTACCTGTGCACCCGCGGCGGTGACCTCACCACTGCCCAGGGCTGGACGGATGCGGTGCACGCCTACAACCAGTCAGACGCCTACCTCCGCCAGGTGCGCTCCCAGGCAACCGCCTACGCAGCGGCAGCTGACACGGTCCAATGACGGGCATGCTGACGAATCAGCGGTTTCTTGCGCCCGGGACGGTCAGGCGGGCTGCCAGGTAACGGGGAGCTCCTTCAGCCCGTAAACGATGCTGCTTTCCATGCGTTCCAATTCCGCTCCGGGAGCCAGGGCCAGGCCCGGCAAACGGGTCAGCAGCGCCTCCATGGCGATCCTGGCCTCAAGGCGTGCCAGCGGGGCGCCCAGGCAAAAGTGGATACCGTGGCCGAACGCCAGATGCCGGTTGGGGCTGCGGTCGATGTCGAACTCAGCCGCCGCCGGGAACTGCTGACCGTCGCGGTTGGCCGAGCCGATCCACGCCACGAGCGGAGCTCCGGCGGGAACCCGTTGGCCGCCGAGGACAGTTTCCGCGACGGCCACCCGGTACATGGACTGGACGGGGGACCGAAAGCGGAGGACTTCTTCGAGCGCCTGGGGGAGCAGGCCCGGTTCCTTGAGGAGGCGGCCAAGCGTGCCGGGTGATTCGGCCAGGCACAAGACGGCGTTGCCGATCAGGTTGGTAGTGGTCTCATTGCCGGCAACCAGCAGCAGGCTGCAGAAACCCAGCAGTTCAGGCACCGTAAGCCGTTGGCCGTCGATCTCTGCGGACAGCAGGCTGCTGATGAGGTCTGTGCCGGGCCGGGTCCGGCGCCGGTCGATCAGGGCGAGGAAGTATTCCACCATCTCTGACGTGGTAGCGTCCTGGGTTTCGGCCGCGGGAGCGGTCCGCGTTTGGCTGACAATGACATCAGACCAGTGCTTGAAGCGTTCCCGGTCCTCCGCGGGGATGCCCAACAGCTCCGAGATCACGATGACCGGCAACGGGTAGGCCAAGTCCCTGATCAAGTCCGCACTTCCGCCGGCAGCGATCCGGTCAAGGAGCTCGTTTGTGAGTCGGGCAATACGTGGAGCCAGCGCGTCAACGGCTTTGGGGGTGAATGCCTGCGTGACCAGGGAACGCAACTGTCGGTGCCTCGGGGGATCGGTGGTGATCAGGCTCGCCGCGAACAGTTGCCCGGTGCCGGATGGATTGTCCCCTCCCATCCGCGATGAAAACGTGGCGTGTTCCGACAACACCCGCTGGACGTCGTCGTACCGGAACACATGCCAGCTCCCCGACTGCCCATCCTGAAAGACCGGAGCCGTGGCCCGCATGCGCTCATACTGCGGAAAGGGATCAAGCGGATATTCGGCGGACTGGGTGGAATCCATGATGGCCTCTCTGCCAGCCGGCGCCTCCGGGCACGAAAAGCGCCGGGCCCTTGTTTGACTGACCGGAGATTCTTGATCCTAGCCTCGGCGTGCACCGGCGTCATCAGGTACGGCAGCCTGCGCGTCCCGCAGACCCAAGGCCAGGGTTAGGGTAAGTTCAGGCCCATGGAATGTGTGGTGATCTACAGCTTGCGCGAGGGCGTGGACAGATCAACGGTCATGGCCGTCTATCCCCGCCACAAGGCGTACTACGAGGCGTTTACGGCCGCCGGGGGAGGGCTGACCGCCCTGGGCCCTTTCCAGTCACCCGAGCCCGGCCTGAGCTCCATGGGGATCTTCACCTCGCGTAGTGAAGCTGAACGGTTCATTGCCGGAGACCCGTTCGTGACGGAGGGCCTCGCGGACCCCAGGCTGCTCGAATGGAACGTTGTGCACCTCGCTTGAAGGACGCGGCAGCACGCAACCTCCCCATCAACCGCAACTGAACGCGAGGACACCATGCAGCACCGGACCCTGGGCCACAGCGGCGCTATCGTCACCAGCTTCGCGCTGGGCACCATGACCTTCGGCGCGGAAGCGACCGAGGAAACCTCCCATGACATCCTGGACAGCTACTTCGAAGCGGGCGGCAACTTCATCGATACCGCCGACGTCTACAGCTCGGGGGTGTCCGAAGAGATCATCGGACGCTGGCTGGCCGGGCGGCCGGGCCTGAGGGACCAGGCGGTGATCGCCACCAAGGGGCGTTTTCCCATGGGAACGGCACCGAACGACGTCGGGACATCCCGCCGGCACTTGACCCGCGCACTGGATGATTCCCTCCGCCGCCTGGGCGTGGAACAGATCGACCTCTACCAGATGCACGCGTGGGACCCCATCACCCCCGTGGAGGAGACCCTTCGGTTCCTGGATGATGCCGTGGGCCGCGGGAAGATCGCATACTACGGGTTCTCGAATTTCCTGGGCTGGCAGCTCACCAAGGCCGTCCATGTTGCACGCGGCCACGGCTGGAACCCGCCCGTCAGCCTGCAGCCCCAGTACAGCCTCCTGGTCAGGGACATCGAACACGAGATCGTACCGGCCGCGCTTGACGCAGGAATCGGCCTGTTGCCATGGTCGCCCCTGGGTGGCGGATGGCTGTCCGGCAAGTACCGGCGCGACCAGCAGCCCGCCGGGGCAACCCGGCTGGGGGAGAATCCCGATCGCGGCATGGAAGCCTGGAAGGCACGCAATGACAACCCGCGCACGTGGACAGTCATCGACGCCGTCGAAGATATCGCAGCCCAGCACAATGTGAGCCCGGCCCAGGTGGCCCTCGCCTGGCTGGTGCACCGGCCTGCCGTGACCTCCGTGATCCTGGGTGCCCGGTCCACGGAGCAGCTCGCCGACAACCTGGCGGCCGCCCACCTGCAGCTCAGCGCCGACGAGGTCACCCGTCTCACCCAGGCCAGCCAGCCCGGCGTGGGGGTCTATCCCTACGGGCCCATGGCCCAGGAGCAGCGGAGCCGCAAAATGGAGGGCGGACGGTAGCGGAACGCCGCGGCGCGGGAGCAGGGGCGGCCCTTACCGGGTGTGCTTGAGCACGTCCGGTAGCTCTTCCACATAAACCGTCTGCGGCGGGTCGAAGTAGATCACCAGGACTTCAGCGCCCACCGGGAAGTCGCTGGTCTTGTCGAACGGATGGGCGTGGAACGCCATGGTGCCGCCAAGGTAGGGCAGCATGACTTCGCCGATGGTGCCCGGGCCGATGCGGCCGGTCACCCGCCCGATTTTCCCGGTCAGGCTCCTGTCGACCTCCCTGTGCATGGATTCCTACGCCCCGGAAGCAGTGGGCGGCCGCTTGGCGTCCTTGCCGTTCTTCAGCGCGGACCTGAGGGCCGGCAGGTAGTCACCTGCCTGGGCCAGGATTCCGCCGAGCATCTTGTTGACGCCCTCACCGCCGTTCAGGACGGTCATTTGCCCCACGTGCGAGAACGGCTCAGCGGCGGCGGCAATGATGGCCGGCATGCTTTCCGCGAGCTGCTGGGAGATGACCGCGTCCTGGTTGGTGGCGAGAGCCTCGGCCCGCGCTTTGATGCCGTCCGCCTCGGCCAGTGCCTTGGCTTTGATCGCTGACGCGGCAGCATCGCCCTTGGCTTTGGTAGCGGCCGCCTCGGCCTCGCCCGTAACCTTGGTGGCTCCGGCGGCGGCCGCCGCTGCCGTGGCGTTGGCCTGGGCTGTCACTTCGGTCCGGCGCGCGTTGGCCTGGGCCTCAAGCTCGGTGCGGCGTGCCAGTGCCTCGGCGGCGCTGATGTCCGCGGCTTTCTGGCCCTCTGCATCCGTGCGCTTGGCATAGGCCTTCGCATCGGCAGGTTTCCTGATGGTTGTCTGCAGCTTTTGCTCTTCCCGGTCCGCCTCCAGCTTGGCCACCTCAGTTTCCTGCACCACCACCTGTTGACGGGCCGTGGCCTCGGCCAGCGGCCCGGCCTGGGCGGCATTGGCCCGGGCGCGTTCGGCATTGGCCTGCGCCACCGACTGCCGGATCGCCGAGACACTCTGCGCATCCGCGATCAGGGCTGCGGCCTCCGCTTCCTTTTCCGCGGCTTCCCGGTTCCGCGTAGCCTCGGCGATCCGGGCCTCCATCTTTACCTGGGCAATATGCGGTTTCGCGATGTTCTGGATGTAGCCGGTGGGGTCCTGCAGGTCCTTGATCTGCAACGAGTCCACCACCAGTCCGAGTTTCTCCATCTCCACGCCGCTGGCGCTGCGGACCTGCGAGGCGAGTTTGTCCCGCTCGCGGATGATCTCCTCCACCGTCATGCTGCCAATGATGGAGCGCAGGTGGCCCTCGAAGACGTTGTAGACCTGGCTTTCCATTTTGGGCTGCTGCCCCAGGAAACGGCGGGCGGCATTGGCGATAAAGGGCGGCGCGTCCCCGATTTTGTAAATAACCACGCCTTCGACAATGACCTGGATGCCCTGTGAGGTGACGCAGGAGACTTTAAGCTCGGTTTCATTCAATGTCAGCGAGAGCGGCCGCACGGTCTGCAGTCCGGGAAGGACCAGGGCACCTTTGCCCGTGACAATCTTGAAATCCATTCCCTCCCTGGTTTCCAGGGTTCCGCGGGTCAGCCCGGAAATGATCAGGGCTTCGTTTGGTTCAGCCACTTTCCACATCAGCTTGGTGGCCACCCACACAAACCCAATGGCAAAGAGCACTCCCAGAATAATGGCGATCAGCGGAAAGAACGCTGCAAAGTCCGGCATAACCAGATCCTTTCAATGCCGCTTCGCGGCATCACGGTAAAACCCCAATAAAAACAGCCACCATTTACCCGGCTAGGTGAAACAGCCATCATTTCCGGTGTTGCTGGCCCGCTGTTGTAGACAGTCTGGTTCGGCCCCGACCAAGAGTCCATAGCCGCGCCAATATTTGCCTGCAGCAACCATAAAAGACGCGCGACGGCGGCACGGGAAGTCCGGGGCCGACGCCTTGCAGCCCGGGAAACCGTTGACATGGGCAACTAGTGCTCGCACGATGGACATGGGTCCGCAAGGCGGGTCCAGCGCCAGGCATTGACACATTCTTTCGTTGTTTTTGCCATAAGGCCGGGCGTTCTACTGCATCTGACCAACGGAGTGATGATGAGTATTCAAGGAGTGACCCGGGAGCAGGCCGTACGGCGCGCCACGGTAGCGAGCGTGGTGGGTACCACCATCGAGTGGTACGACTTCTTCCTGTACGGGACTGCCGCCGCCCTGGTGTTCCCCCAATTGTTCTTCCCGGGCCAGGTTGCCTTCGCCGGCGTGCTGGCCGCTTTCGGTACCCAGTTTGTCGGATTTGTTGCCAGGCCAATCGGCGCGGCCATCTTCGGCCATTTCGGTGACAGGATCGGGCGCAAGACGACCCTCATGGCCACGCTGTTCCTGATGGCCTTTGGCACGGTCCTGATCGGCTGCCTGCCCACGTACCAAAGCATCGGCGTGGCCGCGCCGGTCCTGCTGGTCCTGCTCCGGATCATCCAGGGAATCGGCGTGGGAGGCGAATGGGGCGGGTCGGTCCTGCTGAGCATGGAATGGGGCGACCAAAACCGCCGCGGACTGTCCGCTTCCTGGCCGCAGATCGGCGTGCCGCTGGGGCTGGTCCTGTCCACCGGCGTCGTCAGGATCACTACTGCCGCAACGGGTACTGAAGGGTTTGCTGCCTACGGCTGGCGGATACCGTTCATCCTGAGCCTCATCCTGATCGGCGTGGGCCTGTTCGTCCGGCTGCGTGTCATCGAAAGCCCGGAGTTCGACGAAGTCCGCAAATCGAACAAGGTGGTGCGCGCCCCCATCATCGAGGTCATCCGCCGGCAGCCCAAGGAAATCCTCCTTTCAGCCCTGGTGCGTACTTCCGAGCAGGCGCCGTTCTACCTCTTCATCACGTTCGTGATCACCTACGCCACCAAGCAGTTGAAGCTGGACAGCAACTCGATCCTGGATGACACGCTGATCGCGGCGGCGCTGGGGCTGATCAGTGTTCCCCTGTTTGGGCGCCTGTCCGACCGTTTCGGGCGGCGGCGCGTATATGGAACCGGCATCGTCCTCACCGCGCTGTTCGCATTTCCCTACTTTGGCCTCCTGAACACCCGCGATTCCCTCTGGGTGGGCGTTGCCGTGGTGGTCAGCCTGATCCTTCACGACATCCAATACGGCCCGCAGGCCGCCCTGATCGCCGAGAGCTTCGACACCGACATCCGCTACACGGGCGCAGGCCTGGGCTACCAATTGGCCAGCGTCATTGCCGGCGGCCCGGCACCCCTTATCGCTGCCGCTTTGTTGGCCACCTACGGCAACTCGACCTCAATCGCGCTGTACATCATCCTCTGCTGCGTGATTGCCATGGCGGCCCTGATCCTCCTGCCCCGGGCCAAGGGGGCGCTGGCCAAGGACTCCGCTGCCGCCGCCATGCCAAGAAACCTGTAGGACCGGATGCGGACGGACTTTCAACCCGGAGAACTGGGGCCGCGGGCCTTCTACAAATTCCTGACGTCGGTGGTGGTTCCGCGGCCCATCGCGTGGGTGTCCAGCACGTCCCTGGCAGGGGTGGACAATCTCGCGCCGCACTCGTTTTTCACTGTCGCCTCGGTGGACCCGCCCATCATCCAGTTCACCTCCGTCGGCGAGAAGGATTCGCTGCGGAACATCGAAGCGACGGGGGAGTTCGTGGTGAACCTCGCACCGGCAGCGCTGATCCAGGAGGTCAATGCCACCGGCACCAATTTCAGTGCCGATGTGAGCGAATTCGACGCCGCCGGCCTGGCCCGTGAGTCCAGCGCCAAGGTCCGGCCGCCCCGGGTCAAGGACTCTCCGGCAGTCCTGGAATGTTCGCTTCACCAGACGCTGCGCATGGGGGACTGCGTCCTCGTGTTCGGCCTGGTGGTGCACGCAGCTGTCCTGTCCCGGGTGCTCGAAGGTGACCACCCGGACGTGACCGGGCTTGATCCCCTGTCACGGCTGGGCGGGGACGAGTGGGGCATGCTCGGGCCCATCCGCCACCTGCCGCGGATCCGCGTCTCGCAGTGGCCCGGTTCTTTCACACCACGGGAGGACGCATGACGGAGCCCGGCATGGAAAGCAGAAAAGCCCCGGGGGAGGCAGGGTTCTGATGGCGACGGTCAGTGTTGACGAGGTGGAGTCCATTGCCACGGTTTCCTTCGGCAGCGGTGAGCGGCTCAATGCCCTGGGCCAGCGGGACTGGGAGGATATGCGGTGCGCAGTGCACGGACTGGCTTCCGAGCCCACCCTGCGCGCCGTCGTGGTGCGCGGCCGCGGTGGAGTGTTTTGCGCCGGCTCTGACATCCGCGAGTGGGACGGGACATCGGGCGCCGACGTCGGCATGACCTTCGATGTGCTGGAAGCCGCCCTGCAGGCGCTCGAGGACTTACCCGTCCCGACCCTGGCCGTGGTCGAGGGGGTTGCGGCCGGCGGAGGCTGCCAGCTTGCCCTCGCCTGCGACCTTCAACTGCTGACCCCCACGGCCCGGATCGGGATGCCCGTGGCACGCTTGGGCTTGCTGGTCCCGGCCACCTTCGCCGCCCGCCTCGCACTGCGGGTAGGTCCGTCCCGGGCCAAGGACCTTCTTTACACGGGCCGCATGCTCACTGCCCGCGAGGCGTGGGACATGGGGCTGGTCACCACCCTCACCCCCGACGACGACGCGGACGCGGCCCTGGCTGCGGTCCTCGACCCCTGGAAAGGGGTTTCTGCGGTTTCCTTGAAGGCAACGAAAGCAGCGGTGGACGATGGCCTGGGCCTCCTGACAGAGTCCGTCCGCCGCGCGCCGAAGGGCCCTGCGGTGGATCCCGTGGAATTCCGGGACCGGGTCACGGGCTTTCTCCACCGGCGGACCGGGGCGGGTCCGCCGGCTCCACCACCGTGATGTCCAAGGGCATCCGGTTGACGCGGCGCAGGCGTCCCGCGAGCACGCTGCGGAGTCCGTGAGCTACCATCCGCCGCTTGGTCAGGAACCTGAATTCCGGATGGTCCGAGGTGACAAGGTCCACGATGGGCAACGCCGCCTCGCCCGCGTTCTGTCCCCACAGCCCCACCACCACCTGCAGGCCGCTGAGGCGCTGTTGGTAGCCAGGCTGGGACCGCACCCGCGCCAGGAGTGCAGTTTCCACGAGACCGGGGTTCATGCCGTGCACCCGGACGCCTGTGCCCTTGGTTTCCAGGCGGAGTGTCTCGGTGAACTGGCGGACCCACCGCTTGCTTGTGGCGTAGGCGTTCTGCAGCACTACCGGACCCCGGTCACCCTGGCCGTAGAGGTTGACCAGGTCGCCATGCCCCTGGCCCACGAACACCGGCAAGGCAACCCTGGAGCCGTGGAAGGTACCCAGGATGTTGGTGCGTACCACGCGCGTGAAGTCGTCCACCGGCGTCGACGCCGTGGGGCCGTAAACCCCAGGCGTGCCCGCGTTGTTGACCCAGATATCCAAGGTTCCCCGGGTAAGGGCCTGGTCGCGAAGCGCCTCAACGTCCGCCGGCTCGGCGGTGTCGCAGGGGCGTCCGGATGCCGCGATCCCTTCATCCTGCAGGCTGCGGACGGCGGCAGCAACGTCGTCGCCGGACCTCGCTGCCAGCACCACCGCTGCGCCGTGGAGACCCAGCACGCGGGCCATGGCAAACCCCAGCCCGCGTGACGAACCGGTCACCACCGCTACCCGGCCGCGCAGGATGTCCTGGGCGGGCACCGCCCGTTGGATCCGCATCCCCCTGTCCTACGCCGCTGCAGCCGTGACGGCAAGTGGTCGCGCCTATTGCTCCTTGCCGGTGGATGCTGCGCGGAGAGCTGCCGCGAGGTAGGGGGCAGTACGGCTGCCGCGGGAACGCGCGACGGCGGCCGGGTGGCCGGCGGCGACGATCCTGCCGCCGGCGTCGCCACCGGCGGGCCCCAAATCCATCACCCAGTCGGCGGCCGCCACCACGTCCATGGCGTGTTCCACGACGATCACCGTATTCCCGGCGTCCACCAGGCGGTTCAGTTGTGCCATGAGGAGCTGGACGTCGGCCGGGTGCAGGCCGGTGGTGGGCTCATCCAGCAGGTACAGGGTGTGCCCGCGGCGTGCCCGCTGCAGTTCCGTGGCCAACTTGATCCGCTGCGCCTCCCCGCCGGACACTTCGGTGGCGGGCTGGCCCAGCCGGAGGTAGCCCAGTCCCACCTCCTGGAGCGTCTGGAGCGACCGGGCAGCGGCGGGCACCCCGGCCAGGAATCCGGCGGCGGCGTTGACCGTCATGCCCAGAACTTCGGCGATGTTCCTGCCCTGATAGGTGACCTCCAGGGTTTCCGGGGTGTACCGGGTTCCGTCGCATTCCGGACACGGGCCGTAACTGCCGGGAAGAAACAGGAGCTCCACGGCCACGAAACCTTCGCCCTGGCAGGTTTCACACCGGCCCCCTGCCACGTTGAAGGAAAAGCGGCCGGCCCCGAACCCCCGGCTTCGGGCAGCACCGGTGGCGGCGAATTCCTTGCGGACCGCATCGAACAGGCCCGTGTACGTGGCCAGATTGGAGCGCGGAGTCCGCCCGATCGGTTTTTGATCCACTTTCACCAGGCGGTCAATCCGCTCCAACCCGGATACGTGCCCCACGGTGACCGGCCCGCTCTGTTCCCCGGCGTCGTCGTCCGGCTCCTCGGCGGATCGTGCGGTCCCGGCGTGGACCACGGCGCCGGCGACATCGGCCAGAACCCGGCTTACCAAGGTGGATTTTCCGGAACCGGAGACCCCGGTGACTGCTGTCAGGACGCCGAGCGGAAAAGTTGCGTCCAGGTTCCGCAGGTTGTGGCGGCTGACGTCCCGCAGTTCCAGCCACCCGGTTGCTTCGCGCCGGGCACCGTGGCGGGCGCCGTCGTCGTCGCCCCTGTCCGCCCGGGGGCCGCCGGGGAACAGGAACGGCCGCGTTACGGACTCCGGCACTCCGTGGAGGCCCTGCACGGGGCCGCTGTAGAGCACATTGCCGCCGTCCTCGCCGGCCAGGGGTCCCACGTCAACCAGCCAGTCCGCCCGGCGGACCATGTCCATGTTGTGTTCCACCACGAAGACGGAATTTCCAGATGACTTAAGCTGCTCCAGGACGGCCAGGAGGGGTTCGGCGTCGGCGGGGTGCAGGCCCGCAGACGGTTCGTCCAGCACATAGATGACACCGAACAGCCCCGACCGGAGCTGGGTGGCGATCCGCAGCCGCTGCATCTCCCCGGGTGAAAGCGTGGGCGTGGCCCGTCCCAGCGCCAGGTACCCCAGTCCCAGATCCAGCAGCACGGTGATGCGCTGAAGCAAGTCGCGGGTGATGGCCAGGGCCACTTCGTTGGACTCCGATGACTGCTTGCGGGATGCTGTCCCCGCCGCGGCCAGGGTGGTGGTGGGGCGGATGACAGCGGCGAGTTCGGTGAGGGGTACCGCGTTCAGCGCGGCGATAGTGTGGCCGGCGAAGGTCACCGCGAGGGCTTCGGGCCTGAGCCCCGCGCCGCCGCACCGCGGGCACGGCCCGGTCACCATGAAGCGCAGGACTCTTTCCCGCATGGCGGGGCTCTTGGAATCGAGCAGCGTGTGCATGACGTAGCTTTTGGCACTCCAGAACCTGCCCTTGTAGGGCTTGGCCACGCGGTCCCGCTGGGGAGTCACCTCCACCACTGGCTGCTCTTCGGTGAACAGGATCCAGTCCCGCTGTTTCCGCGGCAACTGCCGCCACGGGACGTCCACGTCGTAGCCGAGGTGGGTGAGGATGTCGCGCAGGTTCTTGCCCTGCCACGCGCCGGGCCATGCGGCGATGGCCCCGTCGCGGATGCTCAGCGAGGGATCGGGCACCAGGGACGCCTCCGTGACGGTGTGGGCCGTGCCCAGCCCGTGGCATTCCGGGCAGGCGCCGGCCGCGGTGTTGGGGGAGAAGGCGTCCGAGTCCAGCGGCGCCGCGCCCTCCGGGTAGCTGCCTGCGCGGGAAAACAGCATCCGGAGCGAGTTGGACAGCGTGGTGACTGTGCCGACCGTGGACCGGGACGTCGCGGTTCCGCGGCGCTGCTGGAGGGCGACGGCGGGCGGCAGCCCGGTGATGTGGTCCACCTTGGGGTTGTGGCCCTGCTGGATGAGCCGGCGGGCGTAGGGCGCCACCGATTCGAAGAACCGGCGCTGCGCCTCAGCGTAGATGGTGCCGAAGGCCAAGGATGACTTGCCGGAACCGGAGACCCCGGTGAACGCCACGATCGCATCCCGCGGCACGTCCACGCTGACGTTCCGCAGGTTGTTTTCACGGGCACCGCGCACGCGGACGAATCCGTCTTCGGCGTTGTCCCCCGCGGGGGCAGAGGTGTTCGGCGCGGTCAAGGGCCTGGTGTTCTGTTTGGCATGCACCGCTTCGACTCTAGTAGCCGTCCGGGCGTGGCCCGGACTTTCCGGGACCTGTCGGGACGGCGCAGACGGATTTACACTGAAGCATTCCGCGGCGCAGGCAGGGGAAGCGGCGAAAACAGAAGATCAACTACATAGGTGGAAGGGCCGGCCATGGGCAACGCGTCGCAGGGAGCTAACAGGGCAGTATCCGAGGCTGCGTCGGCGAGCCGCAGCCCGGCAGTGCGCATTCTGGCACGCGCCGGATTCGTCTTTATCGGCCTGGTCCACATCCTGATCGGGGCCATCGCACTTCAGCTGACACAGGGCCAGGGCGGAGAAGCGGACCAGTCCGGGGCAATCGGTGCCCTGGCCTCCAAACCGGGCGGCGGGATCCTGCTGTGGGCCGGTGCCGTGGCGTGTGCCGCGCTGGCCCTGTGGATGGTCAGCGAGGCAGTTTTCGGGGCACGCACGGAGACCGACTCCAAGAAGAAACTGAAGAACGCAGCCAGCGCTGCGGGAAAGGCGGTGGTCTTCGGTTTCCTTGCCTTCACCTTCGCCGTTTTCGCCTCCGGCGGCAGCAAGAATTCCAGCCAGTCGGCCAGCGATTTCACCGCAAAGCTGATGGGAGTGCCGGCCGGGGTGGTCCTCCTGGTGGTCGTCGGGCTGGCCATCATCGGCGCCGGCGTCTTCTATGCGTACCGCGGTGTTACCCGGAAGTTCATGAAGGACCTGCAGGACCCTGGCAGCGCGCGGACGGCCGTCGAGTGGATCGGCACCATCGGCTACGCAGCCAAGGGCGTGGTGCTCGCCGTCGTCGGAGTTTTGATCATTGTGGCCGCCGCAACGGCGGACCCCTCCAAATCCTCTGGCCTCGACGGTGGGCTGAAGACCCTCGGTTCGCAGCCGTACGGCGTGTTCCTGCTTGCTGCCATCGCGGCCGGGCTCATCTGCTACGGCGTGTATTCCATGGCACGCGCACGGTACGGAAAGTTCTAGGTCCAGGAGCCCCGGCCAGGGGTACCTAATGCCCTAAACGTTCCTGTGCAGTCGCTGTGCATCCTGTTGATCCGGTCACGTTTGGCCCTACAGTAATCCCACAATTGCCTACGATGGGACACGGACAACACGACGAACGGCTGCCGGGCACGTGTCCGGCCCCCCGGTAAATCCAGGCAGGAGGAGGCGCCATGCAGGACAGCGTGCTGCTGCACGGGCACCCCGCCCGGCTGGTGACGGCCGGGGTGGCCGCAATCCTCCTGGCCGTGACATCGGGAAGCGCCGCCCAGACCCGGCCGCCTTCCACCGCGGAACCCCTGGTCCGCGTTGTGGTGGTGGGGGACTCGCTGAGCACCGGCCATGGGACGTCCCCGCAGGAGGCGTGGCCGGCGCTGATGCGCACGGACCCGGGAGTGGCGGGGCTCGAAGTAGTCAACGCGGCCGAGGACGGCAGCGGCTACGTCAGCCTGGGCGACTACAACGGAACCTTCGGGACCCAGGTTGACGATTTCGTCACGCCGGACACCGGAATCGTGGTCTTCTTCGGCTCGGAGAACGACCTTGGCTATGCGTCCTCCGACGTCGGCGACGCTGCGCTGGCGGCGATGGACAGGGCCGAGGCCCTCGCCCCGGAAGCGAGGATCATCGTGGTGGGGCCGCCGTCGTACACGTCAAATCCCGACCCCGGACTGGTCGATATCAGCGACCAGCTCAGGACCGCCACTGCGAAGGCCGGCGCAGAATTCGTCGACCCAATCTCGGAAGGCTGGATCAGCGACGACTTTGACGACCTGATCGGCCCCGACGGCGACCACCCCACCGTGCTGGGCCAGCATTACCTGCTGGAGCATATCGGCGCGTACCTTGAGCAGGCGGCGCCGGCGGCCGAGGCTGCACTGGAAGGCCGCCAGGACCTGCACAAACCGGCCGCCTAGGATCCCCGGGAGGCTAGACCAGCGGCCAGGGGTAGCGCATCCCCGTGTGGTCAACCGGAAGTACCATGTCCTGCAGCACGCGCTGCACCCTGCGCTGGAGGGCGGCCACTTCAGCGGGGTGGAGCAGCTTGGCCAGCCCCGCGGGAACGACTTCGGCCAGGGGACGGATGTCCTCCAGCAGGTTGTCCGGGATGGGGTCGCCGGCGAAGTCCCAGATCACGGTGCGCAGCTTGAAGGCGGCGGAGAAGCACAGGCCGTGGTCGATGCCCCAAATCCGGCCGTCGGTACCGCGCAGCACATGGCCGCTTTTTCGGTCCGTATTGTTCGCCACATAGTCGAACAAGGCCATCCGTGCCAGCTCGCCGTGCGTCTCCGGAGCGTCGGCGTACAGGGTGAAATAGTGTTCCTGCTGGTCCCCTTCGATGAACCACTGGAGGGACCCCACGCCGAGCGGGGCGTCCGTGCGCACTACCGTAGGCGGCACCATACCCCAGCCCAATGCCTCGCTCAGCAGGAACGCGGCGCACTCCCGGCGGTACAGGCCGGCGTCGAAATCCGCCAGCGGCCGTTCTCCCGCCTCCGGCTTGTAGACGGCCCACGTCGAATCGCCGTCGCAGGAAAGCTCCGCGAGGAACGTGGCATTGCTGCCGCTCATGATGCGGCCCAGCAGTTCCACCCGGCCCTCGGTGAGGAGGGTCAGCTCCCGCGCGGACACCGCATGCCCCATACGCATCCCGGCCTGCTCACGGCGACCTCAGGCCGCTCAGGGGTTCCGACGTCGAGTTCACCGTGAGCACGGCCGGCGCCTGCCCGTCGGTGTAGGAGATCACCGAGACCGACGCCGGGCTGATCATGATCCGCTGGAAGAGGTCCAGGTGGGTGCCCAGGGCATGGGCCACGGCCGCCTTGATGGGGTCGGCGTGGGAGAAACAGACCACGACGCCGCCGGGGTGGGCTGCCCGGAGATCGTCCAGCGTCGCGACCATCCGTGCCTGCATCCCGGAGAAACCCTCGCCGTTGGGGAAGTGGAACGCCGACGGATTGTGCTGGACAGTTTGCCATTCCGGCAGGCCTGCCAGCCCGGCGAGGGCGGCGCCCGTCCAATCACCGAAATCGCATTCAAGGAGCCCGGCTTCTTCCGTGACCGGCCGTCCGGTGCGGGTGGCGGTGGGCTCCGCGGTTTCCCGCGCCCGTTCCAGGGGCGATGAGTAGACAGCATCGACGGGCAGGCCGGCGAGCCGTTCTGCGGCGGCGTCCGCCTGCGCCCGGCCGCGTTCGGAAAGATGCAGGCCCGGTGCCCGGCCCGGCAGGACGGTTCCGGTGGTGGGCGTCTCGCCATGGCGGACCAAAAGGATCAGCGTGCTTTTTGTCACGGCTCAAGCCTAAGGCCAGCACCACAGGAATCTGGCGGAATCCCTCGATTAGCCGGAGGGCGGGGATTACCGTAGAGGGGTGACTGATCGCCCCGAAATCTACACCGTTGGTGAACTGCGTGCGGCTGGCTACGTCCACAAGGACCTGAGGCACGAAATCCGGGACAACCTCCTCGCCGCCCTGGCGGCGGGGCGTGACCCGTGGCCAGGCCTGTACGGCTTCGGCCGGACTGTGGTTCCGCAGCTGGAGCGGGCACTGCTCGCCGGCCACGACATCGTCCTCCTGGGGGAGCGCGGGCAGGGAAAGACCCGCATCCTCCGCACCCTTGCGGGGCTGCTGGACGAGTGGTCGCCGGTGATCGAGGATTCGGAGCTGAACGAGCATCCCTTGGAACCCATCACCGAACAGTCACGCGCCCGGGCGTTGACCGAGGGCGACCGGCTCCGGGTGGCGTGGCGGCACCGTTCGGAGCGTTACGTGGAGAAGCTCGCGACACCGGATACGTCGGTGGCTGACCTGATCGGCGACGTGGACCCGATGCGGGTGGCCGAGGGCCGCCGCCTGGGCGACCCCGAAACCATCCATTACGGGCTGATCCCGCGCTCCAACCGCGGCATCATTGCCATCAACGAGCTCCCCGACCTGGCTGAGCGCATCCAGGTGGCCATGCTGAACGTCATGGAGGAACGGGACATCCAGATCCGCGGCTATGTCCTGCGGCTTCCACTGGACGTGCTCGTTGTGGCGTCGGCCAACCCCGAGGACTACACCAACCGTGGCCGGATCATCACGCCGCTGAAGGACCGCTTCGGCGCGGAGATCCGCACCCACTACCCGATCGAGCTGGAGGACGAAGTGGCAGTCATCCGGCAGGAAGGACGGCTGGTGGCCGATGTTCCGCCGTTCATCCTTGAAATCCTGGCCCGCTACACCCGGGCGCTGCGGCAATCCCCTGCCGTCAACCAGGCCTCCGGAGTGTCCGCACGGTTCGCCATTGCCGGGGCAGAAACGGTGGCCGCAGCGGCCCTGCGCCGGGCCAGCCTGCGGGGGGAGGACCAGGCGGTCGCCCGGATCATCGACCTTGAGCCTGCCGTGGAGGTGCTGACGGGCAAGCTCGAGTTCGAATCCGGGGAGGAGGGGCGGGAGCAGGGGATCCTGGACCACCTCCTCCGTACCGCCACCGCTGAAGCTGTCCGGGCCCATTTCCAGGGCCTGGACATGGGCCCGCTCGTCGCAGCCCTGGATGGACACCGCACCGTCACCACGGGCGAACAGGTCACCGCAAGGGAGTTCCTCGGAAACCTTCCGTCGCTGAACGGCTCAGGCCTGTATGACGAAATTGGCCGTCGCTTGGGTGCGGCCAACGACGGCCAGCGTGCCGCCGCCGTCGAACTCGCCCTGGAAGGCCTTTACCTCGGCCGGCGGATCTCCAAGGAGTCCGACGACGAGGAAACCATTTACGGCTAAGCCCCAGGAGGCACCATGGCCATCCACAAACGGTCCGCCAGGTACGGCCGGTATGCCGGCGGTCCGGATCCGCTCGCCCCGCCGGTGGACCTCGCCGAGGCGCTGGACGCCGTCGCCGAGGACGTGATGGCAGGCTACTCGCCGCGGCACGCCCTGCAGGAATTCCTGCGCCGGGGCGGCCGGAACCGCGACGGTTTGGATGACCTCGCACGGCGAGTCCAGCAGCGGCGGCGCGACCTGCTGGGCCAGCACCGGCTGGACGGCACCCTGGACGAAGTGAAGAAACTCCTGGACACCGCCGTGCTGGAGGAACGCAAGCAGCTGGCCCGTGATGCCATGATGGACAACACCGACCGTGCCTTCCGGGAAATGCAACTGCAGAGTCTGCCGCCCTCCACGGCCGCGGCCGTGAACGAGCTTGCGTCCTACGACTGGCAGTCGAGTGCGGCACGCGAGGCATACGAACAGATCAAGGACCTGCTGGGCAGGGAAGTCCTTGAGCAGCGGTTCGCCGGGATGAAGCAGGCGCTCGAGAGCGCCACCGATGAAGACCGTGAGGCCGTGGGCGCCATGCTCCGGGACCTGAACGAGCTGCTGGGCAAGCACCGGCGCGGCGAGGACACGGCGGCGGACTTCCAGGAGTTCATGGCCAGGCACGGCCAGTACCTTCCGGAGAACCCCCAGTCGGTGGAGGAGCTGGTGGATGCCCTGGCCCAGCGGGCGGCCGCGGCCCAGCGCCTCCTGCAGTCCATGTCCCCGGAGCAACGTGATGAGCTGATGCGGCTGTCCGCCCAGGCTTTCGGCTCACCCGAACTGATGGCCCAGCTCGGTGAACTAGATGCCGCCCTGCAGGCATTGCGGCCCGGGGAGGACTGGACCGGATCGGAACGGTTCGAAGGGCAGGAAGGCCTGGGGCTGGGCGATGGCACCGGGGTGCTGCAGGACATCGCCGAACTCGACGAACTGTCCGAGCAGCTATCCCAGTCCTACAACGGTTCCCGGCTCGATGACCTGGACCTGGACGCCCTGGCCCGGCAGCTGGGGGAGAAAGCCGCTGTGAGCGCGCGTACCCTGGCGGAGATCGAACGGGCCATGCAGGACGGCGGCTACCTTCGGCGCGGAGCGGACGGTGACCTTCGGCTGTCCCCGCAGGCCATGCGCCGGCTGGGCAAGTCGCTGCTGCGCGACGCTGCCAGGCAGCTGTCCGGACGGCAGGGCAGCCGCGATACCAGGATGGCGGGGGCGGCTGGCGAACTGACCGGGTCCAGCAGGCAGTGGGAGTTCGGCGACGCCGAACCATGGGACGTCACGCGCACCATGACCAACGCCATCCGGAGGACCATGGCCGACGGCGGCGACCCGGGCCGCCGACTGCGCCTCGCCGTTGATGACATCGAGGTAGCGGAGACGGAGGCCAGGACCCAGGCCGCAGTTGCCCTCCTGGTGGACGTCTCCTTTTCCATGGCTGCAGAAGGGCGGTGGGTTCCCATGAAGCGGACGGCGCTGGCACTGCACCACCTGGTCTCCACCCGCTTCCGCGGCGACCGCCTGGAGCTCATCACCTTCGGCCGCTACGCGCAGTCCATGGACATCGGCGAGCTGACGGCCCTGCCGGCCTTCCGCGAACAGGGAACCAACCTCCACCACGGGCTGCTGCTGGCCGGGCGCTTCTTCCGCCGGCACCCGTCCATGCAGCCGGTACTGCTGGTGGTCACGGACGGCGAGCCGACGGCGCACCTCCTGCCTGACGGGGACTCCTGGTTCAACTGGCCGCCGGACGCAGAGACCATCCGGGCAACGGTTGCCGAGCTGGACCGCCTTGGCCGCGCCGGCGTGCAGGCCACCTTCTTCCGGCTTGGCAGCGACCCCGGCCTGGAGCGGTTTATCCAGCGGATGGCGCGGCGTGTGGAGGGCAGGGTTGTAGCCCCGGAGGTGGGTGACCTTGGTGCGGCGGTGGTGGGGGAGTACCTGCGCGCCCACGTCCGCAGCTTCTATGGCGGCGCCGGCTGGGAGCTTTAGCCTGTTCCGTCCAGCCCGGCCTGCGAGATGAGTTCGGTCAGCCAGGGTCGGTGTTCGCGGTGGAACGTCAGGCCCGCTGGCAGGCCCTGCACCGCGGCCTCGCTGCCGGTGATGTCGATGGTGATGCGGCCGCCGGCCAGTGGTGCGTTGGTGATGTGCAGGTCCCCATAGGACTGGGGCAGGGCCGGGTCCATCCAGAAACCACCACGGGAGACGTGGGCGTCGTACCGCATCAGGGAGGTGATCAGCATGATCGGCGTGGTGGCCGACCAGGCCTGCGGGGAACATGCCGTGGGGTACGGCACCGGCTCGGCCACCTGCTCCCGGCTGAAGCCGCAGAACAGTTCCGGAAGCCGGCCCCCGGAAAAGTCCGCCGCCTCAAGCAAGGCGGTGGCAATGCGCTGGGCTTCATCGACGAATCCGTACCGCATGAGTCCCGCCGCGATAATGGCGTTGTCGTGCGGCCACACGGAACCGTTGTGATAGCTGGCCGGGTTGTAGGCGCCCATATTGGAGGCGAGGGTCCGGACACCCCAGCCGCTGAACATGTCCGGAGACATCAGCCGTTCAGCCACCAGCGGCACCTTGTCGTCGTCGACGATGCCATGCCACAGGCACTGCCCCATATTCGAGGCGCAGGCGTCAACCGGCCGCTTGTCGCCGTCCAGGGCAACGGCAAAGTAGCCGCGGTCCGGCAGCCAGAATCTTTCGTTGAACCTTTCCTTCAACTGTGCCGCCTCGGCGGTGAGCCGGGTTGCCAGGGGCGCGTCCCCGGCGTCGTATGCCATCCATGCCCGGGATAGAAGCGCCGAGTAGACGAGCGCCTGCACCTCGCACAGCGCGATGGGCGGTTCGGCGATGGTTCCATCCGCAAAATTGATCCCGTCCCAGGAGTCCTTCCACCCCTGGTTGAGAAGGCCCTGGTCATTGAGGCGCTGGTACTCAACGAACCCGTCGCCGTCCTTGTCGCCGTAGGTCCTGACCCAGTCCAGGGCGCGGTCGGCGTTGGGCAGGAGGGCGGCGATGGTGTCCCTGCCGAAACCCCAGCGGCTCACCGAGGCGAGGGTCATGACGAACTGCGGGGTAGCATCCACGCTGCCGTAATAGACGGATTTGCCGCCAAGCGCCAGCCCCGACGACACCCCCAGCCGGACTTCATGCAGGATCTTGCCGGGTTCCTCCTCGCTCATCGGGTCCACAACCGTTCCCTGCCGGTCCGCAAGCGTCTGCAGGGTGCCAAGGGCCAGGGACGGGTCTACGGGGAGGGCCATTTCCGAAGCCCACAGCGAGTCGCGGCCGAACAGGGTCATGAACCAAGGGGCGCCCGCGGCCACGACGATCCGTTCCGGATGCTCAGGATCTTCGATCCGCAGTGCCCCAAGGTCGTCATAGCTGCGCCGCAGCGTCCGTTCAATGGAGCGGTTCGTCATCTGGAGCCTGGGGATTTTGGCGACCCATTCCTGATGCCGCCGGTCACTTGGGGACAGCCCATGCCCCGCCGGGCGCAATATATTGTCCTTCCCTGCTGGTGCCACGCTCAGCTTCGTGGACCACTGGCCGTATCCGGGAATTACGGCATGGTAGGCCAACTCGCCCGCGGAGGCGACGGCGCCGCGTCCCCTGACCAGGACGGCCTTCCGCAAGTCCTGCCAGGACGCACTGATGATCAGCGAATCGCCGTCGGCTCCGCGGGTGACGTCCCAGCGCCGCTGGACCCTCGCCTCCTTCACCTCGAACAGGTCGGCAAAGTCCGAGTCGACACCGACCGAGATGCTGCAGGCGACGGGCACGCCCGAGTAGTTGCGGATGGTGATTTCCTCAACCACTCCGGCCGCCACTTCACGCAGGCGCTCCACGATCAATGGGCTGTCCGCGTACCCGTCGGCCCGGGGAACGCGGCCGATGAACAGTGCCCGGTAGGGTTCCTTCGTCTCTGCCGTCAGCGGTTCGAGCGGGGAGCCGTTCACCCTCATGCTCCATTCCGAAAGGATGCGGGTGTCCTCATGGAAGACGCCGTGGGGCAGTTCCGTATGGATATCCCCGTTGGCCGCGGAGATGCAAAAACATGAGCCCTCCACCAAGGTTACGGTTCCCGCCCCCACCGGCCCCGCCGCTGTGTCTGCATTCCACCCAGCCATGTCCACTCCTTTGACGGCTGCGATGCTTCCGGCGGGATAGACGCTACGCCTTGGGAAGGTCTGGTGAAAGGGGCGGAGCCCTTGTACGTCCGACCGGGCAGGCATAGCATGGCCGGCACATCCACGCCGATCAGTCCGAGGAGCCGGCCATGGGCGCCACACCAGCAGAACCGTCAGCAGCGACCCTGATGGTGGACCTGATCATCACCCTGGATGGTTGTGCCTCTGGTGAGGGCTGGCCCGGCTGGTGGGGTCTGGAGGGGCCGGAGTACCTGGCGTGGCTGCAACAAGAGGCGGGTCAAGAGCGTACTTATTTGATGGGGGCCAAGACCTACCGCCTCATGTCGGGGATGTCGAATGATGCCGCGGCCGCGGGTACGGAATACGGGGCGGATGAACGTGCATCGCTGACCGGTCTCGCCTCCGTGCCCAAGGTGGTCTTCTCTGCGACGTTGACGGCACCGCTGACATGGCCGAACTCCCAACTCGTGGCCGGGGACGCCGTCGAGGCCGTCAGGCAGCTGAAACAGGGACATGCCGGGCTGTTGAGCACCCTGGGCAGCCTCAGCCTCTGCCGCTCCCTGGTGGCTGCGGACCTTGTGGATCGGTTCCGGCTGGTGGTCTTCCCGCTGATCACCGGGCGCACCGGGAGCGAGAGGATTTTCGATGGCTATCCGGACGTTGCACTTGAGATGGTGGACAGCAGGACATTGGACGGACGGCTTCAGTTGCTCGAATACATTCCACACCCCATCGCATGAACTCCTTGGAAGGGTTACGAAAGGAAACGGCAAAAGCTTGAAGGTTGAACTAAAGGCAGTTACGATTACTTTAATCTTCAACTATTTTCTGTAGAATGTCGAGGCCCCCATGAGCACAGTCGCCCATTCCGTACCCTTGTCGGCGGGCCTGCCGGCGGCCACCATCCGCACGAAAGTCAGCGTTCCCCTGCGCTTCCCCGACGGCTACGGCGCCTCCGCCGACGTCATGACGTTCCACGGACTGGCTGATGGCGGGGAACACCTCCTGCTGGCCCTGGGCGGGTGGGAACAGGCGCTGCTCGATGGCGGGAATGCGCCGCTGGTCCGGCTGCACAGCGAATGCATGACAGGTGATGTCTTTGGCAGCGAGCGCTGCGACTGCGGACCGCAGCTCCGGGAGGCAGTCGAAAGCATTGCCTCCACCGGCGGCTTCCTCCTCTACCTCCGGCAGGAAGGCCGGGGCATCGGCCTGTACTCCAAGCTGGATGCCTACGCGCTGCAGGACCAGGGCCTGGACACCTACGATGCGAACCTCGCTTTGGGCCATGGCGAGGATGAGCGCGACTACACGGCGGCGGCCCAGATGCTCAACACCCTGGGTGCCACCTCGGTGCGCCTGCTCAGCAACAACCCGGACAAGGCCAACCAGCTGGTGGAACTGGGAATTGGCATCCAGGAACAGGTTCCCACTGGCGTCCACCTGTCGGACGCCAACTCCCGCTACCTTGCCGCCAAGCGCGACCGCACCGGCCATACGCTGGAACTTGGCAGGGCCGCCGTCGAGCGTCCCCTGCAGCCCGCCGCCGGGCCCGTGGCGGGCCGCCTTGACATGCCCGCCAGGGCCGCCGCCCTGGTTCCGGGACTGCGTGCCCGGGCGGAAGGCACCGAGCGGCTCCGCCGGCTGCCGGAGTCGACAGTGCAGGAGCTGCAGGAGGCTGGCGTCTTCCGCATCCTCGCACCCGCCGCCGTGGGCGGGTATGGGCTGGGCGCACAAACCTATGCGGAAGTTGTCAGGGTCCTTGCCAGGGGGTGCGCCTCCACGGCCTGGACTGCCGGCCACCTCGCCGAACACGCCTGGATGCTGGCCCGGTGGCCCCGTGCGGTGCAGGAAGAAGTCTTTGGGGACGGCCAGGTCCCCCTCGCCGCCGCGACGAGCGCGCCCGTGGGCCTGGCTCGGAAGGTATCGGGCGGCTACTCCATTTCGGGCCACTGGACTTTTGCCTCGGGTGTGATGCACTCGCAGTGGGCCCTGCTGGCCGTGCAGCTCGACGGTGCCCGGCTGCAGGCGCTGGTTCCGGTGGCCGACCTTGACCTGCTGGACGCCTGGCATACCGACGGGCTGCGGGGAACGGGCAGCAATGACCTCCGTGCCGACGAACTCTTCGTTCCGGACTACCGCGTGGCGGACTGGGCACTGCTCAGCAGCCCGGAGAACCCCGGCAGCCTGATCCACCAGGACCCGCTCATCCACGCACCCATGGCCACGCTGCTGAATCTCGTGGCCCCCGCCGCAGCGCTGGGCTCCGCCGAGTACGCCGTTGAACTTTTCCGGGAGCAGCTGCTGGTGCCAAGGCAAAAGAACGGCGTCGAAACACGGCAGGCGGATTCGTCCCTTGCCCAGGCGCGCTATGCCAGGGCGAGCGGGGCTTTGGCTGCGGCGCAGCTGCAGTGGCGGGCAGCCCTGGCTACGCTGCCCCCGGAGGGACAGGAGGGTCCCGCATTAACTGCGGAGCAGCACGCGTCGTTCCGGCTCTCGCTCGCCCTCAGCGCCGAGGCCTCACAGGAAGCGGTCCGGCTGGTGGTGGGCGGCTCAGGGGGCAGCGCGCACCGGCTTTCACACCCGCTGCAGCGCATCCAGCGGGACATTGGGGTGCTCTTGAACCACCCCACGCTGGGCTTTGACACCGTCCTGGAACAGTCGGGACGGGGCCTGCTGGGGCTGGGATTCAGCACGCAGTCCTTCTAGCCGCCACGGCGGGAGTCGCGGCTCCTGCGCTGCGGACCGATTCCGTGTGAGGATCGAGGTATGCCCCAGCGCCTCATGCTGCTCGACACTGCCTCCCTGTACTTCCGCGCCTTCTACGGGCTGCCGGACACCATCCGCCGCCCTGACGGGACGCCGGTCAACGCCGTCCGCGGGTTGCTGGACATGATCGCGCGGCTCAGCACGGACTACCAGGCCTCGCATCTCGTGGCCTGTTGGGACGACGACTGGCGGCCGAAATGGCGGGTGGACCTGGTCCCCACCTACAAAGCGCACCGGGTGGCCCGGGCCGTGCCCGGCGGCACGGACATCGAAGTGGTGCCTGAAGGCCTGGAAGCGCAGCTGCCCATGATCCGCCGGGTACTGGAGCTGGCCGGCATCGCCATTGTGGGCGCGGCCGAACACGAGGCCGACGACGTCGTGGGCACCTACGCCAGCCAGGCCAGCCTGCCGGTGGACGTCGTCACGGGCGACCGGGATCTCTTCCAGGTGTGCGACGACGCCCGTGAGGTAAGGGTGATCTACACGGCCCGCGGCATGAAGAACCTCGAGGTCATCATGGAAGAGACCGTGGTGGCCAAGTACAAAGTCCTCCCGCAGCAGTACGCGGACTATGCCACGCTGCGCGGCGATGCCTCCGACGGCTTGCCCGGCGTGGCCGGGATCGGTGAGAAGACGGCCGCGTCACTGCTGCTCAAGTACGGCACCCTGGAACGGCTGCTGGAGGCGGCGGAAGCGGACGACGGCGGGGTGTCCGGTCCCGTCCGGGCCAAACTTTCCGCCGCAGGGGCCTACCTCGAAGCAGCCCCCGCCGTCGTCCGCCTGGTGCGGGACCTCAAGCTGCCCACCCTTGAAGAGGCAGGTGCGCTGCTGCAGCCGGTGACCGGTGACCGGCGCTCCGAACTCGAGCAACTGGCCATCGACTGGAACCTGGGCGGTTCTGTCCGGCGGCTCCTCACTGCACTGGACCAGCGGGCGTAGCCCGTTTTCCGGCGGGACGCCGATGACGCCGGATGTCCGGGCGTGACCTCTCGTTGCGGTACTGGTCGGCGTGTTTCGGAAGGCTTGGGCGGCCCGGGTTGGTGATGGTTTGGTGGGGTAACGATCCAGACGAGAGGGCCTTCCATGACAGTCACATCAGATCTTGCTCCCCGCCGGCTTCGGGATATCTTCGGGACTTTCGCCAGCGGCCTCACCGTGGTCACCGGTTCCACTCCTGACGGGCCGGCCGGCTTCACCTGCCAGTCTTTTGCCGCACTGTCGCTGGACCCTGCGCTCGTCACATTCAGCCCGTCCCGCACGTCAACCACCTGGCCCGGGCTGCGGAGGGCCGCTTCCTTCACCATCAACATCCTCCCCGCGGAACACCAGCACCTCGCGGGACAGTTCGCCCGCTCCGGGGCGGACAAATTTGCCGGAGTGGGACACTCGCCCTCTCCGCTGGGCAATCCGGTGCTGGACAATGCACTTGCCTGGATCGACTGCGACCTGCACGCAGAGTATGACGGCGGGGACCACACCATCGTGGTGGCGGCCGTGCGGCACCTCCATGCCCGCCAGGACGCCCAACCGCTGCTGTTTTTCAAGGGCGCGTATGCCGGGCTCGAGCCGTCCGGCCGCCTGCTCGAAGCCGCAGGCTGACGCCGGTTCCGCAACCACGCCCTTGCGCCCGGCCCGCTGGGTAGTAAGCTTACTGAGCAATACTAGTAAGCTTGCTGACAAAAGGGGATGGGAGCAGGAGCCATGGGCGCAATTTTCGGTACGGCCCTGTCACTGATGCTGACAGTGGGCGGGGCGGCGGTGGCCGCACTGGACGGCCCGGGAGCGGCCCGGCACTACCTCACCGGCCATGTACTGCTCGGAGTCGGGATAGGCCTGCTGATCGCCACCGCCATCCGGTTGGCCGCCCGTGTCCTGCTGGCACGGCCCACGGCTGCACGCGTGACCACGGCGCCGGTACAGCCCGTTGACGCGCCTCCCGTCACGGTCCTGCCCGTACGGGCCGCACCTGCCGTACCGCTGCGGGGCAGGCATGCCGCCTGAACTGAAGCCGGCGGGGCCCGCGACGGCTGGAGCGTCCACTCCCGCACCCCGCCGCCGCCGGGTCCGCGCCCTGCTGGTCCTCTGCTGTGTCGGGGTCGCGTTCGCCCTCGTCGCAGGAGCGGCAGGAGTCCAGTCCGGCGCTACGGACAGCAGCGTGCTGCGCGGATTCCAGATCCGCGTGCTGAGCATCAGCCAGGCAGCAGCGGAAAACAGGATGGACGGCGCGCTCGCCGCCTTGCAGGCACTTGAGAAGGACCTCGGCGAAGCCGCCTCTGCAGGCCGGATATCGGCTGACCGCTACCGTGGCATCGAGGATGCCCTATCGGCCGTCCGGGCTGACATTGCCACGCAGGTCGCGGCGGCGGCCACGGCGCCGGCCGCGTTGGCGGAGGACACCTCCGTGGATCCGGCGCCGGCAGACGGCGCCCAGGTTGCGGCCGCCGTGGAGCCGGTGGTTCCGGCCGCCGCTCCGGCACCCGCACCTGCCAAGGACGCGCCGGGCGCACAGCGATCGGACACCGCTAAGGAAGCCAGGGGCAAGGCCAAGGGGCAGGGCAAACCCTGACCCGGGCGGAAGACCCGTTCCCCGGCAAGGCAGAATGGACGGATGAGTCCTCCTGACGGCAACTCCGCCGCCGGTGCCTTCGAACTCGCCGCCATCGGTGCCGGGCTGGCTTTCGAAGCCTCCCTGCCGGCAGTCCAGCAGGCCGTGGCGGGGGGCGTTGTCGTTGTCCAGGCCCCTCCAGGTACCGGCAAGACCACGCTGGTCCCGCCGCTGCTCGCAAACCTGCACGCCCGCAGCGGCCGCGTCATCGTCACGCAGCCGCGGCGCCTGGCCGCCAGGTCCGCCGCCCGCCGCCTCGCCGCCCTTGACGGAACAGGCCTGGGCGGCCGCGTTGGCTACACGGTCCGCGGGGAACGCCAGGCCGGCCCTGGCACCCTGGTTGAATTCGTCACCCCCGGCATCCTGCTGCGCCGCCTGCTGGCGGACCCGGGCCTTGACGGGACGGCCGCCGTCGTCCTGGACGAGGTACACGAGCGCGGCCTTGAAACCGACCTGCTGGCCGGCATGCTGGCGGAGGTCCGCGCGCTGCGCGGCGACCTCACGCTGGTTGCCATGTCCGCGACACTGGATGCAACCCGGTTCGCAGCGCTTCTTGGGGATGCCGACGGCGGCGGGCCGGCGCCCGTCGTCGGCTGCCCGGCGGTCAATTATCCACTGGACGTCCAGTGGCTCCCGGCCCCGGGCGCCCGGCTGGACGCCAGGGGAGTGACGCCCGCCTTCCTTGACCATGTGGCCGCGGCCGCGGCGGACGCCCACGCCCTTGCCCTCGCAGCCGACAGCGGCGTGGACGCACTCGTGTTCCTGCCGGGCGCCAGGGAGGTCTCCCGCGTGGCCACGTCCCTCCGCGGCCGGCTGGGCAGTGGCGTGGACGTGCTGGAACTGCACGGCCAGGTGGCGGCCGCGGAACAGGACCGGGCCGTTTCGGGCCGGGGTACCGGGGATCCCCCACGAATTATCGTCTCCACCGATCTCGCCGAATCGTCCTTGACGGTCCCCGGCGTCCGGCTTGTGGTGGACTCCGGGCTGGCACGTGAACCTCGGCGGGACTCAGGCCGCGGCATGAGCGGGCTGGTCACGGTCTCGTGCTCCCGGGCGTCCGCAGACCAGAGAGCGGGGCGGGCCGCACGGCAGGGCCCGGGCCGGGTGGTCCGCTGCTACTCGCAGCAGGCCTATGGGGCAGCCCCCGCCCACGTCACACCGGAAATCAATGTGGCAGACCTGGCCGGCGCCGCACTCACCCTGGCCTGCTGGGGTGCACTGCGGGGGAAGGGCCTGGCACTGCCCGACGTTCCGCCCCGCTTGGCCATGGACGACGCCGTCGAAGTTCTCCGGGAGCTCGGCGCGGTGACCGGAGACGGACAGGTAACGGCCGCCGGCCGGGTCTTGGCCACCATCCCCGCCGATCCACGGCTGGCCAGGGCATTGCTCGACGGCGGCACCTCCACCGGACACCGGCTCGCCGGTGAAGTGGTGGCTGCGCTCACCGGGGATTACCGGGCGCCGGCCGCCGACCTGCCCCGGCTGCTGACCCAGCTCCGTGCGGACAAAGGCCCGTCCGGGCGACGGTGGGCGGAGGAATCCCGGCGGCTCGCTGCCATCGCGCGGCGGCAGGAGACGGGTTCCCGGGCCCTTCCGGCCACTGCCGACGGCCCCGAAGCTGTGGGCGTTGTTGTTGCCCTTGCCTTCCCGGACCGCGTGGCCCGCCGCGTGCCGGGCGGTGGGGACGCGGGGCAGTACCTGTTGACGTCCGGCACCCGGGCCGGCCTGCCCGCGGGCAGCACTCTTGCAGGCCACGAATGGCTCGCAGTGGCCGAAGTGGCCCGGGCCGCGGGCCGGGACGCGGCAGGCACGGGCGCTGTGATCCGTGCTGCCGGACCCCTGACGGCCGCCATGGCTGAGACGGCGGCCTCGCACCTGCTGGCCGACACGGTGGAAGCCGAGTTCGTGGCGGGCCGGCTAAGCGCGCGCAGGATCAGGCGGCTGGGCTCCATTGTCCTTTCCACGACACCGGTGCGCCCCACCGCCGGACAAGGAAGGAAGGCCGTGGCGGCCGCGCTTGAGTCCGATGGGCTCGCGGCCCTGGACTGGTCGGCGGCGGCGGCCTCGCTGCGGCGCAGGCTTGCCTTCCTGCACAGGCAGGCGGGAGGGCCCTGGCCGGACGTGTCTGACAGGGCCCTGCTGGACAGGCTGGACGAGTGGCTGGGGCCGGAACTGGAGGACCTTGCCGCGGGAAAGCCGGTGGGCGCAATTGACCTGGCGCACCCCTTGCGCCGCCTGGTGCCCTGGCCGGAAGCTGCCAAGCTGGATGTTCTCGCCCCCGAAAACCTTGAGGTCCCCAGCGGCTCCCGGATCCGGATCGACTATCCGGAACCGGGCGACACCGGCGCCGCGCCTGTCGTCGCGGTGAAGCTGCAGGAGTGTTTCGGGCTGGCCGAATCACCGCGGCTGGTGGACGGACGTGTCCCGGTCCTGTTCCATTTGCTTTCCCCGGCCCGCCGGCCGCTCGCGGTAACGGATGACCTGACCTCTTTCTGGTCCGGTCCCTACGGCCAGGTCCGTGCCGAAATGCGGGGCCGCTACCCCAAGCACCCATGGCCGGAAGACCCGTGGACGGCCCTTGCCACTGCGCGCACCAAGCAGCGCAAGTGACCGTGCCCGGCCGCGCTACTGCTGCTCGGGGATCCAGGAAGGCGCCTCAACACCGGCGCCGGTCAGGTTGTCGCAGCGCACCAACTGCGAACCGATCCGTTCCAACGGGCACGGCACAAAGCTCGGGCCGGGGGCCTCGTCCGGGAATCCGGCCGCCGGCGCCGCAGTGGCCAGCGCGGCCAGGCAAAGAAGGACCGCAATGCCCGCAGGGCGTCGTGGTGAACGGAGTGTGGCAGTCATGGTCCGGCCTCCTTGGCTGATGTGATGGACTGACACCCACACTCTCCGCTGCGCTCCGGCCCCCCACATCCGGTAGGTACCCTCAAAAGGGGGAACCCTAGTCCTTATTTTTGTGGCAACCTTCCCTGTACCGGGTGGCAAAGGTGATGGGAAGCTGTGAAGGTGGCCAGCGAACGCACCGGTGGCCCCGCGCTGGTGGGGCGCGACGTGGAGCTTGCGGCGCTCACGGAGATGGTGGGCGCCGTCCGGAGCGGGAGTGCGCGGACCGCCATCGTTGCCGGTGATGCCGGAGTGGGCAAGACGGCCCTGGTCCAGGCGGTGGGGGCTGCCGCGGAGCCCGGAGTGTTGGTGCTCAGGGGCGCGGCCCTGCCACTGGCCGGGGTGGCGGTACCGTACGTCGGGCTGCGCTCCGCCCTGCGTTCGGCGCCTGCCGACGCGTCCGCGCTCCCTCTGTCCCATGCATTGGATGGCGGGGATGCCGGGAACGTGCCGCTGCTGGTGGACGACTGGTTGACCTCGGTCAGTGCCACCTCTCCGGTCCTCTTGGTTATCGACGACCTGCAATGGGTCGACCGGAACACGCTGGACGTCATGATGTACCTCATGGCCGGACCGTCAGGGCGGAGGTTGGGCATCATCTCCACCCTGCGCTCCGGCGGACTCGCTGAAAACCACCCACTGCTTACGTGGCTTGCCGACATCCGGCGGCTGCCGTCGGTCCGCATGATCAACCTCGGCCCGCTGGACAGGCCTGCCACCGAATCCCAGATAGCCGGACTGCTGGGGGCGCCCCCGCCGCAGTCGCTCGTGACGGACGTATACGCGCGGACCGCCGGGAACCCCTACTTCACCCGCCTGCTGGTGGACGGGCTGCCAGCAGGCGCGGCGCTGCTTCCCCCAGGCCTGCACGGCGACCTCAAACAGGCCGTCCTCCGGTCCTGGCGCGGCCTGCCCCAGGGTGCCCGCGACCTGACCCGCCTGCTGGCGGTGGCCGGCCGGGCCGTGACGGAACATGAACTATCCGCAGTGGCCGTTGAACAGTGGCCTGACAGTACCAGTGTGGCGTCGTTCCTGAAGGCCGCCTCCGATGCCGGCATTCTCGACCTGGGTCCGGAAGGCACCTACTGGTTCCATCATCCCCTCATCGCCGAGGTCCTGGAGCAGGACGCTTCCGCGGACGAACGGAAGGCCCGGCATGCTGCTTTCGCCGCCATGTACGAGGCCAGGGCCGGGACGGACATCCAGCTGACGGCCGCGATCGCTGACCACTACTACCTGGCCGGCAACAGCAGTGCCGCCTACCGTTGGGCCCTCGCCGCCGGGGACCCCCTTACCGGCTCCGGCTCTGCCGCCGAGCGGCTCCGGATGCTGCAGCGGGCTGCCTCGCTTCACGGCCAGGTAGCCGGCGCGGAAACGACGCAGCGGGAGCTGTGGGAACGGATTCGGGCGGCTGCCTTCGCCTCGGGTGCCTTTGCGGCCGAACTGGAGGCGGTGGATGCGTTACTGGCCGGGCTGGACAGGGCAGCCGAACCCCTGGCGGCCGCAGAACTGCTGGTCCGCCGCGCCCACCTCCGCTATTCCACCGGGCAGGAGTTTTTTGCGCTGGGAAACATCACCGAAGCGGCCCGGTTGTCCCTCGCCGCACCGGAAAGCTGGCAGCACGCTTTCGCGCTGGCCGAACTGGCGCATTCATCCATCTGGAACAGCCTCCCGGGCGGGGCAGCCGCAGCGGCCAGGGCACTGGAGGCCGCACGCCGGACGGGACACCACCGCGCGCTGTCCTACGCGCTGACTGCGGCGGCCATGGTTGAGGTCTTCGCCGACCGGCCGGAGCGCGCGGCCCAGCTTGCCGGCGAGGCCGCCGCGGAAGCCCTCAGGGCCCGCGACTATTGGGGATACGTACACGCCATCCTGTGGCTGGGCAATGCCCGGGAAGCCTGGACCAGCACCCTCTACGCGGACCTCATGCACGCCGGCCGGCTCGAGCTGGCTGAACATGGCGGCCCGCACCCTTACGTGGCCAAGCTCGCGGCCGACGAAGCAGCCAGCTATCTTGCGGCAGGCAACTGGAGGGCCACCCAAACGGCGCTGGGCATTGCCATAAGCCTCGATCCCGGCCCCATGGGCGACGTCAGCGGGCGGCTCACCGCTGCGCGGCTCGCCCTGCTCCAGGGCCGCGGTGGTGAGGCGGCAGCCCACCTGGCGCGGGCTGAAGAAGTCAATACGGACAGCTTCGCGTTCGTGAACCTCAACTTTGCTGCAGTCCGCGCAGAGGTGGAGTCCGCCGTCGGCCAGTTCCGGAAGTCATATGAGGCGGCACTCGCCGGCGCCACCCGTCCCGGACCGGCGCCGACCATGTGCGAGTGGTTGATCCCGTTGGCCGCCCGCGCGCTGGCCGATCTGGCCCAGCAGGCCCGGGACGCCGGAGAACCGCCGGACGGATTCGTTGCCGAGGCCGCACGACTTGAGGAACGTTTCCCCTGCGGGATCTTCGAACCCGGCACGCACACCGAGCTGTACCGGCGCCAGACCACGGCGTTCTCCCTCCTGTACGACGCCGAACTGGGCAGGATCCGGCGGGCACCTGACAACGGCTTGCTGTGGGCGCAGGCCGCCGATGCCTTCAATGCCGGGAACCTGCCCTGGGAGGAAACATACTGCTGCCGGCGCGCCGTCGAGGCGATGCTGCTCCACGGGCAGGCGGTGCGGCAGCGCGCGGCGGCGCTCCTGCGGCGCGGCCTCGCACTGGCCCGTGAACTTCGGGCCGGTCCCGAGCAGGAAACCTTGGAGCACCTGGCGGTGCACGCCCACATTGCCACCGACGCGCCGCCAACCGGTGGCAGCAACCGGGCACGCCTGCCCGGGCTCACGCCGCGCGAACAGGACATCCTCGACTGCGTGGTTGCGGGCAAGACCTACAGCGAAATTGCCACGGCCCTCGTTATCAGCGAAAAAACCGTCAGCTCGCACATTTCGAACATGCTCCGGAAGACCGGTGCAGGCAACCGCGTAGACCTGGCCAGGCTGGCAGGACGGGGCGCGGTCAACTCTGCTCCGCGATGAATTCAGCCACCGGCGCCGCCAGGGACGCGCCCACTTCCTCGGGAGCGCGTTTCCGGCCCGCCACCGCAAATGAGTGGTCTCCGCCCTCTACCCACTGCAGGACGGCGTTCCGGCCGATCCGGGCGACGACATCCTCAAGGATGTCCGGGCTGGCAAACGTGTCCCGCGTTCCCTGCAGGAACAACATGGGCAGCGTAACGCCGTACAAGTGTCCGTCCCGGAGCTTTTCCGGTTTGCCGGGAGCATGCAGGGGATACCCCAGGTACGCAAGCCCGGCAGCGTCCATGCCCTCGGCGACGGCCATGGACGCCATCCGTCCGCCGAACGACTTGCCTGCCCCCCACAGTGGTCCGCCGTCACCGTGGGCATCAGCCTGGGCCCGCGCGGCGGCCATGGAAGCCCGCCAGGCCGCGATCGCCGCCGGCGGCCGGTCAGGGAACTTCCGTCCCGCTTCCCGGTAGGGGAAGTTGAAGCGGAGGGTGGCCAGGCCCAGGCTGTTCAGCGCATCGGTGAAGCCGCGCAGGAACGGGTGCTCCATGCCGGCACCGGCGCCATGGGCCACCACCACAGTGGCCGTGGGATTCGCGGGGCGGGCATAGACGGCGGAGAAGGTGGCGTCGCCCACGGCCACAGTGAGCTGCGTATCGGTTGCTGGCATGGGTCCATCATGCCGGAGGCCCGGACGGATGTGCCCATCCCAGCTGGCGGGCGGGTGTACGTTGTCCCCATGGCGAGTGAACAGACCACCATCACCGTGCAAGGACCCAACGGACCACGCGAGATGCGCATTTCCAGCCCCAGCCGCGTTCTGTGGCCGGACCTGGGCCTTACCAAGCTGGACCTGGCGAACTACATCTGCGACGTGGGGGAGGCGTTCATCGCCGCCAACGGCGACCGGCCAGTGTCGCTCCAGCGGTACTCCGGCAACATCGACGGCGACATGTTCTTCTCCAAGAATCCACCCAAGGGCACGCCGGACTTCATCCGTTCGGTCAAGGTGGTCTACCCCAGCGCCCGGTCGCACCCCCAGCTGGTGTTCGATGAGCCAGCCGCGGCCGTCTGGGCCGTCCAGATGAACACTGTGGTGTTCCATCCCTGGCCGTCGCGCGCTGAAAACACCGACAATCCGGACCAGCTGCGGATCGACCTCGACCCGCAGCCGGGCACGGATTTCGACGACGCCATTCCCGCAGCCCTGGTGCTGAAGGAGGTCCTCGCCGAAGCCGGACTCGCCTGCTTCATCAAGACCTCCGGAAACCGGGGGCTCCATGTTTACGCCCCCATCGAACCCACCCGCGAGTTCCTCGACGTGCGCCACGCAGTCATCGCTGCAGCCCGCGAAGTGGAACGGCGCATCCCGGACAAGGTCACCACGGCCTGGTGGAAGGAAGAGCGTGGCCGGCGGGTGTTCCTGGACTTCAACCAAGCGAACCGCGACCGCACCATCGCCGGCGCCTACAGTCCGCGCGCCCTTCCGCACGCCCCGGTGTCGTGCCCCATCACCTGGGAAGAACTGGAAATGGCAGATCCCAGGAACTTCACAATCCTGACCGTGCCGCAGCGGCTGAAGACAGTGGGTGACCCGTGGGCTGACTTCGGTGCAGGACCAGGCAGCATCGATACGCTGCTGGAGTGGTGGGAACGCGATGTCAAAGCCGGCCTCGGAGAGCTGCCCTTTCCACCCGATTACCCCAAGATGCCCGGAGAGCCCCCACGGGTGCAGCCCAGCAGGGCACGCAGGCAGGACTGACCGGGCGCCGGCAAAGAAGGGATCGGGAAGTTACTCGAAGCGTGACGGATCGCCCATGCCGTGCCGCACCACCTCTGCCACGCCGCTGGAGAAGTCCACCACCGTGGTGGGCTCGGCGCCGCAGTCACCGGCATCAATCACGGCATCGACCTGGTGGTCCAGGCGTTCCTTGATTTCCCAGCCGACCGTCAGCGGCTCCTCCTCGTCCGGCAACAGCAGCGTGCTGGAGAGCAGCGGCTCTCCCAGCTCGGCCAGCAGCGCCTGGACCACGCGGTTGTCCGGGATGCGCACGCCCACGGTCTTCTTCTTGGGATGCAGCAGCCGCTTGGGTACCTCCTTCGTTGCGGGCAGGATGAAGGTGTAGCTGCCGGGTGTCACCGCCTTGATGCTGCGGAAGACGTCGTTGCCGATGTTCACGAACTGGCCCAACTGCGCGAAATCCCGGCAAACCAGCGTGAAGTGGTGCTTGTCGTCCAGGTGCCGGATGGTCCGGATCCGATTCAGGGCTTCCCGGTTTCCCATCTGTGCCCCCAAGGCGTAGCAGGAGTCCGTGGGGTAGGCGATCAGGCCGCCGTCCCGGATGATCTTGACCGCCTGGGCAATTGCGCGCGGCTGGGGGTCGTGGGGATGAACATCGAAGAATCTGGCCATGCCCAGAGCCTACGTTCCCCAGGCCTCCAACGCACCATAAAGCGGCCAGGACAAGGCTGTTTCCCCTACCGGTCTTCACCCGGATCGGGCAGGATGTTGTCTGCCCGGGTTTCGGGCCCAGCAACTTCCGGCACCGTGAAGGAGATCCTGACATGCCCACGATCCTCAATCCCTACCTGAGCTTCCGCGACAATGCCCGTGATGCCATGAACTTCTACCAGTCCGTGTTTGGCGGCGAATTGACGCTCAGCACCTTCGGCGACTTCCAGGCCAGCGAGGATCCCGCGGAAGCGGAGAAGATCATGCACGGCATGCTGACCACCACCCAGGGCCTCGTGCTGATGGGCGCCGACACCCCGAACAGCATGGAGTACCACGCGGGGTCCGCCATTTCGGTATCCCTGAGCGGCGACAACGAAGCGGAACTCCGCGGTTACTACGAAAAGCTCAGCGGCGATGGGGGAGCAGTGACTGTCCCCATGGAACGGGCGCCGTGGGGTGACGTCTTTGGCATGTGCACGGACCGTTTCGGCGTCTCCTGGCTGGTGAACGTCAACGCTGGGCAGGCAACCGCGGCGCCGTGACCACCCGGCGGGTGGCAGCAGGAGGGGCTGCGCGCCGGCGTCCGCAGGTCTGCCTTGGTTCTTGAGGCCACGCCACCGGACTGCGAGGATTGAAGGGTGACGCCCTTGATGGAGTTCCTGTCCGATAAATGGTGGATGGTGTTTCCACTGATGGCGTTCGCCGGCCGGTGGGCGGGCGGGTGGCGGCGTTCGGCGGAACGCCGCCACCGGCGCCGGCTGGAACTCTACGCGCTCAAGAACCAACAAGTGGAAGCCGAAAAGGCGTCGACGGCAGAGGTGCGGGCGCTGGTGGCAGCGCACGATGCCACCAGCCGCCGGTGGCTGGAGTATGAGCTCGACGTGGGCAAGCTCATCGACTTCCCCCTCATGACGGACGTCCGCGAACCCCTGACCGTGGCCTTCCTGCGCGCTAAAAGGGAAGCTGACGGACAGCGTCCCGCGAATCCCGGGGACCTCCGGTCCGTCGCCGGGCTGGAGGCTTACCGGCAGGCGGTCAACAACTTTGCCGTGGCCCTTGACGTCGCTGAGCGTGAAGCGCGCCGCATCCGGGACAGCAAATTCAGCGGACCCGAACGCCAACGCCTTTCCACGGCCAGCAAACTGCTGATGATCGCTGAGAACGGGGCAGCCACCCCCGCCGAACGGCAGGCAGCCTACAAACGGGCGCGGCGTGAGCTGGATGGCCTTGTTGTGCTGCCCGATGCCAGCCTTGCAGCACTTGAGCGGAAAATCTCCCCGGAACTGGACGCCGGCCCCCGGCCGGCACAATTCCACGGGGGCTAAGGCTGCCCGGGGTGGGGTGCACAATCTACCTGGACGTCGACGGAGTCATCTGTCCGTTCAGCCCCGAAGGGACCACCGGCTGGGGGTCCCCCTGGCAGCACGCCAACGCCGGATTACTGCCCGTGGCCTTCGCGGCAGAAGTCGTGGCAGGGCTGAACTCCCTGGCCCGGACGCCGGGGCTGCGGTGCGTCTGGCTTACCAGCTGGGAGGAACTGGCGCCCCAATACCTGTGCCCCGCCGTCGGACTCAAGGGCAACGGCTGGCCGTACCTGGCCGCAGGCGGGGCAGCCGGCGGAACCGGCTGGTGGAAACTCCGTGCCATCCAGGACGACGTCGAAGAAACCGGGCCCGGGGCCGTCGCCTGGGTGGACGACCAGCTCGCGTTCGAGGCCGACGCGCAACGATGGGCGCGTTTCCTGGGCCGGCGCATCCTCACCGTCTCACCCCATCCACGGCGCGGAATCACGCCCACGGAACTCGACCGAATCCACGCATTTGTGGCCCGCCCCGTGTTTTGACCTCATGCCGCGGACGCGTACGATCGATAAGGTTTCCCACCGGTTGTGCCAACACCATAAGTCATTCCACGCAAACAGCCGGTGAACTATGCTGTCCACGGCAGCCTGGTACGAGAAACTGCTGAACGTCGACTCTGCAGATTGGGCAACAGGTGGATATCACCTTCATGGTGGCGCTGGTCATTGGACTGGCACTATTTTTCGACTTCACGAACGGCTTCCACGACACCGCGAACGCCATGGCAACGCCCATCGCGACGGGTGCCATCAAGCCCCGGACAGCAGTGGCCCTGGCCGCCGTTTTGAACCTGGTGGGCGCCTTCCTGTCCACCGAGGTGGCAAAGACAGTCTCCGGCGGCATCATCCGCGAGGGGTCCGGCGGGGTTCAGATCACGCCGGAAATCATCTTTGCCGGGTTGATGGGCGCCGTTCTGTGGAACATGATCACCTGGTTGAAGGGCCTGCCCTCGAGTTCCTCCCACGCCCTTTTTGGCGGACTGATCGGCGCCGCTGTTATCGGCTCTGGCTTCAACTCGGTCAACTTCGAGAGCCTGCTGCAGAAGGTCATCCTGCCGGCTGTTTTCGCCCCCGTTATTGCCGGCCTTGCCGCCTACGTGTGCACCCGTCTGGCCTACGCCCTCACCGCACGCCAGGATCCCGAGACGGGGTCCAAGCTCACCCAGAAACGCGGTGGCTTCCGGACCGGCCAGGTCTTCACCTCCAGCCTGGTGGCGTTGGCCCACGGCACCAATGACGCACAAAAGACCATGGGCATTATCACGTTGGTGCTGATCGCTGCGCACAGCCAGGCGCCTGGCTCCGGGCCCCAGCTCTGGGTGATCACCGCCTGCGCCCTTGCCATCGCCGTCGGAACGTATGCCGGCGGCTGGCGCATCATCCGCACCATGGGATCGGGCCTGACCGAGGTCAAACCCGCCCAGGGCTTTGCGGCGGAGACCAGCACCGCCTCGGCCATCCTCGCCTCCTCGCACCTCGGCTTTGCCCTCTCCACCACGCAGGTGGCCTCGGGTTCCGTGATTGGGTCCGGGATGGGGCGCCGCGGCACCACCGTCCGCTGGAACATGGTGGGCAAGATCGCGCTGGGATGGCTCTTCACCCTGCCGGCCGCGGGCGTCGTCGGCGCCCTGACCGCATTGCTGGTGGGCACCGGCGTCATCGGTGTCCTCATCGCCGCGATCGCCGGCACCGCGGCGGTACTGTTCATGTTCTTCTACTCACGCAAGTCCTCCGTGGGCCACCAGAACGCCGTCGAGGTGGAGGAAGCCGGCCAGGCAGTCCGGTTCGCCAAGAAGAAGGCCCTGGCCCGCGCCCGGGCGGAAGCAAAAGCCAAGGCCCAGGCTGACGCCAAGGCCAAGAACTCCAAGGAGAATCAGCGATGAAGTGGTTGGAACTCCTGACCGTTGCTGGCACCACGCTCGTCTCAGCGGCAATAGTGGTGACCCTCTACTCCCTTGGGGTCCGGTTCACCGCCATCGCCGGGGATGCCCAGCAATCGTCCCCCGGGGTCAAGCGCTCCATCGCCTACCTGTGCTTCGGCCTGTGCGGGGTGGCTGTGCTTTTCGGGCTGTACCTGATCATCCCGTACTTCACCAAGTAGCGGCCCCGGGCCGGCGGACGCACGGGGCCTGGCCGGTTGGCCTGGCAGAGCCTGCTGGCTAGGCTGGGGCCATGCCGCGCATCCAATACTTTGTGGCCGCCTCCCTCGACGGCTTCATCGCCACACCCACCGACGATCTCGCCTGGCTGCTGCAGTTCGACGGTTTCGACGGCGGGGCCGACAGTTACAACGACTTCATGGCCGGCGTGGGGTGCATCGTCATGGGTGGGGAAACCTACGCGTGGCTGATGGAACATGAGCCCGGAGCATGGCCGTATGACGGCACGCCTTGCTACGTCTTCACCCACCACGAACACCGGGCGCCGGACGGGGCGGACATCACCTTCGTGCGCGGGGACGTGCAGGAATTCACGGACGACTTCCGCCAGGCCGCCCGCGGCCGGAACATCTGGGTAGTGGGCGGCGGCAAGCTTGCGGCCCAGTTCGCCGACGCCGGCCTGCTGGACGAGATCATCCTCTCCGTCATTCCCGTGGTGCTGGGGGAGGGAAAGCGGCTGCTGCCCATGAACGGCCCGACGCCGCCACTTGAGTTGGCTGCCTCACGCACCCTGGGCCGGGGGATCGTGGAGTTGCGCTACCTTCTGCACGCGGCGGCCGGCACGGAGTCCTGAGGCAGCCAGCGTCAGCCGGCGTTGTCCCGCAGCATATTGGTGATCCGCGCCGTTGACAGGCGCCGCCCCTGGGCATCCGTCATGACGATCTCGTGGGTGGCCAGGGTCCGGCCAAGATGGACCGCGGTGCAGGTACCCGTCACCAGGCCCGCGGCGATCGACCGGTGGTGGGTGGCGTTGACTTCGATTCCGACGGCGTGGCGGCCAGGCCCGGCGTGCATGCCCGAGGCGAAAGAGCCCAGGGTTTCGGCGAGTACCACGTGGGCGCCGCCGTGCAGGATTCCGGCCACTTGCGTGTTGCCCTCGACCGGCATGGTGGCGACGGTCCGCTCCGGGCTCATCTCCAGGAAGTGGATCCCCATCTTGACCACCAGTGCACCGACACCGAAGGCGCCCAGCCAGTCGTGCATGTGGCCGGGAATTCCGGCGGCGGCCAGCTCTTCGGCGAAAGGGCCCGGCGTGAAATTGTCTGTCATGGCAACTAGGCTGGCACCTGTGAGTGAAACAACCAAACCGGCTCCCTTCCCGTCCCAGGCCATCGATGAGGGGGCTGCCGGGCAGCTCCCCGCGGACGCCCCGAAGCCTGTAGTGAAGAGCGCCGCCCCCGCCGCCGGCGGGTCCGTTTCAGCCACCGAAGCGCCGGTGGTTCCCATCACCACCCAGCCGCGGCTGCTGGTCCTTGATGGGCACTCGATGGCCTTCCGCGCCTTCTTCGCGTTGCCGGCGGACAAGTTCTCCACCTCCAACGGCCAGCACACCAACGCCATCCACGGCTTCACGTCCATGCTGATCAACCTCATCAAGGAACAGCAGCCCACCCACATCGCGGTTGCGTTCGACGTCTCCGACGAATCCACCCACCGCAAGACCGAGTACAGCGAGTACAAGGGCGGCCGGAACGAAACCCCCCGCGAAATGAGCGGCCAAATCGACCTTATTGGCCAGGTCATGGAGGCCTGGGGCATCAAGACCATCAAGATGCCCGGGTACGAGGCCGACGACATCCTGGCAACGCTTGCCGCGATGGGGGAGAAGGCCGGCTTCGAGGTCCTCCTGGTATCGGGTGACCGGGACGCGTTCCAGCTCATCACGGACAACGTGTTCGTCCTGTACCCCAAGAAGGGCGTCAGCGACATCCCGCGGATGGATGCTGCCGCCATCGAGGCGAAGTACTTTGTCAGCCCGGGCCGCTACTCCGACCTCGCCGCCCTGGTGGGGGAGACGGCGGACAACCTTCCCGGCGTGCCCGGCGTCGGGCCCAAGACGGCAGCCAAGTGGATCAACCTCTACGGCGGCCTCGAAGGCGTCCTGGAGCACCTCGATTCCATCGGCGGCAAAGTAGGGGACGCCCTGCGGGAGAACGTTGACGCCGTCAAGCGCAACCGCCGGCTGAACCAGCTCCACACCGACCTCGACCTCCCCGTCACCCTGGACGACCTCTACCAGCCACGCCCGGACCAGGCCGCCATCGAGGACCTCTTCGACCAGCTCGAATTCAAGGCCATCCGCGGCCGTTTGTTCGCCCTGTACGGCGACGCCGACACCCCCGCCGCGGAGCGCGAAAGCATCGAAACCCCGAATTACAGCACCCCTGCCGGTGCCGCTGAGCTTGCCGCCTTCCTGGCCGACGGCACCGGTCAGCGGTCGGCGCTGGCCGTCGACCTCGTGCCTGGCCGGATCGGCGAGGACGCTGCCGGGGTGGCCATTGTCCGCGGGGACGCAGCAGTCTATGTCGACCTTGCGGCCCAGGACGCCGAAACCGAAAACGTGCTGGCCACATGGCTGCGCGATCCCGGGTCGCCCAAGGTGATCCACGGTTTCAAGGCCGCGCTCAAGGCACTGACGGCCCGCGGACTGGAGCTGGAGGGCGTGGTGGACGACACCTCCATCTCCGGCTACCTGATCCAGCCAGACCGGCGCACCTACGAACTCGCTGAACTGGCCCAGCACCACCTCAACGTGGGTATACCGGCCGCCACAGCCAAGGCGGGGCAGCTGGAGCTGGCCTTCGACGGCGATGACACGGCGGCAGCCGACGCCCTGGTCCAGGCCGGCGCCGTGGTGCTCGCCCTGAGCCGCTACTTCGAGGACGAACTCAAGGACCGCCGCGCCGAGGAGCTCCTGTCCACCCTGGAGCTGCCGGTCAGCCGCGTCCTGGCGGACATGGAACTCGCCGGCATCGCCATCGACATGGAGAAGATGGACGACCAACTCGCCGACCTCGCCAGGGTGATCGACCAGGCGCAGGAACAGGCGTTCGCCGCGATTGGCCACGAGGTCAACCTGGGCTCGCCCAAGCAGCTCCAGACCGTCCTGTTCGACGAACTCCAGCTGCCCAAGACCAAGAAGATCAAGTCCGGCTACACCACCGATGCCGCGTCCTTGAAGAACCTGCTGGAGAAGACCGGGCATGAGTTCCTGGTCCAGCTCATGGCGCACCGGGAGGCCGCCAAGCTGCGGCAGATGATCGAGTCGCTGAAGAAGTCCGTGGCCGAGGACGGACGGATCCACACCACCTACGCCCAGAACGTGGCAGCCACCGGCCGCATCTCCTCCAACAACCCCAACCTGCAGAACATCCCCATCCGGAGTGAGGAGGGCCGCCGCGTGCGCGGCATCTTCGTGGTCAGCGACGGATACGAGTGCCTGCTGTCAGCCGACTACTCGCAGATCGAGATGCGCATCATGGCGCACCTCTCCGGCGACGCAGGCCTGATCCAGGCCTACAAGGACGGGGAGGACCTGCACCGGTTCGTCGGCTCCAACATCTTCCACGTCCCCACGGACCAGGTCACCAGTGCCATGCGCTCCAAAGTCAAGGCCATGTCCTACGGCCTTGCCTACGGACTGACGTCCTTCGGCCTGTCCAAGCAGCTCGAGATCTCCGTCGATGAGGCACGCACCCTCATGAAGGACTACTTCGACCGCTTCGGCGCAGTCCGCGACTACCTTCGGGGCGTGGTGGACCAGGCCAGGGTGGACGGCTACACCGCCACCATTGAAGGCCGCCGCCGCTACCTGCCGGACCTCACCAGCACCGACCGCCAGATGCGCGAGAACGCGGAGCGGATCGCGCTCAACAGCCCCATCCAGGGCTCCGCCGCCGACATCATCAAACGCGCCATGCTGGGCGTCCACGCCGAACTTCAGTCGCAGGGGCTGAAATCACGCATGCTGCTACAGGTCCACGATGAACTGGTCCTCGAGGTGGCCGCCGGTGAACGCGCCGCCGTCGAGAAGCTCGTCACCGAGCAGATGGCCGCGGCAGCGGACCTCAGCGTGCAGCTGGAAGTCCAGATCGGCGTCGGGCCCAGCTGGTACGACGCCGGACACTAGGCGTCCGCGGCACGCCACCAGCAGGAATGTTTGTGCTGGTCAGGCGCCGGATTCACAACTAGGCTCGGACAAATGGGTGATCTGAGTGGAAACTATGAAATCCGGCGCTTTGAGCCGGCTGCCAAGGAAGATCCTGCCTACCCGCAGACCGTCGACTGGATGCGGGCCGTCGCCTTCGGGTTCCATGACGCGCGCCGCAGCGACGAACGGGTGGACCGGGGCATCGGAATGCAGCGCGCGGACGGGCGGGTGATGACCGGGGCGTACCAGGTTGGGCCAGTGGCCGACCACGCCCTGGCAGCCAACGTCCCGGTGGCCACCTTCGGTACCTTTGACAAGACGATGAACATCGGCTTCGGCCGGATGCTCGAGACCCGCCTCGTCACCGCCGTGACGGTCCGGACGTCACACCGCCGGAGGGGACTGCTGCGCCGGATGATGGCAGAGGAGCTGGACCTGGCCCGCCGGGAGGGGCTGGCGATGGCGGCATTAACCGCGTCGGAGGCCTCGATTTACAGCCGGTTCGGGTTCGGGGTAGCCACCCGGGAGCAGTCCATCAAGGTAGACACCAGCCGCCGCTTTGTCCTCAACCACAATGCCACGGGCCGGGTGGAGGTGGCCGATCCCAAGGTCCTCCTCGACCTGGCGCCGAAGGTCTTCGAGCAGCTGCACCGCCTCACGCCCGGTTCGATCGGGCGGCACGAGTTCTACCGCCAGCTCGCGTCCGGATCCATCAGCCGGGCTGAGGACGAGGATCCCAAGGTCAAAGTTGCGCTGCACTACGGGCCCGATGGTGCAGTCGATGGCTACGTCTCGTATAAGTTCGCCGGCTGGGACTCCCGGCCGTTCACCATGGAGGTGGTGGACCTGGTGGCGGCCACCGACCATGCTTACCTGGAGCTCTGGCAGTACCTTGGCGCCATCGACCTGGTCGAAAGCGTGACGTGGGAAGAGGCGATGGTCGATGATCCACTGCCATGGGCGCTCGAGGACTCCCGCTGCGTTGAAGCCTCCGAGCCCCGGGACATGCTCTGGCTCCGGATCCTCGATGTCCGGAAAGCCCTGGAGGCACGCCACTACCCGGCCGATGGCCGGCTGGTGTTCGAGGTCGCCGACCCGCTGGGCTTCACGCGCGGAACGTTCGCCCTGGAGGCCAAAGCCGGCCGTGCCGCCGTCGAACTCCTGCCGGACGGTGCGCCCGCGGACCTTGCCCTGGATGTCTCGGCCCTGTCCTCCATCTATCTCGGCGGGGTTTGCCCCGTGACCCTCAAAGCGGCCGGCACCATTGTCGAGGCGTCGCCGGGGGCTGCGTTCCGGGCGCGGCAGATGTTCGCGGTGGAACGGGCCACGCACTGCCTCACCCACTTCTAGGCGGGGCGGCGCAGCTGCCACCCGCTTTGACCCCCGTTGCCCGCAGCGACTAGAATAAACGGGCGTGTACCACGTGCACGCGCTTGCAGTCCGCCAAGGACCGCATTGAAAGCAATCCACAAATCAGGATGACCCGGGGAATCCATCGGATTCACCGAGAATCGCGCCTGCGTTCCATAACGCGGGCGCGCCGGTTTGCCTGACCGACTAACTATCCACAACGGAGCCCCTACTACATGACCATCACCTCCACCGAGAAGCCCGGTACCCCCGTCGTCGCGATCAACGACATCGGTACCGCTGAGGACTTCCTCGCAGCTGTCGACGCCACCATCAAGTACTTCAACGACGGAGACCTCGTCGAAGGTACCGTCGTCAAGGTCGACCGCGATGAAGTCCTGCTCGACATCGGTTACAAGACCGAAGGTGTCATCCCCTCCCGCGAGTTGTCCATCAAGCACGACGTTGATCCCGGGGACGTTGTCTCCGTCGGCGATCAGGTCGAAGCCCTGGTGCTCACCAAGGAAGACAAAGAAGGCCGTCTGATCCTCTCCAAGAAGCGTGCTCAGTACGAGCGTGCCTGGGGCGACATCGAGAAGGTCAAGGAAGAAGACGGTGTCGTCACCGGTACCGTCATCGAGGTTGTCAAGGGTGGTCTTATCCTCGACATCGGCCTGCGCGGCTTCCTGCCCGCATCCCTCGTCGAGATGCGCCGTGTGCGCGACCTTGCTCCGTACATCGGCCAGCAGATCGAAGCCAAGATCATCGAGCTGGACAAGAACCGCAACAACGTGGTCCTGTCCCGCCGTGCATGGCTCGAGCAGACCCAGTCCGAGGTCCGCTCCACGTTCCTCAACAAGCTGGAAAAGGGCCAGGTCCGTCCCGGCGTCGTTTCCTCCATCGTCAACTTCGGTGCCTTCGTGGACCTGGGCGGCGTAGACGGCCTCGTCCACGTTTCCGAGCTGTCCTGGAAGCACATCGACCACCCGTCCGAGGTTGTCGAAGTTGGCCAGGAAGTCACCGTCGAGGTCCTCGAGGTCGACCTGGACCGCGAGCGCGTCTCCCTGTCGCTCAAGGCTACGCAGGAAGACCCGTGGCAGACCTTCGCCCGCACCCACGCCCTCGGCCAGGTTGTTCCGGGTAAGGTCACCAAGCTGGTTCCGTTCGGTGCGTTCGTCCGCGTCGAAGACGGCATCGAAGGCCTGGTCCACATCTCCGAGCTCGCTGTCCGCCACGTTGAGCTTGCCGAGCAGGTTGTTTCCGTTGGCGACGAACTGTTCGTCAAGGTCATCGACATCGACCTCGAGCGCCGCCGCATCTCGCTGTCCCTCAAGCAGGCCAACGAGGGCGTCGACGCCGACAGCACCGAATTCGATCCCGCCCTGTACGGCATGGCCGCAGAGTACGACGAAGAGGGCAACTACAAGTACCCCGAGGGCTTCGACCCCGAGTCCAACGAATGGCTCGAGGGCTACGAGAACCAGCGTGCAGCCTGGGAGCAGCAGTACGCTGACGCCCAGACCCGTTGGGAAGCACACAAGAAGCAGGTTGCCCAGCACGCTGCCGACGACGCTGCAGCTGCAACGTCCGGTGACAGCGATTCCGGCGCCACCAGCTACTCCTCCGAGCCTGCTGCCACCGATTCCGGTGCCGGCACCCTGGCTTCGGATGAGGCACTTGCTGCCCTGCGTGAGAAGCTGACCGGCAACTAATTGCCGCCGGTCCGGACTTCCCGGGCCAAGCAGCGGGCCCCCGCGAAAGCGGGGGCCCGCTGTGCTTTAAGCGGTGACCGCCACGCCGTCCCCTGTGGGCGCGTTCCGATGTCCCGGGGGCTAAAGATCGATGACGGCGTGCACCGTGCCGTCGCCGTCGTGCGTCAGTGCGGCGCCGGCTGCGGTGAGCAGCCGCTGGGCGCCGTGGTTCCCGGCCAGGGTTCGTGCCGTGACGCGCTGCAGCCCAGCCCGGCGGGCCTCTGCCAGGACCAGCTCCAGGGCTGCGCCACCGATTCCCTGGGACCGGAAACTGCGGCCAAGCCAGATACCGGTCTCCGCTGAAGGGAGCCCGGCGCCGGGTTCGCGCTTGAGCCGCACGGAGCCGGCAATGTGGGGTCCTGTGAACACGGCCCAGGACTTCTCTGCCGCTGGTCCGTCCAGCCCACCGGCCGCGGCCCGGTGGTATCCGTAGAACCAGGCGGTCCGTTCAAGGTTCCAGCCGGGACCGCCCAGCGGGGGCGCCACTTCGTCGGGGGAGGCGTCGCCCTTTGCCAATTGGAGCAGCCGGTCCGCCATCGCTTCGTCGACGTCCGCCAGTGCCACATCAGTCGTAGGGCTCATCGATCCATTCCGTTCCTTCGGGACTGAGCGTGGCGGATCCGCCCGTCAGCTGCAGCAGGCGTTCGGAAGCGGCAGCAATGGCGGCGGCGTCGTCTGGCACGGCAATCCGCAGCACCGTGCACCGGTCCTGGTAGCTGGTGTCCGCCATCACCATGCCTGCGGCGCGCAGGTCGTTCTCGAGCCGCCCGGCCACGGCATGCTGCACGGCCGTGGAACAAATCCGCCGCCTGCTGCGGCGGACCAGGGGCGCCACGTCCAGGGCTGCCGAGACTGACTCGGAATACGCCCGGACCAGGCCGCCCGCGCCGAGGAGCACTCCGCCAAAGTAGCGCACGACGACGGCACCGACGTCGCTGAGGTCAGTCACCCCGGGCGCGGTTTCCCTTTTCAACAGCGCTTCGAGCATGGGGATGCCGGCCGTCCCGGCAGGTTCGCCGTCGTCACTGGAGCGTTGGACGGTACGGTCCGGACCGATGATGAACGCGGAGCAGTGGTGCCGGGCATCGTGGAACTCGCGGCGGAGGCCTGCCACCAGGTCACGGGCAGCGTCTTCGCTGGCGGCCCTCCGGAGAACCGTTATGAACCTGGAGCGTTTGACCTCCAGCTCATGCCGGAAGTCCCCGCCTGCTGAAAGTGTGGTGTAGGCGGTGGCCCGGCTTTCCTGCTCCTGCATCCGGCCCAGTCTAGTGGGGCGCCGGCCGGTCTTGCGCCTGGCCGGAACGGCGCTGGAAGGTACTCATGATGGACAGCTTCCCCGTGTACTGGATGGAGCCATAGCGGAACAAATGGATGGCCAGGCGGAGGACCACGATGCCGACGATGAAGAGCTCCGCAATGATGATTACTGATTCAATCGGGCTGAGCGTGCCGAAGCCGTTACGCAGCATCGCCGTTACCGGGGCCGACAAGGGAAAATACGTGAACACCTGGACGATGGGGGAGTGCGGGTCGCTGAGGATGAGGCTGATGGCATAGAAGGGCACAAAAATGAGGGCCATCAGCGGACCGAAGATGACCCCGGCCTCCTTGGCGTTCGGCATCACCGCACCGATCGCGCCCAGCACGGCAGTAAACAGCGTGAACCCGCCCATCAGGAGCAGGGCGCCCACCAGCAGCGGTCCCGGTTCGAAGACGACGTCCCTGAGGTCGATGTCCGGAAGGGAGAGCTTGTCGCGGAAGAAGGCATACCCAATCACGATTGGGGCCAGGAACACGGAAATCTGCACCAGGCCAACCAACAGCAGTGATAAGATCTTGCCCACGATCAGGGTGGTGGGATTGAGCGTCGTGAGGATCATCTCCGTGACCCGGTTCTCCTTCTCCTCCAGGGTGCTGTTCAGCATCTGGTTGGAGAGCAGGATGATCGTGATGTAGAAGAGCACCAGGAACATCAGGGATGGTATCGCGGCGCCAAACCCGCCTGCCACCTGACCGTCGCGGTAGGTTTCGGTGTCCACCTTGATGTTGCCTCCGGCGGCGGCCGTGAGGTCTGCCGAACCGATCCTTGCCTGGGCTGACGTCGCCAGGAGTTGCCTGGCGACGGCCTCGTACTTGCCGTTGTCGAACACGCCCTTGTCAGAGCCATAAACCTTCACTGCCTCCGTGGCGGGGTTGGCCGGGAAAGCGAAAAAGGCGTCGATGTGCCCCTCTTTCACCTCACGGGCCCCATCGGGGGAGCTGTCCACCCTGGTGCCGCCCATCGCGGCGGCAACCTGGTCCGGGATGATTCCCGACCTGTCCGTGTAGCTGAATTCCAGGGCTGCGTTCTTCTGCGCATCGGCGGAGGCGCTCGTGGAGCTGTTGCTGATGAAGATCAGCCCGAAGATGATGGCCATAACCACTGGAATGGCCAAGGTGGCGATCCAGAACCGGGGCTTTTTGGTGGTGCGGACAAACTCGAAGCCCACCACGGTGCCAAGGTTGTGGCGGCTGCGGGAAGATTTCCTGGCCGGTGCCGTCGTCATGGTCAAACCCCTGCCGCCGCGTGCTGTTCGCCGTACACCTGGATGAAGATCTCCTCGAGGGAGACCCTGGAGGTGGTGAAACCGGTGACAGGCAGACCTGCGGCAACCAGCCCGCGCAGGATTGCCGCTTCATCGCCGCCGGGACGCGGGGCGAGTTCAGCCTGGCCGCCTCCTTGCCGGACGACGTCGTACAGCGGTGAGGCGGGCAGGACCTGGTCTCCCGCATAGGTCAGACGGTAGACCGTGCCACCAAATTGATCCTGGACGTCGGCTACCGTCCCGTAAGCGCGGGAGGTGCCGTCCTTGAGCAGGACCACCCGGTCGCATAGGCGCTCCACTTCCTCCATCTGGTGGGTGACCATGATCACTGTTGCCCCGCCGCGCTTGTGTTCCTCGATGATGTCCATCAGCAGGCGGCGGTTCACCGGGTCGAAACCCTTGGTCGGCTCGTCCAGGATCAGGAGTTCGGGGTCGTTCATGATGGTGACGCCGAGCTGGACCTTCTGCTGCTGGCCGGAGGAGAGTTTGTCCAGATTGATGGTTGCCTTGTCCGCCAGCTCGACCCGCTCCAGGTAGGCCAGCGACCACGTGCGGGCCTGTGACTTGCTGAGTCCCTTGAGCCGGCCGAAGTACACCATGACATCCAGGACGGATTCCTTCTTGTAGAGCCCCCGCTCTTCCGGAAGGTACCCCAGCCGGGCCCCGTCGCCGGGCTCGAAGGGCCTTCCTTCGATGTGCAGGACGCCGGACGTCGGCTGGTAGATGCCCAGGAGGGCGCGGAGGGTGGTGGTCTTGCCCGACCCGTTGCTGCCGAGGAAACCGAAGGTCTCACCTGCCTGGACGTCGAAGGACAGGTCCCGGATCACGGTAGTGTCACCGAAATCCATCCGGAAAGCCTCGATATGAACCAGCGGCTCTACGGCCGCACCCCCTGCAGTCATGCCTTCAGCCTATCCGCATTGGCGCCGGATGCAGCCGCGGATAAGTAGGGTAGGGGTGTGCTGAAAATCGGGTTGACGGGCGGGATCGCCTCGGGGAAGTCGGTAGTGGCCGCGCACCTGTTGGAGCGCGGCGCCGTGCTGGTTGACGCGGATGCGCTGGCCAAGGAGGTTGTGGAGCCCGGGACCGACGGGCTGCAGCGCATCGCGGAGGAGTTCGGTGCAGGAATGCTCGACGACGACGGCCGGCTTGACCGCGCCCGTCTCGGCGCGGCGGTCTTCGGCAATCCAGGGCGCCTCGCCGCGTTGAACGCCATCGTCCATCCGCTGGTGCGCGCCCGCGCCGCCGCCATCACGGCCGCGGCGCCCGGTGACGCCGTGGTGGTCCAGGACATTCCCCTCCTGGTGGAGACCGGGCAGGGCAGCAGCTTCCATCTGGTGGTTGTCGTCGATGCACCGGACGACGTGCGATTGCAGCGCATGCTTGAGCACCGGGGAATGACCGCCGAAGCCGCGCGCGCCCGGATGGACGCCCAGGCCACGCGCGCTGACCGGCTGGCCGCTGCCGACGTCGTCTTGGACAATTCCAGTACACTGCAGCATCTGCTGGACCAGGTGGACCGGCTCTGGGACGGGCGGTTGGTTCCCTTCGCCCACAACCTGGCCGCTGGCCAGCGTGCCCCCCGGAACGGCGGCCCGGTCCTGGAACCGCACCGGGCTGACTGGGCACAGCAGGCGGCCCGGATTGCGGCCCGGCTGGCGGCCGCCGCCCCGGAGCAGATTTTGGCGGTGGACCACGTCGGATCCACCGCCGTTCCCGGCCTGTCCGCCAAGGACGTTATTGACCTGCAGGTGGCCGTGCCGGACCTTGCCGCCGCGGCTGAGATCGCACCGCTGCTGTCCGCCGCGGGCTTTCCGGCGGTACGGGACGTCGAGGCGGACACACCCAAACCCAACGCCCCCGACCCTACTGGGTGGCTAAAGCGGTTCCACGCCAACGCGGACCCCTGCCGCGCCGTCAACGTCCATGTCCGGGCGGCCGGTTCGGCCGGATGGCGGTACGCGCTCATGTTCCGCGATTGGCTGCGGGTCGATGCCTCAGCGCGGAACCTCTATGAAGCCCACAAGGCGGAGCTTGCGGCGGCGCACGCCGGTTCGGGCACCACCAGGTCGTACGCGGAGGCGAAGGAACCGTGGTTCACGGACGTCGCGTGGCCACTGATGGCCGCATGGGCCGAGGCAACCGGGTGGGAACCGCCGTCGTACGGCCCCTGACCCGCTCCAGGCCCGGGTGATGTTCGCCGGTAACGGACGGGACCGTTCCATGTCGGTGCCCGGCGGTAAATTAGATTCATGAGCCTTGCGCAGGAGATCAACCGTGTTGTAGCGCCCTTCGAAGTGATCAGCGAGTTCAAGCCCGCGGGCGACCAGCCGGCCGCCATCGCGGAGCTGACCGAGCGCATCAACAACGGCGAGAAGGACGTTGTGCTGCTGGGTGCCACCGGCACCGGCAAAAGCGCCACCACCGCCTGGCTTATTGAGCAGGTGCAGCGGCCCACCCTGGTCATGGTGCAGAACAAGACCCTTGCGGCGCAGCTCGCCAACGAGTTTCGTGAACTGCTGCCCAACAACGCCGTGGAGTACTTCGTTTCCTACTACGACTACTACCAGCCCGAAGCGTACGTGGCGCAGACGGACACCTTTATCGAGAAGGATTCCTCCATCAACGAGGAAGTGGAACGGCTCCGCCACTCCGCCACCAACGCGCTGCTGACGCGCCGTGACGTGATCGTGGTGGCCACGGTGTCCTGCATCTACGGCCTGGGAACCCCTGAGGAATACATTTCCGGGATGGTTACCCTACGCCGCGGCGCCGAGATGAACCGGGACGACCTCCTCCGCAAGTTCGTCTCCATGCAGTACGCCCGCAACGACATGGACTTCCACCGCGGCACCTTCCGCGTGCGCGGTGACACCGTGGAAATCATTCCCATGTACGAGGAACTGGCCATCAGGATCGAGTTCTTCGGCGACGAAATCGAGAGCATCCACACCCTCCACCCGCTCACAGGCGAGGTCATCCGCGACGAGGAAGAGATGTACGTCTTCCCGGCCTCCCACTATGTGGCCGGCCCGGAGCGGATGGCGCGTGCCATCAAGCGGATCGAGGACGAACTGGCCGACCGGCTCAAGGTGCTGGAAAGCCAAAACAAGCTCGTCGAGGCGCAGCGGCTGCGGATGCGCACCACGTACGACCTCGAAATGATGCAGCAGATGGGTTTCTGCAACGGCATCGAGAACTACTCGGCGCACATTGACGGCCGCGGTCCCGGCACCGCGCCGCACTGCCTGCTCGACTACTTCCCGGATGACTTCCTGCTGGTGGTGGACGAGTCCCACGTGACCATTCCCCAGATCGGCGCCATGTACGAAGGAGACATGTCCCGCAAGCGGAACCTGGTGGACTTCGGCTTCCGGCTGCCGTCCGCCATGGACAACCGGCCGCTGAAGTGGGACGAGTTCCTGGAACGCGTGGGCCAGACCGTCTACCTCTCGGCAACCCCCGGCAAGTATGAGCTGGGCAAAGCGGACGGCTTCGTCCAGCAGATCATCCGGCCCACCGGCCTGGTGGATCCCGAGGTGGTGGTCAAGCCCACCAAGGGCCAGATCGATGACCTGCTGGGCGAGATCAAGACCCGGGTGGAGAAGGACGAGCGCGTCCTGGTGACCACGCTGACCAAACGCATGGCGGAGGACCTCACCGACTACCTGCTGGGCCACGGCGTGAAAGTCGAATACCTGCACTCCGACGTCGACACACTGCGGCGCGTGGAGCTCCTGCGTGAACTGCGGCTGGGGTCCTTCGACGTCCTGGTAGGCATTAACCTCCTCCGTGAGGGCCTTGATCTGCCCGAGGTGTCCCTGGTTAGCATCCTGGATGCGGACAAAGAAGGCTTCCTGCGTTCCTCCACCTCGCTGATCCAGACCATCGGACGCGCCGCCCGAAACGTCTCCGGCCAGGTGCACATGTATGCGGACCGGATCACCGACTCCATGGCCAACGCCATCGACGAAACCAACCGGCGCCGCGCCATCCAGGTGGCCTACAACACCGAACATGGGGTCGATCCCCAGCCGCTGCGGAAGAAGATCGCGGACATCACGGACCAGTTGGCCAAGGAGGACGCCGATACCGACGCGCTGCTGGGCAGCTTCGACTACGGCAAGGGCAAGCGCGGGATCACGGGGGCCAACAAGGCCGGGGCCAAGAAGGGCGCGGCGCAGGTCCGTTCCGACGGGCTGGCGGCCGCGCCGGCCGAGGACCTGGTGGGCCTGATCGGGCAGCTCACCGAACAAATGCATGGAGCCGCGGCGGAGCTGCAGTTCGAGGTGGCGGCACGGATCCGTGACGAGGTCAGCGAACTGAAGAAGGAGCTGCGCCAGATGCAGGCGGCGGGGCACGCCTGACGTCCCCGGCCGGGTATCCGGCTGGGGTACAGTTAAAGCACGTAGGGGAGTATCCCAAGCGCTACGATCGTCAACACGCAGGGCACAGCTGCCCTGCCGGGCGTAGCGGGCCGCCATCTCAGCACGAAGTGCACAGGCCGGCCGGAGAGACTTACACCATTTTGTGTACCCTGCGAAAGGCTTTCCCGTGCTCGATTTGCCCTTGTGGTTCGAGGTTGGCTCATTTGCCGTCCTTGGCCTGATTCTCCTGGTTGACCTTCTCCTGGTGGTGCGGCGGCCGCACGAACCATCCATGAAGGAAGCTGGCCTGTGGGTAACCTTCTATGTCACCCTTGCCCTGGCATTCGCCGGTGCCATGTTCGCATTCACCGGGCCCGAATTCGGCAGCCAGTTCGTCGCAGGCTGGGTAACCGAGTACAGCCTCAGCATCGACAACCTGTTCGTCTTCATCATCATCATGGCCAGGTTCTCCGTGCCGCGGAAGTACCAGCAGGAAGTCTTGATGGTGGGCATCATCATTGCGCTCATCCTGCGCGGCATCTTCATCATGCTGGGCGCCATCGTCATCGAACAGTTCAGCTGGGTGTTCTACATCTTCGGCGCGTTCCTGCTGTGGACGGCCTGGAAGCAGGCCCAGGACGAGGGCGAAGAGGAAGAGGACCGCGAGAACCCGCTGATTGCCAAGATCCGCAAGGTCATCCCGATGTCGGAGAAGTTCGACGGCGGCAAGCTGCGTACCGTGGTCAACGGCAAGAAGGTCTTCACCCCGATGGTGATCGTCTTCATCACCATCGGCCTCACGGACCTGCTGTTCGCAGTCGACTCCATTCCCGCGATCTTCGGCCTGACCCAGAGTCCCTTCATCGTCTTCACTGCCAACCTGTTCGCCCTGATGGGCCTGCGGCAGTTGTACTTCCTGCTGGGTGGCCTGATGAACCGGCTCATTTACCTCAAGCACGCCCTGTCCTTCATCCTGGCGTTCATCGGCGTCAAACTTGTCCTGCACGCCATGCACGTCAATGAGCTTCCCTTCATCAATGGCGGACACCACATCGAGTGGGCACCCGAAATCCCCACCTTCGTCTCACTTGCCGTGATTGTGGGCACCATCATCGTCGCCGTCATCGCCAGCCTGCTCAGCTCCAAGGCCCAGGCTGCCAAGATCGATCCGCGCCTCGAAGAGGACGCCCGGAAGAGCCACAGCGACGCCGAGTAGGCGGGCCGCCCAAGCGCATTTCCCTCCGGTAATCCGGGCCGCATCAGCGGCCGGGATTACCTTTTTAAGCCTCCGCAGCACGGATGGGTTCCACACCCCTGTGTGTCGCGACGGCGCGGGACTATGCTCAGAACATGGCCCGCACTCTTGTGATGGATCAGGGCGCGCGCCGGGTGCAGCGGCGTACCGTTTTGCTCTTGAGCGTGGCCCAGGTGTTCGGTGGACTCGGGACGGGATCGACCGTGTCCATTGGTTCCATCCTGGCCGTGGAGCTTTCCGGGTCCACTGCCTGGGCGGGCTCCGTGGCCACGGTGATGACCCTTGGGGCGGCGGCCGCAGCCCTGCCGTTGGCAGCGCTGGCGGAACGGCGTGGGCGCCGGGCAGGCCAGGTTGCCGGCCTTTCGGCGGCCCTGGCAGGGGCGGTCCTCATGGTCCTTGCCGTCGTCACCGGGCTTTTCGTCCTGCTGGTCCTGGGCTCTGCAGGCATCGGCATCGGTACGGCGGCGACACTTCAAGCTCGGTTTGCCGCGGTGGACCTCGCTGCCCCCGAGCACCGCGGGCGGGCCTTGTCCACCGTGGTCTGGGCGGTAACAGTCGGTGCCGTGGCCGGCCCCAACCTCATCCAGCCGGGTACGGCGGTGGGAACTGCGCTGGGGCTGCCGCCCATCGCGGGACCGTTCGTGATCTCAGGGGCCGGGCTCCTCATCGCCGTCGGACTGCTGTTCGCCGGTCTTCGTCCTGACCCGCTGCTGCTGGCACGCCGGATTGCCGCGACCCATGACGCCGCCACGGCGCAACAGGGAGGTGGCACGCTGACCACGGCTGCTCCCGCCGCCACCTCCCCGGAGGGTGCCCCACGGCAAGGCGCGACTCCCGCCGGGACCACGCCCACCGCAGCGGTCCCGCGGGGCTCACTGGACCGTGGACTGCGGGCCATCCGCAGTTCCCGGATGGCGCTCCTTGCTGTCACCGGCGTCGTCGCGGCGCACGCCGTCATGGTGGGCGTCATGTCCATGACGCCACTGCACCTGCAGCACCTGGTGGAAGGACCGGGCCCGCATGCCGGCCACACCGCCGAGGGGGACGTGCTCGTCGTCATCGGCTTCACCATCTCGCTGCACATCGCAGGAATGTTCGCGCTCTCCCCGGTCATGGGGTGGCTGACCGACCGGGCAGGGAGACTGGAGACCATCATGGCTGGCTTCATGCTGCTGATCGCCGCCGTCGCCGTTGCCGGGTTCGGCCAGGCCTCGACCGGCGCAGTGGCAGCAGGACTGGTCCTGCTGGGCATGGGCTGGTCTGCGGCCACTATCGGGGGATCCACCCTGCTCGCCGAAAGCGTGGGCCAGGACGCCCGGGTGCCTGTGCAGGGCGTCTCCGACATGCTGATGGGCGCCGCAGGTGCCCTGGGAGGGGCAGTATCCGGACTGGTCCTGGGCTTTGCCGGCTACCTCGGCCTCAACCTGCTCGGCGGCAGCATCGGAGCGGCCGTCCTGGCAGCCGCCGTCGTCACCCGGACATCACACCGGCGGTCAGCGCCCGCCTGAGCGCGCCATGCCCAGCAGGCGGGCAAAAATCCGCTCACCGTCGTCGGCGATCCCGTCATGATGGAAGTCAGCTGTCTCCCAGACCTGCAGCCCGTTAACGGCGGCTGCCGTCCGCAGGGAGAGCTCCCGGTCCACGTAGATGTCATCCGTGTACACTGCCGCCGCGGCCGGAACGGTGTTGGCCGCCAGCACCGCGGGGTCGTAGAGCGGCTTCCAATCCTGTTTGGCCGCCAGCAGGTCAGCCACCTCCCGCAATGGCTGGAGGGCGGGGTCCTGTTCGAAGTACCACGGGTACACCATTTCGCCGGTCAGGAGCAGCGGTTCGGCGTCAGGCCTGAACCAGGGGTTCTCACCGAGCATCCGCCAGGCTGACCAGTTGGTGGCCTGGTCCTGCCCGTAGATGGACTCGTGCATCAGCGCATACAGCGGGTTCGACCGCCGTGAGACGACCCCCTGCAGCTGCTCCAGGAAAGTGTCCGACAGCCGGGGGCCGCCGGCGGTGTCCACGAAGGCGTCCTCCAGCAGGTAGTGCAGGCTGTCCACCCTGGTGTTCCCGCCCAGGAAAGCGCCCGCCATTTGGAACCGCCCCACTGTGAGCGGGCTGCCGTCGGGCATGAACTCGGCCGTGGAACGCAGGTGGTGGGCGATCTTCTCCACCGTGGCCCGGTCCTCCGGATACCAGCCGAAGTACTCATCGTTGCGGGCCGCGACGCGCTGGTACGTGGCCCGGTACACGTCATCGGCACTGCCTGCCAGCGGCGCCAGGCCGCCGGTAATCAGCACCTCCTGCAGTCCCTCCGGCGCAAACGACAGATAGGTCAGGGCGCAGAAGCCGCCATAGCTCTGGCCGTACACGGTCCAGGCGGGCGACCCAAGGGCGTGGCGGATCAACTCCGCATCCGCCACGATCGAGTCGGCGCGGAAGTGCTCCAGGAACGCTGCTTGTTCGGCGGCGGTCCCACGGGCGGGCAGGGTGTTGCGGTCAAGGGGAGTGGAGAGCCCGGTGCCGCGCTGGTCCAGCATCAGGATGCGGAATTCCTGCGCTGCGGCCTTGCTCCACCCGCCCAGGGAGCCCCACCGGTTGCCGCGCCCGCCCGGGCCGCCCTGCAAATAGAGGAGCCAGGGAAGTTGTGCTGCGGCCTCCGGGGTGTGGGCCGCAGAAACGTACTCGCGTGCGAAAACCGCGATGGTCTCGCCAGAGGGCTGGGCATGGTCCAGGGGGACGGTGAAACAATGCTCCACCGTGCGCATCCCGCGGAATTCGTGCCTGGCCCTGACCTCATGTTTCGCAGCGGGGGCCGCTGTCCTGCGCATGTCAGCCACGGGCAGCCGCGGGAAGGGAGGCTGACTGGCCGAACTGGTCCAGTGCGTCGCCTGTCAGGCGGAAAGTGGACCAGCCGTCCATGGGACGGGCGCCGAGGCTGCGGTAGAAGTTGATGGAAGGCTCGTTCCAGTCCAGCACGCTCCATTCGACGCGCGCGTAGCCGTTCTCAACGGCGGTCGCGGCGAGATGCTGCAGCAGGGCCTTGCCGTGCCCTTCGCCGCGGGCGTCGGGGCTGACGTACAGGTCTTCCAGGTAGATCCCGTGCACGCCCTCCCACGTGGAATAGTTCAGGAACCACAAGGCAAAACCCTGCACCTCGCCTGCGCTGTCCTCCGCCATGGTGGCAAAGACGCGGGGGTTACCGCCGAACAGGGCCTGCTCCAGCAATTCCGGGGTGTTCCGGACGGCGTCGGGTTCCTTCTCGTAATGCGCCAGCTCGTGGATCATCCGGAGGATGGCGGGTACGTCTTGCCGGGTTGCGGGGCGGATTACACTCATTGTCCGAGCTTACCGCCGGCGCCGGCGAGCCCGCCGCAGGGCTTGCGCCGGGCCCGTCCCGGCTAGAGCCGGTTCACGTCGGTCACCCTCACCACGGCCGTTCCGGTCGTGTCGGAGTCCGCCAGGTCCACCTCTGCCGAGATGCCCCAGTCGTGGTTGCCGGCAGGGTCGTCGAAGATTTGGCGCACCTTCCAGGTCCCGCGTTCTTCGGTGATGATCAGCAATCCGGGGCCTCGCGCGTCCGGTCCCGTCCCGATGTCGTCGTGTTCGTCGAAGTAGTCATCCAGCGCATCTTCCCAGCGCTCGGCACCCCAGCCGGAGGCGCCGTCGAGCTCTCCCAAAGCCGTGGCGTCCTCGTCGGCGAACAGTTCCACACGGCGGAACATTTCGTTGCGGACCATCACCCGGAACGCGCGGATGTTGGAGGTGAGCGACGGCGGCGGGGGCGGCGGCGCGTCGTGCGGCGTTGGGGCGGCACCGGATGCCAGCTCTTCCCATTCATCGAGGAGGCTGGAGTCCACCTGCCGGACCAATTCACCGAGCCATTCGGTCAGGTCCGCGAGGTCCTCCCGCAGCATGTCCTGCGGCACCGTCTGGCGGAGTGCCTTGAAGGCGTCCGCGAGGTACCGCAGCACGATGCCCTCGGACCGGGCCAGCCCGTAGAACTGGACGAATTCGCCAAAGTTCATGGCGCGCTCATACATGTCACGGACCACTGCCTTGGGGGCGAGCTCAAAGTCGCCCACCCATGGCGCGGCCTTGCGGTACACCTCGAATGCCTCGCCGAGGATTTCGGCGAGCGGCTGGGGGTAGGTGACGTCCTCGAGCATGGCCATCCGCTGGTCGTAGTCGATGCCGTCGGCCTTCATGGCCGCCACCGCCTCGCCGCGGGCCTTCTTTTGCTGGGCGGAGAGGATCTGGCGGGGTTTCTCCAGGGTCGCCTCGATGACGGACACCACGTCCAGGGCGTACGACGGCGACTCCGGGTCAAGGAGGTCAAGTGCGGCAAGTGCGAAGGGGGAGAGCGGCTGGTTCAGGGCAAAATTGGGCTGCAGGTGCACCGTCAGGCGGACCGTGCGGCCGTCCGGCCCCTGCTGCTCCGGTGGGATCCGTTCAATGACTTCGGCGGCGAGGAGTTCCCGGTAGATGCCCAGCGCCTTCTTCATGAGCCGCAGCTGGGAGGAACGCGGCTCGTGATTTTCCGTGAGCAGCCGCCTGGCCGCGGCGAAGGGGTCGCCGGGCCGTTCCATCAGGTTCATCAGCATGGCGTGCGTCACCGTGAAGCTTGACGTCAGCGGGTCGGGGACAGATTCCACCAGCCGGTTGAAAGTGGGTTCGCCCCAGGAGACAAATCCTTCGGGCGGCTTCCTCTTGACCACCTGGCGGAGCTTCTTCTGGTCGTCACCGAATTTGGCCGTGGCTTTGGCCATGGCCTTGACGTTCTCGATGACGTGCTCGGGGGCCTGCACCACGACGGTGCCCGCGGTGTCATAGCCGGCCCGCCCGGCCCGGCCCGCAATCTGGTGGAACTCACGGGAGTTAAGCAGCCGGGTGCGCACGCCGTCGTACTTGCTCAAAGCCGTGAGCAGCACGGTCCGGATGGGCACGTTGATGCCCACCCCCAGCGTGTCGGTGCCGCAGATGACCTTCAGCAGCCCTGCCTGCGCCAGCTGTTCCACCAACCGGCGGTACTTGGGCAGCATGCCGGCGTGGTGTACCCCGATCCCGTGGCGCACCAGCCGGTTCAGCGTCTTGCCAAACCCGGCGGCGAACCGGAAATTGGCAATGAGCTCTGCGATCCTGTCCTTTTCCTCCCGGGTGCACACGTTGATGCTCATCAGGTTCTGGGCACGGTCGATCGCTTCAAGCTGGCTGAAGTGCACCACGTAGACCGGCACCTGCTTGGTGGAGAGCAGTTCCTCGAGCGTCTCGTGGACCGGGGTCTGGTGGTAGTAGTAATGCAGCGGAATGGGCCGCTCGGCGGAACTCACCGTAGTGGTGGCCCGACCGGTGAGCGCCGTCAGCCCTTCCTCGAAGCGGCTGACATCGCCCAGGGTGGCGGACATGAGGAGGAACTGTGCCTGCGGAAGCTCCAGGAGCGGTACCTGCCAGGCCCAGCCGCGCTGGGGGTCGGAATAGAAATGGAATTCGTCCATGATCACCGCGCCCAGCTCCGCCGCCGGGCCCTCCCGCAGGGCGATGTTGGCAAGGATTTCCGCCGTGCAGCAGATGATGGGTGCGTCCTGGTTGACCCCGGAATCACCGGTGATCATGCCGACGTTCTCCGCGCCGAAGATGTCGCAGAGCGCAAAGAACTTTTCGGAGACCAGCGCCTTGATGGGGGCGGTGTAGTAGCTTCGCCGGTCATGGGCCATGGCCTGGAAGTGCGCGGCAATAGCAACCAGTGACTTACCGGATCCGGTCGGAGTGGCCAGGATGACGTTGGCCCCCGTTGCCAGCTCCATGATGGCCTCGTCCTGTGCCGGGTACAGCGACAGCCCCCGGGATTCGGTCCAGTCCACAAACCGGCTGTAAAGGGCGTCGGGGTCGACGGCGGCGGCGTTGGGGACGGACAGATCGCTCAGCTGGTCAACGAGTTTCATTGACTTAAACCTTAGTGCCACGCGGAGGCCGGACGGGGCGCCCCGTCCGGGTTAGGCTTCGCCTTGCCCCTAAGAATGTTGGAACCTGGAGAAATTCATGAAATGGGACCCCGCAAAGTACGTCCAGTTCGATGACCACCGGAACAGGCCGTTCTTCGATCTCACCGGCCGGATCCATGCGGACGACCCGGCACGCGTCGTCGACCTGGGCTGCGGTACGGGAAACTTGACGGCCTCGCTGGCCACACGGTGGCCTGGCGCCCGGGTGGTTGGCCTGGACTCGTCAGCGGAGATGCTGGCGCGCGCCGCCCCGCTGGCAGTGGACGTTCCGGGCCTGTCGTTCGAAGAGGCTGACATCGCAACATGGATGCCCTCAGCGGAGACGGACGTCGTGGTGAGCAACGCCGCGCTGCAGTGGGTGCCCGGCCACCAGGATCTGATGCGCCGGTGGCTGGACATCCTACGGCCGGGCGCCTGGTTCGCCCTGCAGGTTCCGGGAAACTTCAACGCCCCCTCCCACGCCCTGATGCGGGAGCTCGCGGCGTCGGACCGCTGGTCAGGCAAGCTCGGCGGTGTGCTTCGGGGCGGGGAAACCGTGGGGGAGCCGGAAGATTACCTGGGCATCCTGCTCGACGCCGGGTACGCCGCAGACGCCTGGGAAACCAGTTACCAGCAGGTCCTGCAGGGGCCGGACCCGGTGCTGGAGTGGGTACGCGGCACCGCGCTGCGGCCGGTCATGGGAGTCCTGGGAGGCGAGGATGCCGGGCGCTTTGAGTCCGAGTACGCAGCGGCCCTGCGCGAGGCCTATCCGCGCGGGCCCCACGGCACGGTGTTCCCTTTCAGGCGGATCTTCGCCGTGGGCCGGAAGAAGGGATAGATACGGCAATCCGGACGTGTTTTCAGGCCAGTCACAGCGTGTGACAGCAACTGAAAGTGATCTGGCTTACAATGGCCTCTGTAGTTCAGGGGTCAAGCCGCTGGCCCCTCGTCGGCCGTAGGCATGTACAGGGGGTATTTTGCTGGTCGGACTCATGCGGCGGCAGCTTGCCGGCCAACGCGGGCACGTGTGGGCGATTGTCGTCCTCCAACTGGTCCAGGCAGGGGCAAACCTGCTGCTGCCCACTGTGAACGCAGCCATCATTGATGACGGAATCGTGGCCGGCCAACCCGAGGTAATCTCCCGGCTCGGTGTGCTCATGGCCGCCATCGCGGTGGTACAGGCTGCCTCCGCCATTGCCGCCTGCTACCTCGGCGCGCTCGTAGCCATGAAGATCGGGCACCGCCTGCGGGCAGACGTCTTCGACCGGGTCCAGGCCTTCTCCTCACAGGATGTGGCCCTGTTCGGGACCCACAGCCTGACCACCCGTGCCACGAATGACGTCCAGCAGATCCAGGCGTTCGCCCTGCTCGTGTTCACCATGCTCTTCGCCGGGCCGGCCATGGGCATCGGCGGGATCGTCCTGGCCGTCCAGCAGGATGTGGCCCTGTCTGCGGTGGTGATCGTCATAGTTCCGCTGCTCCTGCTGATCATGTACTCGATCGTCCGGCGCCTGATCCCGCTCTACCGGGAAGGACAGGACCTGCTGGACCGGTCCGGCGGCATCCTGCGCGAACAAATCATCGGGACGGATGTGATCCGCTCCTTCGTGCGCCAGGGCCATGAAGTGCGGCGGTTCGCGGCTACCAACGCCCGGCTGACCGCCAACAATCTCCGTTCGGCGCTCCTGGTGGCCGGGATGCTGCCCATGATCATGCTGGTGGTCAACACCAGCTCGGTGGCCGTGGTCTGGTTCGGGGGCCACCGCATCCAGGCCGGGTTGATGAACCTTGGCGCGCTCACGGCGTTCATCGCCTACATCATGCAGATCCTGCTGGCCATCATGATGTCGATGTATGTGTTGATGACGGCGCCGCGGGCCTCCGTTTGCGCCGAGCGCATCCAGGCAGTGCTGGATACGGAGCCGTCTGTCACCAGTTCAGCCGCGGACGGGGCGCAGCACCTCGTGGACTCGTCACGGCCGGCAGCCGTGTCCTTCCGGGGTGTGGGTTTCGCCTATCCAGGGGCTGAAGCGCCCGTCCTTGCGGACATCAGCTTTACCGCCGCTGCCGGCACCACCACCGCAATTGTCGGGTCCACCGGAAGCGGCAAGACAACGCTGCTGAACCTGATACCGCGTTTCCTCGACCCGACCGAGGGCAGGGTCACCCTGTCCGGCCAGGACGTCAGGGACCTGTCCCTGGACCAACTCCGCGCGGCCATGTCCATGGTGCCCCAGCATTCCCACCTGTTCACCGGTACGATCGCCGAAAACCTGAGGATGGCAGCACCGGCAGCCACCGACCAGGAGCTCTGGGCTGCTTTGGAGACGGCGCAGACCATGCGGTTCATGGAAGACCTCCCGCTGGGGCTCGCCACCCCCGTCGGCCAGGGCGGAGCCAGCCTTTCGGGCGGCCAGCGGCAACGGCTGTGCATCGCCAGGGCCTTGGTCCGGAAGGCGCCCGTCTACCTTTTCGACGACAGCTTCTCGGCCCTGGACTACGACACCGACACCCGATTGCGGCGTGCCCTGGACCAGGGGCTTGCCGATGCAACGGTCATCATGGTGTCCGAACGCATCTCTGCCGTGGCAGGGGCGGACCTCATCCTGGTGCTTGACGGCGGCCGCCTCGTTGCCCAGGGGACTCACCGCGAGCTGTTGGAAACCTCGGCCACCTACCGGGAAATTGCCGAATCACAGCTCGCACTGGACGGCACCCTGTGACGGCAGGGGAAGGAGAAGCCAAGGAAAAGGAGTACAGGTTCTGGCCAACTGCGCGCAGGCTACTTGGCCTCCTGGGGCCCTTCCGGCTGCAGATGCTCGGGGCCGTCGGAGCCACTTGCGCCTTCGCTGTCCTGAACGTGGCAGCCCCAAAGTACCTGGGGGACGCCACCGACGAAGTGGTGGCCGGCGTCATGGAGGGCAGCCTGGACCAGCGGCTCGGATCCCTGCTGGCAGCGGTGGCCCTGATGTACGTGTTCGCCTCCCTGTTCAACTGGGTGCAGGGGGCGTTGACGGCCCGGGCGGTACAGGGACTCATGTATGGCCTCCGCGCGTCCGTGGAGGATAAGCTGCACCGCCTTCCATCCACTTACTTTCGGGGAAGGTCCCGCGGTGACGTGCTGAGCCGTGCCACCAACGACATCGACAACATCGCCCAAGCACTGAACCAGGTCCTGACGCAGCTCATCGTGTCCGTCCTGATGCTGTGCGGTTCGCTGGCCATGATGCTGTGGATCTCGCCGCTGCTCGCGGCCATCGCCATTGCCACGGTCCCCGTCTCCACGCTGATCACCGTCCTGGTGGCCAGGCGGTCGCAGGAGCAGTTCGCCCGGCAGTGGACAGAGACCGGCGAACTGAACAGCCACGTCGAGGAATTCATCAGCGGCCATGAAGTCATCAAAGCCTTCGGCCGCCAGGAACACGCGGCGGACGTCTTCGGCCGCAGCAACGGCCGCCTGTCGCTGGCGGCCACCAAGGCACAGTACGCCGCCGGGGTGGTCCAGCCCCTAATGGTGCTCATGTCCAACCTGAACTACATCCTGGTCGCGGTGGTGGGAGCCCTCCAGATCCTCGCCGGAGCCATGACCATCGGCGGAGTCCAGGCGTTCATCCAGTTCAGCCGCTTGTTCAGCCAGCCGGTGGGACAGATCGGCGGCCTGCTGACCGTGATGCAGTCCTGCGCCGCGTCGGCTGCAAGGGTTTTCGTGCTCCTGGACGCGGGCGAGGACCCGCCGGAGCCGGCCACGCAGGGCACCGGCGGGTTGGCCGGTGGCCGCATAGTCTTCGACGACGTCACGTTCGGCTACCCCGGAGCCGTCCCCGCCGTGCGGAACCTCAGCTTCGCCGTGGAACCGGGCCAGGCCGTGGCAATCGTGGGACACACGGGTGCTGGCAAGAGCACGGTGGTGAACCTCCTGATGCGGTTCCTGGAACCCGCGTCGGGCACCATCACCATCGGGGGCCATAACATCGCGCAAATACCGCGCAACCAGCTGCGGGCGCAGTTCGGTGTGGTGCTCCAGGATTCCTGGCTCTTCGACGGCAGCATCCGCGACAACATCGCCTACGGACTGCCCGGTGCGCCGGACGCAGCGGTTGTCGCTGCCGCGGAAGCCACCCACGCTGACCGCTTCATCAGGTCCCTCCCGCACGGCTATGCCACAGTGCTGGAAAACGGCGGGGAGCCACTAAGCCAGGGCCAGCGGCAACTCCTTACGATCGCCAGGGCGCAGCTGGCAGGGCGCGCCGTCCTGGTGCTGGACGAAGCAACCAGTTCGGTTGACTCCAGGACAGAACTGCTCATCCGCCAGGCCATGCAGCGGCTGCGCCACGGACGGACCAGCTTCATGATCGCCCACCGTTTGTCCACCATCCGGAACGCTGATCTAATTCTCGTCATGGACCACGGACGCATCGTCGAACAAGGGACGCACCAAAGCCTGCTCGACGCCGACAGCTACTACGCGAAGCTATACGACGCCCAGTTCGCCGAACGGGACGGCTGCAATGAGGTCCTGGAGGGCGGCTTGTGACCGCCCCGGACGCGTTTCCGGGCTCATGGCGCCCCAACCCCACCAGCAGCGTGCCGCTGTTCGAACAACTGCGGCTCCAGGTGATCCACCTGGCGGACAACGGTGCACTGGCCCCCGGCACCAGGCTCCCCGCCGTCCGCGCCCTTGCAGAGAAACTCGACGTCGCCCCGCACACCGTCGCCAGGGCGTACAAAGAACTGGAAGCTGCCGGCGTCGTTGCCACCCGGGGCCGGAACGGGACAGTGGTCTCGGCCCGGGACGAGCGATTGGGAGACCTCTCGGAAGCGGCCGCAGCGTATGCCGCCGTCGCCAAATCCCAAGGTGCCAGCTTCGCCGAGGCCGTGAAGCTGCTGGCCGCTGCGTACGATGTTCCCTGAGGGCGGAACCGTCAGTGTTCGAAGAAGTTTTCGATTAGCATTATGGGGTGCCTAAAGCCTTAGCTGAAGAAACCACTGCCCCCTCCACTTCCCTTGCCGTCCCTTCTGCTCCCACGCAGCGGCCGGACCTCTCCCGCCTCGTTGTGAAGGGCGCGCGGGAGCACAACCTGCGCAACGTGGACCTCGACCTGCCGCGGGACGCCATGATCGTCTTCACTGGCCTCTCCGGTTCCGGCAAGTCCTCGCTGGCATTTGACACCATCTTCGCCGAAGGCCAGCGGCGCTACGTGGAATCGTTGTCCGCCTACGCACGCCAGTTCCTTGGCCAGGTGGACAAGCCCGACGTCGATTTCATCGAAGGCCTTTCCCCGGCAGTGTCGATCGACCAGAAATCCACCAGCAAGAACCCGCGGTCAACGGTGGGCACCATCACCGAAATCTACGACTACATGCGCCTGCTGTGGGCCCGCGTGGGCAGGCCGCATTGCCCCGTCTGCGGTGAGCCGGTATCCAAGCAGACCCCGCAGCAGATCGTGGACCAGCTCCTGGAACTTGACGAGGGCACCCGCTTCCAGGTCCTGGCACCGGTGGTACGCGGACGCAAAGGCGAATTCGTGGACCTCTTCAAGGAACTCAGCGCCAAGGGCTACTCCCGGGCGCGGGTGGACGGCAACCTGGTCCAGTTGAGCGATCCGCCCAAGCTGGGCAAGCAGTACAAGCACAGCATCGAGGTGGTGGTGGACCGGCTCGTGGTCAAGGAAGGCATCAGCCAGCGGCTCACCGATTCCATCGAGACCGCCTTGGGCCTGGCCGAAGGCCGCGTCCTGGCCGAATTCGTGGACGTCGACGCCGACGCGCCGGAACGTATCCGGGCATTCTCGGAAAACCTTGCATGCCCCAATGAGCACCCCCTCGCCATCGACGAGATCGAGCCCCGCTCCTTCTCGTTCAACAACCCGTTCGGTGCCTGCGCGGCCTGCAGCGGAATCGGCACCCGGCTGGAAGTGGACGAGGAGCTCATCGTTCCCAACCCGGAACTGTCCCTCTCAGAGGGAGCCATTGCCCCTTGGTCCATGGGCACCGCAACCACCGAATACTGGAACCGGCTCCTGGAGGGCCTGGCCAAGGAAGTCGGCTTCTCCATGACCACCCCGTGGGAGAAGCTCGGCAAGGACGTGCGCCAGACCGTCCTGCACGGCAAGGACCACAAGGTGGTGGTGCAGTACCGCAACCGGTTTGGCCGCGAACGCAAGTACAGCACCGGATTCGAAGGCGCCATCCAGTACGTTCACCGCAAGCACGGCGAGACCGATTCGGACTGGGCCCGCGACCGCTATGAGGAGTACATGCGGCAGGTTCCCTGCCCCGCGTGCAACGGCGCCCGCCTTAACCCGGCATCCCTGTCGGTCTTGATCAACGGTAAATCCATCGCCGAGGTCGCCGCCCTCCCCATGCGGGACTGCGCGGAGTTCCTGAACAACCTGGTGCTGACCGGACGCGAAGCCCAGATCGCCCACCAGGTCCTCAAGGAGATCCAGGCACGCCTGACCTTCCTCCTGGACGTAGGCCTGGAATACCTCAACCTCGAGCGTCCGTCTGCCACCCTCTCCGGCGGCGAGGCCCAGCGCATCAGGCTCGCCACCCAGATCGGTTCAGGCCTGGTGGGCGTGCTCTACGTCCTCGATGAGCCCTCCATCGGCCTGCACCAGCGGGACAACCGCCGGCTCATCGAAACCCTCACCCGTCTCCGCGACATGGGAAACACCCTCATCGTCGTGGAGCACGACGAGGACACCATCCACGTGGCCGACTGGATCGTGGACATCGGGCCCGGCGCGGGAGAACACGGCGGCCAGGTAGTCCATTCGGGCACATACAAGGAACTGCTGGACAACCGGGAATCGCTGACCGGCGACTACCTCTCGGGCCGCAAGGCCATCGAGGTACCGAAGAAACGCCGGAAGTACGACAAGAAACGCGAGATCAAGGTCGTGGGCGCGCGGGAGAACAACCTCGTCAACGTCGACGCCGCCTTCCCGCTGGGGCTCTTCACGGCGGTGACCGGCGTGAGCGGTTCGGGCAAGTCGACACTGGTCAACGAGATTCTCTACAAGGTGCTGGCGAACAAACTGAACGGCGCCAAGCAGGTGGCCGGGCGGCACAAGACAGTCCAGGGCCTGGAGCACCTGGACAAGGTGGTCCACGTGGACCAAAGCCCCATCGGCCGGACCCCCCGCTCCAACCCGGCCACATACACGGGCGTTTTCGACAACATCCGCAAGCTTTTCGCCGAGACCACCGAGGCGAAAGTACGCGGCTACCTTCCGGGCCGGTTCTCGTTCAACGTCAAGGGCGGCCGCTGCGAGGCATGCTCGGGCGACGGCACCCTGAAAATCGAGATGAACTTCCTGCCGGACGTGTACGTGCCGTGCGAAGTGTGCCACGGGGCCCGCTACAACCGGGAAACCCTGGAGGTGCACTACAAGGGCAAGACCATCGCCGATGTCCTCAACATGCCCATCGAGGAGGGGGCGGAATTCTTCGCCGCCTTCTCGCCCATCGCACGCCACCTGAACACCCTCGTGGATGTGGGCCTGGGCTACGTCCGCCTGGGCCAGCCGGCCACCACCCTGTCCGGCGGCGAAGCGCAGCGCGTCAAGCTCGCAGCAGAACTGCAGAAGCGGTCCAACGGCCGCAGCATCTACGTCCTGGACGAGCCCACTACGGGCCTGCACTTCGAGGACATCCGGAAGCTGCTCAAGGTCCTGCAGGGCCTGGTGGACAAGGGCAACACGGTGATCACCATCGAACACAACCTGGATGTCATCAAGAGCGCCGACTGGCTGGTTGACCTTGGACCGGACGGTGGTTCCGGTGGTGGCCAGATCGTGGCTGCAGGAACGCCGGAGCAGGTGGCCAAGTCCGCCACCAGCCACACCGGCAAATTCCTGGCCGAGATACTGGGCTGACCGGACCAAACCACCGGAAATATTCCGCAACGGGAATGCGAGTTTCAGGCACTCCTGCTGTCGTGAGAAACTATCCCGGTGACTTCAACAACAGTGCCCGTGATCTTTGACCTGGACGGCACTCTTGTCGATCCGGCCGGTGGAATTACCGAGGGGATTGCCTCAGCCCTCCGTGGGCTGGGGCTCCCGGTTCCCGGCCAGGACCTGCTCGATTCGATGATCGGCCCCAAGCTGAGCGACTCACTGCTCAACGTGGCCAACGTCCCGGCGGAACACCTTGGCGAGGTGGTCCGGCTCTACCGTGAGCACTACGTCGCCAAGGGTATTGCCCAGAGCAGGTTGTATCCGGGAATCCGCGGGATCCTCGATTCCTTTGCGGAGGCAGGCCGCCCCGTAGCGGTCGCAACGCAGAAGCCCCAGCGGCTGGCCCGCAAGGTGCTGGCGCACCACGGCATCGACGGCTTTTTCCACGGCATCCACGGCTCGGCCGATGATGAAACGGCAGTGGAAGGCGTTCCGCTGGGCAAGACCCAGATCATCGCCGCCGCCCTGCGCGACCTTGATACCCAGCACGCCATCATGGTGGGCGACCGCGCCCAGGACGTGTCCGGAGCAATCGCCAATGGGCTTGACTGCATCGGCGTTGTCTGGGGATTCGCGCCGGACGGGGAGTTGGAAGAAGCCGGATCCGTCGCTGTCGTCAGCACCGGGGATGAGCTGGTGGCAGTCATCGACCGGCTGCAGGCTGTCCACAACTCGGCCATGAGCGGGGTGAGCAACGATGGAAATGTTTGATGCCGTCCGCTGGACCACCCGCAACCTGATCGGCGGCACATGCCGGCCCACCGTCGTCGGACTTGAAAACGTTCCGTCCGACGGCCCCTTCATTGTGGCGCCCAACCACCTGTCCTTCTTCGACAGCGTGATCGTCCAGGCGCTGATGCCCCGTCCGGTGGCCTTCTTCGCCAAGGCCGAGTACTTCACCACGGGCGGAGTCAAGGGCAGGGTCATGAAGGCCTTCTTCGAGTCCGTGGGCTCCATTCCCGTGGAGCGCGGCGAACAGGCGGCCAGCGTCCAGGCGCTGAAGACCCTGCTCGATATCCTCGAGGCCGGCCGGGGCATCGGCATCTACCCCGAAGGCACCCGCTCCCGGGACGGAATTCTGTACCGTGGCCGCACCGGCGTGGGCTGGCTTGCGCTCACCACCGGCGCGCCGGTGATTCCCGTTGGCCTGATTGGGACCGAGAAGCTCCAGCGCGCGGGCGAAAAGGGCGTCCGGCCCCAGCACTTCACCATGAAGGTGGGGGAGCCGCTGTACTTCGACAAGACGGGACCGGACCACTCCCTGCCGGCCCGCCGTGAGGTCACGGACCGGATCATGGACGCGATCGCCGCCCTGAGCGGCCAGGAGCGTTCCACCAGCTACAACCAGAGCAAGTCGGCAGAGTAATTTCCGGCTCCGGGGCTGCCCCGCCGGTGCGGATGTGCCGGCCGGCAAAGACAGCCAGCGGAACTCAGTAGACTTGATAGGTGGCAAATCCAGCGAGTTACCGGCCCAAAACCGGTGAAATCCCCACCAACCCGGGCGTCTACCGGTTCCGTGATCCGCACGGCCGGGTCGTCTACGTGGGCAAGGCCAAAAGCCTGCGGTCCCGGCTGAATTCCTACTTCGCCAATCCGGCCGGGCTGCTGCCCAAGACCTACGCGATGGTCCACGCGGCCAGCAGCGTTGAGTGGACCGTGGTGGGCAGCGAGCTCGAATCGCTGCAGCTCGAATACACCTGGATCAAGGAATTCAAGCCGCGCTTCAACGTGGTGTTCCGCGACGACAAGACCTATCCCTACCTTGCCGTGACCATGAGCGAGAAGTACCCCCGGGTACAGGTCATGCGGGGGGACAAACGGAAGGGAACCCGCTACTTCGGCCCCTACACCGCCGGTGCCATCCGGGAAACCATGGACACCCTGCTCCGGGTCTTCCCCGTCCGCAGCTGCAGCGCCGGTGTCTTCAAACGCGCCCAGGCCAGCGGCCGGCCGTGCCTGCTGGGTTACATCGACAAATGCTCAGCACCCTGCGTGGGCCGCATCAGCCCCGAGGACCACCGGGCCCTCGCCGACGATTTCTGTGCGTTCATGGGCGGCGAAGCCAAGAGATTCATCAACAAGCTCGAAAAGCAGATGGCCGACGCCGTGGCGAAGCTCGACTACGAGCACGCCGCCCGGCTGCGTGACGACATCACCGCGCTGCGGAAGGTATTCGAACGCAATGCCGTGGTGCTGTCGGAGGAGACCGACGCCGACGTTTTCGCGCTTCACGAGGATGAACTGGAAGCGGCCGTCCAGGTGTTCCACGTCCGCGGCGGCAGGATCCGCGGCCAACGCGGCTGGGTGGTGGAAAAGGTGGAGGACTTCACCACGCCCGACCTGGTGGAGCACCTGCTGCAGCAGGTCTACGGGGAGGACGGCGATACCCACGGCCGGCTGCCCCGCGAAGTCCTGGTTCCGGTGGCGCCGAGCAACCCCGAAGACCTGGCCAAATGGCTGGGCGGTATCCGCGGCGCCAAGGTGGACATCCGGGTGCCCCTGCGCGGGGACAAGGCGGCGCTCATGTCCACGGTCCGCGAAAACGCCGAACACGCGCTGAAGCTCCACAAAACACGCCGCGCGGGGGACATCACCGTCAGGTCGCAGGCCCTGCAGGAGCTGCAGGAGGCGCTGGACCTTCCCGTGCCCCTGCTCCGGATTGAGTGCTTCGACGTCTCCCACGTCCAGGGCACCAATGTGGTGGCCTCCATGGTGGTGGTGGAGGACGGGCTGCCGAAGAAGTCCGATTACCGGAAGTTCTCCATCACGGGCCCCGCGGCGGCCGATGACACGGCGGCCATGCACGACGTCCTCACCCGCAGGTTTCGCCACTACCTGCAGGACAAATCGGCGCAGGTGGACGAGGACGTCCTCGAAGCAGGCACCGCGGAGGCGGCCGCGGACGCTGCCGCCGAGGCCGCTGAGGCTGCCCTGGACACGACCACCCCGGCGCCTAAGGCCAAGTTCGCCTACCCGCCCAACCTGGTGGTGGTGGACGGCGGCCAGCCGCAGGTCAATGCCGCGGCCCGCGCGCTGAAGGACCTGGGCATCGATGATGTGTACGTGGTGGGACTGGCCAAGCGGCTTGAGGAAGTGTGGCTTCCGGACAGCGACTTCCCGGTGATCCTGCCCCGCACATCCCAGGGCCTCTACCTGCTGCAGCGCATCCGCGACGAGGCACACCGCTTCGCTATTACGTTCCATCGGCAAAAGCGCGGCAAGGCCATGACGGTGTCCGCGCTGGACGCCGTTCCGGGTCTTGGCGCTTCCAAGCGCAAAGCGCTGCTGGCACACTTCGGATCGGTCAAGGGCGTGAAGGCGGCGACCGCGGAGGAGCTCGCCGAGGCGAAGGGAATTGGCCCTGCCCTGGCCGGCGCCATCGTCAGCCACTTTGCCGTCAACGGTCCCGAGGCCGTGGCGGTACCCGCGATCAACATGGCGACCGGCGAAATCATTGAAACTTAGCTAGGGTAAAGGGCGGGCCCTGCCATCGCGGGGACCGGCAGGACAACGAGGAAACGGGGCAGGCTTCATGGCAGACACGACGGCGGAATCCGGAGCGGGCCACGACGGGCTGGAGCCCGTCAAGCCGCTCGAAGCGGAACTGCTGGTGGTCACCGGAATGTCCGGCGCCGGGCGAAGCACCGCCGCGGACGCGCTGGAGGACCACGGCTGGTACGTCGTGGAGAACCTGCCGCCGCAGATGCTGGGCACGCTCGCCGAGCTCGTCTCCCACGCCCCGCAGTCGATTCCCCGGCTGGCTGTGGTCATCGACGTCCGCAGCAAAGGCCTTTTCGCGGACATCCGGGCGGCGCTGGGCGCCCTCGCGGCCAGCGGCGTTACTTTCCGCGTCCTGTTCCTCGACGCCAGCGACAACGTCCTGGTCCGGCGGTTCGAACAGGGCCGGCGGCCGCACCCGCTCCAGGGCGGCGGGCGGATCCTGGACGGAATTTCTGCCGAACGCGAACTGCTGCAGGAACTGCGCGACAGCTCCGACGTCGTCCTGGATACCTCCAACTACAACGTCCACGGGCTGGCCACCGCCATCACGGAACTGTTCAGTGAAACCGGTCCGGTGGCGCTGCGGCTCAACGTCATGAGCTTCGGCTTCAAGTACGGGCTTCCGGTGGATGCCAACTATGTTGCCGACGTCAGGTTCATCCCCAACCCGCACTGGGTGCCGCAGCTCCGTCCGCAGACCGGCCTGGACAAGGACGTCAGCGACTACGTCCTGGAGGCCGAAGGCGTCAAGAACTTCGTGGACCGCTACGTCCTCGCCCTGGAGCCCGTCCTGGAGGGGTACCGCCGGGAGAACAAGCACTACGCCACCATCGCCGTCGGCTGCACGGGCGGCAAGCACCGCTCCGTTGCCGTCGCGGTGGAACTTTCCAAGAAGCTCGCACAGTATCCGCGGGTCACGGTGACCACCGCGCACCGGGATCTGGGCCGCGAGTAATGGCACTGTTCACCGGAGCCCTGCCCCTGGTGCCGCCGGCCGCTGGTAAGGGCTCGGGCCAGCAGGACAAGGGCCCCAACGTCGTGGCCCTGGGCGGCGGGCACGGCCTGGCGGCATCCCTGTCGGCACTGCGCCTGCTCACCTCCGAGCTCACGGCAATCGTCACGGTAGCGGACGACGGCGGCTCGTCCGGGCGCCTGCGCGAAGAGTACGGCGTCCTCCCGCCCGGAGACCTCCGCATGGCCTTGTCCGCGCTTTGCGACGACACAGACTGGGGACGCACCTGGCGCGACGTCATGCAGCACCGGTTCCGCGCCGGGAAAGGCCCCGGCGGGTCCCTGGACGAGCACGCCATGGGCAACCTGCTGATCGTCACGCTGTGGGAGTTGCTCGGTGACGCCGTCGCGGGGCTTAAGTGGGCGGGCGCCCTGCTTGGCGCCCGTGGCCAGGTGCTGCCCATGTCCACCGTGCCGCTCACCATCGAAGGCGACGTCAGGGTCACCGCCCCGGACGGCGGGACAGCCCTGCAGACCCTTCGCGGCCAAGCCCGCTGCGCGGTGGCCGGATCGCTGGAGGAAGTCCGGCTCCTGCCCCCCGCCGCGCCGGCCTGCCCCGAAGCCCTGACGGCCATCGAACTGGCGGACTGGGTGGTCCTGGGCCCGGGCTCCTGGTACACCTCGGTCCTGCCGCACCTGCTCCTGCCGGAGATGCGGCAGGCATTGTGCAGCACCCCCGCCAAACGCTGCCTGACCATGAACCTCGCCACGGACACCAAGGAAACCAGCGGCATGACCGCGGCCGACCACCTCCACGTCCTCCGGCGCTACGCCCCGGAGTTCAGCGTGGACGTGGTCCTGGCCGATCCCGCGTCCGTCCCGGACCGGCAGGAGTTCGAGAAGGCCGCCGGCATGATCGGCGCGGAGGTTGTCTTGGGTAAAGTAGGGGCGTCGGGACGCCGCCCCGTCCACGAGCCGCTCAGGCTGGCCACGGCGTACCAGGACATTTTTGGGAACAGTTAGGAAGGTGCCATGGCACTGACAGCATCGGTCAAAGAAGAACTGTCCCGTTTGGACATCAAGAAGTCATCAGTGCGCAAGGCTGAGGTCTCTGCAATGCTCCGGTTCGCCGGAGGCCTGCACATCATCTCCGGCAGAATCGTCATCGAAGCGGAAGTGGACCTCGCGTCCACCGCACGCCGGCTCCGTGCCGCCATCGCAGAAGTCTACGGACACCAGAGCGAGATCATCGTGGTCTCGGCCGGGGGACTCCGCCGCGCCAGCCGCTACGTGGTCCGCGTGGTGCGCGACGGCGAGGCGCTGGCCCGGCAGACCGGCCTCCTGGACGGAAGGGGCCGCCCCGTGCGCGGGCTGCCATCCGCCGTCGTCAACGGGTCTGCCGCAGACGCTGAAGCTGTGTGGCGCGGGGCATTCCTCGCGCACGGTTCACTCACCGAACCCGGCCGCTCGTCGTCGCTGGAGGTCACCTGCCCCGGCCCCGAATCAGCCCTCGCCCTGGTGGGCGCAGCCCGCAGGCTCGACATCCAGGCCAAGGCGCGGGAAGTCAGGGGAGTGGACCGGGTGGTGATCCGTGACGGCGATACCATTGCCGCCCTCCTGACGCGCATGGGTGCCCACGACGCCCTCATGGTGTGGGAGGAACGGCGCATGCGCAAGGAAGTCCGCGCGACTGCCAACCGCCTCGCCAACTTCGACGACGCCAACCTGCGCCGCTCCGCGCAGGCCGCCGTGGCCGCCGGTGCACGCGTTGAGCGCGCGCTCGAGATCCTGGGCGACGACGTCCCGGACCACCTCAAGTACGCCGGGGAGCTGCGGGTGGCACACAAGCAGGCAAGCCTCGACGAACTCGGCCGGCTGGCTGACCCGGTCATGACCAAGGACGCCATCGCAGGCCGGATCCGCCGGCTGCTGGCCATGGCGGACAAACGCGCCGTTGACCTGGGCATCCCCGGCACCGACGCCAATGTGACGCCCGAAATGCTGGACGAGTAGCAGCCCCATAGAATCAAAATAATTCCGGGCGCCCGACGCCCGGATGCACAATCCGAGAGTCACCAACCGGACCGACGGTCCACGATATTGGAGGATTTTGTGACTGAGTACGTATTGCCCGAACTCAAGTACGACTACGCCGCACTGGAGCCGCACATTTCCGCGCGGATCATGGAGCTGCACCACAGCAAGCACCACGCCACCTACGTGGCAGGCGCCAACAACGCACTGGCCCAGCTTGCCGAGGCACGTGAAAAGGGCGATTTCGCCAACATCAACCGGCTCTCCAAGGACCTCGCGTTCCACACCGGCGGCCACATTAACCACTCCGTCTTCTGGAACAACCTGTCCCCGGACGGCGGCGACAAGCCTGAAGGTGAACTGGCTGCCGCCATCGACGACGCCTTCGGTTCCTTCGACGCGTTCCGCGCCCAGTTCTCCGCTGCCGCCCTGGGACTGCAGGGTTCCGGCTGGGGCTTCCTGGCCTACGAACCCATCGGCGGAAACCTGGTCATCGAACAGCTCTACGACCAGCAGGGCAACGTAGCGCTGGGCACCACCCCGCTGCTGATGCTGGACATGTGGGAGCACGCCTTCTACCTGGACTACGTCAACGTCAAGGCTGACTACGTCAAGGCGTTCTGGAACATCGTGAACTGGGCCGACGTCGCCCAGCGCTTCGAGGCGGCGCGCGCCAACGCCACGGGCCTGATCACCCTCCCGTAGTGACCGGCGTTATACACCGCTGTAACAAACTTCACATTCTGACTTAAACCGGCCGGGATGTGGACCGTCCGCCCCCGCACTTGCGGGGGCGGACCCAGTTAAACGTAAGATAGGTCACGGAAGGCGGTTAGCCTTCAGCAATGAGGCTGGTCGCCCTCCGTGTTAATCATCTCTGCCCAATGGCGTGCGGGATCTGTTAGTTGGCTTCAACGCCCGCTCAACTAGTAGTGCTTCTCAAAGCACCAAGGAGACTGTAAAAGTGACGACCCGTATTGGTATCAACGGCTTCGGCCGCATTGGCCGCAACTACTTCCGCGCAGCACTGGCCCAGGGCGCGGACCTGGAGATCGTTGCCGTCAACGACCTCACCAGCCCCGAAGCCCTGGCCCACCTGTTCAAGTACGACTCCGTCGGTGGCCGCCTGAAGGAAACCATCGAGGTCAAGGACGGCAACATCGTCGTCAACGGCAATGTGGTCAAGGTCCTGGCGGAACGCGATCCCGCCAACCTCCCTTGGGGCGAACTGGGCGTTGACATCGTCATCGAATCCACCGGTTTCTTCACCAAGGCAGCCGACGCCAAGAAGCACATCGATGCCGGCGCCAAGAAGGTCCTGATCTCCGCCCCCGCCTCGGACGAGGACATCACCATCGTGATGGGCGTCAACCACGACCTCTACGACAACGCCAAGCACAACATCATTTCCAACGCGTCCTGCACCACCAACTGCCTGGGCCCGCTGGCCAAGGTGGTCAACGACGAGTTCGGCATCGAGCGCGGCCTCATGACCACCGTGCACGCCTACACCGCAGACCAGAACCTCCAGGACGGCCCGCACAAGGACCTGCGCCGTGCCCGTGCCGCCGCCATCAACATGGTTCCCACCTCCACCGGTGCCGCCAAGGCCATCGGCCTGGTGCTCCCCGAACTGAAGGGCAAGCTGGACGGCTACGCCATTCGCGTTCCCGTCCCCACGGGTTCTGCCACCGACCTCACCGTCACCGTCTCCCGCGAAACCACGGTGGAGGAAGTCAACGCAGCGCTCAAGCGTGCTTCCGAGTCCGACGCGCTGCAGGGCTTCCTGACCTACACGGAGGAGCCCATCGTGTCCTCCGACATCGTCGGCGACCCCGCTTCCTCGATCTTCGACGCCGGCCTGACCAAGGTCATCGGCAACCAGGTCAAGGTTGTTTCCTGGTATGACAACGAATGGGGCTACTCCAACCGCCTCGTCGACCTCACGGAGCTTGTGGCAGCCAAGCTGGGCTAGGGTTAGACACATGACATCACACACCCTCAACGAACTGATCGCTGAAGGTGTCCGCGGGCGGTACATTCTGGTTCGAAGTGACCTGAATGTGCCGCTCGACGGCTCTACAGTCACTGACGACGGCCGCATCAAGGCCTCGCTCCCAGTGCTGGCGAAGCTCTCGGACGCCGGTGCCCGCGTGCTGGTAACAGCCCACCTCGGACGCCCCAAGGGCGCCCCGGAGGACAAATACTCCCTGCGCCCAGCAGTGGACCGCCTCGCCGAACTTGCGGGCTTCAAGGTCACCCTCGCCGCCGACACCGTCGGTGACGCCGCCAAGGCAGCCGCGGCGTCCCTGCAGGACGGCGAAGTGCTGGTCCTGGAGAACGTCCGCTTCGACGCCCGCGAAACCAGCAAGGACGACGCCGAGCGCGGCGCCTTCGCCGACGAACTGGTGGCCCTGACGGGCAGCAACGGCGCGTATGTGGACGATGCTTTTGGTGCCGTCCACCGCAAGCACGCCAGCGTCTACGACGTCGCCACCCGGCTCCCGTCGTACCAGGGCGACCTGGTGCACACCGAGGTGGAAGTCCTCCGGAAGCTGACCGCCGACACGCAGCGCCCCTACGTGGTGGTCCTGGGCGGTTCCAAGGTCTCGGACAAGCTCGCGGTGATCGACAACCTGATCGGCAAGGCAGACACCATCCTGGTGGGCGGCGGCATGCTGTTCACGTTCCTCGCGGCAGCCGGACACGAGGTCGCTTCGAGCCTCCTTGAGAAGGACCAGATCAGCGTGGTCCAGGACTACCTGAAGCGCGCTGCGGACGCCGGTACTGAATTCGTGGTTCCCACCGACGTGGTGGTGGCAGAGAAGTTCGCTGCCGACGCCGCGCACGAGACAGTGCCGGCAGACGCCATCGAGGGCAGCAGCTTTGGTGCCCAGGGCATCGGCCTCGACATCGGACCGGACACAGCCGCGTCCTTCGCCGAACGGATCAAGGGGGCCCGCACGGTCTTCTGGAACGGCCCGATGGGCGTCTTCGAATTCGAGGCGTTCTCTGCAGGTACCCGTGCCATCGCGCAGGCCCTGACGGAAACCGACGGGTTCACGGTGGTGGGCGGCGGCGATTCCGCTGCCGCAGTCCGCACCCTGGGATTCAGTGATGACCAGTTTGGCCACATTTCCACCGGCGGCGGCGCCAGCCTGGAATACCTCGAAGGCAAGGAACTCCCCGGCCTGAGCGTCCTGGACCGGTAGAACCACCGCTGCTGTCCGGCAGCAACGGACTTTGAAGTCCTCCGGCCGGCAGGTTGCCCGCGGCAGCCTGCCGGCCGAACACATATCAAGAACTTTTGGAGATCACGTGACTACGTCAACGAACGGCGCCTTCGACCGCAAGCCCTTCATCGCGGGCAACTGGAAAATGAACATGGACCACGTGCAGGGCATCACCCTGCTGCAGAAACTCGCCTGGACGCTGTCCGACGCGAAGCATGACTACAGCCGCGTCGAGGTTGCGGTCTTCCCGCCGTTCACCGACCTCCGCGGCGTCCAGACCCTGGTCCAGGGCGACGACCTGGAGGTCGCCTACGGTGGGCAGGACCTTTCGCAGTTCGATTCGGGGGCGTACACCGGTGACATTTCCGGGCAGTTCCTGAACAAGCTCGGCTGCAAGTACGTGCTGGTGGGCCACAGCGAACGCCGCACCATCCACAACGAGTCAGACGACGTCCTCAACGCCAAGGTCAAGGCGGCCTTCAAGCACGGCGTTACCCCGGTCCTCTGCGTCGGCGAGGGTCTGGAGATCCGCCAGGCCGGGACCCACGTTGAGCACACGCTGCAGCAGCTCCGCGCCGGCGTCGCGGGCCTCACCAACGAGCAGGCTTCTGACCTCGTTGTTGCCTACGAGCCCGTCTGGGCCATTGGCACCGGCGAGGTGGCCGGTCCGGAGGACGCACAGGAGATGTGCGCCGCCATCCGGGCCGAACTGGAAAAGCTGTTCGGCGCTGACGTAGCGGCCAAGACGCGCCTGCTCTACGGCGGCTCGGTCAAGGCCAACAATGCCGCGGCCATCCTGCAGGAACGCGACGTGGACGGTGTCCTGGTAGGCGGTGCCAGCCTTGACCCCGCCGAGTTTGCTAATATTGTCAGGTTCGAGAGCCACTTGGTGACGGACTAGTCTGCCACCGGTACATACTCCCGCAAATCCAACTTTCGAAAGGCCGTCGTGGACGTTCTTCATGTCATTCTGCAGATCCTCCTGGGGATCACCAGCCTCCTGCTGACGCTGCTGATCCTCCTGCACAAGGGACGGGGCGGCGGGCTGTCAGATATGTTCGGTGGCGGCATGAGTTCAGGGCTCAGCTCTTCAGGAGTGGCAGAACGCAACCTGAACCGCTTCACCATCATCCTGGGTGTCACCTGGGGCGTCGTGATCATCGCGCTCGGGCTCATCATGCGGTTCAGCGGCACCGCTGACTCTTAAATACTTCGCTGGATAGGGTCCAGTGGCACTCCCGCCACGCGGCTCCCGCCCCTAAACTGTGGCTGTAGGTTCACCCGGCAGCCACAGTTTTTGGTTTAAGCTGCAGGGCTCCGGTTACTGCGTCGAGGGAGGAGTTTTCATGGTCCATCCGTCATCAGGCTTTCGGGGCACCCGCGCCGGGGTGGTTGCGGGCTCCGGTTCGAGCCTGCAACCCAACGACTTATCCGCGGGTTCCCCCCCGCGGATCCGCGTTTCCTACTGGTGTGCCAAGGGCCATGAGACCCAGCCGGTGTTCCTGAAGATGCCCGAGGACCAGATTCCCCGTACCTGGGACTGCCGGCGGTGCGGCGCGCCCGCTTCCAGGGACGGCCAGGCGGCAGCCGACGACCCCTTCGAGGACGGCTATAAAAGCCACCTTGAATACGTTAAAGAACGGCGCTCCGGCCAGGACGCCGAAGACGTCCTGGCCGGAGCGCTGGAGAAGCTACGCGCCCGCGGCGTCCTTCCGGACCAGTTGCTCGGGGACGCGTGAGGCAGCGTTCTCGTCTATAAGCCACAAGGTGCGTGACGTTCCGCGGGGTCCCGATGCAGGCACCTGCACCGGGTTCGCCCCGGCCAGGGCGAGGCCCACGGCTCCGGCCTTGTCCTCGCCCGCCACAACCATCCAGACCTCGGCTGCCGTGTTGATGGCAGGCAGGGTCAGGGAGATGCGCAGCGGGGGCGGCTTGGGGGAATTCCGCACACCCACCACCGTGCGCTCCTTCTCACGGACTCCGGCCTGCTCAGGGAACAGCGAAGCAATGTGGGCGTCAGGACCCACACCCAGCAGAACGACGTCCAGGCGGGGGAGTGCGGATGGTTCCTCGGGCCTGTCGTCGGACATGTCAGCCGCGTGCTCGGCCGCTGCGGCTTCACGCAACTGGCGTGCATAGTCCTCAGCCGCTTCCTCGGGCGTGTCGAACTCATCGGACGAACCCGGCGAGTGCACCCGTTCCGGGTCCACTGGAATGTGCGACAGCAAGGCGTCGAAAGCCTGTTTCGTATTCCGTTCCGGATCCTTGGAACCAACGAAGCGTTCGTCACCCCACCAGAAGTTGACCTTGGACCAGTCGACGGCGGGCGCTGCCGGGGAGTCCGCAACAGCTTTCAGCGTCCCGATTCCCACGGTTCCCCCGGTGAGCACCACCGTGGCTTCGCCGTACTTGTCCTGGACATCAACGAGCTTGGTGATCAGGCGTGCCGCTATGGCGGCCATGAGGACGGACGAATCAGGATGGATACTTACTCGTGGGTCAACGCTCACTGGGTCGGACGCTCCTTAGATTGGTACGTGGCAGTCCAATAGTAATCACTTCGCCAAATACTTCGTCGGGGTCCAGGCGGCGGAGTTCTTCGGCGAGGCAGTCGCGGAGGCTGCGGCGCGGGAGGGAGATCCGTTGGGCGGGCTGGCCCGGCTGGGTGAGTTCGGCGATGGAAAGACCCGGGCGGAACAGCTGGACGTCGCCGCCGGGGCGGCTGAGGCGGACGCGGCGGATGCCGGTCCCGGCCGGGTCCGCGACGATGGTCACCGGGGCGTCCAGGGTCAGGGTCAGCCACGCTGCCAGCAGGATAGTGGAGGGCGAGTCCGAGGCACCCTCAACCGCCACTGCCGTCACCGGCGAAGAATCCACTTCGTCCAGGGCGGCTGCGAGTTGGATGCGCCAGTTGGTCAGGCGCGTCCAGGCGAGGTCGGTGTCCCCGGCCTTGTAGGTTCGGTGGATCCGTTCCAGGGCGGCCTGGGGGTCGGGTTCGTTTGCGGAGTCGGTGATCCGGCGGTGCGCGATGGCGCCGATGGAGGTTTCGCAGGCGTTCTCGGGGGCGCCGTGCGGCCACCACGCCACGATCGGTGCGTCCGGGAGCAGCAGCGCCGCGACCAGGGACTCGGATTCGTGCGCGAGCTGCCCGTAGCCGCGCAGCACAATGACCTCGGAGGCGCCGGCATCCCCGCCCACCCGGATCTGCGCGTCGAGCCGGTCCTGGGACTCCTTCCCGGCGTCGGCGAGCACGATGATCCGGCAGGGGTGTTCCCGCGACGCGTCGTTGGCGGCCTCGATCGCTTCTTCCTCGAGCCCGGACTTGGTCACGACGACGAGGGTCAGGACACGGCCCAGGGCGATGACCCCGCCTTGCTCGCGCAGGGCCATGAGCTTCTTGGAGACCTTCGAGGTGGTGGTATCGGGCAGGTTTACGATCATGGCCTTCTCCAGGTTCGTCCGTCACGGGCCAGCAACTCATCGGCGCTGGCCGGGCCCCAGGAGCCGGGGGCGTAGGGTTCGGGCTGTTCTGACAGGGATGCCCAGTATTCCTCGAACGGGTCAAGGATCTTCCAGGACAGCTCCACTTCCTCGTGCCGGGGGAAAAGCGGCGGCTCACCGAGCAGCACGTCCAGGATCAACCGTTCGTAGGCTTCCGGGGAGGACTCGGTGAACGAGTGCCCGTAGCCGAAGTCCATGGTGACGTCCCGGACTTCCATCTGCGTGCCGGGGACCTTGGACCCGAACCTGATGGTCACGCCCTCGTCGGGCTGGACGCGGATGACCACCGCGTTCTGCCCGAAATCGTCCTCGCCGTGGTCGGTGAACAGCAGATTGGGGGCGCGCTTGAACACCACCGCGATTTCCGTGACCCGGCGGCCCAGGCGTTTTCCGGCGCGCAGGTAGAACGGCACCCCGGACCAGCGGCGGGTGTGGATGTCCACCCGGACCGCGGCATAGGTTTCCGTGGTGGAATCGGCGGGAATGCCTTCCTCTTCCAGGTACCCCAGGACCTGCTCGCCGCCCTGCCAGCCGCCGGTGAACTGCCCCCGCGCCGAGTGAGTGGACAGGTCCTCCGGCAGCTTGACCGCTGCCAGGACCTTTTCCTTCTCCGCCCGCAGGTCATCGGCGTTGAACGAGATGGGCTCCTCCATCGCCGTCAGCGCGAGCAGCTGCAGCAGGTGGTTCTGGATCACGTCCCGCGCCGCGCCGACACCGTCGTAGTAGCCTGCCCGGCCACCGGTCCCGATGTCCTCGGCCATGGTGATCTGGACGTGGTCCACGTAGTTCGCGTTCCACAGCGGCTCGAACAACTGGTTCGCAAAGCGCAGCGCCAGGATGTTCTGCACCGTTTCCTTGCCCAGGTAATGGTCAATCCGGAACACCGCATCCGGAGGGAACACCGATTCGACAATGTCGTTCAGCTGCCGGGCCGATTCCAGGTCGTGGCCGAACGGCTTCTCGATGACCACGCGGCGCCACTTGTCGCCGTCGGCCTGCGCCAGGCCGTGCTTGGACAGCTGCCGGCAGACCTGCTCGAACGCCTTCGGCGGGATCGAGAGGTAGAACGCGTGGTTCCCCCGGGTGCCCCGGACGTCGTCGAGTTCCTTGATCGTTTCGCCCAGCCGCTCAAAGGCCGCGTCGTCGTCGAACTCGCCCTGGACAAACCGGATGCCCTCGGACAGCTGGTTCCAGACCGCCTCATCAAACGGGGTCCGGGCGTGGGCCTGCACCGAGGCCTTCACCTCGGCGGCGAAATCCTCCTTGTCCCACTCGCGGCGGGCGAAACCCACCAACGCGAAACTCGGCGGCAACAGGCCACGGTTGGCCAGGTCATAGACCGCCGGCATGAGCTTCTTGCGGGCAAGGTCGCCCGTGACCCCGAAAAGGACCAACGAGGACGGACCGGCGATCCGGTTCAAACGGCGGTCACGCGGATCGCGCAGCGGATTGCGCCCGCGGCCCGTGCCTTTCCGGCCGTATTCAGTTTCTGGCATGGTTGCTTTTGTGCCTTAGCTTTCGGTTGCGGATGCGCGGGTGGACAGTGCAGCGACGACGTCCTGCAGCTGCGCCACGCCGGCGGCACGGTCGGTGAGGTGGAGTCGCAGCACGGGACGGCCGTGCTCACCCAGGACCTGGGCGTCGCCGGCAGCCTGGGCGGCGATGAGCTCCCCGAAGGTGAAGGGACGGTCCGGGATGCCCAGGTCCTCAGCAGGAGCGGCAGTGACCTGGAGGAACACGCCGATGGCCGGCCCGCCCTTGTGGAACTGCCCGGTGGAGTGAAGGAACCGCGGGCCCCAGCCGAAGGTCACCGGGCGGCCGGTGCCCGCTGCCAGGTCGTCGCGGACACCTTCGAGTCCGGCGAACGCCAACCGGTCAAAATACGCCTGCACGCTCAGGTAGCTGTCGGACGCCAACGTGCCCAGGAGTGCCTTGACTGCATCCTCAGCGGTAGCGGCGTCACCCAGCCAGTCTCCGCCGCGGACCTCGATGGCGCCGTCGACGAACGCTGCCGGAGTGGGTTCCGGCTGGGCGTCCAGCAACCCGCGTGCCGCTACCTTCGCGGCTTCGACGTCGGGCTGGTCGAAGGGGTTGATCCCCAGCAGGCGGCCCGCCACGGCGGTGGCGAATTCCCACACCATCATCTGGGTGGCGAGGCCGCCGGCAATGGCTGCTTGGTTCTCGCCCAGTTCGATGTCGGCATCGGCTGCCACGAGCCGGACCACCAGCACGTCCGGAGCGCCGGACGTTACCTCCGGGGCCTGCGGACCAGCGACCACCGGCAGGATGCCCGTTCCCAGCTTGCCGGTGGACTCCGCGATGAGCTGCTCAGCCCAGTCGGCGAAGCCAACGATGCCCGAGCCGTCCTCAGCGATGACGATCTTGTTCCGCAGCGGGCTGGTCCCGCCCAGGGTGGCACCCAGGGCCAGCCCGATGTTGTCCGCGGCATCATCGTTGAGGATCTCCGCAGCTTCCTCCGCCTCGTCCAGGAAAGCCTGGATATCCACCCCGGCCAAGCCGGAGGGAACCAGGCCAAACGCGGTCAGTGCCGAGTAGCGGCCACCGACATTGGGGTCGGCGTTGAAGACCGCCCGGTAGCCGGCCTCCCGGGAGGCTTTGTCCAGCGGCGAACCGGGGTCGGTCACGATGATGATCCGGCTCTTGGCGTCTACCCCGGCCTCGGTGAAGGCCTGCTCGAAGATCCGCCGCTGGGAGTCCGTTTCCAGGGTGGAGCCGGACTTGGACGAGACCACAATTGCCGTATGGGCCAGCCGGTCGGCGAGGGCGGCACGGACCTGGTCCGGGTCCGTGCTGTCCAGCACTGTCAGCTCGACGCCTGCCGTGCCCGCGATGACCTCGGGGGCCAGCGAGGACCCGCCCATGCCGCAAAGCACGATCCGGGTCACGCCCTCGGACCGCAGCGCGTCCCGGAGTTCCAGGATGTCCTTGACCAAAGGCTGTGAAACCGTGGCGGCCTCAACCCAGCCCAGGCGGATCGCTGATTCGGACTCGGCATCCGGACCCCACAGAGTGTGGTCCTTCGCGAAAATCCGGGTGGCGACCCGGTCCTGGACCAGGCCGGGAAGGTGCTGTTCAAGCGCCTGCTGTGCAGCGCCGGTGGCGTCGAAGCTGAGAGTGCTCATAGGTGTTAGGAAGCCTTTCGTGCAGAGGCGAGGGCGCCTTCGACGTCGGCCAGGAGTTCCTTCCAGCTGGCCACGAACTTGTCCAGGCCTTCGGTTTCAAGGAGTGCGACGACGTCATTGTAGGAGACACCGAGCTTTTCGAGTGCGTCGAGGGTTGCGTTTGCCTCCTCATAGGTACCGGAGACGGTGTCGCCGGTGACCACGCCGTGGTCGAAGGTGGCATCGAGGGTCTTTTCCGGCATGGTGTTCACGACGCCGGGGGCCACGAGTTCAGTGACGTAAAGGGTGTCCGGGTAGGCCGGGTCCTTCACGCCGGTGGAGGCCCACAGGGGACGCTGGGGGAGTGCACCGGCGTCAGCCAGGAGGGCCCAGCGCTCGGTGGCAAAGAGCTCCTTGTAGACCTGGTAGGCCAGGCGGGCGTTGGCGACGCCTGCCTTGCCCTTGAGGGCCTTGGCTTCTTCGGTCCCGATCTTGTCGAGGCGCTTGTCGATCTCGGTGTCAACGCGGGAAACAAAGAATGATGCGACCGAGTGGATCTTTGAAAGATCGTGCCCGTTTTCCTTGGCCTGCTCCAGTCCGGACTGGAAGGCGTTGATGACTGCGCGGTACCGCTCCAGGGAGAAGATCAGCGTGACGTTGACGCTGATGCCCTCTGCCAGGGTGGCCGTGATGGCTTCGAGGCCCTCGACGGTTGCGGGGATCTTGATGTGGACGTTGGCCTTGTTGACGCGCTGGTAGAGGTGCTTGGCCTCGGTGATGGTCCCCGCGGTGTTCCACGCAAGCCTGGGGTCGACCTCGATGGAGACCCGGCCATCGATTCCCCGGGTAGCGGCGGCTACGGGGGCGAACAGGTCGCAGGCGTCGGCGACGTCGGTGGTGGTGATCTCGAAGATCGTGTCCTCCACGCTGGCGCCCTCTGCGGCCTTGGCGGCGATGATGTGGTCGTAGTCGGTGCCGGATGTGATGGCCGCGTGGAAGATGGACGGGTTGGTGGTTACGCCAACGACGTTCTTTTCTTCAATGAGCTTGCGGAGGGTGCCGGTTTCCAGGCGTCCGCGGGAGAGGTCGTCGAGCCAGATGGAAACGCCGGCGTCGGAGAGCTGCTGGGTGGGAGTTGTCATTGTTCTATCTCCTAAAAGTTTAGGTTTCAGGCCTGAAGGCCGGCGAGGGAGTCCTTGGCGGCGGCGGTCACTGCTTCCGCAGTGATGCCGAACTCCTGGAAGAGGCGCTTGTAGTCTGCGGAAGCGCCGTAGTGCTCGAGGCTGATGGAACGGCCTGCGTCGCCGACGAATTCGCGCCAGCTAAGGGCCAGCCCGGCTTCAACGGACACGCGTGCCTTGACTGCCGCGGGCAGGACCGATTCGCGGTAGGCGGCATCCTGCTTCTTGAACCATTCAACGCAGGGCATGGACACGACGCGGGCGGCGATGCCGTCGGCCTGGAGCGCCTCGCGGGCCTGGACGGCCAGCTGGACCTCGGAACCGGTGGCAATCAGGATTACGTCGGCCGGGACGGTGGCGCCGTCCTTCGATGCCTCGGCCAGGACGTAGCCGCCCTTCGCCACGCCTGCCGTCGATGCGAAAGTATCGCCGTCGGCGTCGCCCTCGCCGCGTTCCCACGTGGGGATGTTCTGGCGGGTCAGGACGATGCCTGCGGGGTTGGCGTGGTTTTCCAGCATGGTCTTCCAAGCGGCTGCCACTTCGTTTGCGTCGCCGGGGCGGACGACGTCGAGGCCCACGATGGCGCGCAGCGAGGCGAGCTGTTCCACGGGCTGGTGGGTGGGACCGTCCTCGCCCAGGCCGATGGAGTCGTGCGTCCAGACGTACAGGGACGGGACGCCCATCAGGGCGCCGAGGCGGATGGCAGGGCGCTGGTAGTCGCTGAAGATCAGGAAGGTGCCGGAGAACGCGCGGGTGTTGCCGGCCAGGCTGATGCCGTTCACGATTGATGCCGCGGCGTGCTCACGGATACCAAAGTGCAGTACCCGGCCGTACGGGTTGCCCGACCAGGCGCCGGTCTGCTTGGACGCCGGCACGAAGGACGGGGAACCTTCGATGGTGGTGTTGTTGGACTCTGCCAGGTCGGCGGAGCCGCCCCACAATTCGGGCAGGACCGGGCCGAGGGCGTTCAGGACCTTGCCGGAGGCTGCTCGGGTGGAGACATCCTTGCCGGCCGGGAAGACCGGAAGCGCGGCGTCGACGTCGGCAGGAAGTTCCTGCGCCTCCATGCGCTGGAGGAGGGCGGCGCCTTCGGGGTTGGCTGCCTGCCAGGCGTTGAAGGATTCTTCCCATTCCTTGTGCTCGGCGGCGCCACGTTCCACTACTGCGCGGGCGTGGTCCAGGACTTCCTGGTCCACCTCGAAGGACTTTGCGGGGTCGAAGCCCAGCACCTCCTTCAGCGCGGCAACCTCGTCGGCGCCGAGGGCGGAACCGTGGATCTTGCCGGTGTTCTGCTTCTTGGGAGCCGGGTAGCCGATGATGGTGCGCAGCGAAATGATGGACGGCTTGGAGGTCTCGGCCTTGGCCGCGAGCAGGGCGCTGTAAAGCTCCTGGACGTCTTCCTTGTATTCGCCGGTCCGGGTCCAGTCCACGCGCTGGGTGTGCCAGCCGTAGGCTTCGTAGCGCTTCAGGACATCCTCGGTGAACGCGATGTCGGTGTCGTCCTCGATGGAGATGTGGTTCTCGTCGTAGATCACCACGAGGTTGCCCAGCTCCTGGTGGCCCGCCAGCGAGGAAGCCTCGGCCGTGACGCCTTCCTGTAGGTCGCCGTCGGACGCGATGACCCAGATGGTGTGGTCGAACGGCGACTCACCGGCCGGGGCGTCGGCGTCGAACAGGCCACGCTGGCGGCGCTGGGAGTAGGCGAAGCCGACCGAGGACGCGAGGCCCTGGCCGAGCGGGCCGGTGGTGATCTCCACGCCGGCGGTGTGCTTGTACTCAGGGTGGCCGGGGGTGAGTGAGCCCCAGGTGCGCAGCGCCTCAAGGTCCTTCAGTTCCAACCCGTAGCCCGAGAGGAACAGCTGGATGTACAGCGTCAGGGAGGTGTGGCCGGGGGACAGGATAAACCGGTCGCGGCCCAGCCACTGCGGATCCCGCGGGTCATGGCGCATCAGCTTCTGGAAGAGAAGGTAGGCGGCCGGTGCCAGGCTCATGGCAGTTCCGGGGTGGCCGTTGCCCACCTTCTCGACGGCGTCCGCGGCCAGGACACGGATGGTGTCCACGGCGCGCTGGTCCAAGCTGGTCCATGACAGTTCTTGCTCTTCCAAATGTGGCACGAAAACCGGGCCCCTCTCTGTGCTGGTGCTGGGTGGTACACCGGATCCGGTCAAGGGTGCTCTGCTTGGCGCCCGCTGCGGTGTGTACCAGCCGTTCACCATCGAAACGTTGATCCTTGCATTCAGTCACGAACAGCAACGGGAATGCGTTTTCCACCGCTTTCTTGCTGCGTGCTGATCTGGTGACAGCTTAGCTCTTATCCATCCTTTGGGCGCCGCAAATCTCACGTTTTGGACGCAATTTCCCCTTTTGTGAATCACTATTTTGGCGGGGTGACTTAATCTGCTCGAATGGGGCCGCGAGCAATCATTTGCGCATATCGCGGGGCAGGGGAAGTGCTTGCGGCGCGGTATGATATTCGGAGGCCAACGCCGGGTGCGCACCCCTATCGCCGCCCGGAATGTCCCGACTGTCGCACGCACCTGGCGCTTTATCCATCCCTGAGTGCCGCGCCCGGGTCCGGGCCGCACGACCGGAGCTGCCCTGCAGCCTCAACTGCCACACAGAACGGGTGACTGCCACCGTGAGCACAACAGATACGCCGCTGAACGCATCCCGGGCCTCCGGCATCGGGTTTGCCCGTAAGGCCAAGGCGTATCTCGCCCTCACCAAACCGCGCGTGATTGAACTGCTCCTGGTCAGCACGCTCCCCACCATGATTTACGCGGAGCGGGGCTTCCCTTCCATCGGGCTGATCCTTGCCACCCTGGTGGGCGGTGCATTCGCCGCCGGCAGCGCGGGAGCATTCAACTGCTACATCGACCGGGACATCGACAAGCTGATGCACCGGACGGAAAACCGGCCGCTCGTCACCGGCGAGGTGACCCCGCGGGAAGCATTGGTCTTCTCCTGGCTGTTGGGCGCGGCTGCCATCGTGATCCTGTGGTTCGGCGCCAATCCGCTCTCCGCCTGGTTGGGCCTGGGCGCCATCTTCTTCTACGTCGTCATCTACACCATGATCCTCAAGCGCCGCACGGCGCAGAACATCGTGTGGGGCGGTGCGGCGGGCTGCTTCCCGGTGCTGATTGCCTGGGCCGCCGTCACCAACTCCGTGGAGTGGCCCGCCGTGATCCTGTTCATGGTGATCTTCCTCTGGACGCCCCCGCACTACTGGCCCCTGTCCATGCGCTACGGCGAGGATTACCGGAATGCCAACGTCCCCATGCTCGGGGCCATTGCCGGGGCCAAGGTGGTCTCCGTCCAGGTGGTGCTGTACGCCTGGGCCATGGTGGCATCCTCCCTGCTGATGATCCCGGCCGGCGGGGCGGGCTGGGTGTACACTGCAACCGCCGTCGTCGCGGGTGCCTGGTTCCTCTATGAATCCCATGCTCTGTACTCCCGTGCCCACCGGGAGGATATCCCGGACAAGCGCGCCATGAAGGTGTTCCACGGTTCCATCAGCTACCTGACGCTGCTCTTCATCGCCCTCGCGGTGGATCCGTTCGTTGGAAGTGCGGTCATGCCCGGCTGACCGGCGCCTCCCGGTGCACGGCGGCCCCCGCTCAACAGCGGGGGCCGCCGTCCCGTTTAAAACTCAATCCACGGATATGACAGGATTGTCATATCCGTCACTTTAACTGTCAATGGCAATGACGAACTGCTTACGGTGGAGCGGACCCTTCCCGCGACCAAAGGAAACTCCATGGAAGCCCGTCCCTCTGCCGTCCGTACCCCCTGCCACAGCCCGCCGGGAGGAGGTGGCGGAGGCCTCCGCCGCTTCCGGTTCCGCGCTGCGTTCCTCTCCCACCTTGGTGCCGATGTACCGGCGTCGCTGGTGGTGTTCCTCGTTGCCCTCCCGCTGTCGCTGGGGATCGCAGCGGCATCCGGCGCGCCCATCATGGCCGGCCTGATCGCCGCCGCCATTGGGGGAATTGTGGCCGGAAGCCTCGGGGGCTCACCCCTCCAGGTGAGTGGACCGGCGGCCGGACTGACCGTCGTCGTGGCCGGCCTTGTCCAGGAGTTCGGCTGGCAGGTGACCTGTGCCATCACCGCGGCTGCCGGCGTCGTCCAGCTTTTGTTGGGCGTCAGCCGGGTGGGCAGGGCGGCCCTGGCCGTGTCGCCGGTAGTGGTCAAGGCCATGCTCGCCGGCATCGGCGTCACGATCATCCTGCAGCAGCTGCACGTGATTCTCGGTTCCCGGCCCGCAGGATCCGCGCTGGAAAACCTCGCAGGACTCCCGGCGGCCATTACCAACCTCGAACTGCACGCGGCCCTGCTGGGGCTGGCCGTCGTGGCGATCCTGCTGTGCTGGAAGTTCCTGCCGACCGCTGTCCGGCGGGTTCCCGGGCCGCTGGCCGCCGTCGCGGCAGGAACGGCGCTGGCCGTGGCTTTTGCGCCCGGGGTTGAACGGATCGCCCTGGACGGATCGATCGTCGACGCCATCGCCCTGCCGCAGCTCCCCAACGGCAACTGGCGCGCCTTCGCGTTCGCCATTTTGACCATGGCGCTGATCGCAAGCATTGAATCCCTTCTTTCCGCGGTGGCCGTGGACAAGATGCAGACCGGCCCGCGGACCAACCTGAACCGGGAGCTCATTGGCCAGGGCACGGCAAACATCCTCTCGGGCTCGCTGGGCGGCCTTCCCGTCACGGGCGTCATCGTGCGCAGCGCCACCAATGTGGAAGCGGGCGCAGCCACCCGTACGTCCGCGGTGCTCCACGGCGTGTGGGTCCTCGCCTTCTCGGCCCTCTTCGCCGGCCTGATCCAGCTGATCCCGCTGGCCGTGCTGGCCGGCCTGCTGGTGGTGATAGGGGCCCGCCTTATCAAGCTGGCGGACATCCGCACCAGCCTGCGGACCGGGGACTTGCCGATCTATGCGGCAACCCTGGCCTGTGTGGTGTTCCTGAACCTGCTTGAGGGCGTCATGATCGGCCTCGCCCTCGCCGCCGTCAACGTGCTCTGGCGTGTCCTCCGCGCCCAGATCCATGCCCACCCGCCGGCCGCCCCGTCGTCGCCCTGGCGGGTGACCATCTCCGGTTCCTGCAGCTTCTTCGCGCTGCCACGGCTCACCCCTGCCCTCGCGGTTGTACCGGCCGGCAAGGACGTGGTGGTGGAACTGAACGCCGACTACGTCGACCACCCGTTCCGTGAAGCCCTGCTCGCCTGGCAGCAGCAGCACCAGTCCACCGGCGGAGCCGTAGGCATCGAGGAACACGGCAACACCGTCTTCCGGGATGCCGGACACAGGGCCCCCAGGCGGGAAAATGCCACCGAGTTGCCGCTTCCTCCTCGGAAGGAACCCCTGCTGGTGGGGGTCAACAAATACCACCGCCGGTTTGCCCACCAGGTCCGTCCGCTGGTGCATGACCTGACCGACGGCCAGAATCCGGACAGCCTGTTCGTGGCCTGCGTCGATTCCCGGGTCAACCCGAACCTGATCACCAGCAGCGGCCCCGGTGACCTGCTCACGCTGCGGAACATCGGCAACGTGGTGTGCAGCCACGGGCGGGACGACTCCATCGACTCGGCCCTGTCCTTTGCCATCAACGGCCTGCGGGTGCAGTCCCTGGTCATTTGCGGGCACTCCAACTGCGGTGCCATGAAGGCGCTGCTGGCGGAAGCCGACGGCGGGGACAACACTTCCCTGGGGCCCGCCTTCACGCTGTGGCTGGACCATGCCCGGCCCAGCTATGCGGCGCTGCTGGCAGGGCACCCGGTGGGCAGGCAGGCTGCCGCCGCCGGCTACGGCACCCTTGACCAGCTCTCCATGGTCAATGTGGCCGTGCAGTTGGCAAAGCTCCAGGACCATCCGGTGGCTGGCCCCGCGCTGGCCGGCGGAACAGTCCAGGCAACGGGACTCTTCTATGACATTGCCACGGCGCGGGTCCTGCGGGTCTCCGCGGACGGCATCGAAAACCTGGATCCTGCCTTCAACGACGCCGGCCAGGGGAAAGTCCTCGCGGCCGGGCGCTGACCTGCGGCAACAAATGGCGAAGGCGCCCCGGTCCTGGACTGGACGGGGCGCCTTTACCGTTTTGAGCCGGGGCTATTTCACCGCGCTGGACCGGGCGATGTCCCAGGCGTTGGTCGACGCTGCCATGAGCAGCGCCGCGCCGAGCATGTGGGCTGCCACCAACAAGGCGGGGATGCCGTTGTAATACTGCGTGAAACCGATGATGGCCTGGAGGACGGTGACGCCCAGGAGCATCAGGACCGCCGTCCGGAAGGTGCCGGTGATACTCCGCCGAATGACCAGGACGAGCGCTACCACAGTCCCGGCGGTGACCAGGTAGGCAGGCACCGCGTGGATGTGGGAGAACAGGTCCCAGTCGAGGTCGTTGCGGGGAGCGTCGGCGTCACCCGCGTGCGGACCGGCACCCGTGACCACCACGCCGAGCATCACGGCCACTGCGGAGAAGAGTGCGACGGCGGAAGTCACCGGGCGCAGCACGGCAGGCAGTTGGGCGGGGCGGCCGGCGGGGACGCGGCCGGTCCGGCCGAAGGCGCGGTTGACCAGCAGGGTGGAGAACACCACCAGGGCCATCGACACCAGGAAGTGCAGGCCCACCACCCACGGGTTGAGGTTAGTGAGCACCGTGACGCCGCCGATGACGGCCTGGGCCGGGATGCTGGCGAGCAGCCCGAGGGCCAGCAGGAAGAGGTCCTTGCGTTCCTTGCGCAGGTTCCACAAGTAGACCAGCATGAGCGCGGCCACCGCGGCCAGCGCGAAGGTCAGGAGCCGGTTGCCGAACTCGATGAAGCCGTGGATGCCCATCTCGGGGGTGTTCACGATCGAGTCCGAGGTGCAGCGCGGCCACGTGGGGCAGCCAAGGCCTGACGCCGTCAGACGGACAGCACCGCCCGTGACCACCAAAAGCGTCTGCCCGATCAGGGAGGCAACGGCGAGGCGGCGGATGCGGACGTCCACCGTGCGGGGGAGCCGCGACGCCAGGCGGCCGGCAAGCTGGGGAAGGCGTGAAGCCGTGGTCACGATTATCTCAATTCCACTTGAACCAACGGATGGCTGCTGCTCCGGCGATGACGGTCCAGAGCAGCAGGATCAGGGCGGCGCCACCGTTCACGGCCCCGCCCAGGAAAGCGGCGCGCATCGATTCGCCGAGGGCGCCGGAAGGCAAGAAATGGACTACGGCCTGCGCCGCGGCGGGCAGCCGCTCGGCCGGGATGACGATGCCTCCCATGGCCCCGAGGAGGATCCACAGCAGGTTGGTGATCGCCAGCGTCGCTTCCGGCCGGACGGTTCCGGCCACCAGCAGCCCCAGTGCGGTGAATGCCGCTGCACCCAGCGCAAGCAGCGCCAGCCCGGGGAGCCAGCCCGCCGCCGTCGGCTGCCAGCCCAGGGCCAGGGCAACCAGGCCAACCACCACTGCCTGGAGGCACAGGACCGCCAGGACCGAGAGGACCTTGCCGGCGATCAGGCCGCCGCGCCCCAGGGGCGTCGTGGACAGGAACCGGAGCACCCCGTAGCGGCGGTCGAAGCCGGTGGCGATGCCCTGGCCGGTGAAAGCCGTGGACATGGCGCAAAGGGCGAGGATGCCCGGAACAGCCACGTTGATGCGGCTGGAGCCCATGCCGTCAAGGAAGGGGGTCACCGTCAGCCCCACAAGGGCCAGCAGCGGCAGCACCACGGCCAGGATCAGCTGCTCGCCGTTCCGCAGCATGGTCAGTGCCTCGTATTTGCCCTGCAGGAGGACGCGGCGGGGCAGGGACGCGGGCTGCTGTGCCTCCCGGATCGCTGCGGTACTCATCGGATGTCCTTTCCTGAGATGTCCAGAAAGACGTCTTCAAGGCTACGCGCCTGGAGGCCCATCGACGCCGGCATGATGTCTTTTGCTTCCCACCACTGGGCCAGGGCGGAGAGGTGGCGGGGCGTGAGGGCGCCGGTGACGGCGTAGCTGCCGGCGCGGGTTTCGGAGACGTCGACGCCGTCCGGCAGCACGGCAGAAAGGTCCAGCCCGGCGGGTGCTTCGAACACCAGGGTCCGGACGTGCCCGCCGGCGTGGTCCGCCACGGGGCTGAGCTGCAGCAGCTCATGGACGGTGCCTTCGGCCACATTCCGGCCGCCGTCGATGATGTACACATAGTCCGCAAGGCGCTGGGCGTCGTCCATGAGGTGGGTGGTCAGGATGATGCCCATGCCGTCGTCGCGCAGCTCGGCGATCAGGTCGAACACCAGCTGCCGGGACTGTGGATCCAGGCCGGCGCTGGGTTCATCGAGGAAGAGGACTTCCGGCCTGCCGATCAACGCTGCGGCGAGGGCCAGGCGCTGCTTCTGGCCACCGGAAAGCCGGCGGACGCTGGTCCGGCTGAAGGTATCGATGCCCAGCCTGTCTACCAGGTCTTCCAGCGGCCAGGGACGGGCGTACAGGCCGGCGATATGCCGCAACAACGGGATGGGCCGTGCCGACGGCGGGAGCCCGCCGTCCTGCAGCATCACACCGACACGGGAGCGCAGGTCGGCGCCGGCCGTGGCGGGATCCTGGCCCAGCAGGGAAATACTGCCGCCGGTACGTTTCTGCAAGCCCTGCGCGCATTCCAGGGTAGTGGTCTTGCCTGCTCCGTTTGCGCCCAGCAGAGCGGTGACCTGACCGCGCTCCGCGATGAGGGAGACGCCGCTGACAACCCTGAGCATCTTTCCGTCAAGGCTGGAAAGGGGGCCTACGTCCTTGATGAGCCCATTGATGGACAGGACGGGGGACTGGGGGGATCGCACCACAGTATTCTACGGGATGTAGTATTCAGTGCCGTCCTGTTGGGTTGGGTGGAGCGCCGGGAAGCTGGATTGGAGTCACATTGCGTGCGGAGCCAAGGTCAGCCTGCCCTTACTGGAGTGCGGGACTAAATTACGACATGATTGTGTTGTGTATTCCGTGACCAACGCTACCGCTGTGCCCGTAGCCGGGCCGGGACCCGCTGCACCCGGTCCCGTGGCAGACGCTGACGAGCGCACCCGGGACCGGGTCCTCGCTGCCGTCCTGGAACACGGCCCCGTCAGTGCCGCCGAACTGGGAGACATGCTGGGGTTCACCCCGGCCGCTGTGCGGCGCCACCTGGACCACCTTTCCCGCGCCGGCGTCATCGAGGTCAAGCGCCTCGCCAAGCCGGGTTCAGGCGCCGGCCGCCCCGCACGCCGCTACGTCCTCAGCTCACAGGGCCAGTCCAGCCTGGGCAACGACTACCTTGACATTGCGGCCCTTGCGCTCCAGCAGCTGCAAAAGGTGGCCGGCCCCGACGCCGTACGGGCTTTCGCCGAAGAACGGTTCGCGGACATGGAACGGCGCTATGCCCCGGAAATAGAGAAGGCCGGACCGGACATCCGGGACCGGGCCACCGCCCTGTCGGCCGCGCTGAGCCGCGACAACTTCGTGGCATCCGCCGCCTCCATCGAGGCCAAGGCGCCCCTGCCCGCGGCGCTCTCCAGCGTCCAGCTCTGCCAGGGACACTGCCCCATCCAGCAGCTCGCAGCCCGTTTCCCGGTATTCTGCGACGTTGAAACCGAAGTCTTCTCAAGGCTGGTGGGAGTGGACGTTCGCCGGCTCTCCACCCTGGCCCGTGGTGGCCACGTCTGCACCACCCACATTCCCACAGGCAGGCTGTCTGCCAGGCCGGCCACCGTGCCGGCGGCAGCCCCCGCCCGCCTGGACGAAGTAACCAACCATCAGCAAGAAAGGCCGTGATGACGGACCAACTATCAGAGAAAGCAGTAGCCGAAAACACTGTGATCTCGGAGATTCTGGAGAAGAATCCCGAGCTCCACGGCATCGGCAACTACGAGTACGGCTGGGCCGACAAGAACGACGTCGGCGCCAATGCACGGCGTGGTCTCGATGAAGAGGTAGTCCGGGACATTTCGGCCAAGAAGAGCGAACCGGAATGGATGCTGGACCTCCGCCTCAAGGGCCTGAAGTACTTCGACCGCAAGCCCATGCCCACCTGGGGTGCAGACCTCTCCGGCATTGACTTCGACAACATCAAGTACTTTGTCCGCTCCACCGAGAAGCAGGCTGCCAGCTGGGAAGACCTCCCGGAGGACATCCGCAACACGTACGAGAAGCTGGGGATCCCGGAAGCCGAGCGCAGCCGCCTGGTTTCCGGTGTTGCCGCCCAGTATGAGTCCGAGGTTGTCTACCACCAGATCCGTGAGGACCTCGAGGCCCAGGGCGTCATTTTCCTGGACACCGACACCGCGCTGAAGGAACACCCGGAGATCTTCCAGGAGTACTTCGGCACGGTCATCCCGGTGGGCGACAACAAGTTCGCCTCGCTGAACACCGCAGTGTGGTCCGGCGGTTCCTTCGTGTACGTGCCCAAGGGCGTCCACGTGGACATCCCGCTGCAGGCGTACTTCCGCATCAACACCGAGAACATGGGCCAGTTCGAGCGGACCCTGATCATCGCCGACGAGGACTCCTACGTCCACTACATCGAGGGCTGCACGGCGCCGATCTACACTTCGGACTCCCTGCACTCCGCCGTGGTGGAGATCATCGTCAAGAAGGGCGCCCGCGTCCGCTACACCACCATCCAGAACTGGTCCAACAACGTGTACAACCTGGTGACCAAGCGCGCGGTCTGCGAAGCCGGCGCCACCATGGAATGGGTTGACGGCAACATCGGTTCCAAGGTCACCATGAAGTACCCGGCCGTCTACCTGGTGGGCGAGCACGCCAAGGGCGAGACCCTGTCCATCGCGTTCGCCGGCGAGGGCCAGCACCAGGACACGGGTTCCAAGATGGTCCACATCGCGCCGAACACCAAGAGCTCCATCATCTCCAAGTCCGTGGCCCGCGGCGGTGGCCGTGCCGCCTACCGAGGCCTGGTGCAGGTCCGCGAAGGCGCCAAGCACTCGGCCAACACGGTGCGCTGCGACGCCCTGCTGGTGGACACCATTTCCCGCTCGGACACCTACCCGTACATCGACATCCGCGAGGACGATGTGCAGCTGGGACACGAGGCCACCGTTTCCCGCGTCAGCGAGGAACAGCTGTTCTACCTCATGTCCCGCGGCATGCCCGAGGACGAGGCCATGGCCATGATCGTGCGCGGCTTCATTGAGCCGATCGCCCGCGAACTGCCCATGGAATACGCCCTTGAGCTGAACCGCCTCATCGAACTCCAGATGGAAGGATCCGTCGGTTAATGACTGCCGAAGCAACTACCGAAAAGGCGCGCATCGGCGCACCGTCGATCGCCGGTTTCACCGAGGAAGGCGAGCACCTGGTCGCCTCCAGGGTTGACCGCCACCACAGCCACGGCACCCAGGTCATGGCCTCCCGCGCCGAGCGCCTGACCAGCCATGACGTGGCCGACTTCGCCCTGCCCAACGGCCGGGAAGAGGAATGGCGCTTCACCCCGGTGCGCGAACTGGCGAACCTCCTCTCCGACGCCCCGTCGGAGGAGGGCGCCCTGGGCGTCTCCATCGAGGCGCCCGCCGCTGTGGTGCAGCGCACCCTTCGCTCCGGCGAGGCTCCCCGCGGCGCCACCTTGGTCCCCGCCGACCGTGCCGCCGTCGTGGCTTCCGCCAACACGCAGGAAGCGCAGCTGATCTCCATCCCGGCCAACGCTGAGCTGGACGCACCCGTGCGGCTGGTCCTCACCGGCAACGGGGCGGACCGCCGCAGCAACTCGCACCTGGTCATCGAAGCCGGCGCCAACAGCCGCGGCGTGGTCATCATCGAACATGACGGCACCGCCGACCACAACGGCAACGTTGAGGTCCTGGTCCGCGAAGGTGCCCACCTCACGGTCGTCTCCGTGCAGCTGTGGGAGGACGATGCCAAGCACCTGGCACAGCACGACGCCGAGGTCGCCAAGGACGCCGTCTACAAGCACATCGCCGTAACGCTCGGCGGCAGGATCGTCCGGCTGAACTCCAACGTCCGGTTCGCCGGGGAAGGCGCCGAGGCCGAGCTCCTGGGCCTGTACTACGCGGACGCCGGCCAGCACCTGGAACACCGTTCCTTCGTGGACCACAACGTGGGCAACTGCAAGTCCAACGTCCTGTACAAGGGCGCGCTGCAGGGCAAGGGCGCGCACACGGTCTGGGTTGGCGACGTCCTGATCCAGAAGCAGGCCGAAGGCACCGACTCCTACGAAAAGAACCAGAACCTGGTCCTCACCGATGGTTGCCGCGCGGACTCCGTGCCCAACCTCGAAATCGAGACTGGCCTGATCGAGGGCGCCGGCCACGCGAGTGCCACCGGCCGGTTCGATGACGAGCACCTGTTCTACCTGATGGCCCGTGGCATCCCCGAGGACGTTGCCCGCCGCCTGGTGGTCCGCGGCTTCCTGAATGAAATCATCCAGCAGATCAAGGTCCCGTCCCTCGAGGAGCGCCTGACCGAGGCTGTGGAACGCGAACTCGCGGCATCCGAGAACTGAAGGCAGGCAGGAACGTATGAGCGGTACACCCAAGGGCGAGCTGGTTTGCAGCGCCAATGACATCCAGGTCAAGCAGGCGCTGCGGATCCTGATCGACGGCTACCCGGTAGCCGTGGTGCGGGATTCCATGGGGGAGATCCATGCCATTGGAGACACCTGCTCGCACGCGGACATTTCCCTGTCCGAGGGCGACGTGGAGGGCTGCGCCATCGAGTGCTGGGGCCACGGCTCCCAGTTCGACCTGCGCAGCGGCCAGCCACTGCAGCTTCCCGCCTACGATCCTGTGCCGGTGTTCGCCGTCGAACTCGACGGAGACGACGTCTACGTTGACGTCACCAACGTTTTGAACGGCGCGGCAGTAAACAACTACTGAGCGCCCGCAGCACCAGACTTACGAGCGAAAAGAAAGAAGAGCATGTCAACTCTTGAGATCAAGGACCTGCACGTCAGCATTGAGACGGAGCAGGGCACCAAGGAGATCCTGAAGGGCGTCAGCCTGACCATCAGGACGGGCGAGACGCACGCCATCATGGGCCCCAACGGCTCCGGCAAGTCCACCCTGGCCTCCACCATCGCCGGCCACCCGCGCTACACCGTCACCAGCGGCACTATCACGCTGGACGGCGAGGACGTGCTGGCCATGAGCGTTGACGAGCGCGCCCGCGCCGGTGTCTTCCTGGCCATGCAGTACCCGGTGGAGGTTCCCGGCGTGACCATGACCAACTTCCTGCGCACCGCCAAGACCGCCATCGACGGCGAAGCACCCAAGCTGCGCACCTGGACGAAGGACGTCAAGGATGCCATGGAGAAGCTGCGGATCGACGCAGACTTCGCCCAGCGCAACGTCAACGAAGGCTTCTCCGGCGGCGAGAAGAAGCGCGTGGAGATCCTGCAGCTTGAACTCTTCAAGCCCAAGTTCGCCGTGCTCGACGAGACCGACTCCGGCCTCGATGTTGACGCGCTGAAGATCGTCTCCGAGGGCGTCAACCGCGCCCACTCCGAGGGCAACATGGGCACGCTGCTCATCACCCACTACACCCGCATCCTGCGGTACATCAAGCCTGACTTCGTCCACGTGTTCGTGGACGGCCAGGTTGTCGAGGAAGGCGGCCCCGAGCTGGCCGACCGCCTCGAAGAAGAAGGCTACGACCGTTACGCCAAGGGCGCCGGCGCAGCCACCGTGGCGGCTCCTGCCGCAGCACAGGCCTAGTAAGGACTCATAGTCATGACCGAAATCACGCCGGGCCGCACGGCCCTGGAGGACGTCGAAGAGGCGCTCAAGGACGTCATCGACCCCGAGCTTGGCGTCAACGTCGTGGACCTGGGCCTGCTGTACGGCCTGAAGTACTCCGACGACGACGGTGCGCTCCTGATCGACATGACGCTCACCACGGCCGCCTGCCCGCTCACCGATGTGCTCGAGGAGCAGGTGGGCCAGGCCCTGGACGGCGTCGTGGACGACTGGCGCCTGAACTGGGTATGGATGCCGCCCTGGGGTCCTGAACGGATCACCGATGACGGCAAGGACCAGATGCGGGCCCTCGGCTTCAACATCTGAATAAGTACGACGACGGCCGGTCACCTTCCCTGCGAAGGTGGCCGGCCGTCGTCGTTGCCTCATCCATTGCTGCCTAACTGCCGTTATGACCTCTCAAAACGGCAGTTACTCAGCAATCGATAGGATTACTCGAAGGGATTAAAGGGTGGCTGCGGAGAACGTGTCGCACTGTTTGAGGTCACCGGTCTGGTACCCGCGGGAGAACCAGCGCTGGCGTTCCTCGCTCGAGCCGTGGGTCCACCCTTCGGGGGAGACGCGGCCGGTGGCGGCCTTCTGGATTCTGTCGTCACCAACCGACGCGGCGGCGGACAAGGCGTCGTTCACGTCCTGCTGGGTGAGAGGTTCCAGGTAGGGCTGGCCGGTGGCGGGATCCGGGGTGGTGGAGGCGTACTTGGCCCACAGGCCGGCGTAGCAGTCTGCCTGGAGTTCGGTGCGGACGGAACCCGACTCGGGTCCTTGTGGATCCTGCTGGGCACGCTTCAGGTCCCCGAGCAGGTTCTGTACGTGGTGGCCGAACTCGTGTGCCACCACGTATTCCTGGGCCAGCGGGCCGCCGGAGGACCCGAACCGGTCAACGAGTTCCTGGAAGAACCCGGGATCGAAGTAGGCCGTGGTATCCGTGGGGCAGTAGAACGGCCCCACCTCGGAGGTCGCGGCACCGCAGCCGGTGTTGGTGCTGCCGCTGAAGATCACTGCCTCGGGCTGCGGGTACTGCACCTTGTACTGCTTCAGGTAGCCGGGCCAGAATGCATTGAGGCTGTTGACCGTGCCGGTGATCCGGCAGTCCAGCCGGGCATCCGCGTCCGCTCCGGTGCTGCAGGCGGGTGCTGTGCCCTGGGCCTGTCCCGTAGAGCCGCCGTCCACCAGGCCGCCGAGCATGTTGGGGTTGATACCCAGGAGGAGGGCAACGAGCAGGACCAGGCCGCCGCCGATGCCGCCGCCGACTTTCACCCCGGTGCCCATGCCCCGTCGGTCCTGGACCTGGGAGGGATCAAGCTGCACGTTGTCATTGAAACTCATAACGTCACATTACCCGCGGGCCGGGCGCTCAATCTGCCCTGCCGGTAAAGTTGGTCCGTGCCTTTCCTCGACAAGCTCCAGCGCTGGGCCGGGCAGTGGCCGCACGGCACCGCTGTCGTGATCGCCGGACGGCGCCTCGACTGGGAGCAGCTACGCGACGCCGCGGCGGAAGAGGTAGCCGGCACCAAGTCGGTCACGGCACTCTGCGAGGCCAATTCCGTGGACTTCGCCGTGAAGTTCGCAGCCGCCGTGGCTGGCGGCCGGCAATGCGCTGTCCTGGATCCGGAGTGGTCCCCCGCGCTGCTGGAGGACATTGTGCGGCGTGTGGAGGCCTGCGCCGATCCGGCACCGGTGTCTGCCGATGATGGGTTGGCCGATGGGCCAGCGGACTCCAGCTTCCTGATTGGCCTTACTTCCGGCACCACGTCCGTTCCCAAGGCGTTCACCCGCTCCCGCGGGTCCTGGCAGCAATCCTTCGACGCCTCGATCGAGTTCTTTGGGCTCCGGCAGGATGACGTCACCCTCGCCCCGGGGCCGCTGGCCGCCAGCCTCAATCTGTATGCGCTGGCCGAGTGCCTGTACGCCGGGTCGGAGTTCCAGACCCTGGAGACGTTCGACGTCGGCGACGTCCATGCGGCCATCGCCCACGACCGCGTTACCCGGCTGGTCCTGGTGCCCACCATGCTGCGGATGCTCAGCGAACGCGGCATGACCGGCTGCGTCGATGCTTCCTGTATCCGCACCATCATCTGCGCCGGTTCGAAGCTTGATGCCCGCACCCTCGAAGCTGCCCGCCGCTGGGCGCCGAACGCCACCATCTATGAGTACTACGGCGCCTCCGAACTGAGTTTCGTCTCCGGACTGGGCCTGGCGCCCGGCCAGGCCGCGTCCGCCGGTGGCACCGGAATCGGCCGCCCGTTTCCCGGGGTCGACGTCCGGATCCTGGATGACTACGGCGCAGCGGTCGCCGACGGCGGCTACGGCAACATCTGCGTCCGCAGCGGCATGGTGGGCAACGGCTACCTGTGGGGTGACGACGGTGAAGCGCTGCGGTGCTTCGGCGACTGGTTCACGGTGGGGGACCAGGGCTACCTGGCGGACGGAGAGCTGCACATCCTCGGCCGCCGCGCCGACATGATCCTCACGGCGGGGAGGAACGTCTACCCGCATGAGGTGGAACTGGCGTTGGCGGCTGTCCCCGGGGTTTCGGCAGCTGTTGCTGCGGGGATGGCCGATGATTTGCGTGGACAGCGCGTGGTGGCCGGCGTGGTGCCCTCCCACGGCGGGATCACCGCCACCCAGCTGCGGGCCGGCCTGGAGGACATCCTGTCCCGGCACAAGCGGCCGCTCCAGTACTACCTGCTCCAGGAGCTTCCCACCACAGACCGCGGCAAGGTCAGCCGGAACCTCCTGCTGGAGTGGATCAATGCCCGCGACCCCAGGGTGCGTGCCCTTGGCGCCTGACGTCCTGCCGTCCGACCACCTGCCACCCGACCGCCAGCCGGTCATCGTCGCGGCGCGTCGGACCCCGGTGTGCCCGGTCAACGGCGCCCTGCGGAGACTTCGCGCCCACGAACTCCTGGCTCCGGTCCTTCGCGAACTGGTCGCCGAAGTGGCGCTGGACCCAGCGTCCGTCACAGACGTTGTCATAGGCAACGCCGTCGGCGGGGGCGGGAACGTCGCGCGGCTGGCCCTGCTGGAGGCGGGACTGCCGGCCGGCGTGCCGGGAATCACCGTTGACCGGCAGTGCGGTTCAGGCCTGGATGCAATCGTCCTGGCTGCCCGGCTGGTGGCGGCCGGCGGCGCACCGCTCTACCTGGCAGGGGGAGTGGAAAGCACCAGTACCGCGCCCCTGCGGGCGCACAGGACGGACGACGGCGGCCCGCAGTTCTACCGCCGCGCCCAGTTTGTGCCGGACAGCTTCGAGGACCCGGACATGGGCGTGGCCGCGGAAACGGTGGCCGGCGAGTACGGCGTTTCCCGCGAACGCCAGGACGGCTTTGCGCTGGCCAGCCACCGGAAAGCCCTCGCTGCCATCCGGGACGGACGCTTCACGGACGAACTCGTGCCGCTGGATACCCCTGCCGGGACCGTCTCGTCGGACGGCGGCCCGCGGGCCGGCCTGACTCCTGCCGTCATGGCGCGGTTCCCCGCCGCCTTTGTGCCGGGAGGAACCGTCACCGCCGGAAACTCCTGCTTTGACGCGGACGCCGCCTCAGCCGTCGTCGTAACGTCCCTTGCGAAGGCCCGCCAACTGGGGGTGCGTGCCGGCCTGTTGGTGCGCGGTACCGGTACCGCCGGGGTGGCTCCGCAGGTGCTTGGGATGGGCGCCGTTCCAGCTGCCAATAGCGTACTGGCCGCTGCAGGCGTGAAAGCCGGTGAGCTGGACCTCGTGGAATTCAACGAGGCCTTCGCTTCGCAGACGCTCGCGTGCCTGGATGAACTGAGGATCGATCCCGGCCGGGCAAACCTCGACGGCGGGGCGCTGGCACTGGGGCACGCCTACGGCGCGTCGGGTGCCGTGCTGGTGACCCGGCTGCTGGCCCAGGCGCGGCGGGCGGACACCCAGGGTGCCCTGGCGCTGGCCATGATCAGCATGGCCGGTGGAATGGGCACAGCCGCGCTGTTGGAATATCGGCGCCTGTAACGCCGCCAAGGCGTCCGGCCGGTCAGTCGTCCGCTTCGCCCAGGCCGCGGGCGGCCAGCGCCTCACCTGTTTGGCGGGCGTAGGCCACGGACGTGATGAACACCGGCAGGACCAGCGCACGGGGGTTGCGCTCCAGTCCCCGCGCTTTGGCTGAGTCGCGCACGTCGGCGAAGGTGCCGGCGATAAAGGGAACGCTGCGGAGCATGATGCCGATGGTCAGCGCGAAGCGTTCGGGATCGGCGCCGAACCTCTTGAAAGGACGCGCCAGGTGGACTACGCCGTCAAGGAGCCGCTGGATCGGCGTGGTTGCGGTCAGCAGGGATGCTGCCACGACGCAGACCAGGATGTTCAGCACGATCCGGGTCGCTGTGGGCCCGCCCAGCTGCCACCACTGGAAGAGTCCGATGACCAGCAGCACGGGGGCCAGCGGTCGGACGGCGTGCCACAGCCGCTTCGCCCCCGCGCCTGTTGCGAGGAACAGGCCGCAGAGCACGGCCAGGACCAACCCGGAGATGCGCCAGTCCTCGATGAGGAAGGAAAGCAGGCCACAACCGATGACCAGGAGGAACTTCAGCGCCAGCGGTGCCCGGTGTACCGGCGACGTGCCGGGCACGTAGTTAGCCAGGAGGAAACCGTGACCCCTCACGTGGATTCCCGGCCTGCTGCGTCCAGCCCCCGCAGGCACCATGCGCGGTAGGCTGCCACGGCCTCCGCCGGGTCGCCGTCGAAGGCCACGCGGCCCTGGTCGATGACCAGGACCCGGTCCATGTCCAGGGCCAGGTCAAGGTCGTGGGTGGACATGATGATCTGCTGGTCCAGGTCCGCCAGGGTCCTGCGGAGCAGCTCGCGGTTGCGCAGGTCCAGGAGGGTTGAGGGCTCGTCCAGCACCAGTACCCGGGGGTTCACGGCCAGCACGGCCGCGAGCGCCATCAGTTGCCGCTCACCGCCGGACAACTCGTAGACGCTTTGGTCCGCCAGGTGCAGCAGGCCCAGGCGTTCGAGGGCTTTATCGGCCAGGTGCCGCCGTTCCGTTCCGCCCTTAGTTGAACGGCGGAGGGACAGCTCTACATCCTCCCGTCCGGTGGGCATCACCAGCTGTGACAGGGGATCGGTAAAGACGAACCCCACGTTGCGCCTGACCTTCCGGACGGCACCCACGGTGTCGTCGCCGTCCACCGTGACGGTTCCGCTGGTGGGCTGGACGAGTCCGTTGATGAGGCGCAGCAGCGTGGACTTGCCGGATCCATTGGCGCCGATGACGCCCACCCGGGCTTCGTCCAGCCTCAGGCTGATTGCGTCGAGGAGGACCTTGGGCTGCGGTGAGTTCTCGCTTTCAACGGTGACACCCACCTGGTGGAACGTTACTGCCGGCATGGCCTGGTCCCTAGGCGCTCTGGGCGGGCTGGGTGCGGCGGACGCGGCGGACCAGGACGTCGGGGAAGGCCCGGTGGAGGGCGACGGCGACGGCGGCCGCGAGGAGGTTCTTGATGATGTCTCCCGGGTAGAAGACCAGGTCGCTGACGAAGGCCTGCTCCAGGGTGGCCTTGGAGTTGAGGGCAATGCCCAGGACGCCCAGCGTGTGCACGAAGACGATGCTGGTGGCCGTGGCGGCCAGGAAGAACCACAGGGCGCGGGCCTTCGTGGTGCGCCGGATGACCACAGTGGCCAGCCAACCCACCACCGCGGCGGCGATGGGGAAGGCGACGATGTAGCCGGCCGAGGGCCCGGCCAGGATGCCCAGGCCGCTGCGGCCCTGGCTGAAGATGGGCAGGCCGGCCAGGCCCAGGAGGGTGTAAAGGCCGACGGCGGCGAAGCCGCGGGCGGGGCCCAGCACCAAGCCGGTGAGCATAACAGCGAGGGTCTGGAAGGTGATGGGGACGCCGAAGCCGTTCAAGGCCAGCCCGGGCACCAGTGCGGCGCCGGCCACGAGGGCGGCGAAGACGGCGATGAGGCCAAGGTCGGTACCGTTCCAGCGGCGGCGGCCGGTTTGGCCGGACTTCTTAGTGGTGGTTTCGGTGCTGCTCATGGCGGTCCTGTCGGGGTTGTACAAGCGGAATCTAATGTACAGCCGACGCTACCGGGGCGGAACGTAGACCATTTTGTAGGGGTCCTACTAAGCGCGCGTGTGGGTGCTTTCGGGTAGGCACAAAGGGGCCCGGACATGAACTGCGCGGGTCTATGCAACGGCCGGAGAGTCGGGGGAGACTGGCGCCATGCGCAAGCTGACCTTCGCCATGAACGTGAGCGTCGACGGCTACATCGCCGCACCCGGCGACGACCTTGGCTGGAGCGTGCCGGGCGACGAGCTGTTCCAGTGGTGGTCCGACCGGGTGGCGGCGACGGGTCTGGCCCTGTACGGGCGCAGGCTCTGGGAGACCATGAGCCCGCACTGGCCCACCGCCGACCAACAGCCTGGCGCAACACCGGCGGAGATCGAGTTCGCCCAACGCTGGCGGGACATGCCGAAGGTGGTGTTCTCCTCAACCCTCGGCGCCGTCGACTGGAATACCCGCCTGGTCACCGGCGACGCGGTCACGGAGATCACCCGGCTCAAGGGCGAAGACGGCGACCCGATGGACATCGGCGGGGCCACACTCGCCGCAGCGGCGATGCGGGCCGGCCTGATCGACGAGTACGTGACCGTCACCCATCCGGTCCTGGTGGGCGGCGGCAAACCGTTTTTCACGGCCCTGGACAACTGGGTGAACTTGGCCTTGGTGGACACGCGAGCATTTCCCAACGGCGTCGTCATGACGAAGTACCAGACCAGGCGCTGACCCTCCGCTGCTGTCCTGCACTATCCCCGGCTTGGTACCCTGTGGCGCATGCCCATCAAACTCGAGAACGTCGGCATCGCCGTCCGCGACCTGGAAGCCGCCATCGCTTTCTTCACCGACCTTGGTCTCACTGTGCTGGGCCGGCAGACCGTGAGCGGGGAATGGGCCGACACCGCCGTCGGACTCGACGGCAACCACGCCAGGATCGCCATGCTCCAAACACCGGACGGCGCCGGCCGCCTCGAACTGTTCGAATACATCCACCCCGATGCGATCGAGACCGGGCCCACCCGGCCCAACGAGATCGGAATGCACCGCGTTGCCTTCTCCGTTGACGACATCGGCGAGGCCCTGGAGGTCGCCGCAAAGCACGGCTGCCACCCCCTGCGCGGCGTGGCAACCTATGGGGACGCCTACAAGCTCAGCTACGTCCGGGGCCCCAGCGGCATCATTGTGATGCTCGCCGAGGACCTGACGAAGGGCTGAGCCAGCAGGCGGCCTGCAATATACTCCGAACATGCCCATCACGCACCCACCCCTCAATGCTCAACGCCCTGACCACAAGACCTCCGGGGGCCGGCTGTGAGCGGCGGCCTCGTAGCCCTGCTGGATGACGTGGCAGCCCTTGCCCGGATAGCGGCAGCATCGGTGGATGACGTGGCGGCCGGTGCCGCCAAGGCCGGGGCAAAGGCCGCCGGCGTCGTCATCGACGACGCCGCGGTCACCCCCCAGTACGTCTCAGGTGCGGATCCGTCCCGTGAACTGCCGATGATCAAGAAGATTTTCTGGGGCTCCATCCGCAACAAGCTCCTGATCATCCTGCCCGCCCTGCTGCTCATCAGCGCCTTCATCCCCTGGATCATCCCTTTCATTCTCATGCTCGGCGGCACCTACCTCTGCTACGAGGGCGCCGAGAAGGTCTGGCACAAGCTCCGTGGCGGCCACCACGAGGAAGAGGAAGCCCCCGCGGTGGAACGCGGTCACGACGCCGAGGCCAGGGTCGTCAAGGGCGCCATCACCACAGACTTCATCCTGTCCTGCGAGATCATGGTCATCTCCATGAATGAGGTGGCGACGGAGTCCATCTGGGTCCGCGCGTTCATCCTGGTCCTGGTGGCGTTCGCCATCACGGTGCTCGTGTACGGCGCCGTCGCGCTCATCGTCAAGATGGACGACATCGGCGTCCACCTGGCGGCCAAGGACTCTCCCCGCTCCAAGCGCCTCGGGAGGTTGCTGGTCACCGGAATGCCTGCTGTGCTCGCTACCATCACGTTCGTGGGAACCATCGCCATGCTCTGGGTCGGCGGCCACATCATGCTGCAGGGCGCCCACGACCTCGGCTGGCACGCACCCTATGACCTGGTCCATGCGATTGAGCACCCGGTGGCCGGCGTTGCCGTCGTCGGCGGTCTCCTGGCCTGGCTCGTCAACACCCTCTGCTCAACCGTCGTCGGACTCGCCTGGGGCCTCATCGTGATGGCCGCCGTCGGCCCGATCCTGAAAGTGCTGCCGTTCGGCAAGGCAAAAGGCGGGCACAGCGAGTCCGCCACTCCCGCCACTAACCGTGGGCCTGACGAACACCAAGCCTGACCGCTGCCGCATCCGCTGCGCGTTTCAGAACGCGTAACGGATGCGGCAATACGGCGTGATCCTTTCGATGAGCGCGCTCAACTGCGCCACATAGCCGGCCTTTGCCCGGGCACGGTAACGGACGTTGTTGAATCCGTTGGACGATGTCTTCGATTCCTGGAGGCCGGGACGCCACAGGACATTCTCGGCCTGCGGGTGCCAGCCCAGGTTGACTTCGTGCAGCTGCTCGTTGTGGGTCAGGAAGATGACCTCCGCCGCGAGTTGGGCCTTGGCTGCCTCCGACAACGTCTCGTCGAGCTGGCGGAGAAGTTCCTCCCAGTCGGCCAGCCAGGTACCGGTGATGATGACCGGGGAGAAGTTCACGTGCACTTCGTAGCCGGCTTCGACGAAGTCGTTAATCGCTGCCATCCGTTCCGCCACGGGCGAGGTCCGGACGTCAATGGATCTGGCCAGGTCCGCCGGCATCAGGGAGAAACGGATCCGGGTGTGGCCGCCATGGTCCCACGCCAGCATCCCCGGGTTGACGAACTTGGTCGCGAAGGACAGCTTGGCGTTGGGCAGTTCGCGGAAGAGCCCCACAAGCTCCTCGACGTTGGGGCTGATCAGTGCATCCACCGAACAATCGCTGTTCTCGCCGATGTCGTACACCCACAGGTCCGGGTCGCACTGGTTCGGCTCCAGTTTCAGCCCCTGGCGGGTGGCGTGCCGCTCCAGCGTCGCAGCGATCTGGTCGATGTTGGCGAACACCGTAATTGGATTGCTGTACCCCTTGTGCCGCGGAACGTAGCAGTATGCGCATGCCATCGCGCAGCCGTTCGCCGTGGAAGGTGCGATGAAGTCCGCTGAGAGGCCATTGGGTTTGACGGTCAGCGACTTTTTGATCCCCAGGACCAGCGCTTCCGTTTTGATCCGGGACCAGCGCGGCACGTTGGTTTCGTCACCATGCAGGTCCGGGATGTTCCAGTGGCTTTCCACCGGCACGACGTCGGCCCCGGGCCAGCGTGCGAGAATCTCCTGGCCACGGGGCAGCTCCAGGGCTGCCGGCTGTGCGTAAATACGCCGGATCTGCAGCAGCCGATCGAATTCCATCACCCCATTCTGCTGCAACCCTGGCGGCGCAGCCGCCAGTTAAGCCCACGGCAGCAACGCCGGACGGCCGGGAGTTTCCGCTGCTGAAACTGGCCTGGCCCGCCGGACGGTAGACTGAAGTGTGCCGTTTTCCGGCCACTCTGCCCCAGCGTCCCTTCGCAGCCACTGCGCGGACCGTGGCGTTCCCTGTTGTGAAAGGCCTTACCTGCTGTGATTACTGTCCAGGATCTTGAACTGCGTGCCGGTGCCCGGCTCCTCATGGACCAGGTGAGCTTCCGCATCGATAAAGGGGACAAGATAGGCCTGGTGGGCCGGAACGGCGCGGGCAAGACCACGCTGACCCGTGTCCTCGCGGGCGAAGGCCTGCCCGCCGCCGGCAAGGTGACCCGCAGCGGTGAAATCGGCTACCTGCCCCAGGACCCGCGGACCCCCGACATGGAACAGCTGGCGCGGGACCGCATCCTCTCCGCCCGCGGCCTGGACATCGTCGTCGGCAAACTGCGCAAGGCGCATGACGAAATGGCGAGCGATGACGCCGACGTCCAGCGGAAGGCCATGAACCGCTACGACCGGCTGGAATCCGAGTTCCTCGCCGCCGGCGGTTACGCGGCCGAGGCCGAGGCGGCGTCGATCTGTTCCAACCTTGCCCTGCCGGACCGGCTGCTGAACCAGCCGCTCAAGACGCTCTCAGGCGGTCAGCGCCGCCGTGTGGAACTTGCCCGGATCCTGTATTCGGATGCCGAGACCATGCTCCTGGACGAACCGACCAACCACCTCGACGCCGATTCCATCGCCTGGCTGCGTGACTTCCTGAAGAACCACCAGGGCGGCCTGATCGTGATCAGCCACGACACCGACCTGCTGGAAGCCACCGTCAACAAGGTGTTCCTGCTGGACGCGAACCGCGCCCAGATCGACTTCTACAACATGGACTGGAAGCGCTACCTCCTCCAGCGCGAAACTGACGAGCGGGCCCGGAAGCGTGAACGGGCCAACGCCGAAAAGAAGGCACAGGTCCTCATGGACCAGGCCAACAAGATGCGTGCCAAGGCCACCAAGGCCGTCGCCGCGCAGAACATGGCCAAGCGCGCCGAGCGGCTGCTCAGCGGACTGGAAGCTGTCCGGGAGCAGGACCGCGTGGCAGCCCTGCGGTTCCCGGACCCGTCTCCCTGCGGCAAGACCCCGCTCACTGCGGACGGGCTCAGCAAGTCCTACGGGTCGCTGGAGATTTTCACGGACGTGGACCTGGCCATCGACCGTGGCTCCAAGGTGGTCATCCTGGGCCTCAACGGTGCCGGTAAGACCACCCTGCTGCGCATGCTCGCCGGGGTGGATGCCCCTGACACCGGCGAGGTCATTCCCGGCCACGGCCTCAAGGTGGGCTATTACGCACAGGAACACGAGACGCTTGACCATAACCGCACGGTGCTGGAGAACATGCGTTCATCCGCGCCGGACATGAAGGACGCCGAGGTCCGCGGCATCCTTGGCTCATTCCTGTTCTCCGGCGACGACGTCGACAAGCCCGCAGGCGTGCTTTCCGGCGGTGAGAAGACGCGCCTGGCCCTGGCCACCATCGTGGCCTCCAGCGCCAACGTCCTCCTCCTCGACGAGCCCACCAACAACCTGGACCCCGCCAGCCGCGCGGAAATCCTCGGCGCCCTCCGCAACTACACCGGCGCCGTCGTCCTGGTCAGCCACGACGAAGGTGCTGTCGAGGCCCTGAATCCCGAACGGGTCGTCATGCTTCCGGACGGCGTGGAAGACCTCTGGAACGAGGACTACCTGGACCTGATCACCCTGGCCTAGCGCACCGTCAGTTCCATGGCCCCGGTGATGCGGAGCAGCTCCTGGTAGGTGATGCTGAACATCGAGTGGTGGTCACCTGCTCCAGCCCACAGCAGGTGGTGGGCCTGCAGGGTTTCGTCCAGGAGTGTCTTGATTCTCTTCGGGTGCCCTACGGGTGCCACCCCGCCCACCTCCTGCCCTGTATGGTCCAGGACGAAAGCGGGGGAGGCCCGGCGGATCCTGCCGGTGCCGAGCCGGGCCGCAACCAGTGCAGTATCAACCCGGGCTGCACCGCTGGCGAGGATCAGCAGGGGTTCGCCGCCGACGTCGAAAATGAGGCTGTTGGTGATGGCGGCAAGATCGCACTCCAGCGCCTGGGCCGCGGCGGCCGCGGTGGGCACTCCGGCAGGAAATGTCCGCACGGTGTCGCCGGCTCCGGCCTCGACCAGCGCGGCGCGCACCAAGGCGACCGGACCGCCGTCGTATTTTTCCACGTCCTAGTACCCCTGCGCATCCAGGAGGGCGTCTTCTTCTTCCTCTGCAGTCGCCTTCTTCCGCTTGCGCGGCGGTGCTGGCTGCCGCCGGACGGCTGGAACGGCGGAGTGGACCGCGCCGTCCAGTTCGGCCTCGTCCTGGTCCTCGGCATCGATCGCGGCGTTGCGTGCCTGCTGCCGCGCCGCGTAGCCGAAGCCCACGAACATCAGGACCCCGAACGCGAACCATTGCAGCGAGTAGGACAAGTGCGTCCCCTCGTCAGTGGACGGCTTGGGGAAGGCCACCGGCGTATCCGCCGGTGCCGGCGTTTCCGAGGCCAGCTGGCCGTACGCGCCCGTGAGGATGGGATACCCCAGCTGCGCGGAGTAAGCGTGAAGGTCAATGGACGCCAGCTGCCCCTCAGGTGCCCCGCGCTGCAGTTCCGGCTCGCCGTGCTTCAAACGGACGACGGCGGTCACGTCACCCGTGGGCGGGGCGGGAACCGAGTCGGGACTGCCCGGGTTCTTGTTGCCGATCGGGAGCCAGCCACGGTCGATGACCACCGTCTCCCCACTGGCGAGGCGGAACGGGACCACCACCTCGTACCCGGGCTGTCCGTTCAGCGGCCGGTTGCGGACAATCCGCTGGCCGGCGGCATCGTAGGAGCCCTTCAGCTCCACTTGGGTCCACTCCTTGGCCGGGTCAAGCTGGGTGAACTGGTCCCGTGCCTGGGCAAACGGAATGGGAGTGGCCGAGTAGTTGCTGACGACGCGGTTGATCTCGGCCAAAGTCTCGGCGCGACGGTCCATTTGCCAGCGGCCAAGGAAAACGCACGCGGTGGCAAAGACCGCAGCCAGCAGGAGATAGCCCAGCCACTTGCTGGAAAAAAGGAAACGGTACATTCAGATGTCCTGCTCCAGTGAGGCATCCCCGGGGACCTCGAGCGGCAGGGTTTCCTTCCAGAGACCGCGCGTCTGCAGGTAGTCCTCCAGCCAGTCCCGGTGGTCGGCACAGGCCAGCCAGGTCTTGCGACGCTCCGGAGCATGGATTTTCGGGTTGTTCCAGAGAAGCTGCCAGGACGCCTGGGCCCTGCACGCTTTCCGTGAGCAGACGGCGCCGGCCTCCGATGCCACGTCCGACCCTGCTGCGAAATCGAAAATACTCATGATGCCTGCCGCTCCTCCCCGTGCTCCGGGTCCTCGTCCTTCACCAGCTCGCCCTGCAGCACGGCGTTTCCCGGTTCGTCGTCCTCCACGGGAGCTGGAGGGCTTTCCAGCTCGGCCAGCGGCGCGGAGTCCAGCAACAGGTCGCTGGGCGTCTCGGCTTTGTCGCTGCCGTTCGCGATGATCACAGCGATCCAGGGCAGGAACACAGCTCCCGCCACGGCAATGATCTTGAACCACCCGTCCACCACGAAGATCAGGATCAGGCACACCATGCGGATACCCATGGCCAGGGCGTACTTGATCATCCGCTGGCGCATGTCCTCCGAATGCGCGCCGGCGGCGTCAGTGATGCTATGGACTTCGCTGTCGCCGGAGAACCGACCCGGTTCTTCGGGCGCGGAGTGTCCCGCATGGTTTTCAAGGGTCACGGTGGATGATCACGCTCCAAAGGCTTCCCTTAATTCTCGCACCATCGGCAGTGCTGCCCAAACCCGCCGGGAGCCTGCCGCTAAGATCGGAGGCAGCCCAAACCACACCCCGCTACCGCGGCGCAGCCTGCCGCAGAATTCCGGAGCCCCTTTATGACTGAAACAGCTTCCGCACCCCGCAGCGTCCTGGTGACCGGCGGCAACCGCGGCATCGGCCTGGCCATCGCCAAGGCGTTCCTCGCCAACGGGGACAAGGTGGCTGTGACCTACCGCAGCGAAACCCAGCTGCCGGAAGGCATCCTTGGCGTCAAGGCAGACGTGACCGATGAGGCCTCCGTGGATGCCGCCTTCAAGGAAGTGGAAGCTGCCCACGGTCCGGTTGAAGTCCTCGTGGCCAACGCCGGCATCACCAAGGACACCCTGCTGCTGCGCATGAGCGAGGACGACTTCACCTCCGTCATCGACACCAACCTGACCGGCGCCTTCCGCGTGATCAAGCGGGCGTCCAAGGGCATGATCCGGCTGCGCAAGGGCCGCGTGGTCCTCATCTCCTCGGTCTCGGGCCTGTACGGTGCCCCGGGACAGATCAACTACTCCGCCTCCAAGGCCGGACTGGTGGGCATCGCCCGCTCCCTCACCCGCGAACTCGGGTCCCGCGGCATCACCGCCAACGTGGTGGCACCCGGGTTCATCAACACGGACATGACGGCCGAGCTCCCCGAGGCCACCCAGAAGGACTACCTGGCCAGCATCCCCGCCGGCCGTTTCGCCGAAGCTGCCGAGGTGGCCAACGTGGTGCGGTGGATCGCCAGCGACGAAGCGGCGTACATCTCCGGTGCGGTTATCCCGGTGGACGGCGGCCTGGGCATGGGCCACTGACCTTTCGGCCCGCCGCTGCAGGAAACTAGCCCCGACGTCCTTATTTGTCGAAGTCGGACAACGGATGTTGGCAATGGCCGCTGGCATGATGGACTGCAGGCCACAACAATTTAGATGTTTCGAACAAAAGGAAGCTCGTATGGGACTGCTGGAGAACAAGACGGCGATCGTTACCGGATCATCGCGGGGCATTGGCGCTGACGTCGCCAAGATCCTCGCTTCAGAGGGCGCCGCCGTCGTGGTCAACTACCGCCAGAAGGCGCCGCGCGCCAACAAAGTGGTGCAGGGCATCGAAGCCGCCGGTGGCCGCGCCGTCGCCGTTGGCGCGGACCTCACCACCCAGGAAGGCGTGCAGGCCCTGGCCAGCGCCGCCATGGAGAACTTCGGTTCCCTGGACCTCCTGGTCCTGAACGCGTCCGGTGGCATGGAAACCGGAATGGGGGAGGACTACGCGCTCAAGCTGAACCGCGACGCCCAGGTGAACATGCTCAACGCCGCCGTGCCCCTAATGAAGGAAGGCTCCCGCGTGGTCTTCGTCACCAGCCACCAGGCGCACTTCATCAACACCGTTCCCACCATGCCGGCGTACGAGCCGGTGGCCCGCAGCAAGCGCGCCGGTGAGGACGCCCTGCGGGACCTGATCCCCAACCTGGCGGAGAAGGGCATCTCCCTGGTGGTGGTCTCCGGTGACATGATCGAGGGGACCGTCACCGCCACGCTCCTGGATCGCTCCACTCCGGGTGCCATCGAAGCCCGCCGCGCGGAGGCCGGCAAACTGTACTCAGTGGAGGAGTTCGCGCAGGTTGTGGCCGGGATGGCAACGGCCGACGTCGAATCCGGCCACACCGAGTATGCCGGCGGTGCCGATTACTTCGGCAAGAGCGGCCAGTAGCCCGCAGCCACCAAACAAAGATGCCCGGTGCGTTTGCACCGGGCTTTTTTGTCGGCATCCGCCGGGGAAACCTCAGACCCCGGCGATGTGGCGGACGGCGTCCAGGTAGGGCATGTTCAGGGCGGCGTCGGCCACGGCGCGGACAGCGGGTTTGGCGTTGAAGGCCACGCCGATTCCGGCAGCGCCGAGCATATCCAAATCGTTGGCCCCATCGCCCACCGCGATGGTGTGTTCGAGCGCGATCCCCTCGGCCGCGGCCCATTCCCGCAGGTACTTCTCCTTGGCTGCCCTGTCCACGACCGCACCGAGCACCTTGCCGGTCAGCGCGCCGTCGACGATCTCCAGTTCGTTGGCCTGCCAGTAGTCCAGGTCCAGGTCCCCGGCGATGGGCTCCAGGATCTGGTTGAAGCCGCCGGACACCACAGCCACCGTGTGGCCGGCGGCCTTGAAGGCGGCCACCAGCTGACCGGCGCCTTCGCTGAGCTTCACTTCTTTGCGGACGGAATGGACGACGTCGGCGGGCAGCCCCGCGAGCACCGCCACCCGGGCATGGAGGCTTTGGGCAAAATCGAGTTCGCCGCGCATGGCAGCTTCCGTGACTGCCGCCACTTCCTCGCGCTTGCCGGCGTACGCGGCCAGGAGTTCGATGACCTCCTGCTGGATGAGGGTGGAGTCCACATCCATGATCAGCAGTTTCCGGGCCGCGGAGCGGAGCCCGGCCGGCACCAGGGCCGTATCAAAACCATCGGCTGCGGCATCCGCCACAGCCCGCCGAAGGGCTGCCAGGCCGGCGGCGGTGTCATCGGGAAGGGCCAAATCAAAGACCTGGACCCCGTAGCGGCTGTCACCGGCAGAGGATTCGGAGAGCACTTCCGCACCTTGTGCGGCAAGGATGGAACGCAGCTGCTCCAGCCCGGCGGGGGTCATATTCAGGCCATAGCTGACCGCAGTCACGTTCGAAGTCATGCCTGCAATCTTAGTCAGCGCCGGTGGGGTGCCCCGCATTCGTTGCGGGCGTGCGCAACGGGGCCCTTTGGGAGCCTTCACACCGGTTATCAGTCGTCCTCTTTTTTGTCCTAGTGTCTATTCCTATGAGTGATGTTCTGGAACTGGACTCCGTCAGCGTTGTCCGAGGTAAAAAGACCCTGCTGGACAAGGTCGACTGGCAGGTCAACGAAGGCGAACGCTGGGTCATCCTGGGACCCAACGGCGCCGGGAAGACAACCCTCCTCCAGATCGCCGCCGCCCGCCTGCACCCCAGCAGCGGCAAAGCCGGAATTCTCGACGAAACGTTGGGCCGCACCGACGTCTTCGAACTCCGCCCCCGCATCGGGCTTTCCTCCGCCGCGCTGGCCACCCAGATCCCCGAACACGAAAATGTCCTGAACGTCGTGGTCACCGCCGCCTACGGCGTCACCGGCCGCTGGCGGGAAGGCTACGAGCGCGACGACGAACGGCGCGCCTTCCGGCTCCTGAACGACTGGGGCATGGGCCCCCTGCTGAACAGGACGTTCGCCACCCTCTCCGAAGGCGAGCGCAAGCGCGTCCAGATTGCCCGCGCCCTCATGACCGACCCCGAACTGCTGCTGCTGGATGAGCCCGGTGCCGGTCTGGACCTGGGCGGCCGCGAGGAACTGGTCCACAAGCTGGGCGAACTGGCCCGGGACGAGTCGGCTCCTGCCATGGTCCTGGTCACGCACCACCTCGAAGAAGTACCGCCCGGCTTCACCCATGCCATGCTGCTGCGCGACGGCGGCGTGGTGGCTGCCGGCCCCATCACCGAGGTCCTGACCGAAGAGCATCTGAGCACCACCTTCGGGCTTCCGCTGGATGTCTCCGAAAACGCGGGCCGCTACACCGCCACCGCACGCCGCTAGACGGGGCCTGCGCTACTACCTTGGAACTCTTCAGCAGCATCATTGTGTTCATCGCCGGCCTGTGGGCAGGCACCATCAACGCGGTGGTGGGATCCGGCACCCTGGTCACCTTCCCTGTGCTCATCGCCCTGGGCGTGGCTCCGGTGACCGCCTCCATGAGCAACGCCATGGGCTTGGTCTTCGGAACGGGCGCCGGGGCCTTCGGCTACCGCCGTGAGCTCGCCGGCCGGGGACGGCAGGTCCTGCGGCTCCTTCCCGCCTCGGTCCTGGGCGGTGTCACCGGCGCCTGGCTCCTGCTCCACCTGCCGGAGAAGGTGTTCCACTACGTCGCCCCGGTCCTGCTGGTCCTGGCGCTGCTGATGGTGGTGTTCCAGCCGCGGCTCCAGGACTGGGTCCGCAACCGCGAGGCCAACCCCGAACACGCAGTCCGGGACAAGCGCCACGGGGTCCTCCTGGTGGTCCTGGTCTACCTGGCCGGCGTCTACGGGGGCTACTTTGTCGCGGCGCAGGGGATCCTGCTGGTCGGGATCCTTGGAGTGTTCCTCACCGGCACCATCCAGAACGCCAACGCCATGAAGAACATCCTGGTCCTTGGCGTGAACATGGTGGCTGCCATCTCCTACCTGTTGTTCGCCTTCGACCGGATCAACTGGACAGTAGTGCTGCTGATCGCCATCAGCTCCACCATCGGCGGCCTGGTTGGCTCAAAGGTGGGCCGGAAGCTTTCGCCGCGGGTCCTGCGCGCCGTGATCTTCAGCCTTGGCATCGTGGCCCTCGCCGTCATGATCGCCAACCTGCTGAAATAATCACCCGGTGACCTTCCACTACCTCGAATCCGCCGCTGACCCGCGGGTCAGCGATTACACCACCCTGACCGATGTGCACCTGCGCAAGCTCAGGGAACCGGCCGAGGGCATGTACATTGCCGAATCCTCACGGGTCCTGCGCCGGGCCCTTGCGGCCGGCCACCAGCCGAGGTCGTTCTTCCTCGCGGAGAAGTGGATGGCGGACCTCGAGGACGTCTTCCAGGCGTACCCGGACGTTCCGGCGTTCATCGGTTCGGCCGCCTTGCTGGAGGAAATCACCGGGTTCCACCTGCACCGCGGCGCCATGGCGGCCATGCAGCGCCCGGCCCCGGTGCCGCTGCCGGACCTCCTTGCCGGGGCGCGCCGCGTCGCCGTGCTGGAGGACATCGTGGACCACACCAACGTGGGCGCCATCTTCCGTTCCGCGGCAGCCCTGGACATCGATGCCGTGCTGGTATCGCCGCGCTGTGGCGACCCGCTGTACCGCCGCAGTGTCCGGGTCAGCATGGGCACTGTGTTCCAGGTGCCCTGGGCCCGGTTGCAGCACTGGCCCGGTGGCCTCCAGGTGCTCAAGGACCACGGCTTCACCGTCGCGGCACTGGAACTGACAGCGGACGCAGAGGACGTCGACGCCGTCGCCTCCCGCAACGTGGACAGGCTCGCCCTGGTGGTGGGCACCGAAGGTGCCGGCATGAGCCCGGAGACTCTCGCCGCCGTCGACCTCGCTGTCAAGATCCCCATGCGCAACGGCGTGGATTCACTGAACGTTGCTGCTGCTTCGGCCGTCGCCTTCTGGGAATTGCGCGCCCGGGACTGACCTGCGGCGTCGCCTCCTGCTGGAAGGTGAGCTGGTTCGTCAGCCCTGTGCGGATCGGCTATGATTGATAGCTGGTTGTCCTGCTTTTTCAGCTTCGGCTGATGCGGCCAGAGCACAGCCATTCCATTCATACCTGGCAGCTGGCAAAATCCAGTTGCGCGAACAAAGGTCCCATTATGAAGTCTGATACCCACCCGAAGTACGAAGCTGTTGTCTTCAACGACCTGGCCTCCGGCACCAAGTTCCTGACCCGCTCCACCGTGTCTTCCTCGAAGACCATCGAGTGGGAAGACGGCAACACCTACCCGGTCATCGACGTCGAAATCTCTTCCGAGTCCCACCCGTTCTACACGGGCAAGCAGCGCATCATGGACTCTGCAGGCCGCGTCGAGCGCTTCAACGCTCGCTTCAAGGGCTTCGGCGGCAAGAAGTAATTCCTTCGCCAAGCTTGTTTGCGGAAGGCCCGCACCGGACACGGTGCGGGCCTTCCGCGTTAACCGCGCACCGGCTTTCTGGGGCAGGATGGGAAGCATGAGCGAGTCCGGATCTCCTGCCAATAATGCCGACAGCAACCAGCGCCTGCACGGGGAGTACAAGGTTCCCGGAGGCAAACTGGTGGTGGTGGACCTGGCGGTGGTGGACGGCGCACTGGCGGACGTCTCCGTCAGCGGCGACTTCTTCCTGGAGCCGGACGAGGCCCTGGAGGACATCAACCGTGCGCTGACCGGGCTTCCGGACACCACACCTGCCGCAGACCTCGCAGGCGCCGTCACAGCCGCCCTGCCGGCCGGAGCCGTGCTGTTCGGCTTCTCCGCGGACGCCGTGGCCGTTACTGTCCGCCGCGCCCTGGCCAAGGCCACCTCCTGGGGGGACCACGAGTGGAACGTCATTGCGCCCACCGTGCTTCCCACGGAAATCAACGTTGCCCTGGACGAGGTGCTCACCGAGGCCGTGGGCGCGGGGGAGCGCACCCCCACCCTGCGGTTCTGGGACTGGCAGGAACCGTCGGTGGTCATCGGCAGCTTCCAGTCAGTGCAGAACGAGGTGGATCCGGACGGTGTGGCCAGGCATGGCATCAACGTGGTGCGCCGGATCAGCGGCGGCGGCGCGATGTTCATGGAGGCGGGCAACTGCATCACCTACTCGCTCTACCTGCCCCAGACCCTGGTGGATGGGCTGAGCTTCGCCGATTCCTACCCGTTCCTTGACGCCTGGGTCATGGCCGCGCTGGAAAAACTCGGCATCAACGCCTTTTACATCCCCTTGAACGACATCGCCACGGACCAGGGAAAGATCGGCGGCGCCGCACAGAAGCGGCTGGCCAACGGCGGCATGCTGCACCACGTGACCATGAGCTACGACATCGACGCCGACAAGATGGTGGAAGTCCTCCGGATCGGCAAGGAGAAGCTCTCCGACAAGGGCACCCGCAGCGCCAAGAAGCGGGTGGATCCGCTCCGCCGCCAGACCGGCCTGGCCCGCACGGCAATCATCGAAGCCATGATCGAGGTCTTCAGCGAGCGTTACGCGGCCACGCCATCAACACTCGCCGGACATGAGCTGGCGGCCGCCGAGGAGCGCGTGGCGGCCAAGTTCGGCACGGACGAGTGGCTCCACCGGGTCCCCTAGGCGCGTCCGGTGACCCCACCGGCTCCCCGAGTCGATCCATTGCTCCGTAGATGTCGTTCTGGCGCCCCAAAACGGCATCTACGGAGCAGTCGATGAGTTCACGACGGCGGCCTGTGCCGTGAGTGCGCGCAGCAGGTGGCTGCGCTGCTCGATGATGATCCGGCGCAGGGCCGGCGGTGCGTCCTGGTTGGTGTCGAGCCAGGCATCCGTCCGCCGGACTACAAGGTGGTCCTTGGGCGCCATGCCGTCCGCGATGTCCTGGGCCGCAGGGTAGAGGCCCCGGACAATCCGGGTGGCGATCTCGATGCTCCGAGAGTCCCACACGGTCCGGAGGCAGTCGAAGTAGGGCTCCACATAGGGTTCCAGCAGCTCCGCCGGGGCCGTGGTGAAGCCACTGATGGTCGCCGTGAGGAGCTGGTTGGACAGCCCGGTCCCGTGGACGGCGGCGTCCCAGGCTGCAGCCTTGACGTTGCGGTCGGGACGGGACGCCATGGCTGTCGTGTGCCCTGCCCGGCCGGAGGCAGTGGTGTCGCGGGCCAGCTCGGCGTCGAGCTCGGCCGTGGATGCCTGGCCGTTGGCTGCCAGGGCGTGCCAGAGCTGCCAGCGCAGGTCGGCGTCCACAACCAGCCCCTCGACAGCCGAGGTGCCGTCCAAAAGGCCGCGGAGACGGGGGAGCAGGGCGCCGTCATGCCTGCTGAGGGCCGCGACGGTGCGGGCCCAGGCGAGCTGCTGGTCTGACCCCGGGGCCGCCTGCTCCAGTTGGGCTGCGGCCACCGCGATGAATGAGGCGCGGACGCTGCCGCGGGTGTCAGCGGGCGTGTAGTGTTCGATCGCCGTGGCGGCGTTGTCGAGGATGTTCAGCAGGACACCGATGCCGGTTTCCGCCGGAGCGAAGTTAGCTACGGCGTCAACGTAGGAGGCTGCGGGGCTTTCGCCGTCCCGTGCCGAGTTCCACAGCGCTGTCCAGCACAGGGCCCTGGCCATGGGGTCGGTGATGCGGTCCAGGGAGGCGCGAACGGTGGCCTCGGAGGCCGGGTCCAGGCTCACCTTGGCGTAGGTCAGGTCGTCATCGTTGACCAGCAGGAGCGCGGGCCGCGGCAGGCCGGCGAGCTGGGGGAGCTCGGTCCATGCGCCGGCCACGTCGGTTTCGATGCTTCCGGTCCGCACCAGGGAGCCCCCGGCGTCGAAGTTGAACGACCCCACCCGGAGGCGGTGCGGCCGCAGTACTTCCCGTCCCGTGACCGGGTCCACCGCTGCCTGGACGATGGCGACCTGCCCCAGCACGCCGTCGTCGCCCGCCTGCCGGGTGGCCTCCAAGGACAGGGTGGGTATTCCGGATGTCTGCAGCCACTGCCGCGCCCAGCCGGACAATTCCCGGCCCGAGGCGGCATCCAGCGCTGCCAGGAGGTCCGCCAGCGTGGTGTTCCCGTAGGCGTGCTTGCGGAAGTACTCCCGGGAACCGGCGATAAAGGCTTCGAAGCCCACGTATGCCACCAACTGCTTCAGGACCGAGGCGCCCTTGGCATAGGTGATGCCGTCAAAGTTTTGTTTCGCCGCCTGGAGGTCCGGGATGTCGGCCACGATGGGGTGCGTGGTGGGCAGCTGGTCCTGCAGGTAGGCCCAGGCCTTGCGCTTGTTGGCGAAGTTGACCCAGGCCGTGTCCCAGTCCGTCGCCCGGTCCACGGCCAGCGAGCCCATATAGTCAGCGAAGGATTCCTTCAGCCAAAGGTCGTCCCACCACTGCATGGTTACCAGGTCGCCGAACCACATGTGCGCCATCTCGTGCATCAGGGTGTTGGCCCGTGACTGGTACTGGGCGTCGGTGGCGCGGGAGGTGAACACGTAGCTTTCGGTGAATGTGACCAGCCCGGGGTTTTCCATGGCGCCCAGGTTGTATTCGGGGACGAACGCCTGGTCATACTTGCCCCACGGGTAGGGGAAGTCGAAGAGTCGGTTAAAGAAGTCCAGGCCCTTCTTCGTGAGCGCAAAGAGCTCTTCGGTGTCAAAGGATTCCGCCATGGATGCCCGGCAGTAGAGGCCCAGCGGGACCTCCAGGTGCGTGCCGTCGTCGAGCGTTGCCTGCCAGCGGTCCTCCGCCTTGAAGTAGGGCCCGGCCAGGATGCTGGTGATGTAGGTGGACATCGGCAGCGTGGTGGCGAAATCCCAGCAGGCGGCGGCCGGGTCGCTGGTCAGCATCGTGCGGTTCGCTTCGACACCGTTGGATGCGACTTTCCACTCCGCCGGAGCCACCACGTGGAAGGTGTAGGTTGCCTTGAGGTCGGGTTGTTCGAAGTTGGCGAATACCCTGCGCGCGTCAGCCGGCTCGTACTGGGTGTAGAGGTAGCACTGGCCGTCGGCGGGGTCCACGAACCGGTGCATGCCCTCGCCGGAGCGGCTGTAGAGCGCCGTGCCGGTCACGGTCACCTGGTTTTCGGCCAGCAGGTTGTCCAGCAGGATCCGCGCGCCGTCCACCACGCTGCCCACCTGAAGGCTCCTGCCATTGAGGAGCACGCTGTGGACGCTGCTGCCAATGAAGTCCAGGAAGGTGCTGCTGCCGGGCTCTGCGGTGAAGGTAATGACGCTGCGGCTGGTATAGCCGGGTACGGCCGGATCTGCTGCCTGCCGCACATCGAGCGAGACGTCGTAGCTGGTGGTCCTGATCAGGGCTGAACGTTCGGCGGCTTCGCTGCGCTGCAGATTCTCATGTGACACCCGGCTATCTAATCACGCTGCCGGTGCGTCCGCTCAGCCCGCTATGAGGAAGGCCGCCGCCAGGCCCAGCACGGCAATCAGGAGCCAGGACGCCAGCGCAGCCAGGAGCGCCTGGCCTCCCGTATGCAGCAGCGTGCGGATCCGGACCGCCGATCCCAGCCCGAACAGGGCTGCCCCCAGGAGGACGTCCTGCAGTGTGGCGCCGATGTCAAGCAATGCCGGTGCCAGCCAGTCGGAGGAACGCAGCGCCACCATCGCCACGAAGCCCAGCACGAACAGCGGCACCACCGGAGGCATCCTGGATGTGGTGCCGTTGGCTGCGCCCAGGGCCCGTTCACCGTTCCTGTGGTGCAGGCCTGCGATGGCGGCGACAGGTGCGAGCAGCAGCACCCGGGTGAGCTTGACGACGACGGCGATCGCCAGGGCGGCGGTCCCTGCCGTTTGGGCTGTGGCCACCACCTGGCCCACGTCGTGGACCGACGCCCCGACCCAGGCCCCGAAGACTGTGGCGGTCAGTCCCAGGGGATGGGCGAGGAGGGGCAGGACACCGATGGCAAGCGTGCCGCAGAGCGTCACCAGCGCCACGGGCAGGACCGTTTCGGCATGCCGGATGCGGCGGACGGCGGCCACGGCCCCGATGGCTGACGCCCCGCAAATGGAGAATCCGGTCGCCACCAGCAGCGAAGTTACCGGCGGGAGGCGGAACAGGCGGGAGATGGCATATGTGCCGCCGTAACTGGCCGCCACGACGGCCACGATCAGGACCAGGGCCAGCCACCCCAGGTCAAGGACGTCCATGATGCTGACTTTCAGCCCCAGCAGCACGATCCCGCCGCGCATCAGGTGCTTGCCGGCGAAGTCGAGCCCTGCGCGGGCCCGGCCGCCGGTCCAGCCCGCCGTGCCGGGCAGGTTGGCGGCAAGGACGCCAAGCACCACCGCCAGGGTCATCGCCGGCAGCGCCGGAACGAGCCCGTGCACCAGGAACGCCACCGCGATGGCGGCTGCCGCCGTCAGCAGTCCCGGAGCCAGCCGCGTGGCCAGGGGCCGGAAACGGCCGTGGCCCGGCTCGGGGAGGCTTCTGCTGACTGGCACTCACCTACTGTGCCCGACGAGGCCAGTAAAGTACGAACCGGGCTGTCCGCGGCAACACGCCAGAATGGATGGCAGTAATGATCCCGAAACAAAAAGATGGTTGGCTATTGGACATGTCAGACCTATTCCAGGATTACTCCGAGGCCGCAGGGCGCACCGGAGCGTACGACGAGATGTTCGCCCCGGGGCAACAGGCCCGGGACTCGTACGGGCAGGTGGCGGAGGCCCTCCGGAAGCTCTCCCTGGCGGACGTCAGTGCACGTGCGGACTCGATGGCCCGCACCTTCCTGGACCGCGGTGTCACGTTTGACTACGCGGGGGAGGAGCGGCCCTTCCCCCTCGACATCGTGCCCAGGGTGATCCCCGCCGCTGAGTGGGATGTCCTGGAACGCGGCGTGGCCCAGCGCGTCCGCGCCCTGGAAGCCTTCCTGAACGACGTTTACGACAAGATGACCGTGGTGTCGGACGGTGTGATTCCCCGCCAGCTGGTGACCACCAGCGCCCACTTCCACCGGCAGGTCCACGGGTTCGAACCAGCCGGCGGGGTCCGGGTGCACATCTCCGGCATCGACGTGGTCCGCGACGCGGCCGGCACCTTCCGGGTCCTGGAGGACAACGTCCGCGTTCCTTCCGGCGTCAGCTACGTGCTGGAGAACCGGCGCGCCATGGCCAAGGGCCTGCCCGAAGCGTTCGGCCAGCAGCTCATCCGGCCCGTGGAGGAGTACCCGCGCCGGCTGCTCTCGGCCCTGCGCAAAACCGCTCCCGCCGGCGTGGACGATCCCACCGTCGTCGTCCTGACCCCTGGCGTCTTCAACAGCGCCTATTTCGAGCACACCCTCCTGGCCGGCCTCATGGGCGTGGAACTGGTGGAGGGCCGCGACCTGATCTGCCGTGGAAACCGCGTATACATGCGCACCACGGCCGGCGAACAGCGCGTGGACGTGATCTACAAGCGCATCGACGACGACTTCCTGGACCCGCTGCAGTTCCGTTCCGACTCGATGCTCGGCTGCCCTGGCCTGGTGAACGCCGCCCGTGCCGGAGGCGTGACGATCGCCAACGCGGTGGGCAATGGCGTGGCCGACGACAAACTGGTTTACAGTTACGTGCCTGACCTGATCCGCTACTACCTCAGCGAGGAGCCCATCATCGCCAACGTGGACACCTACCGCCTCGAGGAGAAGGAGGCCCGGGAGTACACCCTGGACAATCTCGCGGAACTGGTGGTCAAGCCGGTGGACGGCTCCGGCGGCAAGGGCCTGGTCATCGGCCCGGACGCCTCCCGGGACGAACTGGACGCCCTCCGCCAGCGGATCATCTCCGATCCCCGCGGCTGGATCGCGCAGCCGGTGCTGCAGCTCTCCACCGTTCCCACCCTTGGCGGGGACAAGTTCGGGCCCCGCCACGTGGACCTGCGGCCCTTTGCAGTGAACGACGGCGACGACGTCTGGGTGCTCCCGGGCGGCCTGACCCGGGTGGCGCTGAAGGAAGGGTCCCTGATCGTGAACTCCAGCCAGGGCGGCGGGTCCAAGGACACGTGGGTCCTGGCCGACTCACCCCAGATGCCGGTGGAAACCATGCCCCGCCAGTCCGTCACGGTCCGCGAACGCGTCTCGGTATGGCCCGTGGAGAGCAACTGGCGCGACCGGCAGTCGGAGCAGCAGCAGTGAGGCGCACCGCCGTCGGGCTTTTCTTTGTCAACATTCCGGGCGCGCAGGAGGTAGCCGCGAATGCTTAGCCGTATTGCCGAGTCCCTTTTTTGGATCGGCCGTTACGTGGAGCGGGCCGACGGTACCGCCCGCATCCTAGATGTCCACCTGGAACGCCTCAACCACCTTCCCATGGAGGAGCGGAAGAGCGTGGCACAGGAACTCCTGGCCGTCATGGGCGCCAAGCCGCAGAGCGAGGATTTCGGCCTGCCGGAGCTCCTCCACGCCCTGGCGTACGACAAGACCAGTGCCACCTCCATCGCCGGTTCATTGGGGGCTGCCCGCGAGAACGCCCGCCGTGCACGCGAGACCGTGTCCTCCGGGCTGTGGGAAAGCCTGAACACCACGTACTACGGGCTGAGCCAGCACCGGAAGGACGTGGTGGGCACTTACCGGTTCTGCAACTGGACCCTGGAGCGTACCGCGATGGTCAGCGGGCTCGCCGATACCACCGTGAGCCATGACGAGAGCTGGCTCTTCCTGGTGCTGGGCCGTTCCCTGGAGCGCGCGGACATGACGGCACGGATGCTTTCGACCCGGGACGTCCTCTCCGCCGGCATGTCGTGGGTGAACATGCTCCGCTGCGCCGGCGCTTACGAATCGTTCCTCCGCACCCGCCGCGCCGCGTTCGGAGACCAGCACGCCGCCGAGTTCCTGCTCCTGGACCGGCTGTTCCCGCGGTCCATCGTCTACGCGCTGCGGGATGCGGACGAGTGCCTGGCCAAGCTGGACCCCTCCGCCCAGCGCGTGGGCTTCATCAACGATGCGCGGCGCATCGTGGGCCAGGCCCGCACCTTCCTCGAGTTCCACCGCACTGACGACCTCATGTCAGAGCTGCCCGAACACATGGAACGGGTGCAGAAGGCAGTGTCCCAGGCCTCGGACGCCATTTCCCGTAAGTACTTCAATCAGGCGGACGAACTTGCCTGGGTGGGAGAAGTGTCATGACCCGGTTGAGCATCGTCCACAGGACGGCCTACAAGTACAACAAGCGGGTGACGCTGTCCTACAACGAGGCCCGCATGACGCCGCTGACGGATTCGCAGCAGGTGGTGCTGGAATCCGTGGTGAAGGTTTCGCCGTCGCAGGCGGCAGTGAGCACTTACCGGGACTACTGGGGAACCCGGGTCACGGCTTTCGACATGCAGATGCCGCACGAAAACCTCGAGGTGGTCTCCAACATCACCGTCGAGGTGCACAGGGCGGAGAAGATTCCTGCCGAGTCGGACATTGTGGGCTGGGACCAGCTGGCATCCCCGGAAACCTTGGACGCCTTCAGCGACTGGCTGCCCCAGTCCCGGCTCAGCGGGCCTGGCGAGGAAGTCCTGGGCATCATCCCGGGCGTCGTGGCGGGAAAGAACCCGCACGAGGCCGCCATGGCTGTGTTCGCCTGGATGCGCGGGGAGATGACCTACATGTCCGGCTCCACCGCCGTCACCACCAACGCGGAGGAGGCCTGGGGCCAGCGCCAGGGGGTGTGCCAGGACCTGGCGCACCTGGCTATCGGCGCACTGCGCAGCTGCGGCATTCCGGCCCGCTATGTCTCCGGCTACCTGCACCCGCGCTCCAGCGCAGGGATCGGCGAGACGGTGGCCGGGCAGTCCCATGCCTGGCTCGAATGGTGGGACGGGGACTGGCGCAGCTGGGACCCCACCAACCACAAGCCCGCCGGTGACTTCCATGTCACGGTGGCCAGGGGCCGCGACTACCGCGACGTGCCCCCACTGAAGGGGATCCTGTCCGGAGGCGGCGGCTCGGCCCTGAAGGTCAGCGTGGAGATCACCCAGCTCGCCTGACATATGGGGTTCCCCGGCCTCCGTGGACGGGGAACCCGCCGTCGGCCTATTCCTGGGACGCTTTGGCGGAGCCGCTGATCTGGGTCCACCACGTCATCGGGTCCGTCACCTTGAAGCGGCGGCCCGTGACACTGTCCGGGGTGATGCGCACGAACGCGTCCTTCCGCCCTGCCTGCCAGGGGAAGAGGTACAGGCGGGACGTCTCCAGCACGTCCTCGGTGCTCTTGACCAGGGCAGCCGTGCCCTTGATGACCACGCTCCACGCCAGGCCCGTGTCAGGGTCCACGCCGTCGGCCTCCACCGCCACGGGGGCATCCCCGGAGGCAGCTGACAGCTTGGTTCCCTGGGCCGTCCTGAAGACCAGCGTGCCGCCGTCCACCGTGAAGTTGACCGGGAAGATATCCGGCCTGCCCTCAACGAGGACCGCCAGCCTTCCCACGGACACAGTCCGCAGGAGCGCCCAGCATTCGTGGTGTTCAAGATTCTGCACTTGGGTGGATGACTCGTTGCTCATGCCGTGAGCATACCCCGCATCACCAGGGGCTGGGCTTGTAATCCTTGAGGAAGACACCGTACTGGTCCTCACCGTTTTCACCCATGACGATCGGATCGTAGACCCGGGCAGCGCCATCCACCAGGTCGAGGGGTGCGTGGAAGCCTTCCTCCATCAGCCGGACCTTGGTGAAGTGCGGGCGCTCGTCCGTGATCCAGCCGGTGTCCACGGCAGTCATCAGGATGCCGTCCGTATCCAGCATCTCCTGGGCGCTGGTGCGGGTCATCATGTTCAGCGCTGCCTTGGCCATGTTGGTATGCGGATGCCCGGGGCCCTTGTAGGCGCGGGAGAACTGCCCTTCCATCGCGGAGACGTTCACAATGTATTTGCGCCGGGCGGTGGACCGCTTCATGGCGCCCCGCAGCCGGCTGACCAACAGGAACGGTGCGGTGACGTTGCAGAGCTGGACCTCAAGCATTTCCAGCGGATCCACCTCGTCCACCACCTGCGTCCAGCTGTTGATGGTGGCAAGGTCAGGGACCAGGCCGCCGGCGTCGATGGCCGTCCCGGCGGCGATCCGTTCCAGTGACGCGGAGCCGGTGGACAGCGCCAGGGACGTGACGGCATCGCCGGCGAGGACCGGGTGGTCGGTGACGCTGCCGGCCAGTGCCAGCGGGTGCTTGTCATGTGCATGGCCGAACGTCAGCAGTTCAGGTCCGCCGTTGGCCTGCTCCAGTGCCGCCGGAAGCGGTTCGTCCTCGGCGTCCACCAGTGGCTTGTAGGCGTTGCCGGACCGGCGCACGGTCTGGGCCGCGTTGTTGATGATGATGTCCAGCGGACCGGCCTGGTCGAGCGAATCGGTCAGGGCCATGACCTGGGCGGGGTCGCGCAGGTCGATTCCCACGATCCGGAGGCGGTGCAGCCACTCGCCACTGTCTTCCATGGCGGCGAAGCGGCGGGCCGCATCCTTGGGGAACCGGGTGGTGATGGTGGTGTGCGCTCCGTCGCGCAGCAGCCGGAGGGCGATGTACATGCCGATCTTGGCCCGCCCGCCGGTCAGCAGTGCCCGCCGCCCGGTGAGGTCGGTCCGTGCATCGCGCTTGCTGTGGCTGAACGCAGCGCATTCCGGGCACAGCTGGTGGTAGAAAGCATCCACCTGGGTGTAGTGCTGCTTGCAGATGTAGCAGGGACGGGACCGCAAGAGGTGTCCGGCGATCTTCCCGGTGGCGGACGGTGCCAGCTTGTTCCCGCGGGTCTCGTCGTCGATGCGGTCCGGGGCGGCGGTGGCCGTCTGGGCAATGACTGCCCGGTCCGCCTCGGCGATCGAATCACGCTTGGCGACCCGGCGGTGGCGCTTGACGGCCTTGAACATCTTCCCCGTGGCGCGGCGCACCGAGATGTAGTCCGGGTGCTCCTCGTCGTACGCGTGGATGGTGTTCAGGACCTTGAGGCAGGCCTGGATGTCCTCAGGGGTCAGATCGGGGGAGCTCATTGGGAAAATTTTACAGCGTACGCCGCAGGCCGGAGCACCATTAGGGGTGCCCCGGCCTGCGGAACCGTTACCGGGAGGACAGCTGCAGGTCAGCCCAGGCGGGCGGCAGGTGCAGCCTCCGCTGCTGCGGCAGCATGCGTTCCGGCCACCTTGTCGGCGGCCTCGCGGACACCGGAGTATTGTTCGGCGGCTGCCTTGATGGCGTTGGGCAGGACCGCTACGTGGTTGGCGGCGAGCTGGCGTTCCTCCTCGCTGGGCTCCGGCACTTCCTGGCCCTTGGAAAGGACGGTGATGCCCGACTCCGTGACCTTGAAGCCGCGGGCACGGTCCAGCTCAGGATCCAGGCCGATGGCGGCACCCGCGGGGACCTTGACGTTCTTGTCCAGGATGGCCCGGTTGATGACGGCTCCTGCACCCACCTGGACCTTGTCCATCAGGACCGAATCGATAACCCGGCTGCTGGTAGCCACGTAGACGTCGTTGGACAGGACCGAGCCCTCCACCACGCCGCCGGAAATCACCACGCCGCTGGAGACGATCGAGTCCAGTGCCGTGCCAACGGTGTTGTTCTTGCCCCGGACGAACTTGGCCGGCGGGGAGATGCTTTGCCGGGTGTAGATGGGCCACTCAGAGTTGTAGAGGTTGAAGACAGGCAGCGGGGAGATGAGGTCCATGTGGGCGTCATAGAAGGAGTCGATGGTGCCAACGTCGCGCCAGTAGGTGCGGTCGCGTTCCGTGGAACCGGGGATCTCGTTGAGGGTGAAGTCGTAGACGCCGGCCTCGCCCCGGTTGACGAAGTAGGGGATGATGTCGCCGCCCATGTCGTGCTTGGTATCCAGCCGCTCGGCGTCCACGTGGAGCGCGGCCACCAGGGCGTCGGCGTCGAATACGTAGTTGCCCATGGAGGCCAGGAACTGCGAGGGGTCGGCCGCGAGCCCGGGCGTGCTGGAGGGCTTCTCCACGAAGGCGGCAATCTTCTGGGAGTCGTTCTGGTCCACTTCGATGACGCCGAACTGGTCGGCCATGTGCAGCGGCTGCCGGACAGCCGCCACGGTGGCCTTGGCGCCGCTGCGGACGTGCTGGTCCACCATCTGGGCGAAGTCCATGCGGTACACGTGGTCGGCACCGACCACGACGACGATGTCGGGGTTGGCGTCATGGATCAGGTTCAGGGACTGGTAGATGGCGTTGGCGCTGCCCAAGAACCAGCTCTTGCCGACGCGCTGCTGTGCGGGGACGGAAGCGACGTAGTTGCCGAGCTGGGTGGACATCCGCCATGCTTCGGAAATATGCCGGTCGAGGCTATGGGATTTGTATTGGGTGAGGACCACAATCTGCAGGTAACGCGAATTCACCAGGTTTGAAATCGCAAAATCGATCAGGCGGTAGCTGCCCGCAAAGGGCACGGCGGGCTTGGCCCGGTCTGCCGTCAGTGGCATCAATCTGTTCCCCTCGCCACCTGCGAGGACAATGGCCAGGACTTTTTTGGTCAACGGCATAATGGTCGCTCCTGTACGCCTTCGTAACTCCCCAAGACAGTCCGGTAGGCCCGGACTCCTTCACACTAGAACAGTTATCCGTGAACGACTACCTTGGGTCTTGTGCGAATAGACATTGTGACTAAAGAGTTCCCGCCGGAAATCTATGGCGGCGCCGGGGTACACGTAGCCGAGTTGAGCAGGGTGCTTAGTAAGCACGTTGACCTGCAGGTTCGTGCTTTCGGCGCGCCCCGCGACGCTGACTATCACGGCGCCACCGTGACGTCGTACCAGGTTCCTGGAGACTTGGACGGGGCCAACGCAGCGGTCCAGACCCTGGGCGTGGACCTGCGCATTGTGCCGGACGTGCAGGGCGCGGACCTGGTCCATTCGCATACCTGGTACGCGAACATGGCAGGCCACCTGGCCTCCCTGCTGCACGGGATTCCGCACGTTCTCAGCGCGCACAGCCTCGAGCCGCTGCGTCCCTGGAAGGCCGAACAGCTCGGCGGCGGCTACGCCCTCTCCTCCTGGGTGGAGAAGACGGCCTACGAAGCGGCGGCGGCCATCATCGCCGTGTCCGAGGGCATGCGCCAGGACATCCTGCGCAGCTACCCCAACGTTGACCCGGAAAAGGTCCGTGTGGTCCACAACGGGATCGACGTGGCGCTCTGGCAGCGTGATGACAACGACGACGCCGTCCGCGCCCTGGGCATTGACCCCGCCAAGCCGAGCGTCGTCTTTGTGGGAAGAAACACACGCCAGAAGGGCGTTCCCTACCTCCTGCGCGCAGCAGCGAGACTGCCCGCCGACGTCCAGCTGGTCCTGTGCCTGGGCGCCGCGGACACTGCGGAACTGGCTGCCGAAACAGCGGCACTCATCGAGGAGCTGCAGAAGCAGCGCACCGGTGTGGTGCTGATTGAACGGATGCTGCCGCGCCACGAACTGATCCAGGTCCTCAGCCATGCCACGGCCTTCGCCTGCCCTTCCATCTACGAGCCGCTCGGCATCGTGAACCTTGAAGCCATGGCCTGCGGCGCCGCAGTGGTGGCCAGCGCCACGGGCGGCATCCCCGAGGTGGTCCAGCACGGCGAAACCGGCCTGCTGGTGGACCTGGAACAGGTCACCGATGGGACCGGGACGCCCCTGGACCCGGAGAAGTTCGTGGCGGAGTTCGCGGCCGCCCTGACTGAGGTGGTGTCCGATCCCGCACGCGCCCGGGCAATGGGCGAGGCGGGCCGCGAGCGCGCCGAAAAGCACTTCTCGTGGGAATCGATCACGGAAACCACCCTTGAGGTGTACCGCTCGGTGTTGCCGGCCGGAGCCTGAACGTCCCGGCAGTACAACCAACGACGGCGCCGCTCCCCTGACTCAGGGGAGCGGCGCCGTCGTTGGTTGCCCGGGTCCTCGTGTCCGCCGGGGTTAGGCCTTGCGGCCCGCGGCCCTGGCGATCAGGACTTTCTCGTCCACCGGGGCATGCCCGCTGGCCCGCTCGGCGCGGGAGTGCGCACGCGCCTCGTCCTGGCGGCTCCTTTCGGCGCCCGTGGCGATGGCCGCCCGGACATGCTCTTCGCCGTACCCGAAGGCTTCCACCAGGTCGAGGGCATGCGGGCGGATCTTCTCGAGCAGCCGGTTGATGTAGCCGCCCACCGTGCGGGCCCGCTGCATGGAAAGCCGGCCGTTCATGAGGTACCAGGACAGGTTCTCCTCAATCAGGGACAGGCCGAAGAGGTCACGCAGCCAGGTGAGTACCGTCCTGGTTCCCGGATCCGCCACTTCCCGGAGCGCCTCGGTGAACGCTTCCCACTGCAGCAGTTCAGCGTGCGCCTGGGCGGCGTCAATGAGTTCATTCTGGTGTCGGTTGAACAGGGCCGCACCCTTGTCCTGGGACAGGCGCTTGCTGCCCTTCAAGGCAGCACCGGCCTCAGCCACCATGGTCTGCACCCGGTCGGTGAGCAGGGCGCGCTGGCCTTCCTCGTCGCGGAGGGCGATGGCGGCCTTCTGGACCGACCCCGTGTCAGCCATGAACTGGGCCACCTGGCGCAGGCCGGTGCGGTGCACAGCGGCGCCGGCGGCCTGGTTCACCACGTACCGGGCCAGGACGCCGAAGTCCACATTCCTAAACTCCTTGGCGTAGTCGGCCAGCAGGCGCTTGGCCACCAACTGCAGCAGAACGGTGTTGTCGCCCTCGAAAGTGACATATACGTCCAGGTCAGCGCGCAGCGAGGCGAACCGGTTTTCGATCAGGAAGCCGGCACCGCCGCATGCTTCACGGCATTCCTGGAGGGTGTCCAGGGCGTGCCAGGTACTGAGGGGCTTCAGGGCTGCAGCCAGGGTCTCCAGGTCCTGGCGGTCCGCGTCGGTGTCGTGGGCGCCGGAGAAGACGTCGTCGAACTTCTGCAGGAGCTGCTCGTGTGCAAAGCTGGCGGCGTAGGTGGTGGCCAGGCGCGTGAACAGGCGCCGCTGGTGCCGCTGGTAGTCGAGCAGGACTTCTTCTTCCGTGTGCGAGGAAGCGTTGAACTGGCGGCGTTCGGTGGCGTACTGGATAGCGGCCTTCAGGGCCACCTTGGAGGCGGCCACGGCGGCGCCGTCCAGTGACACGCGGCCCTGGACCAGGGTGCCCAGCATGGTGAAGAAGCGCCGGCCGGGGCTGGCGATGGGCGAGGTATAGGTTCCGTCTGCGTCGACGTTGCCGTACCGGTTCAGGAGGTTGGTCCGGGGGACGCGGACGTTGTCGAAGTGCAGCCGGCCGTTGTCGATGCCGTTCAGGCCGCCCTTGACGCCGTCGTCCTCGCCGCCGATTCCGGGCAGGAACTCCTTGGTGTCCGGGTCCCGGAGGTCCACGTAGAAGGCATGGACGCCGTGGTTCACGCCGCGGGTGACCAACTGGGCGAACACCACGGCGCCGAGGCCGTCGTTGGCCGCGTTGCCGATGTAGTCCTTCCAGGCGGCGCGGAACGGGGTGTTGATGATGAACTCTTCGGTGGCGGGCTCGTAGGTTGCGGTGGTGGCAATGCTGGCCACGTCCGAGCCGTGGCCGGTCTCCGTCATGGCGAAGCAGCCGGGGATGTCCAGGCTCATGATTCCGGGCAGCCACTTGGCGTGGTGTTCTGCGGTTCCCAGGTGCATCACAGCGGATCCGAAGAGTCCCCATTGAACCCCGGCCTTGATCTGCAGGGACGGGTCCGCCACCACCAGCTCTTCGAAGCCGGCGATATTGCCGCCGTGGTCATCGGATCCCCCCAGCTCCGAGGGAAAGGCGCGGTGGACGGCTTCATTGTCCACAAGGTACTTGAGTTGCCCGAAGACGCGGGCACGGTGTTCGGTGTGCGTCAGGCCCTCGATCTTGTGCAGTTCGGGCCTGCCGGCCAGGTCCCTCGCCTGGAGCCGGACGTCGGCCCATTTGCCCAGGAGCTGCCTGCCCAGCGCCTCGACGTCGACGGCGGGCGCGGGGCTTTCGTCCGCGGGCTTGGCTGCAGGGGTTGCGGCGGGGCGGAGCCCCTTGCGCGCTGGGCGTTCCACTACGTCAGTCATGTCACAGTCCTTCTTTGGCGGATAACTTGGTGGTCGTTGAAGCGGGGGTGAGTTCGGGGACGATGCCCACGCACAGCCATGCCGTGATCTGGCGGGCCATGGCCTCCTGGTCTGGTTTGGTGGGGGAGTCCGGGGTGCTGAGCCACTGTTCACCGGCGTTCCGGACCAGGCCGATCGCCGCCTTGGGCCAGTAGCCGATGACGGTTTCCTTGACGCCCGCCAGGTGTGACCGCATGGGCGTGGCGATCATGTCCGCGATGGCGTCGAAAAAGGGGCCCAGCGGTCCACCTGCCGCGGCAGGGTGCGGCGGGTTGGCGGCATCGGCCGGCGCATAACTGGTGACGAAGGTATAGACGTTGGGGCTGGTGGCGGCCATCTGGAGATACGCCGAGACCATTGCCAGCAGGCCTTCCCGCGGTGTCAGCGCACTTTGTGCGGCCTCCTGGATGCGGTGCTGCATCTGGCTGAGGACTACCTCGCCCACGGCCTGCTGCAGGCCGGCCTTGTCCCCGAAGTACCGGTAGAAAACGGACTTCGATGTCCCGGCCGCCGTGGCGATGTCCTCCATTGAGGCATCGCTGCCGAGCGCATGCACCGCGCGGCGGGCCTGCTTGATGAGTTCCCTGCGCCGTTCCTCCCGGTGGCTCTGCCACCGCGACGAGCGCCCGTCCGGGCTGGCGGGCGCCGGCAATTCGATGGTCAAGGGGGAGTGCGTGTCCTGAAGGTTCACGATACCCAGCGTATCAGGTACGCTGGGTATCGGTAACCACTTGTGACCAGAGGAGCCCTCCATGTCCACAGAAGGACAGTCCATCCCCGCAGTCGGATCAGCCCGGCCTGCCGTTCCGGCAACCCGCAGGGCGGTGATCGTTGGCGCCAACAGGATCCCGTTTGCCCGCGCCGGCGGAGCCTACGCAAAGTCGTCCAACCAGGACATGCTGACGGCGGCCCTCGATGGCCTGATCGCGCGGTTCGGCCTACAGGACGAGCGCATCGGGCAAGTGGCGGCTGGCGCGGTCCTGAAGCACTCCCGTGACTTCAACCTCACCAGGGAGGCGGTGCTGGGATCGGCGCTATCGGCGGAGACGCCCGTGTTCGACCTTCAGCAGGCATGTGCCACGGGACTGGAAACGGTGGTGGGGCTGGCGAACAAAATCAAGCTCGGGCAGATCGATTCGGCCATCGCCGGCGGCGTGGATTCGGCCTCCGACGCACCCGTGGTGGTCAGTGAAGGACTCCGCGAAGTCGTACTGGACCTTCACCGGGCGAAAACCCTTCCCCAGCGGCTCCAGATCCTCAGCCGTCTCCGCCCCAAGGACCTGGCCCCATTGGCCCCGGGCACGGCGGAACCGCGTACCGGCCTGTCCATGGGCGAGCACCAGGCGCTGACCACCGCGCAGTGGAAGATCTCCCGGGAAGCGCAGGACGAGCTGGCACTGAACAGCCACCACAACCTGGCCGCCGCCTACGACTCCGGGTTCTTTGACGACCTGATGACGCCCTACCGGGGGCTGACGCGTGACGGGAACCTGCGGGCGGACACCTCGTTGGAGAAACTGGGATCCCTCAAGCCGGTCTTCGGACGCAACCTTGGAGCGGATGCCACCATGACGGCGGGCAATTCCACCCCACTGACGGACGGCGCGTCCACGGTGCTGCTGGCGTCCGACGAATGGGCAGATGCCCGCGACCTGCCCAAGCTGGCAGCCATGGTCGACGCCGAGGCCGCTGCCGTCGACTTCGTCCATGGCAAGGACGGGTTGCTGATGGCTCCCGTATTCGCCGTGCCCCGCCTCCTGGCCCGGCAAGGCCTGACACTGGCCGACTTCGACTTCTTCGAGATCCACGAAGCGTTCGCCGCCACGGTCCTCAGCACGCTCGCAGCCTGGGAGGACGACGAATTCGGGCGCACCCGCCTGGGCCTCGACGGCGCGTTCGGTAGCGTCGACCGTTCCCGCCTCAACGTCAACGGGTCCTCCCTGGCGGCCGGCCACCCCTTTGCCGCCACCGGCGGCCGCATCGTCGGCACGCTGGCCAAGATGCTCCATGCCAAGTCTGCTGCCACCGGGAAGCCGGCCCGGGGCCTGGTGTCCGTATGCGCCGCCGGCGGCCAAGGCGTCGTCGCCATCCTGGAATCCCTGTAGGGGGCGGCCGTGGCAGACACCTACACACAACTGGTCAACAGCGGCATGGGCCGCAACCTGGCAAAGAAGCTCGGGCTTCCGCAACCTGCGGTCCTGCGCCGGTACCAGCCCGGGCAGCCGCTGGTAACCGGACCCGTCGTGGTCCTGGGCAACACCGCGGGGGCGGACAAGCTCGCCGCGGAACTGCTGTCCTGGGACCTCGACGTCCGGCGGCATGCTGTTCCCGCCGAAAAGCTGGGCGCCATCATCCTGGTCCTCGACGAGCTGGAGCACCCGGCAGACCTTGAAAAGCCCGTGCTGGCAGCGGCAGGATCCCTGCGTGACCTGCGCGCGGGCGGACGGATCATCACGCTCTCCCGCCCGGCGTCGGAAGCGTCCACACCCGAAGCCGCGGCAGCCCGGCAGGGGGTGGATGGCTTCCTGCGGTCCCTGGCCAAGGAACTGCGGGCCGGCGCAACCGGCAACGGCGTGGTCCTCGCGGACGGCACCACCGCCACCAGTTCCAGCGCCCTGGGCGCCCTGAGGTTCTTCCTCTCCGGGCGGTCAGCCTTCGTGGACGGACAGTTCCTGACCGTCTCGTCGGAGGACGGCAGCCTTCCCGCAGACCCGGAGCGGCCGCTGGCAGGCAAGGTGGCCGTCGTCACCGGTGCGGCCCGCGGCATCGGAGCCCAGATTGCCAGGACGCTGCACCGCGATGGCGCCACCCTGATCGTGGTGGACATCCCTGCCGCAGGGGACCAACTGGCCTCGGTGGCCAACGAGGTGCGGGCCACCGCGGTTCAGCTGGACATCACCGGTGCCGACGCCGGCCAGCGGATCATTGACCACGCCGTTCAGCGGCACGGGCAGCTGGACATTGTGGTGCACAATGCCGGCGTTACGCGGGACAAGCTGTTGGCCAACATGGACCAGGTCCGGTGGAACTCAGTCATCAACATCAACATCTCCGCCCAGCTCCGCATCAATGAAACCCTGCTCGCCTCTGAACACTTCCGGCAGTCACCGCGAATTGTTTCAGTGGCCTCCACCAGCGGCATCGCCGGAAACCGGGGACAAACCAATTACGCCGCGTCCAAGGGAGGGGTCATGGGAATGGTGCGTGCCACAGCCCCGCTGCTCGCATCCCGCGGCGGCACCATCAATGCCGTGGCTCCCGGCTTCATCGAAACGGAGATGACGGCGCGCATCCCCTTCGCCGTCCGCGAGGTGGCACGCCGGTTGAACTCGCTGCAGCAGGGCGGACTGCCGTCCGACGTCGCGGAAACCATCGCCTTCCTGGCCAGCGACGCCGCCGGCGGAATCAACGGGGAGGTGCTGCGGGTGTGCGGGCAGAACCTGGTGGGGGCATGACGGTCCAGCAACCGGTGGTCCTGGCCGAAATGCCCTCGTTGTCCAAGCTTTACGTCAACGCCGCCGCGCAGGCCGCGAGGCGCAGGCTCCTCGGCACGCACGACTCCGTGGTCCTCCCGGCGGAGAGCCACGAAGTCAAGGGCGTCACGGTCGGGGTGGAAAACCTTACGGCTTACCAGCACCTGATCGGCGAGACGGCCAGTGACGTCCTGCCCGCCGGGTTCATTCACGCCATCGCATTCCCCTTGGCCATGAGTGTCATGAACCGGGACGATTTCCCGTTGCCCCTGCTGGGGATGATCCACCTGCGCAACAGTGTCGAGCAGAGATCACCGCTGTTGTTCACCGACGTCCTTGACATGACCGCGCGGGTGGAAAACCTCCGCGGCCACCGTGCGGGGACACAGGTGGACGTAGTGGCGGAAGTGCGGCGGGCCGGCTCCGGCGAAATCCATTGGCGCGGAGTTTCGACGTACCTGGCCAAGGGCGTCTTCCTGCCGGGGATCGACAAGCCCTCAGCCGTGCCGCCGAAGGCTGATTTCACGGCACCGGACCCGACGGCGCTGTGGCACCTCGGCGTGGATACCGGCCGTGCGTACGCAGCGGTCTCGGGGGACTTCAACCCCATCCACCTCAGCGTGCTCTCGGCCAAGGCCCTGGGGATGCGGCGATCGATAGCGCACGGCATGTACCTCGCGTCCCGTGCGCTCGCAGATGTGGGCCCCGCCCGGGGCGATTCGTTCCTGTGGGATGTGGAATTTGAGGCCCCGGTCTTCCTGCCCTCCCGGGTCGCCCTGGAGATCGGGACCGATCAGACTGGTTCCGGCGCATGGAAGCACTCCAGTTTCGTCGCATGGAGTCCACGCTCGGGGCGGCGCCACTTCAGCGGGACGGTGTCGGCCCTGTAGGACCGGACGGTGCAGCCTGGATTTTTGCCCTGCCTAGTCCTGCGGCCGGACGGCCCGCAGGATCCGGTGGAGGCTGAGGAGGACCGATTCTGAGGCAGGGACCGTTCCCTGTTCTGCCGGCCGCGCGGCGGTGGCAGCCATGCAGGCTTCCACCGCCGCCCCGGCAGCGTCGTAGCGGTCCTTCCACTCCCGGGCGTCACCGTTGGTGTCCGCGGACACCAGTTCCCCGGTGGCGGTAATGGCGTCCGCCAGCGGTTCACTGTCCTGCAGGGGGATCTCGTAGGGCACGTCGTCCTCCCAGATCACATCTGACAGGACATCCGTCATGTCCTGGATATGGAAGGTGACCCGCTCCAGGTTTCGCAGGTCCTGGTAGTCCCGGTCGATGTCGCGCGGGTGCAGCTTCCGCCGGGGATTGGCGCGCCGGCTGGCGTCCGCCTCCTTGACCAGATGACGCACTGAGCGTGCCGCTTCCGCCAGTTCGTCCGACCTGCGCGACCAGTCCTCGTGTTCAGGCGGCCATTTTTCCTTCAGGGCGGCACCCATGTCCGTCAGCTGCCGGCCAAGGGCGAGCCGCAGGTCGGCAAGGCTGGACGCGGCGGCGTTGAGGTGCAGCGGAGGAAAGATCAGGAAATTCACTGCGATCCCGACCGCCACGCCCGCCGCCATCTGTACAAGGTAGCCGTAGGAGAAGTCTTCGGCGTTCCTGCCGCCCACCAGCAGGACCAGGAGCGCCGCCGTCGGGATCCAGTCACTGCCCGACCCGATGCCCGGCAGGCCGCCCAGCAGGACGCCCACCCCCATGAACAGGGCGACCGTCAGTGGTGAGGGTTCGCTGATGCTTACCAGGACGAAGGCGAGGCCGATCCCCATCGCCAGCCCCGCCAGTGCCTGCGCCCCCTGCTTCACTGACCCGGCGACGTTGTGATACATGGCCACCAGCGCGCCCAGCGGTGCGTAGTACGCGTAGTGCGAGGCGGCGCCCGGCATGAGCGGGGCAATGGCGAAGGCCAGCCCCGCCGCTATGGCCGCTTTCCCCGCCAGTTGCAGCCGCTGCGCCGCGAAGGCAGCAGAAAGTCCCGCCACCGATTGTCTAAGAAATTGGGTCCCCCGAGCCCACCGTGCATCCGGTCGTGCCTGAGTATTGCCCATCCGGACAACAGTAGGGCCGGGGTTGCGTCAGGACAAACGTGCTGCTGAGCGCCTTGCCTCGGCGGCCAGCCTGTGGGCTCGGCCCGGGGTGCGGCCCTCTTCCGCGCGCCGGGGGATGTAGCCGAAGCCCAGGCCGTAGGAGGGATCGGCGAAGCCCAGGGCAGCGTTGGCTCCCTCGTGGCCGAAGGCACGGTGGCTCCCGAAATTCCGAGAGGGGTGGGGTTTCATGAAGACGACGGCGAAGGCGTTGTCCAGGCCGGAGGACCGATCCAGGCCCCATACCTGTTCCCGTGTCATGGCCGTGATGGTGCCGCCGGAGAGGAACGGACCCGCGCCACCGACGCCGGTGGTCGCCGCTGCGTACAGGCGGGCCAGCCCCTCCGCGGAGCCCACGCCACCCGCGGCGGACATGCCCGCGGCACGCACGGAGCGGATATTGGGCAGTTCCATGATGGTGCTGGCCGGGGCATTGCTGTTCAGGCCGTCGAGGCTGAGCGGGTCCACCCATGGCTGGTTTGGGTCATCGTCGTAGAGGACATCCCGATACCGCGGTTCCAGGTCCTCCGGAAGGCCCAGGAAGAAATCGATGTCCTGCGGCTGCCGGATTCTCTGGTCGTAGATGCCCTGCAACGTCTCGCCCGTGGTCCGCCGGCACAGTTCTTCCATCAGGATGCCAATGGTGAGGGCGTGGTAGCCGAACTGGCGGCCGGGCTCCCAGGCGGGGGCCGCAGCGGCCAGCCGGGCGGCAGCCCCGGACGTGGTGAACTCGTCCAGTCCAAAACCGCCCTCGACCCCCAGCAGCCCCGCCTGGTGCGACAACGCCTCCCTGACGAGCAACCGGTCTTTTCCGTGGACCGCAAACTCGGGCCAGTAGTGGGCCATGGGCTTATCCAGGTCAAGGAGACCGTCCTGTACCAGGAGCGCGATGACCAGTGCGGCGACGCCTTTGGAACAGGAGTAGGCGCCGGACAACGTATCCGGTGCCATTTCGGGACCGCCCGTCAGGCGTACCACCGGCTCCCCGTTCCGGTAGGCCGCCAGCTGCGCGCTGTAGCGGGAGTCCTCCGCGAGGAAGGACTCAAACAGCGAAAGGACACCCTCGTACCCCGGCGCCACGAAACCCAGAGAAGTCTGCATGCCCTCCAGTTTAGGAGGAAGGCGATTTCCCTCCGCGGATGCGGTCAGCGGGAGGCTCCGTGTCCGGTGGTGACCTCCTCCCCGGGGCGCACAGGTCCCGGTGGGGTGCCGTCGCCGAACGGTCGTCCACCCAGTGCCTCCCGGCCGTGGTCCGTCAACCAACCGGCAAGATCCGGGCCGGCTGGGACGATGCCGGTGGGATTGATGTCTTCATGAACGATGTAGTAGTGCCGCTTGATCTGCACGAAGTCGATGGTGTCCCCGAACCCGGGCGTCTGGAACAAGTCCCGCGCATAGCCCCAGAGGTTGGGCATTTCGGTCAGCTTCTGCCGGTTGCATTTGAAATGTCCGTGGTAGACGGGATCGAACCTGGCCAGTGTGGTGAACAGCCTGACGTCAGCCTCGGTAATGGTTTCACCCACCAGGTAGCGCTGCCGCGAGAGGCGGTCCTCGAGCCAATCCAGCGCGGTCCACAAACGTTCGTACGCCGAGTCGTGGGCCTCCTGCGATCCGGCGAAGCCGCACCGGTAAACGCCGTTGTTGACCTCGGTGAAGACGCGCTTGTTCACCCGGTCGATTTCGTCGCGGAGATGCGCGGGGTAGAGCTGCGGGGCGCCCGTCCGGTGGAACTCGGTCCACTCGGTCGAGAAATCAAGGGTGATCTGGGGGAAATTGTTGGTCACCACTTCACCACTGCGCACGTCGACGATGGCGGGAACGGTAATTCCGCGGGGGTAGCCGGGAAACCGCTTGAAGTAGGCGTCCTGCAGGCGCTCGATTCCCAGGACCGGATCCACTCCACCCGGGTCCAGGTCGAAGGTCCAGGAACGTGCATCGTGGGTGGGCCCAGGCTGGCCAAGGGAAATGGCCTCCTCGAGCCCCAGCAGCCTGCGGACAATGACGGTGCGGTTGGCCCAGGGACAGGCCCTTGCGGCAATCAGGCGGTAGCGCCCGGCTTCCACCGGCCAGCCCGGCTCACCGTTGCTGCCGGGCGCGGCATTCCTGGTGATGCGGTCCTCAATGTAGTTGGTGTCCCGGGTGAATTCCGCCCCGCCGGTCACATAGGCTCCGCGGGTGCTGTGCGCGTCGGCGGTGTCTGCTGGTGTGCTTTCCGTTTCCTGGCTCATGCCACCAGCCTATGCGCGACTTCAAGCCCTAGGCGCCTTGCCGGAGGATTTCCACGATGGGCTGCCATGCCACCAGCCAGGAACCGGCTACGAGGAGCGTAAACAGGGCAATCCAGATGCCGGAGGGGACGGAGGTGGCCCGGTACAGGAGATACGCGTCCGAGCTGCTGAGGCGGTCGCGGCGGTGGAGGTGCACGTGGGTGAGCTTGACCAGGTCCCGGACGGCGGCCACGAGGAGCGCCAGGCCGAAGATGACGGCGGCATGGCCGACGGCGGAGGGCGGCGCAAGGAAGGTGAGGGAACCGGTCCCGGCAATCGCGGCCCCCGTGATTACGAATCCTGCCAGGTTGCGAAGGAAGAGGAGCGAGGCAGTCAACACCAATGCGCTGGCCGCCATGGCTGCCGGTCCCCATCCGTTGAGCCCGGACCAGACAAATGCGGCACCCGCCAGCGCTGGCACGGGATACCCCCAAAAACAGGACCAGGCAGCGGCCAACCTGCTCCTGCTGTACGTGGTGGTGGTTCCGGAGTGGTCAAGGCGAAGTCGGATCCCGGAGAGCCGCTGCCCCGACGTAAGGGCAGCGAATGCGTGGCCCAGTTCGTGGGTGGCGGTGGCCAGGAGGCCGAAATAGCGCCAGCTGCGCCGGGGGATGGACAGCACGACGGCGGCCGCCAGGGACAGCAGCAACTCGGCCCATGTGATGTTGGGTACGTTCGTTTGGGTGAATGCCGTGCTGAAGGTGTTCCAGAAGCTGGCAGGGCTGTCCAATGGTGCCTCCTGGCTGCCGTGTCGCCGTCGTACATCCTGCACTCCACGCTACGCACCCAAGCTGGACGCGGGCAGGAACCCCGTCATTGCTTAAAGCCGAAAGGCACGCCTGGTGCGGCGTGCCTTTCGGACGGTGCCGGGCATTTGCTGCCTTGGTACAACTTTCTGGCTAACCTTCGCACTCCGTGCAGTAGCTGTGGCCGTCTTTTTGCCGGGCGATCTGGGACCGGTGGCGGACCAGGAAGCAGGAGTAGCAGGTGAATTCGTCCTCAGCCTGGGGGATGACCTGGACTACGAGTTCCTCAGCGACAAATTCGCCGCCAGGAACTCCGGCGCCGTCCAGCCCGTCAGCCTCGTCCAACTCCTGCACAACGCTGCGGGCGTCCGGAGCATTCGCTGACTGGAGCTGCTCGAGTGAGTTGTCCTGCGATTCCTTGACGTCGGAACGCAGTTCATCGTAATCGGTTGCCACTTTGGGTGCTTCTCTTTTCTTAGTTGGGCTGTCGGGTATGAAACGTACAGCATGAACCCGGTATTCCCCAACAGGGAGCGTAGATCCGTTGCCGGTTGGGTACAGGTTCAACGGAGCGGCCGCGGGTTCTCGAACCGACATTCGGCTGCGGCGGCAGGGGAGGGACGGGCCATACAGTTTCCTCCCCGGGACGGAAGGGGCAGTTCTTGGAACAACTCACTGCAGAGCGTGGCGGTGCCGAACAAATCGGTGTGGGGGTAGGCCCGGTACTGGAGAAGTTCGACGCTGTGTCCCGGATAGCGGTCCTGCGGGGAGGCGGCCTGGGGGATCTGATCTTCGCAGTTCCCGCGATGGCTGCGTTGAAGGCGGCCTACCCTGCAGCACACCTGACGCTGCTCGGCACGCCGATCCATGAGGCGGTTCTCGGGGCGGTGGAAAGCCCTGTCGATGAGGTTGTTGTCCTGCCCGTCGCTGAAGGAGTCCGCCCAGGGGAGGAAGATGCCGGCGAGCTGGACCGGTTCTTTGCCGACATGCGGGGGCACACTTTCGATCTGGCCGTCCAGCTCCATGGGGGTGGACGGTTCTCGAATCCCTTCCTGCTGCGGCTGGGGGCCCGGCACACCGTAGGGACGCGGACGGCCGACGCTGCCAGGCTGGAGCGCAGCGTTCCCTACCTTTACTACCAGCACGAACCCCTCAGGGCCCTGGAAGTGGCGGGTTTCGCGGGCGCGTTCCCCGTGGACCTGGAGGCCCGGCTGGCCCCCGCCGGGCGGGACTCCCTCCCGCCCGGCCCCGGCGACCGCGCCCAGCCGCTCGTAGTGATCCATCCCGGCGCTACCGATCCCCGCCGTCGTTGGCCCGCCGCAAAGTTCGCTGAGCTCGCTGCCGCCTGCGCGGCTGACGGTTCGCAGGTCGTCCTGATCGGGGACGGCAGCGAACAGGCCCTGGCAGCGGAGATTGCTGACAGTGCCGCTTCAACAGCGGTACGTTCCCTGGCAGGCGCCCTGGACATGGCAGGGCTCGTAGCGTTGCTGGGGGACGCCGACGTCGTGGTGGCAAATGACAGCGGGCCACGACACCTTGCACAGGCACTGGGCGTGCCCACAGTCGGTATTTTCTGGGTGGGCAACGTGATCAACGCCGGGGCGCTGGGGCGCAGCCTCCACCGTGTCCACGCTTCATGGGTGACGGCTTGTCCGACGTGCGGCGTCGATGTCACGCAGGTCGGCTGGACAGCACCGCGGTGCATCCACGACGACTCACTGGTGGCCGGGATTGGCGTCAACGGGGTCTACGGGGACGTCCGGAGCCTCACCGCCGGCAGGTTCGTAAAGCAGGACGCATGACGGGCATGACGGCGGAACACGGAGCAGTTGTTCGGGAGCCAGCAGACGGCAGGCCGGAGCTCCTTGTCCTGCGCGCCCTGAAGCTCGGAGACCTGCTGGTGGCCGTGCCGGCGTTGAAAGGCCTCCGACGGGCCTTTCCCGGGCACCGGCTTCGGTACGCCGCGCAGGGGTGGCTGTCCGAGGCCCTGGGCCTGGTAGGCGGCTATGAACTGCTGCCCACGCACGGACTGGACGAGCCTTTGGCGCTGCCACCGGGCGTGGTGGATGTAGCCGTCAACCTCCACGGCAGCGGCCCGGAAAGCCAGGGGCGGATTGAGGCGCTGAAGGCCCGGCGGACCCTGGGACATCAAAGTGCGCACCGGAACGGGCCGCGGTGGCGGCCGGAACTGCACGAACGAGAACGCTGGGTACGGCTCCTTGAATGGCATGGGATAGACGCCGATCCGCTGGACGTGCAGTTGGATAAGCCCCAGGTTCCCAGTCCGGTCCCCGATGCCACTGTCCTGCACGTGGGGGCAGCGTACGGCAGCAGGCTTTGGCCCGCGGACCGGTTTGCGGCAGTGGCCACGGCACTGTCGGAAGCCGGGCACCAGGTGGTCTTCACCGGCGGCAGCTCCGAAAGGGACCGGGCGGAGGAAGTGTGCGGCCTTGCGGGAATACCGGGTACCGCTGTCCTCGCCGGGGTGCTGGGCTTGGGGGAGTTCGCTGCGACCATTGCTGCTGCGCGCCTGGTGGTCTCTGCCGACACCGGCGCCGCGCACCTGGCCTCAGCCTACGGCACCCCGTCCGTGGTGCTCTTTGGCCCGGCCCCACCGGAGATTTGGGGGCCGCCCCCGGGACCCCATATCGTTCTCACCCGGGCCGAACTGCGGCGCGGGGACACTTTCGCGGCGCGGCCGGACCCGGCCCTGCTTGCTGTCCAGCCCTCCGATGTCATGGCTGCTGTCAAAGCCTTGGGCGTGCTCTGAAACACTGTGGGTTTAAACGTCCACTTTGTGGGTCCGCAGGGGGTGGACTCTGCCATACGAGCCTAAAATTGTGTGTATGAGCACTGAGCTGGAAATCGCTTTGGTGTTGGGAACGGCGCTCCTCTGGATTGCCGTGACGCTGACCATCCTGTCCGCCATCGACCGGCCGGAAAGGAAGGCGCGGCGGCAGGAACGCCGGGACGTCCGGGCCGAAAAGCACCGGATTCAGTACCGCCCGGTTGCCGCAGCGGCCCATGGCCTCGGACACAACCGGCACTCACGGACCCGGCGCCTTCATCCGCACTGACATCGGCGGTGCTCCGGAGCTGCGAGGGCGGGGAGCGCCCGGGCCGGCCAGTACGCGGGTCCCGGCGCTCGCCGTCGTCTGCGCCTGGCAGTGGACAATGTCGCACGCCCGGGCGCTCTCTCCGTCAAGTCTTGACGGGCTTGGCCGGATCCCCGACACTTTCCCGATGGGAGTAAGCGAAGAGTTGCGGGCGCTTGGCGACGTCGTGGACAGGCTTTCCGCGAAGTTTCCAGCGCTGTCCAGGGAGTACATCGAAGATGTGGTCCAGCAGGAACACAGCCTCCTGGACGCGGGCAGGGTCCGCGCCTTCGTCCCCGTTTTGGTAGAGCATGCAGCCAGGGACAGGCTTGCACGGTAGGGCGTCAGGTTGCGGGTGCGACGTCGATCAGCACTTTTCCGACTGTCTCCTGTTCCACTGCGTCATGGGCTGCGGGGGTCTGGCCAAGCGGGAACCGTGTCAGAGGCAGCCCGTGTTCTTCCCCCACCCGCAGGGCGCCTGCCGCCAAAGCCTCGGAGATGGCGGCAACGGCAAGACGTTTCTGTTCGTCGGTGACGGTGTAGGTGAGGATGAACTGGTAGCGGACGTTCCTCGCCATGCTCTCGCGGATTGGAACGGTGACTGATTCCCCGGGGTTCGCCGCGTATATGGCGATCGTTCCGCCTGGCTTGATGACGTCCAGGTCGGTTTTGATGTTCGCGGGTGCGTTGACGTCCACAATCATGTCCACGCCGTTTGGTGCCACCTGATGGACGGCGCCAACGACGTCCTCGGTCCGGTAGTTGATGATGGTGCCGGCGCCGGCACGGCGGGCAAGTTCTGCCTTTTGGTCCCCGCTGACGGTGGTGATCACGGTGGCCCCGGCCCAGCGGGCGAGTTGGATGGCCGCGTGGCCTACGGCTCCGGCACCTCCCGTGACCAGGACGGTTTGTCCGGCCAGGGCACCGGTGGAGAGCCCTGCCGGGCCGTCCTCGTTCGAGGTCAGGGCCCGGTGCGCCGTCAGCGCCGGAATGCCCAACGAAGCGCCAGTATCGAAGGATTCGGTATCGGGAAGGGGCACTGCTTTATGGCCGGGCACCACAACATATTCCTGTGCTGTGCCTTCATTGCTGCCCCAGGCGACGTCCCACAGCCACACACGGCCGCCCACGGAGAAGCCCGTCACCCCGGGACCCAGCTCATCGATGACACCGGCTCCGTCCTGGTTTGGAACTTTGGGGGCGTCCAGCTTCTTGCTTCCGCTCCCGGACCGCGACTTCCAGTCGGTGGGGTTGACGCCGGACACCACCATCCGGACACGGACTTCTCCGGGCCCCGGCACCGGCAACGGCCTGTCCTGTAGCTTCAGCACAGACGAGGGCCCTGTTTCTTCGTAAATGATTGCCTTCACGTCTTCTCCCAACCCGTTTGCGGTTACCACTAACGCCCCAACCTACCGAACGGGTTGGGCGCATGAAAAAAGCGCACCCCGTTCGCTGAGTGCGCTTCTTCCTTGACTGCCTGTCAGTGCTTGAAGGCGTCCTTGACCTTTTCGCCGGCCTGCTTCAGGTCACCTTTTGCCTGATCCGCCTGGCCCTCGGCCCGCAGGCTTTCATCGCCCGTGGCAGCTCCGGCAGCTTCCTTGCCCTTACCGCCGGCTTTTTCGGCGGCGTTCTCAATCTTGTCGCCCAGTCCCATGGTGTTTCCTCCTCTGGTTGGCAGCCGTTCGCATTCGGCTGGCAATATCATAAGCATGCTTAGGAACATTTTTTCAAGTCCCCTGCCTGTTGCTTGTCCGCCTAGAACTTGGAAGTGCCACGAAGCGGGCGGGGGCGGCCGTCCGGATCCACGATCAGCCGGTAGATCCGGTCGGCCCAGATACGGTGGATGGCCCGGACGGGTTTGGGGGAGTGGTGGCGTACCTGGCCTGCCGGCCGCGGCCCTGACCGTCCGGTCCGGTGCCACTGGTCCAAGGCGCCGGCCGTCCTGTTCCAAAGATCAAGCTCCCCGCCCTCGGTGGTCAGGAGGGGGTCGTCCTGGTCAATGCCCAGGTGTTCCGCCCAGAGCTGGAGCCGCAGCTTCAGCGGGAGCTGCTGGGATCTACGGCCAGCGGTGCCAGCCGTAGCGGAGGTGTCGATCACTGCGCAGGTGAGCTCGCTGTCGGTGGTCCAGGACCGGCGGTTGAAGTTGTCAGATCCGCAGGTGAACCACGTGTCGTCGATGATGCAGATCTTCGCGTGGACGTAGATCGGAGTCCCGTTGGGGTTCTCCAGGTCGAACACCCCTACGCGGTCGGGCGCCGCCCGGCGAAGCATGCTGATGGCACGCTGTTGCCCCAACCGCCGGGGTGGGCCGCCCAGAAACCCGTCAGAGTCGGGATAGCGCGGCACCACGATGATGACCCTGAGCGCCTGGTTACGCTCCAGCGCCTCCGCGATGCCCGCGGCGACCTCGGTTGACCACAAATACTGGTCTTCGATGTAGATGAGTGAACGCGCCTGGGCGAAGGCCTTTGCATAGGCCCGCGCGATGCTCCGCTCACCGTGGGGCGCGAACGGGAACGGCGGGTGCTTCACGCCGTAGGTGCGGAGCAGTTGCACGGCGTGCGTTCCGGCGGCCGGCGGGGGCGGAGCCGCTTCCGGTAGCGGTTTGGGGTGCCGCGGCATGCGGGCCAGGCGCTGCAGCAGCATCCGGTAAGGGGTGCGGCGGTCCAGCGGGTGGGGATCGTTCCAGCGTTCCGCAAAGATGGCCAGGACATCGGCAACCACCGGCCCACGAAGTTGGAGGGCGGCGTCGTGCCATGGGGGCCTCGGTCCGTACCGGGAATCCATTTTCACTGCCTGCGGGTCTCCCTGGTGGGCGGTGTTGTCACGGCGGCTGTGTGAGAGATCGATTCCACCCACGAAGGCGACGTCCCGGGAAGAGTCATTACGACGACGGATGACCACCAGTTTCTGGTGGTGGGACCCGAAGACGCGGACCCGCTGGTCCAGCAGCGCCTCACCGCCGGCGTCATTGATTTGGCGGCTGAGGAGTTCGTTGGAGCGGCCGCTGATGGGGGCGGATACCCGCTCGCCGTGGGATCTCCAGACGAGGCCCCTGACTTCCACGCCGGACCGGGCCAGTCCCGCCAGCAGCCCGCCGATCGTGATGCCGCCCGACTCCAACTGCTCATCGCCGTCGCCCCGCCAGTCGGTAAACCACACCCGGTCTCCGGCCTTTAGATCCGACAGCTCCGCATGGAGCCGGGCAAAGTAGGCTTCCCCGTGCACCAGGGGCTCCACGAGGTTGCCTTCCGACCAGGACGCCGAGCCGGGTCCGCCCGCGTGGATCCCGGAGGCGGGGTTTCCCCGCTCAGCACCGCTCAGGAACCACTTGCCAACGGTGCTGTCCACTCGGTGCTCCTTTCGGGGCCCGGGGACCCAGGCCGCTGCGGCTTCCAACCTAGCCTACGGCCGGCTCCGGCGTGGCTTGCCAAGGGGGTGGAACGAACCGTGACGGGGCAGCACTCCGGCCACCCGCGGCATAGGCTTGTCCCGAACGCTTCCCAGCAAAGAAGAACGAGGCTCGCCATGTCATTGAAGGAACAGTTGAAAGGCGACGTCGTCGTCCACATGAAGGCGGGCAACCGGGTGGCCCTGACGACCGTGCGCAATGTCCTCGGTGAGATCGAAACCCGGGAGAAATCAGGCAAGACCCCGGTTGAACTCGACGATCTTCAGGTCACCGCGCTGCTGCAGAAAGAAGCTGCCAAGCGCCGGGACACTGCAGCCACCTATTCAGCGGCGGGTCATGACGACCGGGCACGGGCGGAAATTGCCGAAGCCGAGGTCATAGAGGGGTACCTTCCGAAGGCTTTGACGCGGGCGGAGGCCGAAGCGATCGTGGACGGAGTCATCAGGGAACTGGGGGCGGACGGTGCTGCGCTCAGCATGCGCTCCATGGGTGCTGTCATGAAATCAGTGACGCCGAAAATCGGCGGCCGTTTTGACGGCAAAGCCGTCAGCGAGATCGTCAAGGCCCGCCTGGCCTAAGTGCCCCTGGGACCGGGTCAGCTGCCGCTGTGCAGCGGAGCAACGATCTGGCGACAAATGGCGATTAACGGGGTTCCCAGCCAGCGACGATGAACATACTGGCCGTATGGGGTTTCGGTCTTTTGGGGCGGCGCAGCCGTGGAAGAGAGCCGTCGCGGCGGCCGCCGGCTGCGTATTGTCCGCATGTTGCTTGTCCTCCTGCGCCGGGTCGTGGCAAGGAGAGCCGCCCTGCTTTCCTCCCAGCTATGAAGTAAGCCCCCGCGCTGCAGGACTTGGGGACTCCGTCACCGTCCATGCGGCCGACGCTGACTGCAATCCCCGTTACGGACAGAACGCCCGGACTTACGTCTCGGTCACCGACGCCGCCGGGCAGGAACTCATCAGTACGACGTCCCCGATGAATGATGCCGGCGGATTCGTCTTCAAATTCGAGGTCCCGCCGCACGCGGCGCCGGGAGACGCCGCCGTTGAGGCCTACCCGTTCGGCGTGGATTGGTGTGATGACACCGGAACGAATAACCGTGTTCGCCGTGCGGAAGGTTTCAGCCGGGTCTCGTGCGCCGCAAGGACAATGCCGCTGACAATCATCCCCTAGCCGCCTTTTCAGCACCGGGATCGAATTCCCGTGACAAGGTTCAGGGGGTGCCGTAAGTAATCCTTACGGTGCCGTCTTTGGTAACGGTGATCCGTCCGCCCTGGAAATCCTGAACGGTGGTGTCGTCCGCAGTGATGTAGTTGTCCGTGGTCGGGTAACCAAGCCTTCCCCACTCGAAACCTGTCCCCGCCCAGGCGTCGCGGGTCTTGCCGACGGAAAGGCGAATTCCGGTGGCCGGGCTGGAGATCAGGGCGCCTTTCTGGAAGTTAATGAAGGAGCCACCGTCCTTGAGCCCGGCCACCCGATTGGTTCCGGGAAACCCCAAGGTGGCTGGACCATTCACAGCATCGAATTTGGCGCTGAACTCTGACGGCATGGAGAACGCTCCAAGGGCAACGGTCCAGTAGATGGATCCGCCATGGTAGGACTGTTTGACGCCACCGTCGACTGGGAGTTCGTCACTCGTTGGGTAGCCGAGGAACCCGTTTTCGTAGCCGGCCTGGGCCCATGCCCCGCGGGTGGCACCAATGGAGACGTGCGCGCCGGTGGCAGGGGACCAGAGGATGGAGCCGTTCTGGAAGTTCTGGTACAGGCCGCCGTTCTTGATGGCCACCTGGGAACTGACTGCCGCGCCGAGCGAGCGGCCCATTGACTCATGCTTAGTGAAGATGGAACCGGATACCGCGTAGGTACCGACGTTGGGCACAAAGTAGATGACCCCGCCCTGGTAATTCTGGGCAACGCCGCCTCCTGACGTGCCGTACTCATCCGTGATGGGGTAGCCGAGGACACCGTGCTCGAAGTTCTGTCCGGCCCAGACGTTGCGGATGGCTCCCACGGAGATGATGGCGCCGTTTGCCGGGGTCCACAGGATGGAACCTCCCTGGTAGTTCTGAAAGGCACCTCCTTCCTTTAGCCCGGTGACCACATCGGTGACCGGGTAGCCCAGGCTGCCCCACTCGAAACCCGCGGAGGCCCATTTGTCACGGATCGGGCCGGCGCTGACTGCCGCTCCGGACGCTGGGGAAAACATGATCGCCCCGCCCTGGAACCCCCGCCAGGAGCCGCCGTTGCGGAGCCCGCGGAACTCATCGGTTGTTGGGTATCCCAAGGGGCCACCTTCGGCACCCTGGGAGCGCCACTTGCCGTAGATGCCGGCTGTGACGGCGTGAGTTCCCGCAGCGGGTGAGGAGAAGATCGCGCCATTCTGGTACGCCTGGTAGGAGCCGCTGTCCTTCAGGCCGGTGATGACGTCACTGACGGGGTATCCAAAGGCGCCGTTTTCGAATCCGGTTTCTGCCCACTTGTCCCGGATTGGCCCGAAAGACGAAAGGTACGCGCCGCTGGCGAGGGAAAACATGATGACGCCGCCCTGGTACACCTGGTAGACGCCACCGCCACGCAGGCCTCCAACTTCGTCAGTGACCGGGTAGCCGAGGGGGCCGTTTTCATAACCGAGGGAGGCCCACTTGCCGCGGGTGGCTCCCCACGAGAAATGGGCTCCGGAGAGGGGAGACCAGATAATGGCTCCTCCCTGGTAGTTCTGGAAGGCGCCACCGTCCCTCAGTCCACCCACCTCGTTGGAGACCGGGCTGCCAAGCTGGCCGGCGGGCCCTCCGCCCTGGCTGTATTTCTGTGTGATGGCGCCAAAGGGATCCGCTGAATACGGGGTGAAGATGTCATCGACGGCGCCCATGATGATCCGGTCTCCGGGGCGGTTGCTGCGCAGGAATCTGTTGACCGTCTCAAGGCTGGTGGACAGGCAGCCGGCGGACGTGGTGCGGCCGGCGTGCAGGAAGATTGCGTAGGAAGCCCCCTGTACGGTGTTCATGTCCGGCTGGCGGTTGTAGTTGATGACCGCCGCCTGCTCGTAATACCCCTGGTTCATGTAGGTGAAGAGGTTCTCGTCAGAGGGACCGCCGGTGCCTTCGAAGTACTGGTTGTAGGTAGGCCCGTATTCACCGCCCCAGCGGGAGTTCGCGTTGACCGTGTGGTAGGCAAGGGCTGTGCCCGGGTTTGAGCGGCCCAAAGCCTCGGTGACGCTGTACGAGCCGGTGGGGGACTTGAATGTGTCCTCCCAGGTCAGTCCTGGCGGAGCGAAGCCTTTTAGCCCTGCGTAGCCCCAGTCCTGCCATTCCTGGACGTAGGAGTTGCCGAAACGAACGCACCCGGTGATGGTGACGACGTTGGATTCACGGCCTGTGGCGGTAGCGAATGTTACCCGGTTAGCACCGAAGCTGTTGTACTTCACCTGTCCCGCAGACAGCCGCTGGCACGGGTTGTTCTCCTGGGGTCCAGCCTGGGCACTGCCGGTGCCAAGGAAGGCACTGCCCGCGACTGCGATCACCGCCAAAACGAGTGATAGTGGCTTGGTCCTCTTCACGGGTCCTTCTTCCCGGAAGCCGCAGCATGGCGCCTTGGTGACAAATGGTCCATGCCAGGACCCAAACCCGCGTTGACGTGCGACGATGCCGGATCTGGCGCGGCTGACCCTAGGCTACCGGGCTGGTGGCGCAACTCACGGCACCACGTGGGGACAAGCGCACGAGCGAGTCGGCGCGCGCTGTCCACCCTTGTGCTGATGAGGCAGGAACTCAGGCTCGGCTTGGGCCGTCCGCCTGGCGCTTGCGGCGCTCGCGGAATGGCCGCGGGTGTGGACCACGGATGGGGTTAAAGCCTGTAGCTACGGGTGCCTGGCACCACCATGAAGATGATGAAGGCCAGGAAAGCGTATAGGTACTCCATTAGTTCCCCTGCCCGTTGGCGGTTTGCCGTTCGCCCAGCCAGCGCCGGCGCTTCAAGGCGGTTCTGAACGCAAAGGCAGACATCACCAGGCCACCGGCCCCTACGCCAAGGCCCAGGAGAGCGGTGCGCAGTTCGCCGCCATGCCCGACGACGGGAATCCCCGCCGCCAGCATTCCTTCGCTCAGGAGCGTGGTAAAGACAGCAAGGCATATGATCTACCGGGACGCGCCGGGCTGCTCGCCGCGGTTCTGGCCCAGCTCAAGGAGGTTGATGTCAACGCTGCCGCTCGAGCTTGGCTTCGGGGAACCTCGGAGCTTGCGCAACTGGGTGGCCCGGTACTCGTCCCTGGAAAGTCGGAACGTGTAAACGACTCCGAAGGCGCCCATGAGGAGTGGGAACAGGATGCCCCATTCCCCGTGCCCCCGCAGTAAGGTCACGATGAGCATGACCAACGATCCGAGGAACAGCATCCCCAGGACGGAACAGACAATGGCCATGCCCCACCAGGTGCTGACCTGGGCCTGTCCGCCCCCGGGCGTGAACCCGATCTCATCGGCCGGGTAGCTGTGCAGCTCGCCCGTGCTGGTCTTGCGGAGCACGCGCCGCTCACCGGCGGCGACCGCCCTCTTGTGTTCGGCGTAGACGGCGTCCTCGCGCGCAAACCGTTCCCGGCCGTAAACCATTGTCAGGCTCGTTTCTCGTGGCTGGGCAGGTAGTCGGATTCGCCCGGAAACAGGCGGGTGCTGAACGGGAAGTTCTCCCGGGTGATGTCCAGAGCCCCCGGGTGGTCCTCAAACCAGTGGCGGGCCTGGTCGTCGGTGACACCGTACCTTGGCTTGGGCAGGCCCCTGTCCTTGCGGCGCTTTCGGGCCTTGAGCTCGCCTCTGAGGGCGTGGAGACTCAGCAGCCAGCCGCCGCTGAACAGAGCGGTGCAGACGATGGATACGACGAACCAGATCAGTCCCATGCCCATCTCGCCAAGGTCAGGGAAGGAGATGATGATCGCGTAGACGCTGACCAGGATGAACGGCGGGGCGAGTATGGCCGGGACGGTCGCGATCAGGGCCACAATGGCCAGGCCGGTGAATGTCCTTGCCTGGTAGTTGCCTCCGCTGGGAAGGGAGCCGCCAAGCCCCCACTCTTCCTGGGTGTAGGCGTAGATGACCGTTTCCCTGCCCCGCCCACCTGTGGCGTAGAAGTACTTGGGGACCTGACCCTCCCTGGTGTTCCGGGTGCCGGCCATCATTCCCCCTGCTTCCGTCCCGAGGTCCCGCGTTAAGTGCGGGCTGCGAACTCTGATGCGTGCGGCCCATAGGGCCTGTTCACCCTGGCTTCCGGCGAGAAAGCATTTTGCTGAGCACGCGTAGCTCCCACCCTAACGAAAACCAAGGCGAAACCATGGCGCTGGAGCCGTCCGGGTCGATGCTCCGCTCGTGTAGAGGATCGGGAACGGGACCGCGGCTGGAATCGGTGACGACATGGCTGGAAACACGAAAAAGCCCCGGAACATCACTGATGTTCCGGGGCTTTCCCTTTTGTGCGCGGAGGGGGACTTGAACCCCCACCCCCTTTCGAGGACTAGCACCTCAAGCTAGCGCGTCTGCCATTCCGCCACCCGCGCAGGTGGTATTTCGGGAAGCGGTTCCGCCTTTCAGCGTTTCGCGCCTCTCCGAAGCAGCGAGAAAAACTCTAACACGAACTTTCCGGGAACAACGAATCGGGCCAAGTAGGTAGGCTGAAGGCAGCGATTCAGCCCGTGCCACCCAGTCATTCCCTACCAAGGAGCCACCAATGCCTGACGTCCTGCCCGAGGATGAAGTTGTCCGGATCTGCCAGGAACTCATCCGGATCGACACCTCCAATTACGGCGACGGGTCGGGGCCCGGGGAGCGCGCGGCTGCCGAGTACGCAGCGGAGCTCATCGAGGAAGTGGGGCTGGACGCGGAGATCTTCGAGTCTGCCCCCGGCCGGGCGAACGTTGTCACCAGGATGGCGGGGGAGGACCCCTCGGCCAGTGCACTGGTGGTGCACGGACACCTTGACGTCGTTCCCGCCCTCCGCAACCAGTGGTCCGTTGACCCGTTCGGCGCGGAACTCAAGGACGGCCTCATCTGGGGACGCGGCGCCGTCGACATGAAGGACATGGACGCCATGATCCTGTCTGTGATGCGAAGCTTCGCCAGGGAAGGCCGGAAGCCCAAGCGTGACATCATCTTCGCGTTCTTCGCTGATGAGGAAGCCGGCGGCGTTTACGGCGCCCGCTACGCGGTCGATAACCGCCCCGAATTGTTCGAGGGAGCCACCGAGGCCATCTCCGAGGTGGGCGGCTTCTCCGCCACCATCGGCGGGCAACGCACCTACCTGTTGCAGACTGCGGAGAAGGGCATCTCATGGCTCCGCCTCGTGGCCCAGGGGAGGGCAGGCCATGGTTCGCAGATCAATACTGACAACGCGGTCACCCGGCTCGCCGCTGCGGTAACCAGGATCGGCGAGTACAAGTGGCCCATCGAGCTCACGCCCACCACGCGCCAGTTCCTTGACGGGGTGACGGAACTCACCGGAGTGGAGTTCGACGCCGACAATCCTGACCTGCTGCTTGACCAGCTTGGCACGGTGGCACGGTTCGTCGGGGCCACGCTGCAGAACACCACCAACCCGACGCTCCTCAAGGGCGGCTACAAGCACAATGTCATCCCCGAGTCCGCCGAAGCCCTGGTGGACTGCCGCACGCTCCCGGGCCAGGAACAGCAGGTCCTGGAAATCGTGCGTGAACTCGCCGGCAACGGCGTGGACGTCAGCTACGTCCACAACGACGTCTCGCTCGAGGTCCCCTTCGCCGGCAACCTGGTGGACTCGATGATCGATGCGCTCCACAAGGAGGATCCCGGCGCCAAGGTGCTGCCCTACACGCTCTCCGGCGGCACCGACAACAAGTCGCTCAGCCGCCTGGGAATCACCGGTTACGGCTTCGCGCCCCTCATGCTTCCGGATGAGCTGGACTTCACCGGCATGTTCCACGGTGTGGACGAGCGCGTCCCGGCGGACTCCCTCAAGTTCGGCGCCCGTGTCCTGAATACCCTGCTCACCAACTACTGAGAGGAGCTGGCCGTGACCCCAGAGGAACTGCTGCCGGATGAGCTTCTCGAGCGCATCCGCAGCCGCGCTGCCGGCTATGACCGCGACAACGCCTTCTTCCATGAGGACCTGCAGGAGTTGGCAGCGGCCGGCTACTTGAAACTTTTCGTACCAGTGTCCGACGGCGGCAAGGGGCTCGGGCTTGAAGCGGCGGCGCAGTGCCAGCGCAGGCTGGCAACGGCTGCTCCGGCCACTGCGCTGGCCGTCAACATGCACCTGGTCTGGACCGGCGTCGCCCACGTCCTGGCGGCCCGGGGCGACCACTCGCTGGACTTCGTCCTCGAGGAAGCCGCCCAGGGGGAGGTGTTCGCCTTCGGCAACTCGGAGGCCGGCAACGACTCGGTCCTGTTCGACTCCCGGACCACGGCCGTGCCGCAAGATGACGGGGGCTACACGTTCAGCGGCACCAAGATCTTCACCAGCCTCTCACCGGCGTGGACCCGACTGGGCATCTTCGGCAAGGACCCGGACGCGCGGGACGGTGCTGGGGAACTGGTCCACGGGTTCATCACCCGGGAAACTCCCGGCTACCGGATCCTGGACGACTGGGACACCCTGGGCATGCGCGCCAGCCAGTCCGCCACCACGGTCCTGGAAGGAGTCAAAGCTCCAGCCGGCCGCATCTTCCGCAAGCTGCCCGTCGGCCCCAACGCCGACCCTCTGATCTTCGCCATCTTCGCCTGCTTCGAGAGCCTCCTTGCCGCCGTCTATACAGGAGTGGGTGAACGCGCCCTTACCGTCGGCGTGGAGACCGTGAAGAAGCGCACCTCCTTCAAGAACGGCGGCCGCAGCTACGCGCAGGACCCGGACATCCGCTGGAAGGTGGCAGAGGCTGCCATGGCCATGGACAATCTCTACCCCCAGCTGAAGACCGTCACCGCCGACGTCGACGCCCTGGCTGACCACGGAAGCCAGTGGTTTCCCAGACTGGTGGGACTGAAAGTGAACGCCACCGAAACAGCCCGCCGCGTGGTGGACCTCGCCATCCGCGTCAGCGGGGGATCGAGCTATTTCCGGGGCTCCGAACTGGAGCGGCTCTACCGGGACGTGCTGGCCGGGATGTTCCACCCCTCCGACGACGAGTCAGCCCACAACACCGTGGCCAACGCCTGGCTGGGCCCGGTCGAAGACTGAGCGGCCCGCTGGGCTTCGGCCCGCTGAACGGTCCTTCGGACCGCACATCCTCAAACGGTCCGCTGGACCTGCATCACCCGGCGCCGCAGCCAGAAGCGCCTGCCGCCGCCCACGTAAAGCTTGCTGCGTTCCAGTTCCCACTTGCCGTATTCGGAGTGTTCAACGAGCCGGCGCCGCGCCTCCGGCAAGGAATCATCAGGGCTGACGGTCAGTACGAGGTACTCGTACTGCCGCAAATAATCCCGTTCCCGCTGGACCGAGCTGGTGAGAAATTGTTCCTTCATTTGCTCTCCATTTTCGTCCTTTTCCGGCTAACGTGAAGTCATGAGCATCGATCCGCGTGTCGCGCTTTCGTCCCTGACCACCGCTTTGGAAGAACACCTTATAGCAGCATCGAACCGCCGCGGGGACGGTGATCCCTCAGTTGAGGCAGCGTTTTTCGCAGTTGCCGATGCTTTCGAAGTTTACGAGGACGCCCTCTACGAGGCCTACAACGAAGTAACGCCCCTGCAGGTCTTTGACGACGAGGATGACGAGGACGAAGAAGCCGACGTGGACGAGGACGAGGACCTCGAAATAGTCGAGGAATAGCAGCCCCCCGAACCTGGAAGGTCCGGGAACAAGCCCTAAGACACCGCGGAAACATCCTCGAGAGCGCGCGCAATCTGCGGCGGCAAGGGCGCCAGCTGGGCATCAAGTACTTCCTTCAGCTGCACCGGCGTGCGCGCACCAACGATCGCCGTTGCAACTCCCTGCTGTGCCAGCAGCCAAGACAGCGAGACATCCTGCGGAGTACGGCCCAGCCCGTTGGCAGCCATGCACACGGCATCCACGATCCGCGACGGCTTGTCCTCCAGGTACGGCTCCACATAGGCGGCTTCGCTGACGGAGGCGCCGCGCGAACCGGCGGGGATGCTGCCACGGTACTTCCCCGTGAGCACCCCCCGGCCCAGGGGAGCCCAGGCCATCAGGCCCAGCCCGGCATCGTCGGCCGCCGGTATCAGCTCCGCCTCCGCTGTCCGCTCAAGGAACGAGTACTCCGCCTGGACCGCCACCAGTGGCACACTGCTGGTCGCCGCGGCCTTCGCGGCCTGCCAGCCCCTGTAGTTCGAGATTCCGGCATACCTGGCCCGCCCGGTCCGGACGGCGAATTCCAAGGCCGCGAGGGTTTCGTCGAGGGGAACGTTGCCATCCCACGCTTCGGCAAACCACAGGTCCACATAGTCCGTGCCCAGCCTCGCCAGGCTGGCGTCCAGTCCGGTGAGCATCGCATTGCGTGAGGTGTCCACCGCGCGCCGGCCATCCGGCGTCGTCATCCCCGCCTTGGTGGAGATGGAAATCTCCGTGCGGGACACCACATCGCCCAGCAGCGATCCAAGGATCGCCTCCGATCCACCGCCCGCATATGACGCCGCTGTATCCACGTGCCGGCCGCCCGCCTCAAGGAAGGTGCGCAGCAACTCCGAGGCGTCCTGTTCATCAGTGTCGCCACCCCAGGACCGGGTGCCAAGGGAGAGGGCTGAAACTCGCAATCCACTGTTGCCGACGTAACGCTGCTGCATAGCAGCAAGCTTACGGGCAGGAGCACCGCCGCCATGCCGTAGGGTCTTAGCGTGAACTGGTTTGAAGCGGCCCTGCTGGGCCTAGTGCAGGGACTGACCGAATTTCTACCGATTTCATCAAGCGCGCACCTGCGGATCGTGGGGGAATTCCTCCCCAACGCCCAGGACCCGGGGGCAGCCTTTACGGCCATCACCCAGCTCGGCACGGAGACCGCCGTCCTGATCTTCTTCTGGCGGGACATTGTCCGCATCGTCAAGGCCTGGGCCAGCTCGCTTACCGGCAAGGTGCCCCGGAATGACCCCGACGCACGCGTGGGCTGGCTGGTGATCCTCGGCAGCCTGCCCATCATCGTGCTGGGGCTGCTCTTCCAGGACCAGATCGAATCCGTGCTCCGCAGCATGTGGATCGTGGCCACCATGCTGATCGTCTTCGGCCTCATCCTGGCCGTGGCGGACGCGATCGGCGCCCAGAAGCGGGACCTGGCCCACCTGACCTACAAGCACGGCATCCTCTACGGACTCGCGCAGGCCCTGGCCCTGATTCCCGGTGTCTCCCGGTCCGGCGGTACCATCACCGCTGGCCTGCTGATGGGCTACACCCGTGAGGCCGCGGCACGGTATTCCTTCCTGCTGGCCATCCCCGCCGTCTTCGGCAGCGGGCTGTACCAGCTGTACAAGGTTGTCACCAAGGAAGGGATGTCCGGACCCTTCGGCCTTCCAGAGACGGCGCTTGCCACCGTCATCGCCCTGGTGGTGGGCTACGTGATCATCGGTTGGTTCCTGAAGTTCGTCTCCACCCGAAGCTACCGGCTCTTTGTCTGGTACCGGATCTTCCTGGGGCTCGCCCTCTACCTCCTCCTCGGTTTCGGCGTCATCAGCGCCTAGGACTAGGCTTGGGATGTGAAATCCTGGACTTCCCGCCCTGTGCCTGCCCTGCCCGGAAACATGCCCGCCATCCGGTTGTTCGATACCGCGGCCGGCCACGACGTGGCACTGGAACGGGAGGCGCGGCCGTCCATGTACGTCTGCGGCATCACTCCCTACGACGCAACCCACATGGGGCATGCGGCCAGCTACGTGGCGTTTGACCTGCTGAACCGTGCCTGGCGCGACGCAGGCAGTGAAGTCTCCTACGTGCAGAACGTCACCGACGTTGACGATCCCCTGCTGGAGCGCGCCACCGCCACCGGCGTCGACTGGCGCGACCTCGCCGCAGAACAGGTGGAGCTGTTCCAGACCGACATGGAGGCGCTGAACGTCCTGGCGCCGGACAACTACGTTGGCGCCGTCGAATCCGTCGGCCTGATCGTCCCCGAAGTGGAGCGGCTGGTCAGCATGGGCCTGGCCTACCGGGTGGCAGGCACCAACGGCGAACCTGACGGGGACGTGTATTACGACGTCGAAGCGGCGGGCAAGCAGTCAACGGCACCTGACGCGTGGGCCCTGGGGTCTATTTCCCATCTGGGCGAAAGCGCCATGCTTGAGCTTTTCGCCGAGCGCGGCGGGGATCCGGGCCGCGCCGGAAAGCGGCAGGCCCTGGACCCGCTGCTCTGGCGGGTGGCACGGGATGGGGAGCCGAGCTGGCCTGGTGGCAGCCTTGGACCGGGACGGCCCGGCTGGCACATCGAATGCACCGTGATCGCACAGAAGTACCTCCCCGCGCCGTTCACCGTGCAGGGCGGCGGATCGGACCTGATTTTCCCGCACCACGAGATGGGTGCGGGGCACGCCTACTCGCTGGCCGGTGTCCCGCTGGCCAAGCACTACGCCCATGCGGGCATGGTGGGCCTGGACGGCGAAAAGATGAGCAAATCCAAGGGCAACCTGGTGCTGGTTTCCAAACTCCGCGCGGCAGGGGAGGATCCGGCAGCGATCCGCCTGGCCATCCTGGCCCACCACTACCGGTCTGATTGGTCCTGGACTGACGAGGGCTTCGCGGCCGCAAAGGCAGACCTGGCGGCCTGGCGGACGGCACTGGACCACGCCCCGGAGGGCTCGGGCCAGGCACTGCTGGCGGAGATGCGCGAAGCGCTGGCAGCCGACCTGGATGCGCCCGCAGCGGTTGCGGCGGTGTCGCGCTGGGCGCGGGCGGCGAACGTCGGCGGTGCTGCCGCCAGCTCCGCCGACGCAGCCCTGGTCAAGGACGCGGTGGACGCGCTCCTGGGTATCCGGCTCTAGGAGTCCATTCACAGCAGCAGACGGGAAGGGCCTGGCGGGATTGCTCCCGGCCAGGCCCTTCCCTTTAAAGCAACCAGGACGGCGGCATCAGGGCCGGTCCTGGCCCCGCCGCTTCAGGTAGCGCTCGAATTCACGGGCAATGGACTCGCCGCTGGCTTCGGGAAGGTCTGCCGTATCCTTGGCTTCCTCCAGCTGCCTGACGTATGCCGCAATCTCAGGGTCCTCCGTGGCAAGTTCGTCCACACCGCGCTCCCAGGCGTCAGCTTCCTCAGCCAGCTCGTGCGTGTCCAGCGGCACTTGGAGGAGCTCCTCGATCCGGTGCAGGAGGGCCAGCTGGGCCTTGGGGGACGGCGCCTGGGCCACATAGTGCGGCACTGCGGCCCACAAAGACACCGTGGGGATGCCGGCAAGAAGGGCCACCTCTGAGAGGACCCCCACGATCCCTACGGGACCCTCATACTGTGACGCTTCCAGGTTCATGCGCTCCCGGAGCGGAGCGTCGTCCGAGGATGTGCTCACCGGGATTGGGCGGCTGTGCGGAACGTCGGCCAGGAGGGCGCCCACCAGCACCACGTAATCCACGTTGAGGGCCTCGGCGTGGACCAGCAGCTCAGCGGTGTAGGCACGCCATTTGTAGGAGGGCTCGGTTCCCTGGACAAAGATGACATCCACATTGGAGTTGGGTGCACCGGCCTTGTAGATCCGGGTGGAAGGCCATTTGATTTTGCGTTCACCGGCCGCGTTCCGGCGCACCGTGGGGCGGGTGAACTGGAAGTCGTAGTACTCGTCGGCATCGATGGAAGCGACTTTCTTGCCGCCCCATAGTTTGTTCAGGTAGCGCAGTGAATCGCTGGCTGCTTCTCCGGCGTCGTTCCACCCCTCAAAGGCGGCAAGCATCACAGTTACGCGCTGTCCGTCAGCGACTGGCTGCAGGAACCGTTCCCGCTCGGGTCCGGCACCCTGTTCGGCGGTGTCTCCCTCGAAGCTATTCATTTCTTCACCCTACGTCCAAGCGGCTGGCCCGTGCAGGGAATGAAGCGCCGCAAATCCCGTCAAACGCACCCAGGGGGCGTCCGGCCATGGCATATTCGCCAAGGGCGTAGCCCACAGCCTCCGCCCAGCCACGCCCCGTAGACTGGCGTTATGCCAATTCCTGCCGCCAGCTCCCCGCTTAAAGCCGTCCTCTGGGACATGGATGGAACCATTGTGGACACCGAGCCATACTGGATCGCCGCGGAGCATGCGCTGGTGGAGGCCCACGGGGGAACGTGGAGCCATGACCAGGCAATGCAGCTGGTTGGCCAGTCGCTGACGTTCTCCGCCGGCCTGCTCCAGCAAGCCGGCGTCGACCTCGAAATCCGGGAAATCATCGACACCCTGACCGCCCAGGTGGTCAGCAGCGTCCAGCAGCAGGTACCCTGGCGGCCGGGCGCCCGCGAACTCCTGGAGGAATTGCACCTGGCCGGCGTGCGCTGCGCCTTGGTCACCATGTCCGAGGGGCCGTTGGCCCGCGAAGTGGTGGCCAGCCTTCCCCGTCCGTATTTCGACGTACTGGTCACCGGAGACACGGTGAGCCAGGGCAAGCCGCACCCCGAGGCATACCTGACCGCCGTCGAACTCCTGCAGGAGGACGATCCCGACCTTGGAATCCACCACTGCGTAGCCTTGGAAGACTCCGTGCCGGGCGTGGCCGCGGCCGTGGCCTCCGGCGTGGCCACCGTGGCTGTCCCGCACATTGTTCCGCTTCCGGACACCGGCAGTTACGCGCTGTGGGATTCCCTGTCCGGCCGTGGCCTGGAGGAGCTGGAAGCCCTGCTCCTGCCGGCCGGTTCCTCTGGGGCGGCCGCCTCGCCCGGTGGTCACGGTGGCTGAACCGAAGGCCGGACAAGGCACCGCACCGGCGCGCCGCGAGGGCATTCCCCTGGGGCGCATCGCCGGCGTGCCGGTGGTGCTGGCCTACTCGTGGTTCGTGATCGCAGCGTTCACGGTGATCGTCTACGGACCCGTACTTGCCCGAAACCACCCCATGCTGGGCGTCAGCGCCTACGTGGTGGCTTTTGCCTATGCCGTGTTGTTGCTCATCTCGGTCCTTGTCCACGAACTTGCCCACGCCCTGACGGCAAAAATCTACGGCTGGCCCACCCAGAAGATCGTCCTCAACCTCTGGGGCGGGCACACCCAGTTTGAAAGCTTCACCTCTTCCCCCGGCCGGTCAGTTCTCGTCGCCCTGGCCGGCCCGGCCGCGAATTTCGTCCTCGCCGGCGGAGCGTGGCTGGTGCTCAGCACCAACAGCCTGGGAAGCGTGGCCGAGATCCTGACGAACATCTTCATGTGGGCCAACTTCCTCATCGGGGTCTTCAACGTCCTGCCGGGCCTTCCACTCGACGGCGGCCGGCTGGTCGAATCCATCGTCTGGAAAGCCACCGGCAGCCAGGCGAAAGGCACCGTGGCGGCCGGGTGGGGCGGCCGGATCATCGTCCTCGCCATCGGCTACTGGTTCCTCCTTCGTCCGTTCCTCGCCGGCGACCAGCCCGAATTCAGCCTCCTGATGATCACCATCCTGGTGGGCGGATTCCTCTGGATGGGCGCATCAGCGTCCATCCAGCAGGGCACCCTTCGCGGGCGTCTCCCACTGGTCAGCGCCGCAGCTTTGTCAACGCCGGCTGCCGGCGTTCCCTCCACCGCCACGGTCCGGGACGCCCTCCGGCTGGGCGCGGAAGGAACGAAATCAGTGGTGGTCTGCGGTTCCGACGGACGGCCGGAAGGAGTGGTGGACCCGGGCGCCCTTGCAGCGGTACCCGGCGCAGCGGCAGATACCACCCCCGTCACCGCCGTCTCGTTTCCCCTGGCCGCCGGCGCCTACATTCCGGAGTGGTCCAGGGGGCAGGAACTGATCCAGTTCCTCTCCCAGCTCGAGGGACGCCACTACGCCGTGGTTGACCACAACGGAACCGTCACCGGATTGCTGACGCAGGAAGCCGTCCTCGCCGCCATCACCGGCAAGCGCCTGCGCAACGATAGGCACCCGCAGGGCCAGACCCGGTAGAGTTACCTGCCGGTCGTGCATTGCCGCGGAAGCCACAGCGTCCCATGGACCACCAGGACCGAGGCACAACAGGTTTACAGGAGCGAGGAAGAATCATGAGCAGCGAAACTGCCGTTAACGACGCCAAGGGAGCAGCGCAAGCCGGTGCTGCCAGCGGCTCGCAGCCGGTGGGCGCTGCCCGTCGCCGCGGCCCTTTCCGGGAGGGCGAACGCGTCCAACTGACCGACGAGCGTGGCCGGATGAACACGATCACGCTGGAGCGCGGCGGCGCATTCCACACCCACCGCGGCTTCCTGAACCATGACGAAATCATTGGCCAGGTGGACGGCTCGGTAGTGGTGAACAACGTGGGCCAGCAGTACCAGACCCTCCGGCCCCTGCTCTCCGACTTCGTGCTGTCCATGCCGCGCGGCGCCGCCGTCGTGTATCCCAAGGACGCCGGCCAGATCGTCACGATGGCGGACATCTTCCCCGGCGCACGCGTCGTGGAGGCCGGCGTCGGATCGGGCGCGCTGTCCATTTCGCTGCTCCGCGCGGTGGGCGACAACGGCTACCTGCACTCCTTCGAACGGCGCGAGGAGTTCGCGGACATCGCCCGCGGCAACGTGGAAACCATCTTCGGCGGTCCCCACCCCGCGTGGCAGATCTCCCTCGGCGACTTCCAGGAGGAAGTGGTCAAGGCCGAGGAGCCCGGCTCCGTGGACCGCGTGGTCTTGGACATGCTGGCGCCGTGGGAGTGCCTCGACGCCGTCGCCACCGTGCTGGCCCCCGGCGGCGTCTGGATCAACTATGTCGCCACGGTTACCCAGCTCTCCCGCACGGCCGAAGCCATCCGGGCCGACGGACGCTTCACCGAACCGGACGCCTGGGAGTCGATGGTCCGCGGCTGGCACCTCGAAGGCCTTGCCGTGCGTCCTGACCACCGGATGGTGGCCCACACAGGGTTCCTGCTGGTCACCCGGCGGCTGGCAGACGGCGTCACGGGCATCTCGGTCAAGCGCCGCCCGTCCAAGACCGAATTCAACGAAGAGGACGTCAACGCCTGGACTCCAGGAGCTGTGGGGGAGCGGGCGGTATCCGACAAGAAGCTCCGGCGCGCCGCCCGGGACGCCATCGCGGGGACCAACGTGGTGGACAACCCCGAGGTCACGAACTAGTCCATATTTCGGGAGCCTCCATCCCTACCCGGCCTCTTGGGACTAATGTCTTAAGAGAAGCGCAGGAAGGGGCTGATACATCATGGAGACACCAAACCAGGACTCCGGACGTACACCGGCAGAGCAGTCTGCCGCCAACGACCTCTCGGTTGCTGACCGCCAGGTCAACATACTTCGGGACAAGCTCAGGCACATCGACCGCCAGTTGGCAGCGGCAACGCAGAACAACTCGAAGCTGGTCAGCATGCTTGAGACGGCGAAGGCGGAGATTCTCCGCCTCAAGAACGCCCTGGACCAGGAAGGGCAACCGCCCTACAGCTTCGGCACCATCCTCCAGATCAACCCCAAGCGGCAGCCCGCCCCCGGCAACAGCGGCCAGGCCGCCACCGAGGAATCGGTGGACATCTTCAACGCGGGCCGTAAGATGCGCGTGGGCATCAGCCCGCTGGTCAACATCAACCAGCTTGCGGTCGGCCAGGAAGTGCTGCTGAACGAGGCACTCCTGATCGTCGCGGGACTGGGTTACGAGCGGGCCGGCGAACTGGCCACCCTGAAGGAAATGCTCGGACGGGACCGCGCCCTTGTGGTGGGCCGCGCGGACGAAGAACGCGTTGTGCGGCTCTCCGGTGCGCTCCTGTCCGAAAAACTGAGGGTCGGCGACGCCCTGTCCGTGGATTCCCGTACCGGATACGCGCTGGAGAAGGTTCCCCGTTCAGAGGTGGAAAACCTTGTCCTCGAGGAAGTTCCGGACATCACCTATGAGGACATCGGCGGCCTTGGCCCCCAGATCGAGCAGATCCGGGACGCCGTGGAACTGCCGTTCCTGCACCCCGATCTCTACCGTGAGCACGGCCTCAAGGCTCCCAAGGGCATCCTGCTCTACGGCCCTCCCGGCTGCGGCAAGACCCTGATTGCCAAGGCCGTAGCCAATTCGCTCGCGGCCCGGGCAGCGGAGCGGTCCGGCAACGTGGACCTGAAGAGCTACTTCCTGAACATCAAGGGCCCCGAACTCCTTGACAAGTACGTGGGCGAGACAGAGCGGCATATCCGCCTGATCTTCTCCCGCGCCCGGGAAAAGGCCTCGGACGGCAGCCCCGTTGTGGTGTTCTTCGACGAAATGGACTCGCTGTTCCGCACCCGCGGCACCGGCATCTCGTCCGACGTCGAAACCACCATCGTGCCCCAGCTCCTCAGCGAGATCGACGGCGTCGAGCGCCTGGACAATGTGATCGTCATCGGCGCGTCCAACCGTGAGGACATGATCGATCCCGCCATCCTCCGGCCCGGCCGGCTCGACGTGAAGGTCAAGATCCAGCGGCCCGATGCAGAGGCAGCGGCCGACATCTTCAACAAATACATCACACCGGACCTGCCGTTCCACGAATCAGACCTGGCCGAACACAACGGAGATGTCCAGGCCACCGTCGACGCCATGGTCCAGCGCACCGTGGAGGCCATGTACTCCACCGACAAATCCAATGAGTTCCTGGAAGTCACCTATGCCAACGGTGACACCGAAATGCTGTACTTCAAAGATTTCAACTCCGGTGCCGTGGTGCAGAACGTAGTGGACCGGGCCAAGAAGTATGCCATCAAGGACCTGCTGACATCGCACCAGAAGGGGCTCCGGATCGAGCACCTGCTGCGCGCCGTGGTGGACGAGTTTCGGGAACACGAAGACATGCCCAACACCACCAACCCCGATGACTGGGCACGCATCTCCGGAAAGAAAGGTGAACGGATTACCTATATCCGCACCATCGTGCAGGGCAAAGCCGGCCAGGAGCCCGGCAAGTCCATCGAGACAATGCCCACTACTGGACAGTATCTGTGACGGGTCCACAGGGATCCGCCGCCGGGGAAGCCCTCCCCGCCGGCGGGGCCATGCGGGTCATGGGGGCAGAAACCGAATACGGAATCCACGCTCCGTCAGCCCCATCCGCCAACGCCACCATGATGAGCGCCCGCGTGGTCCAGGCCTACGCCCAGGTCACGCGGCAGCGGGCGGCCGGCGGGGCCGAAACACGGTGGGACTACACGGATGAGGAGCCACTGCACGATGCCCGTGGCTGGACGGTGGACCGCGGCGCTGCCCATCCATCCCAGCTGACCGACCAGCCGCCGGTTCTCGACGCGGAGGCCGTGGCTTTGGCCTACGGCCGCGAGGAACTGGAACTGGACGGGCAGGACGAGTCGGGGACCCTCCTGATGAACATGGTCCTCGGCAACGGCGCGCGGCTGTATGTCGACCACGCCCATCCGGAATACTCCAGCCCCGAGGTAACGAACCCCCGGGACGCGGTGGCCTGGGACGCCGCCGGCGACCTTGTCGGCCTCGCGGCCGTGCGCCGGCTGGCAGCGGACCCGACACTGCCCCCGGTCAATCTCTACAAGAACAACACGGACAACAAATCCGTTTCGTACGGCTCGCACGAGAACTACCTCATGCCCAGGTCCGTCCCGTTCGGGGACATTGTGCGCGGGCTGACCCCGTTCTTCGTCAGCCGGCAGGTGGTGTGCGGGGCAGGCCGGCTGGGGATCGGCCAGGACAGCTCCGCCCCCGGCTTCCAAATCAGCCAGCGCGCCGACTTCTTCGAAGCAGAGGTGGGCCTGGAGACCACCATCCGCCGCCCCCTCATCAACACCCGGGATGAGCCACACGCCACCGCCGACAAATACCGGCGGCTGCACGTCATCATCGGAGACGCCAACCTCAGCCAGGTGTCCAACTACCTCAAGTTCGGCACCACCGCCCTTGTCCTCAGCCTGATCGAGGCCGGGCTGGCTCCGAAAATCGAGGTATACGAGCCCGTCACTGCCCTCAAGACGGTGAGCCACGATACGTCCCTGACCGCCAGGATCCGGTTGCTCGACGGCAGGCGCGTCACGGCACTGGATCTCCAGTGGATGTACCACGAGGCCGCCGCCAAACTCGCCCAGGACACCGGCGTGGGCGATGCCGTGGACGGCGACGGACACACCCACGAGGTCCTGGAACGGTGGGCGTCGGTCCTCACCCAGCTCGACAGCGACAGGGCCGCGGCGGCAACCTCGGTGGAATGGCTGGCCAAGCTCTCCCTCCTGGATGGCTACCGCCAGCGCGACGGCCTGGACTGGAACGACGCACGACTGGGCCTTGTCGACCTGCAGTGGGCCGACATCAGGCCCGAAAAGGGCCTCTACTACAGGCTGCTGTCCAGGAACCGCATGCAGCGGGTGGTGGATGATTCCGCCATCGCAGCGGCCGTGGCAGAGCCACCGGCAGATACCCGGGCGTTCTTCCGGGGAAAGTGCATCAGCAGCTTCGGCAAGGACGTTGTGGGGGCAAGCTGGGATTCGGTCATCTTCGACGTGCCCGGCTACGGGCGGCTTCAACGGGTACCCACCCGTGAGCCCCTGAGGGGAACCAAAGCCCTGACTGGAGCGTTGTTTGAGCGCTACCGGGAAGCGGGACCGTTCCTGGGTGAACTGCTGGGACACAACAGCACTCCGCCTGCGGCGTAAACCGCGCCGGAACGCCCGTCCCGTGGCAGGATGGGCATATCGGAGGATCCGCCGGATCCACCGACGGAAGAAAGAGGGAAACCAATGGCAGGCCAGGAGCAGCAGCAGCCGCAGTCACGTGACACCCAAGTCGACGAAGACATCCCCGAAGCACCCCCGGCAGCACCGGAGGCGCAGGCCTCGGCATCGACCGAAGGCGTGGATGACCTGCTCGACGAGATCGACGGCGTCCTCGAATCCAACGCCGAAGAGTTCGTCCGGGCGTTCGTCCAAAAGGGCGGCCAGTAACCCGGACCACTTTGTGGCTGAAGCCGCGGCCGGCCGGGATCTGTACCGACGTTGTGAGTACCACGTTCAAGGAGTGATGAGTGCAGGAATCAACCGCCAACCAGGTAGCCGCCAACGCCACCTCGTCCTTTACCGAACACCTGCAGCGGGACCGGCCTGAGCTGTTGCCCTTCAGCCGGTCCCTCCAGGGTGGTGCATCAACCGCTGCACCGGTCCAGGTGCCCCATGCCACCACCATCGTGGCCATGAGCTACGGCGGTGGCGTCCTGATGGCGGGCGACAGGCGGGCCACCATGGGAAACGTCATTGCCAGCAGGCACATCGAGAAGGTCTTCCCGGCTGACCACTTCTCTGTCCTGGGCATCGCCGGAACCGCCGGCATAGCCATTGACCTGACGCGGCTGTTCCAGGTTGAACTCGAGCATTACGAAAAGATTGAAGGCACCCAGCTCAGCCTGGAAGGCAAGGCAAACCGTTTGGGTGCCATGATCAGGGGCAACCTCCCAATGGCCCTCCAGGGACTTGCGGTGGTGCCCCTGTTCGCCGGATTCGATATCACCGCCGGCGTTGGCCGGCTGTTTTCCTACGATGTCACCGGCGGCAGGTACGAGGAACACGAACACCACACCGTCGGTTCCGGCTCCGTCTTCGCACGCGGCGCCCTGAAGAAGCTTTGGCGGCCCAACCTCACCCCGGAACAGGCCCTCTCCGTTGCCGTGGAGTCCCTGTATGACGCTGCCGACGACGATTCGGCCACAGGCGGTCCGGATACAGTCCGCCAGTTGTGGCCCGTAGTATACACGGTTGACAGGACCGGAGCCCGGCGTGTTCCTGAAGCCGAACTCGCGGCGGCCTCACGCGGCGTGATTGAAGCGCGCACGATCGCCGGACGGGAGGCCTGAGATGACCCAGCAGTTCTATGTCTCACCTGAACAGCTGATGAAGGACCGCGCTGACTTCGCGCGGAAAGGGATCGCGCGCGGCCGCTCCGTCGTGGTCATCAGCTGTGCCGACGGCATTGCCCTCGTGGCCGAGAACCCCTCGCCGTCCCTGCATAAGATCGGCGAAATCTACGACAAAATCGCATTTGCCGCCGTCGGCAAGTACAACGAATTCGAAAGCCTCCGCCAGGCAGGAGTCCGCTACGCCGACGTCAGGGGATACTCCTACGACCGTGAGGATGTGACAGCGCGGGGCCTGGCAAGCGTGTACGCCCAAAGCCTCGGAGCCGTCTTCACCGCCGAGCAAAAACCCTTCGAGGTGGAACTCGCCGTGGCCGAAGTTGGACCCACGCAGGCCGAGGACCATCTCTACCGGCTGACCTTCGACGGCTCGATCGCCGACGAACACAGCTTTGTTGTCATGGGCGGACAAGCTGAAAAAGTGTCTGCCGCCATCGGGGAAGGGTGGCAGGCCTCGCTGGGCTTCGCCGACGCCGTACGGCTGGCACTGAAGGGACTTACCCCTGCCCAGGAGGGTGACCAGCCGCCGGCACCATTGCCGCCGGGTGCCCTGGAAGTTGCCGTCCTGGACAGGGTCTCGGAAAACTCCCGCGGCACCCGGCGTGCCTTCCGCCGGCTGAACGACGCGGACATCACCGCACTGCTGGCCTAGGAGGACCACATGGACAAGAGAATCTTCGGTATCGAAACCGAGTTTGGGATCTCCTACTCGAGCCCGGACTCGAGGCCTCTTGCCCCGGAGGAGGTGGCCCGGTACCTGTTCCGCAAGGTGGTCAGCTGGGGGCGCTCGTCCAATGTGTTCCTCACCAATGGTTCGCGCCTGTACCTCGATGTCGGGTCCCACCCGGAATACGCCACGGCCGAGTGCGACGACCTTGCCCAGCTGATCGCGCACGACCGGGCCGGCGAACTGATCCTTGACGACCTCGTGGATGAGGCCCAGGCACGCCTGGCCGCCGAGGGCTTCAACGGCACCGTGTACCTGTTCAAGAACAACACCGACTCGGCAGGGAACTCCTACGGCAGCCACGAGAACTACCTGATTCCCCGGCGCGGCGAGTTTTCCCGCCTCGCCGAAATCCTGATTCCGTTCCTGGTCACCCGCCAGCTCATCGCCGGCGCGGGAAAGATCCTGAAGACCCCCCACGGTGCGACGTATGCTTTCTCCCAGCGTGCCGACCACATCTGGGAGGGCGTCTCCTCCGCCACCACCCGGTCCCGGCCCATCATCAACACCAGGGACGAACCGCATGCCGATGCCGAATTCTACCGGCGGCTGCACGTGATCGTGGGGGACTCCAACATGTCCGAGGCCACCGCGCTGATGAAAGTCGGCACCGTGGACCTGGTCCTTCGAATGATCGAGGCCGGGGTGATCATGCGGGACATGCGGATGGAGAACCCCATCCGAAGCATCCGGGAAATTTCCCACGACCTTAGTGGCCGTGCGCTGGTCCGCCTCGCCAACGGACGCCAGCTCACCGCACTTGAAATCCAACAGGAGTACCTGACCAAGGTCACAGCCTTCGTCCAGGAGCATGGCGCCCACAACCCGCATGTTCCCCTGATCCTGGACCTTTGGGAGCGGACACTCCATGCGATCGAGACCGGAGACGCCCGGGGGATCGATACCGAAATCGACTGGGCCATCAAGAAGAAGCTGATGGACAACTACCGCGAACGGCACAACCTTGGCCTGGAGGCACCCCGGATTGCCCAGCTCGACCTGACCTACCACGACATCTCCCGCAGCCGCGGCCTGTACTACCTGCTGCAGTCGCGGGGCGCGGTGCGTCGCATTGTCGATGACACCGTGATCAAGGGGGCCGTTGACGCGCCGCCGCAAACGACCCGCGCCAAGCTGCGCGGCGACTTTGTCCGCCGTGCGCAGGAACTGGGACGCGACTACACCGTGGACTGGGTACACCTGAAACTCAACGACCGCGCACACCAGACCATCCTCTGCAAGGATCCCTTCCGCAGCGTCGATGAGCGCGTGGATGCCCTGTTGGACTCCATGGGTTGATCGGCTCCGGGCTGACGTCCAGCTTCAGGGTCTATTCTGGATAAGGTTCTTTTTAACGGGACCTTCCACGGCAGTGTCCGCAATCATGCGGCAGAGCCGTGTCCACCCTGCCCCGACGAAAGTTTTACTACGTGCGCCGACTACTAGCAATCCTCCTTCCCGGCCTGCTGCTCCTGACCGCCTGCGGAGGCACCGCCTCGCAGCCTGAGCCGAGCAGCCAGTCCGCCGGGGAGACTGCAAAGTTCGACTCCCTCAAGCTGACCGACAACGGGGACAAGAAGGCCCCGGGTGTGGACTTCGACAAGCCCCTGGCCGTCACCCAGCCCACTATCAAGGTGGTTTCCGAAGGCAGCGGCGACACCGTCAAGGCAAACCAGGTAGCCAAGATCTCCATCCTGGCCCTCAACGGTTCGGACGGCTCCCAGCTGGAGGATACGTTCCCCAATGAGCCTGAAAGCCTGGAGCTGAACGACGAGCTCAAGACCAGCAGCGCCGTCATCTACAACGCCTTCGTGGGTGCAAAGGTTGGCTCCAGCCTTGCCCTGGCCGTCCCTGCCCAGCAGAGTGCGCCCTCGGCCAGCCCGAGCCCGTCAGATGGTGCCAGCCCCAGCGCAGCAGCCGGGCCTTCCCAGCTGCTGATCATCAAGGTCCTTTCCGCCTCGGACCCCACCCCCGTCCTCGACAAGCCGCAGGGTGACGCCGTGACGCCGCCTGCCGGCCTGCCGACTGTGACGGAAAAAGACGGCGTTCCGGAGATCAACGTCGCAGGTGCACCCGCTCCCACCGCCCTGGTTTCCCAGGACCTGATCAAGGGAACGGGCGCCACCGTCAAGGAATCCGACACTCTCACCGTCAACTACGTTGGCGTCAATCTCTCCGACGGCACCAAGTTCGACTCCAGCTTCGACCGCGGCCAGCCAGCCACTTTCCCGCTCACGGGCGTCATCAAGGGCTGGACCCAGGGCCTTGCGGGTAAGACCGTGGGCTCCCGCGTCCTGCTGGTCATCCCCAAGGACCTGGCCTACGGAGATGCCGGCCAGGGCCAGGCAAAGGGCGACCTTGTCTTCGTAGTGGACATCCTCGGGGTCAAGTAGCAAGACTTACAGGAACGCCGCGTCCTTCGCGGCACCCATCACCCACTCATTAGGAGTAATCATGTCTTTTGGACAGCGGGAATTCGACCGCCAGAAGCCCGAGATCGACTTCCCGGAAGGCGACGTCCCCACGGAACTCGTCATCACGGACCTCATCGAGGGTGACGGCAAGGAGGCCAAGGCAGGGGACACCGTCTCAACCCACTATGTGGGCGTTGCCTGGTCCACAGGCGAAGAATTCGACGCCTCCTGGGGACGCGGCGCACCGCTGGACTTCCGGGTCGGCGTCGGCCAGGTCATCCAGGGCTGGGACCAGGGCCTCCTGGGCATGAAGGTCGGCGGTCGCCGCCGCCTGGAGATCCCCTCCGAGCTGGCCTACGGCTCCCGCGGAGCCGGCGGAGCCATCGCCCCCAACGAGGCACTGATTTTCGTCGTGGACCTCGTCGCCGTCCGCTGAGGCGACGCAACACGCAGAAACTGATCGCACCGCGAAGCGCGGCAGCAGGGAGGACAACCTCCCGGCTGCCGCGCTTTCTGCTTTCGCCCGGGGAGTTTAGTAACGTAACCAAGGTGTCCGTATCCCGCACTGAACGACTCCTCAACCTGCTGATTGCGCTGCTCAATACCCGCTACGGACTGCACCGCAGTGAATTGCGCGAAAAGGTCTACCACGACAGCTCGGGCAACGACGTCGCCTTCGGGCGCATGTTCGAGCGGGACAAAAACGACCTGCGGGCCATGGGGTTCGAGGTTGAGACCCTGACGGACCTCGGCTGGAGCGAGGACGACCCCGCCACCACCAGGTACCGGATCGGCAAGGAATCCAGCCGGCTCCCTGATGTGCAGCTGGGACCGGAGGAATGGACTGTCCTCCTGTTGGCCTCCCAGCTCTGGGAGCGGGCCGCACTGGGGACGGCCGCCCAGAGCGCCCTCCGCAAGCTCCAGGCCTCAGGCAGGCTCGCCGACGTGGAACTGCCCGCCGGCGTCCAGCCGCGCATCAAACCCGCCGGACAGGCCTTCGACGACCTCGTTGCCGCCATGCACGCCCGCCATCCAGTCAGCTTTACGTACCTCGCCGGAAGCACCGGCCAGGAGGAGGAACGGCGGGTGGAGCCGTGGGGCCTCGGCAGCCGTTTCGGCCAGTGGTACCTTATGGGCTACGACCGGGCCCGGAACGCTCCCCGTCACTTCCGGCTGTCCCGCCTCACCAGCGCGGTGACCGTCCTCAATAAAGAGCACTACAGTCCACCTGCGGGCTTCAACATCCGCGCCGAACTGGACCGGTTGCCTGAGCTGCCGCTGCGCACCGCCGTCGTAGACGTCAGGCAGGGGCGCCTGCTGGCGCTGCGCCGTCGGGCAACGGCCGGCGGCGCAGACCAGGCTCCGGCAATGCCCGACGTCGGTTGGGACCGGTTGGTCGTTGAGTACCGCGACCCGGAGGTCCTCGCCGAAGAGTTGGCCAGCTATGGACCCGATGCCCTGGTTGTGGCACCCGCGGACCTGGCGGGGGCAGTGCGGCGCCGGCTGCGGGCTGCAGCCGACTTCACCTCCGCGCCCGTCCCGGCCTACGCTTTCTCCGATACCCGCCCCCGGGCAGCCCGGAAGGGCACCTCGGAGGACCAGCTCAAGCGCATGCTGCAGTTGGTCCCGTTCCTGGTCCACAACCAGGGCCTGCATATCCGGGACGTGGCAAAGCACTTTGGCGTCACGAGGGAAGAACTCGAGGCGGACCTGCAGATCCTCATCTGCTCAGGCTTGCCCGAGGGCTATCCTGACGACCTCCTCGACATCCAGTGGGACGACGACCACGTGTACATCACCCAGGACCTGGACTTGAACAGGCCCGTCCGGTTTACGGTCGCGGAGGCGTGTGCCCTGTTGACCGGCCTGGAAACCCTGAACACCCTGCCCGGCCTGCACGGCGGAGGCGCCCTGGAATCGGTCACGTTGAAGCTCCTTGCCGCCGCCGGCGAGGAAGGACTCGCCGCCGCCTCCATCGCAGGGCCGCAGGTGGCTCCCGGGGACGCTGCCACCCACGCCACGGTGCGGCAGGCAATCGAGTCCGGTTCCCAGCTCCACATGGCCTACCTCTCGCCCCAGCGGGACGCGGTAACCGAGCGCGACGTGGACCCCCTGCGGCTCTACTCCCTCGACAACACCTGGTATTTCGAAGCCTGGTGCCATTTGGTGGACGGGCTGCGGAATTTCCGGCTGGACCGAATCCAGGAGGTGCGCCCCAACGGCCGGCCCGCCGGCACGCATGGGACGCCGGAGGGAGGCGTCCCCGCCAAACTGTTCACAGCGAACGACGACGACACCCCAGTTACCGTCCAGCTCACCCGGCAGGGGCGGGGGCTGGCGGAAGACTACTACGCCGAGCGCACCGCGGAGTTGCCCGACGGCGGATTGGTGGCCGAGATCAGGTTCGGCAACACGGCCTGGCTGCCGATGTTCGTGGCCCAGCACGGGGGCATGGTCCGCATCCTGGATCCTGTTGGGCTCGCTGACGCCGCGCGGGAGTGGCTGGCGGCCTCGCTGGACAGGTACGCCGGATAGACTTCTCAGCATGCCTTGGTGGTCCTGGATTCTTATATGGGTGGCGCTCGTTGCAGTGTCCGTACTGTTCTACGTCCTTCTGGGCATCCGTCTCTTCCGCCAGTTCATGGCGACGGTCAAGGACCTCAGCGCTGCGGGTGAAAAGCTGGGACACCTGGCCCCCGTCGAAATCCAGGAATCCACGGAGACGCGGCCGGACCCGCCCGGTTCTGCCGTTTTTGCCTCACCCGCGCTCATGCGACATGATTACGAGGCATCCAAATCGGCCCGGCGCGAAGATCGCCGCCGCCGGCGAGTGCAGCGCAAAAAGGACCGGGGCCAGCCGCAGGCGCTCGGAGATCTCGACTTCACATAGAAGTAGGATGTATTTAGAGGAAAGGATTTCCCGTGGGAAGACTCTTTGATGGCCCTTGGCCGATCGTAATTATCATCGTTGTTGCTTTGCTTCTTTTCGCCGCGCCCAAGCTTCCGGCCATGGCCCGCAGCCTGGGCCAGTCCATGCGGATCATCAAGTCCGAGGTCAAGGAAATGAAGAACGACGGCAAAGCCGACACCACCACTGAGGCAAATGGCCCCGTGGAAGGCACCATCGTGAACCACCCCAAGGCGAAGCCCGGTGAGCCGACTGACGGCACTGACGTTCCGCCGTCAACCCGCGCCTGACCTCCCGTGGCACTGTCGCGGGCCCGTAAAGCCAATCCCGAGGGGCGAATGTCCCTTTGGGAGCACCTCAAGGAGCTGAAGAACCGGCTGATCAAGTCGGCTATCGGCGTCGTTATTGGCGGCATTGGGGGCTGGATACTTTACGATCCGCTGTTGAAGGCCCTTGCCGAACCGGTGAACCGGATTTCGAATGAAACCGGGGGACTGGCGGCCATCAACTTCGGCACCATCGCGTCACCCTTCGACTTCAAGCTGCAGATGTCGCTGCTCATTGGCGCCGTCATCTCCAGCCCCATCTGGATCTACCAGCTGTGGGCGTTCATAACCCCGGGGCTGACCTCCAAGGAACGGCGCTACACGCTGGGGTATATGGCAGCTGCGATTCCGCTCTTCCTTGCCGGAATCTGGGTGGGCTGGCTCGTAGTGCCGCAGGTGGTCCACGCGCTGACCCAGTTCACGCCCGCGGGTTCCTCCAGCGTCATAGACGCCAGGACCTACATCGAATTCGTCACCCGCATGGTGCTGATGCTGGGCCTGGCCTTCCTCGTCCCGGTGGTGCTGGTTGGCGTCAACATGGCGGGCATCGTATCCGGCCGCACCATCCTGAAGGCCTGGCGAATCACCGTGTTCCTGGTGTTCGTCCTGGCAGCCATCGCAGCACCGGGTGCGGATGCCATCTCCATGTTCATGCTGGCCGGCCCTCTGCTGGCGCTCTTCTTCGCAGCGATCGGCATTTGCATCATGAACGACAAGCGCCGCGCACGCCGCGAGGCCAAGCATGTCGAGGAGACCGAGGCCACTGCTGACATCGCCACCCCCAGCAGTGAACTTAAGAAGCTCTAGCCTGCCGCTAGGCTTGGGGTATGTCCTCCACCACCGGACCCTTCTCCGCCGGCCCCGTCGATCCCGATGAACTTTCGCCAGCCGAGAGGTACCGTGCCAGTGCCGAGCGCCAGGCAGAGGCGGCAACCTACCTCGGACAGTTTTCCCGGACCCTTGAGTTCGAGCTTGATGACTTCCAGCGCGCGGCATGCCGTTCGCTGCAGGAGGGCAGGGGAGTCCTTGTGGCCGCCCCTACCGGAGCCGGCAAGACCATCGTGGGGGAGTTCGCCATCTACCTCGCACTCCAGCGGGGCCTGAAAGCCTTCTACACCACCCCCATCAAGGCGCTCAGCAACCAGAAGTTCAGTGAACTGAGCCAGAAATACGGTGCGGACAAAGTGGGCCTCCTAACCGGCGACACCAGCATCAACGGGGACGCGCAGGTGGTGGTCATGACTACCGAAGTCCTGCGGAACATGCTGTACGCCGATTCGGCCACCTTGGACGACCTGGGCTACGTCGTCATGGACGAGGTCCACTACCTTGCTGACCGTTTCCGCGGGGCAGTCTGGGAAGAAGTCATCATCCACCTGCCCAGTGAAGTCCAGGTCGCTTCGCTGAGTGCCACCGTCTCGAACGCCGAGGAATTTGGTGCCTGGCTGGACACCGTCCGCGGGGACACGGACATCATCGTCTCCGAACACCGGCCGGTGCCGCTGTGGCAGCACGTCATGGTGGGACGGCAGATCATGGACCTTTTTGCCGGGGAAACCACGTTCGACGAGATAGCCCCGCCCGTGGACGAAGAGGGACAGCAACCCGCCACGTCAGTGAACCGGGCAGGGACCGCCAAGGGGCGCGGCTTCGACGTCAATCCCGACCTCCTCTCCGTGGCACGCAGCGAAAGCCAGCAAAGCTTCCGGAGCCGCCCCGGCGGCCGCGGGCAACGGGGCCGGCGCGGGTACGAGCGGCCGGGCCGGGGAGAGCCGACCGGAGTGCGCCCCGCCAGCCGTCCCCAGGTCATTGCCAGCCTGGACCGCATGGACCTGCTCCCTGCCATCACGTTCATCTTCTCCCGGGCAGGCTGCGAAGCCGCAGTCGCGCAATGCGTAGGGTCCGGCCTGTGGCTTACCACCGAGAAGGAACAGCGGATCATCGCCCAGCGTGTGGACGAGGCCGGGCAGGACATCCCGCCGGACGATCTCGATGTCCTGGGATTCTGGACCTGGCGCGATGGCCTCCTGCGGGGCTTCGCTGCCCACCACGCCGGTATGTTGCCCACCTTCAAGGAAGTTGTCGAGAAACTGTTCGCCGACGGCCTGGTGAAAGCTGTCTTTGCCACCGAGACGCTGGCCTTGGGCGTCAACATGCCCGCCCGCTCAGTAGTGCTGGAAAAGCTGGACAAATTCAACGGCGAAGCCCACGTGGACATCACGGCAGGCGAATACACCCAGCTGACAGGCAGGGCCGGCCGGCGGGGGATCGACGTCGAAGGCCATGCCGTGGTCCTCTGGCAACCAGGGACGGACCCGACGGCAGTGGCCGGCCTGGCGTCCCGGCGGACCTATCCGCTGAACTCGAGCTTCCGGCCCACCTACAACATGAGCATCAACCTGCTGGCACAGTTTGGACGTGCCAGGGCACGCGAGATCCTGGAGTCCTCGTTTGCCCAGTTCCAGGCTGACCGCTCGGTGGTCGGGCTGGCCCGGCAGGTGCGAAGCCGCGAGGAGTCGCTTGCCGGTTACGCCAAATCCATGACCTGCCACTTGGGCGACTTCACGGAGTATGCCCGGCTGCGACGGGAGCTCTCCGATGCAGAGAGCGCCACGTCCCGCACCAAGTCCCGCGTCCAGAAGTCGCTCAGCGGCGACTCCCTGGCCCGCCTCCTGCCCGGGGACGTGGTGAACGTTCCCGGCGGACGTGCCCCGGGGCCCGCCGTCGTCCTCAGTTCCGACCACGGAAGCCGTGAACCCCGGCCGGCCGTGCTCACCCTGGACAACCAACTGCGCCGGATCGGAACCGACGACCTGGAGGGGCCCATCGCGCCGGTTACCCGGGTCCGGATCCCCAAATCCTTTAATGCAAAAGTGCCGAAATCCCGCCGCGACCTGGCCTCCTCCGTCCGAAATGCCCTGCGCGAAAACCGTCCTCCCGCTCCCGGCCAGAACCGCAACCATGACTTCGGCCGGGGTGCAGCCCTCCCCAACCAGGAGCGGCGGATCGCCGACCTGCGCCGGGCCCTAAAAGCCCATCCCTGCCACGGGTGCAGCGAACGCGAAGACCACGCCCGGTGGTCGGAGCGCTGGTGGAAGCTGCGGCGCGAAACTGACGGCCTGGTCCGCCAGATCCAGGGCCGCACCAACACCATCGCCAAGACCTTCGACCGGGTCTGCGACGTCCTTTCCGCCTACGGCTACCTCGAGGACGCCGGAGAGGGCCGGCTGAACATCAGCCCCGACGGACAGCGGCTGCGCCGGATCTACGGTGAGAAGGACCTGCTGATCTCCCAGTCCCTGCGGCTGGGCGCGTTCAATGACCTGGACGCGGCGGAAGTGGCTGCCCTGGCCAGCATCCTGGTCTACCAGGCGAAACGCGAAGACCGCGGCCTGCGGCCGCGCATGCCCAGTGTCTCCCTGGAGACCTCGGTGGACATCGTGGTCAAGGAATGGTCCGTGCTCGAAGACGTGGAAGAGGAGAACAAGCTTCCGCTGACCGGCGAACCCGAACTCGGCCTCGTGTGGCCGTTGTACAAATGGGCCCGCGGGCGCCACCTGCAGGATGTCCTGAGCGGCACCGACCTTGCCGCCGGGGACTTTGTCCGCTGGGTCAAGCAGGTGGTGGACCTGCTGGACCAGCTGGCCAAAATCCCGGGCCTTGATCCGCGCCTGGCACGGCTCTGTGCCGAGGCGATCAACCTCATCCGCCGCGGCGTCGTGGCTTACTCGTCCGTCCTTTAAACCCGATAACCCCCAACCGGGCCGACCCGGCCTGCCCATCTTCCAGGAGTCCTGCCTTTATGCCCCGCCCTGATTCGACCCCCGCAAACGGCTCCCGTCCAGCCCCGGTGCTGTACCGCAACGGATCCGTTTATACAGCCGCTGATCCGTTCGCCACGGCCATGCTGGTGGATGGGGACACGGTTGCCTGGGTGGGATCGGAACAGGCGGCGTCATCCATTGCCGATGCCACCATGGACATCATCGACCTCCGCGGCGCCCTCGTTGCACCGGGCTTCGTTGACTCCCACATGCACCTGACCGAAACCGGAATCGCGCTCGAGTCGCTCCAGCTGGGACCGGTGACGTCGGCCCGGGCACTGCTGGATGCAGTCGCCGGAGCCCGCGGGGACGGACCGGTGCTCGGCCACGGCTGGGACGAGAGCACCTGGGCGGATCCCACCCTGCCCACCGCGGAAGAGCTTGACCGGGCAGCCGGGGGCAGGCCGGTCTACCTTTCCCGGGTGGACGTCCACTCGGCGCTGGTGTCCATGTCCCTGGCCGCATCGGCGGAGCTTCAGGACAAGGACGGCTACGACGGCGGCGCCCGGGTGTCGCGGGCGGCCCACGAGGCAGCACGGAAGGCAGCCCGGCAACTGCCCCGGAATGAGCTGGCGCGGCTCCAGTCCCGCGCTCTGGCGGAAGCTGCTGCCAACGGGTACGTCGCCCTGGCCGAAATGGGCGCACCCCACATCGGCGGCGCCGATGACCTGCGGCTCGCTGCAGGATGGAACGCCCCTGACGCCGGGCAGCGCTATCCCGCTGTCATGCCGTACTGGGGCGGGCTGGTCTCGTCCGAGGAGGAGGCCCGCGCGCTGGTGGCAGGGCTCGGGGTGGGCGTCCGCGGGCTTGCAGGAGACCTGAACATCGATGGTTCCCTGGGCTCGCGCACCGCCGCCCTGCGCGCCGGGTACAGCGATGCGGGCCAGGAGCGGGGAACCCTCTACCTGGGCGTGGACCAGGCGGCAGCCCACCTTGCCGCCTGCTCGCTTGCGGGGATCCAGGGCGGGTTCCACGTCATCGGGGACGCCGGCCTGGATGCTGCACTTGAGGCGCTGGACCTGGCGGCCAAGGAAGTGGGGGAGCAGCGGGTGCGCGCCGCAGGCCACCGGTTTGAGCATGTGGAGATGGCCGACGCCGCAGCCGTGGACCGGCTGGCCCACTACTCCGTGACCGTCAGCGCTCAGCCTTCCTTCGACGCAGCCTGGGGCGGCCCAGGCGGCCTGTACGAGCGGCGGCTGGGGGAACGAAGCGGGCCGATGAACCCGTTCGCCGCGTTCTACGCCGCCGGAGTTCCCGTCTGCTTCGGCAGCGACAGCCCCGTCACGCCCCTACGTCCCTGGTCCAGCGTGCGCGCCTGCGTGGAACACCACAACCCGGACCAGCGTATTTCTGCGCGGGCAGCGTTCCTTGGCCACACCCGGGCGGGGTGGCGCGCTGCACGGCACCCGAACCCGATGGCCGGCCAGCTGGTCCCGGGCGCCCCTGCCAGCTTCGCCGTCTGGGAGGTGGAAGAGCTGATGGTCCAGGTGGCAGACGGGCGGGTACAGTCCTGGAGCACCGATCCGCGCGCCAGGACCCCCCTCCTTCCGGCCCTGGACACGGGCTCGGACCCGGTGTGCCTGCAAACCGTGAAAGACGGTGCCGAACTGTTCGCCAGCCCGGCCCTGCGTTCCTGACCCGGGAACCCTCCACCCTATAATGGGGAGTTGCGCCCGCCGCCGGCCCATCCGGCATCAGGTGCACCGACCACTTCCACCAGGAAAGGCCCTCTGTGCGCGTCCTTACGATCATTCCCACCTACAACGAACTGGAATCGCTGCCCAAGACGCTCCAGCGCCTGCGGAAAGCCGTTCCGGCGTCGGACGTGCTGGTGGTCGATGACAACAGCCCTGACGGCACCGGCCAGCTCGCCGACGGCTTCGCGGCCGAAGACTCCCAGGTACACGTCCTGCACCGCAAGGGCAAGGAAGGACTGGGCGCCGCCTACATCGCCGGTTTCAAATGGGGCCTGGATGCCGGCTACGACGTCCTGGTGGAAATGGATGCCGACGGCTCCCACCAGCCTGAACAGCTTCCCCAACTCCTTGAGGCCGTCGAACAGGGCGCAGACCTGGCCATGGGCTCGCGCTGGGTTCCCGGCGGCAGCGTGGTCAACTGGCCGCTGTACCGCCAGGCAATCTCCCGGGTAGGCAGCACCTATGCCCGGCTCATGCTGGGCCTGCCCATCAGGGACGTGACCGGCGGATACCGCGCCTTCCGCAGGACCACCCTGGAAAAGCTCAACCTCGACCAGGTCGACTCGGTGGGCTACGGCTTCCAGGTGGACCTGGCCTGGCGCGTCGCCAAACTGGGCCTGCGCATCGAAGAACGCCCCATCACCTTCGTCGAACGGGAACTCGGTGCCTCCAAGATGAGCGGCAACATCGTGGTCGAAGCCATGGTCAACGTCACCAAATGGGGCCTGGCGGCACGCTGGAACACCCTGGCCGGCAAGCTGAAGAACAAGCAGGCCTAGGCTTCTGCCCGCGAGGGCGGACCGGCGTCATGCCGGCACAAAAACAGGGGGCGGCCCCGCACCATGGTGCGGGGCCGCCCCCGGGTTTGGGGGGGGGGCGTATGGCGGGCGGCGCGGACCGCGGCGGTGGCGCCGGATGGTGT